>JBDWQQ010000090.1:0-5729 GCA_039986455.1 Halioglobus sp.
ACGAGGTACTCGGTTTAGATCGCTCTCGCCAGGGCGTCGTCAGCGGCAACCTCAATTTCTGGGGCGAAATCGTCATTATTTTGACCGTGGGCTTGTGGGGCGGACTCTCTGACCGGATTGGACGCAGAGCTGTTACCGGTATGGGCTTTATGTTGGTCGCCGCAGGAATACTGCTTTACGGGCTGGTCAAAGACATCTCGGGGTTACTATTAGCAAGGGTGGTTTACTCAGCAGGTATCGCTGCCGTTAGCACAATGATTATAACCCTCATGGCTGACTACGCCAACAACGCGAGTCGCGGAAAAGCCACTGGCTACCTCGGCATAATGAATGGCTTGGGAGCGATGACCGCGGCGTTGTTCCTCCTCAAGCTACCCGCAATTTTTAAAGGTCGGGGTCTGGACGCCAGCGAATCTGCGCTCGCCACCTACGGCAGTATGGCACTGGTGACCTTGCTTATCGGCGCGGTTATGTTCATTGGGCTTCGCAAAGGCAAGACCATTGCCACTGAAGGGAAAACCCCACTCTTGCAACAAATGCGCGAAGGCGTTGCAGAAGCGCGTCGACCAATTATTGCACTTGCTTATGCGGCCTCGTTCGTCTCCCGTGGCAACCTGGCCGTAGTGGGAACGTTTTTCACGCTGTGGGCTTCGGTTTATGGCACGCAGGAACTGGGGATGAGTTCTGCTGAAGCTTTGAGTAAAGGGGGCGGCGTACTGGCTATTTCCTATATGGCGTCTCTGTTATCAGCACCTGTGTTCGGCATCCTGTCGGATAAAATAAAGCGCACCAGCGCCCTTGCGGTCACCCTGGCAATCGGTGCAGTAGGCTATGGCAGCACCTTCTTTTTAACGGACCCGTTCAGCGGTGCGACTATTGTGTGTCTTATTCTTATCGGTATGGCAGAGGTTGGCTGCATCATAACCAGCGGCGTGCTCATTGCGGAACAGGCACCGGACAGATTACGTGGCTCTGTGGTGGGTCTGTTCACACTCTGTGGCGCGGTGGGCATTTTGGTAGCCAGCGTCGTGGGCGGCTACCTGTTCGACAATTGGATGAAGACCGGGCCCTTCGTGTTTTTTGGCGCGATATCCGCTCTGATTCTTGTATGGACGCTGGCCCTGCAATTTCGGCAGAAGCCGGCTGCGCCGCAGTCATGAAACGACTGCAGTTTTGAACCTAATGCAGTTTTGAACCCAATGCAGTGTTGAACCCAATGCAGTCATAAACGTTTTGCAGTCTTGAAACTATTACAGCCTTGATTTCACCACAGCCATCGACGAGTTACAGGTCAGCAAATAAATCTCGTTTATTGAACCCTGCGGTCATAAACCGTGAGAATGCCTTACCACCGGTGAGCCAAACCACCTTGGCGCCGGACTTACCGGCTTTCAAAATACCGTCCACCAGATAGGGCGTTACCGTTTCAACAGTGTCTCCCAGAATATTGAAGATTTTTTTGCTTTTCTCCCACTCGGGTGAGGTCGTGTCATAGTCCCCAACCAGCAAGTCAGTCACAACAATACCGGGACTCAGAGTGCACACTTGTACGTCGGTACCTTTCACTTCTTTCTGCAATGATTTGTTGATGTAATTCACGGCGCGCTTGGTGGCGCCATAAGCACACATACCCGGCTGCACCTGATTGCCACTGCCGAAACCCTCCATGTTCCAAATCTGTCCACTGCCCTGCTCGAACATTCCCACTAAAGCAACGCGATTGGCTAACATGAGCCCAGTGAGATTGACATTAACGATGGCGACAAGGTCTGAAGGTTTAGTTTCCGCAAGGTTTTTACGCGCTATGCTCATACCGGCATTGTTTACCCATACATCAACTCGACCAAAGTGGGCGACTGATGCGTCCCAAAGATGCTGTAGTTGCTCAGCATCGGTGATGTCACAAGCGACTCCCAAGAGCTTGTTCTGATCACCTGCCTCGGCCAATTGCGCTACAACTGCATCGACTGTGCCCTGGCTTCTACCAGAAACAACTACATTGCAGCCGCGCCTTAAAAACTGTTCAGCAAGCCCTTTGCCGATGCCTCGAGTACTTCCGGTAACCACTACTGTTTTCATTGCTAACCTCATCTTATTATTTGACTGCGCGTCAGTTCTAAACTGTTATGATCCTGCTATTGTCTGCCAAATCCAAGGATCGAAGTATGGACAGTCCCTATCCAATTTTCCCCATCGGCTCGGTTGGCCACAACCTGATGCTCATGAGAGGTACCTGGCACGATCATATCGAACTTTATAATCTCGACGGTACGCCAATGGAAGACGATTCCTCAGCAGGCAGTGGGTCGCCAGGCCCAGGACCGTTCGACAATCTGGTGTACATTGACTTTGACGGCCACAAACTGTCACTGACCAATGTACATATTCGCGGCCGAGATTTAGCGGCAAAAACCTTTACCGGAAAAATTCGAGACAACCTCCTCATCTTCGACCCGCTCGGGCCCGGCGCTTATGAAAACGTGGGCATGTCAGGCGGACCGGGAATCTTGACCTTCAATGCCCGTAATTTAGATGCCGCCAGCGAGGTCTACATGGAACCAGACTTCATCATGCTGACCGCCCCAGGCGAGCGAGTCCGTCATACGGTACTTTATCGTCATGGACAGGCTGTACGCACACTCACTGCCAAAGGCACTCGGCTGTGGCCCAGTTGCGAAAGAAGACACCCTCTGGATCCACGGGGGAGCGACGGTCCCGTACACGAAGCCCCATTCTCCTCTCCAATTTGGGCTCACTTGGCCGACGAGCCCAATGTAGAGGATTGAGAGTCTGTCCAATTTGATTTTAGTCAAGCGGCTGAGCTGAGCCCTACCCTATGATGCGACTAATAATCGTGAATTTGCCTTCTAAGACGGCGGGAAACCTCTATGAGCGAACGAATTCTCACTCCCATCATCGACCTCGTGGAAGCCAGCCCAGATGTCGACAACCGAGAGACATTCAACCACCTGTGGGAAATTCTGGGGGAGATGAACGATCGTATTCAATCCCGGTTTGAACTCGTCCGAGACCCCTGCAGTGAGCGTTTTGACGATTACAGCAATCTGGGCGGTGCCGGAACAGGGGCAGAAGGGTCCTTGAAGACCTACTCCGGCCCCGAGATAGATTGGTATGTGCACTCTTACATCGGCTCTCCTGAGTCCAGCTTCACAAACATGCATATCACGATCAGCCTGGGGCCTCAGTACCTTGTGCCCAATTTCGGCTTTGCACTGGGCACCGTGCCCGATCTCTTCATGTACATGGACTACATACCTCGGGTGGAACTCATGGCCAACGCCGAGTACGTGGACAAGTACTACACCGAGGTAAACGATGAGTTTTTAGACCTTCAGGAAGATGATCGCTTCAATCCGTTTATTAGTCGCGACCTCTATACAAGGGTGGCTATGACGCCCACGGCTGTAGGTTACACCGCTAAAGCGGAAGACGATGTACTGAGTAAAGTGAAGGGCATCGCATTATCCCGACTCGACCGCTGGCTCAACTGGGTGGACGAGGCGCCTCTAACAAACCCCGCAGACCGCCCCGCCATCGCAGCAAGAGACGAGCTCATACGCAAAACAATCTGTCAGCGAGACCCAGCCAACAATTTGGGAGACAGGCTGTTTGGTGAAGAAGCTGCAAAGGCCATGGTAGCTACCCTGTGGGGCGGAAGCCGCACGCTTCCCAGGCCGGACGGTAACTAGACGTCACGCAAGTCGGTGCGCTTATCGCTTTGATTTCGAACTTCGATAAAACGCCTGTTCAAGCGCTGTTTAGATTTTGAAAAAACGTTTTGCGACGCGACAACAGAGCTAAACTGTCTCGGCGACGGCATTTCGTAACGGCACCGTGTCCAGTAAAGGTTGCTCTCCCCTCTCAAGCAGGTTTTTTCTGGACGGCGAAGGAATAGCAAACAGTTTCTTTCCACGGTGAACCGCGATTTCATTGGAATCAATTTGCCAACCACGTTTCTCAATGAGATCGCGACGCATCTTACGAAACGTACTCATAAAGCGGTCTGATTTCACTGAAACTTCGTTTTCCAAGCTATCTGCAAGATAAAACGGCCGAGTTTGCTCCACAATCGCAGTGTCCTCCTGCAACACTTTTTCCAGACGCTTCAACGACCCCCTATCAAACAGCGGAGACTTGAAAAAGTTTCGTACCTGAATGGCGAAAGTGCGTGTCGTGTTTTCATCCACGGGTGTATTGGCGTCAAACATAATGATATGCATTTTAGGATTGGCTTCGATATGCATACGAATCGTGTGGCCGGCCAGCCAGAATGATGGGTGCACATAGGTCTTGGCTTCGTTTTTTCGAATAAATCGCCGCAGTCCGCCTTTCAACTGCGGCGGATACATTTCGTTAGTGGAAGTTGCCCAGCCGTCGTGACGCTCCAACTTGACGATTTTATTGCGTCTGGCGGTGTGGTTACGACCGAACATCGGGTGCACGAAAGAAGCGTGGGCGATATCGATTCCATTTTCCAGAACCCGACCTGTGTCAGCGTTCCAAGTCCATTCAGACTTTACCAAGCGCCAATCGGGGTCATCGTATTCGGGGAAAGGTGGAATCGGAAAACGCTCGTCTTCCGGCAAGTCACCGAGGAAGACCCAGACCATGCCGTAGTGCTCCTGCGTCGGATAGCTCTCCACGCGGGCCTTATCGGGAATATGACCGTTGTCTTCTTCCGAGGGAATGTGTACACAATCGCCTGAGCCGCTGTACTGCCAACCGTGGTAGGGGCATGTAATGTTCCCGTCGGTCACCCAGCCCTGGCTGAGCGAGCCACCCCGGTGTAAACAGGTATCTGCCAGACAGTGGGCCTTCCCCTGCTCATCACGAAACAGTACAAACTGCTGGCCAAGCATCTTGACCCGAACAGGGTCCCTGCCAACTTTCTCCGACCACTCGGCCACATACCAAAGATTAATCAGCACTCGGGGTACCCTCAAAAACTACAGCGATTACTAACGTTGCACGTATTATTCTTGCAAGTCGGCGAGAGGTGAGTGATATATATCAAGTTTTTCTGCGCCATCAGTGGCAGCATTGCCGCTCGGCCAGCAGCTAAGGGAATAAACCCAACATGATACCCAGAGCCATCTATCGAGCGATTGCCCTGCCAGATGCAGAAGCGCCCTACGACAGGGCATCCCTGAAGGTCTATTACCCGGCAAAATATGGCGATAGCGACGAGGAGCGCAATAGCGGCTTGGTCCCAGCAGATACCGCGTCAGCACCCTTCCCCGTTGTCATCATTCTGCCTGGAATCAATCTTGGACCTGAAGCCTACACCTGGCTTGCTAGAGACCTCGCTCGCGCAGGAGTCGCCAGCGTAACCTACACGCTGATTGCCGAGGAAATGCCCGGCTACATCAGCCAAACACCCGGACTGGCCCTGTCGGAGCTGACCGCTGAACGATATGGCCAAAGCCCTTCTGCTACGGCCATAGGCCCAATTCTGAAGGACTTACACGCACTCAATGAAGAGGGTTTATTCGCTGGCACTCTGGATTTGAACAACGTCATTCTCGCGGGCCATTCCGCCGGTGGCACGGTCGCTTTGCTCAATGCGCGACCAGATTGGTTCCCGGGCATCGCCGGCGCGCTGGCCTACGGCGCACACACGGGCGCTGCCACCGCCTTGGGGTATCCAGAAGATGCCATGTTTGCTGTCCCCGACCAGCTCCCACTGCTAATCATGGGCGGCACCCGGG
>JBDWQQ010000091.1:0-6973 GCA_039986455.1 Halioglobus sp.
AGATGACCCTATGAAGATAACGAGACAGCTACGACAGGCTTTGACGGCATTGCTTGTCGTTCCAGCATTACTGCTGGCCTTGCCGGCCTCAGCAGCGAGTGACAAGCCCAACATTTTGGTGATATGGGGGGACGACATCGGCTGGTCAAACATCAGCGCCTACCACCGCGGTATGCTCGGAAGCCGAACGCCGAATATCGACCGGATAGCCAACGAAGGCGCGATGTTTACCGATTACTACGGCGAGCAAAGCTGTACCGCGGGACGCTCAGCCTTCGTCACTGGCCAGCATCCTCTGCGAACAGGCTTGTTGAAAGTAGGCTTGCCCGGAGCAGATATTGGTTTGCGACCTGAAGATCCGACGATTGCGGAGTTATTGAAGCCCCACGGCTATGCCACTGGGCACTTCGGCAAAAATCATTTGGGTGACAAAGATGAATTCCTCCCCAGTAACCACGGTTTCGATGAGTTTTTCGGCAATCTCTACCACCTCAATGCGGAGGAGGAGCCTGAGACCTATTTCTATCCGAAAGATCCTGAGTTTCACAAGCGCTATGCGCCGCGGGGTGTGATTCGTTCTTTCGCCGATGGCAAGATCGAAGACACCGGGCCTTTGAGCCGCAAGCGCATGGAAACAGCGGATGAAGAATTCACCAACGCTGCCATGAAGTTCATCGATACAGCCCACAGCAACGACAAACCTTTCTTTGTCTGGCTAAACACAACGCGCATGCATGTATGGACGCGACTCGCACCTAAGTGGCAAGGCAGCTCTGGCTACGGCTTGTATGCCGATGGCATGAAGGAACACGATTATCACGTGGGTCGGGTGTTGGATAAACTGGAGGATCTTGGAATCGCTGATAATACGATCGTCGTTTACTCCACAGATAACGGTTCACAAACCAATACCTATCCGGATGGCGGAGCGGAGCCGTTCCGCGGCGAGAAAGGCTCGACCTGGGAGGGCGGTTTCAGAGTGCCTGCGCTGATTCGTTGGCCTGGCGTGGTCGAAAAAGACACGGTCATTAACGGAATCGTCTCTCATCAGGATTGGCTGCCAACATTCTTGGCTGCTGCGGGTGAACCCGATATTTCTGCGAAGCTGAAGAAAGGGCATCGCGCTGGCGATAAAACCTTTAAAGTGCACTTGGACGGTTACGACCAAACGAACCTTCTGTCCGGTAAGGGCCCTAGTGCGCGCCGCAATGTTTTCTACTTCGATGACAACGCAAACTTCAATGCAATGCGATGGAACGACTGGAAGATATACTTTGGCGCGCAGTGGGAAGGCTGGGGTGGCCCCAGAGAGGCGCTTAACTTCCCTCGCATGGTCAACTTGAGAACCGATCCTTATGAAACCTCTTTGGACTCTGCGCTCTATACACGCTTCTTTGCTGATCAAATGTGGCTATTTGTTCCTGCGCAACAGGAAGTCGGCAAGTGGTTGATGACTTTCCGGGAATTTCCGCCCAGGCAGGCCACCGCCAGCTTTACCATCGATGGAATGATGAAACAGATGCAGCAAATGTTGCAGATGAAGGCGATGGCGACTGGTCAGCAGGGGCAAAAATAAGCTCGAAGTCTTGAGTACGGGACGCTCGCCTGAAAAAGGCGAGCGGACCTGATTTTTGCGTTTAACTGAGCGCTCCGGCGTCACTTCGAAATACACCTAGTCTCTAAGAAAGCACCTCCATACCCCCTGTTCGGCTACTTCAAGTCGGCTAGAGTCGCCCAGACCGGTTTCGCGTTACCTGCTAAAACGATTGCCTGGTCGCGCATCAAGCCCTGTCGCATTACGCAATTTTATTTGCGATTAATATTGCGAGCCCCGATTCCCTTCACCTCAACGCAGGTTTTTGAAGTCGGCGCCCCGGGAGAAGCATTCCAAATTTATCATTAATATCAATACGTTAGAATTGAAACATAATTTTTTACTCATATAGAAATTTGGCACGCAATTTGCGCTTCATTACATAAAAACGCACTTAACCTTTAATGAGGCATGCAAAATGAACGTAATTGACGCATCTGTTATCGAGCAACTGGTACTGCAGATTGGCCCCCAAAATATGAGAACTGTCGTTTCAAAGGTCGAACAGGACGTGCCAATGCAATGGCAAAAACTAGTGAAGTCGTGTCGCGAGTTCGATTCGGACAATACAGAGCGCCAACTCCACAGTTTAGCGAGCATGTTTAGAAGTGTTGGGCTAATCCAAATTGGAGATGCCCTGGCAAGCCTTGAGCAAAAATTGCGAAGCGGTGAATCGATCGATATTGCAAGTATCAATGCCCTCGAAGTCGTCAAACTAAAAAGTATGGGCGCGTTGACTATGCACATGGAGCAAGAGCTTCAGTTGGCCCCTCTCTGACGGACAAGAATCCCTCTCGATTGAAGCCCCATGGCATCCACTAAAATACCGATCGATCGTCGAACATACCGGTTTCGCTTCGCGTTACTCGTATCGTCGGCGTTGCGCAGGTGTGGAATGCCAATCCATCGGCTCTTGCTATTAATCGTGTTTGCCGTTGCTTTGCCCAATTCACCCGTAAAAGCTGAAACGTTGGATGAAAGCGCACTCAAGGCCGCTTTTCTAAACTACTTTTCCCAACTCATTAGCTGGCCGATCGCATCGAGCACTCGGGAACTGAAGTTTTGCAGCGCCGGCAAAAGTAAACTTATCAGTTTGTTCGAACAGCTCTGGAGACTGCAAGAACCGAAAAAAGTGACCCTCATTTTTTCTGTAATCGCAAGTCCGAAAGAAGCACAACACTGTGATTATGTCTTTGTCGAATCCCATAACCGCGCGATGGCACTACCTATCATTGCTACAACGCGTGGATTGCCCGTATTAACCGTCAGCGATGCTGATGGTTTCGCAAAAGCGGGCGGCGTCATCGAACTGGTACGAAATGAGAACAGAGTTGGAGTGGTCATCAACATCGATGCCCTCGCTTCACAAGACCTGCGAGCAAGTTCAAAACTGCTATCGATAGCTGAACGAATACCCTCTGAAGGAGGACCGAATGAATAGGGTGGGGTGGCTGCGAAAGGTATCCATAAAAGGGAAAATTATTGCTATTTCTCTGATCACGTCCGCTATAGTGCTGTTGTTGGCAGCAGTCATAATCGTGGTTGTTGACTACTCAACGCAACGCGAGCGCATCGTTAACTCCGCCCATATTCTGTCAAAGCTCGTAGATTTCAGCGCTGGAGCAGCTCTGGCATTCAAAGACAGAGACGCTGCGGATGAGGTCTTGAACAGTCTCGCTGCTCTACCGCACATCGTCGAGGCGAACCTTTACACAAAAGAAGGTGACCGCTTTAGCCAGTACATCAACAAGCCGACTCAACATGCATCTAAAGAACTTACGGCTCCATGGAGCAAAGATAAAGTAGACCCCGCTAGTTTCGCTGGTGCCTTAGGTAATACAGCGGTCGCTAATTTCACGAAGCACTATATGGAATTTTTTTCAGCGGTGACTTTCGCGGGTCAGCATCACGGCTTTTTCGTTATGCAAGTGAATCTTGATGGATTACGAGAGCGGGCATTTTTTTCGATCATCGTCGTGCTGCTGAGCCTCATCGCCTCATTATTTATCGTTTACTTGCTTGCCAGTCGGCTTCAACGGTCAGTCACTGAACCACTGGACGAGTTAGCAACTGCGTTTCGTGATGTTTCACGTAGCAAGGATTATTCACGCCGGATTTTTAGTACATCAAGCGATGAAGTGGCTGAACTTGCGGCCGAATTTAACGCCATGTTGGAGGTAGTGGATCAACGAGATCTAAAGCTAGAAAAACTGGTAGCAGACTTGAAGACGGCAACCGAGGCAAAATCCGCTTTCCTGGCAAACATGAGCCATGAGATTCGTACACCACTAAACGGCATACTTGGAATAACATCTTTGCTCAAGCAGATGCCCCAAAGTGAAAAGAGCAAGGCTTACCACAAAACGATCGACGATTCGGCGACGTCATTGTTGCAGATAATAAACGACATCCTTGACCTTTCTCGGATAGAGTCCGGAAGGTTCGATCAGGAAAAGGCGCCGTTCGATCTTTCTGAGCTGGCGCTGCATATCGAAAATATTTTTCATCCGAGTGCGAGTGAGAAAGGAATTTCTTTCAGTGTCAATATTGCACCGGATATACCTCAAAAGCTCATAGGGGACTCTCGCCGACTCACACAGGTGCTCATTAATCTTGTCGGCAATGCTATTAAGTTTACTGCGGAGGGATCAGTTCGCGTTGCGGTTTCGGCCACGGCCCTCTCAAACACCCGTACAGACCTTCTATTTGAAGTGATCGATACAGGCATAGGTATAGATAAATCTGCTCACAGTTCCATATTCGGCGATTTTGCACAGGTCGACGAATCCATTAATCGACGCTTTGGCGGAACCGGCTTGGGCCTGGCCGTGTCGAAAAGTATCGTTGAATTACTGGGCGGGGAGATCGGTCTTTCAAGTGAACTCAACGACGGCTCAACTTTCTGGTTCACGCTTCCACTTCAGCTACAAACCGCAGTGGAAACTGACTCAAAGGCACCCGATATCACCGATCAATCAGCGCAACCTGCAACCAAAGAGTTGGCTCCTGCGTCCGCAAAACCGCAGTTTAATGCGCACGTTCTCATCGCCGACGATAATGACATAAACCAGTTTATCTTGATTGAAACACTCAAAACCTTTGGCATCCAATCAACCGCGGTCAATGGCGGTAGGTCGGCGGTCGAAGCAGTTAAGTGCCAGACCTTTGATCTGGTCGTGATGGACATTCAAATGCCTGACGTGGGCGGCATTGAAGCAGCTGGAATGATTCGCGAATGGGAAAAGTCCTCTTTCGTGAGCAAGCCTACACCTATCATCGCTTTTAGTGCGAGCGCTATGCGTGGCGACAGAGAGAGGTTTCTCAAGTCTGGCATGGACGACTACCTTAGTAAGCCAATCCAGACAGAGAACTTAATGGATGTGTTGAACCGCTGGCTGGCAGATTGCGGTGAAAAAAATGAATACAAGGGAAAGGAAGTAAGTCAATATGCGAAAAATAACTGACAATAAACGGCTCCCCAGTTTTCGGTCTATTTGGCTGCTTATTGGCCTGAGTCAGCTAGCTATCCACGCTAGCGCACAGTCTGTGCCAGCCGACTTATTAGAGCTTAGTATCGATGACTTGCTCTCGACTAATGTCGATAGCGAAGTAAACAAAGACTCAACAACCTCAAAGCCCTGGTCATTTTCATACAGCTACCACAACTCCCAATTTAGTGACTATCTGGACAACAGCACCCGCTTGGATTTAGACGAGGTTTTGTTTTCGCCAGGGGAAGAACCTCGTACAGACAAAAACTTTCCGGTTGTACCTACGGATATCGAGCAGGAAGTACACTCTGTGGTGTTGAGCTATGATATTCGAGCAGACGCTTCAGTAAGCGTTTCAGTGCCCTATGTAAAGCAAAGCACAGACCACATAAGCATTGTGCCCGGCTACAGTGAATTCAATATTTCATCTTCGGGGTTGGGGGACATCGCTGTACTGGGCAATTTCAGATTCGCCGAGTCGATATCAGGGCACTGGCAGGCTGGTTCGGGGCTGAGCTTGCCCACAGGTTCAATAGACGAGGAGGGCGACACACCGAGAGCGCCAGGCAGCCAGCAGCTTCCCTATACGATGCAATTAGGCTCTGGCACCTACGATGTACCAGCATACATTGCCTATCGAGGTAATTCTTACGCCTTTGACTGGGGCTTGGGTCTATCTGGCAAGCTACGGTTGGGGGAGAACGACCGCGATTATCGACTGGGCCATACAATCAGTGCGTCGACTTGGTTGCAGCTTACAACGCTGAGCTATGCAAAACCTTCACTCAAACTGACTTATCGCTATTCAGGCGAAATAGATGGCGAGGATGAATCGCTTAGCGTTCCAGGCCCGTTCCCATACCCGGCACCTGTCGTTGATCCGAGCTTGTTTGGCGGTGAAGTACTAAGCCTGGTGGTCGGTCTAGAACTTCCGTTATTTAGTCCTTATCGTTATGTTGATTTAGAGTTTGGTAAGCCTTTATATCAATCTTTGAACGGCCCGCAGTCAAGTGAGGATTATCGTTTCAGCATCACCTTTGGCGTTGATTTTTAGGCATCCGTGGAATCCACAACACGCTTGCTGTAGTCAGGATAGGGGCTATTTATCGTTTGCGGCTTAGCCCGTGGCGATTATCAAAGGGTTCCTGAAAACGAAGGAGACCGCTAATGTTTACGCTCTGAAATATTAGCCTCAGGCTTGTTGGACCGACTTAATGGTGAGAGACTTCTGACAATAATAAATTTGTGAGGTTTCCAATAATGAAGCATTCGCTCGGGCTAACCGGTTCTACTTTCGCGCTTTTGATGGGACAGATCATGAGTGTGTCCGCTCAGGAGTCATCGTTGGCCCTTGAGGAAGTGATAGTCACCGCCACCAAGCGAGAACAGAACCTTCAGGACGTATCGGTAGCCGTGACGGCACTCAGCGAAGATATATTGCGAGAAGCCCAGATCGTGTCCTCAGAGGACCTCACGCAACTCGTCCCTTCGCTCAATTTGCAGAAAGGATCCAACGTTCGTCAAACATCCTTCAATATACGGGGGATTGGCACCCAATCGTTCAGCACTGCGGTTGAACC
The DNA here is from genome assembly GCA_039986455.1 of Halioglobus sp. GTDB lineage: Bacteria > Pseudomonadota > Gammaproteobacteria > Pseudomonadales > Halieaceae > Halioglobus. The sequence continues at coordinate 6,666 of JBDWQQ010000091.1, forward strand.
CAGTGTCTCAACCATGCTCGACGGTGTGGTTATGGGGCGGTCTGGCCAAGCTTTTCTGCGACTCCTGGATATTGAGCGAGTAGAAGTGTTACGCGGACCTCAAGGCACGCTGTTTGGCAAAAACTCCACCGGTGGGGTTGTGCATCTCATTACCAAGGATCCCAGCGAAGAGTTTTCTGGCGAGCTGATGGGCTCGGTGGTGAGCGGCGATGAATACAGAGCGGGTGCGACAGTATCTGGCCCACTGACTGACACCTTAGGCTTCAGGCTGACAGCCTCCGGTTCCGATGTGGACGGTTATACCAAGA
>JBDWQQ010000092.1:0-5894 GCA_039986455.1 Halioglobus sp.
GGACTCGACTAATTTCGGCGCGCGAGTAGCAAAGGCTTTGGCCAAAATTTTGGTAAAGCGCATCATCCGCTCATTGAATTGGGTATAGGCGTGCTGGTCTTCTGCGGAGATGCCTGCACCTTCGAGCTTGTCGCCGCGCAACACCAGGTGGTCGCCGCTCTGCGCCAGAGACACAGACGCAAGATCGCGTGCCGCAAACTCAAGTCCATGCTGGGTCAATGACATTGAATCCATGACCTGCGGACTGAGCTGCGTTAACCACTGCGCGCAGGACGAGACTGAGAATCCCGGCGCGAATTCGCGGGTAGCCGCACAGCCACCGGCAACATCGCCCGCCTCAAGCATCAACACCTTGCGCCCAGACTTCGCCAGCGCATGAGCGCACACCAAACCATTGTGGCCAGCACCGACCATCAGTACGTCGTAATCAGTCATCGGCATAGCCCTCCGGAACGGTATTGGGTTTTCTCAAGTCCCTCAATATCTCGCGGGCGGCATTAGCGCCCGGTGCCGCCATGACGCCGCCCCCCGGGTGCGTACCCGAACCACACATATACATGCCTTTTACCGGACCGCGGTATTGTGCGTAACCGGGAAAAGGCCGATTAAACAGCAGCTGGTCGAACGTGAGCTCGCCCTGGAATATGTTGCCTTCGGTCAGGCCAGCCTCAGCCTCGATCTCTTTTGGCGTTCGGGTCTCACAGTGCAGGATAAGATCCTTAAAGTCCGGGCTATGGGCGGCAATCTGATCAATCACCGATTTTTCAAACCCGGCTTTGTCTTCGGGCGTCCAATCGTTGCCGTGAACCTTGGGCGGACAATATTGCACAAACACCGTCATCATATGCTTACCGGGAGGCGCCATAGTGGGGTCCGTCTGAGTTGGTATCAACACGTCCACGTAGGGGTCTTTAGACCAGGTACCGTCTTTCCAGTCGTCATAGGCGCGTTCCAGCCGCGGCAATGAATCGGAGAAGTGATAATCGCCGAGCATAAGTGGACTTTTCTGATCAAGCCCCGTAAACGAGGGCAAACCATCAAGCGCTATATTGAGCTTGCCCGATGAGCCTCGGATCTTAAAGTTCTGGGCTTTTTTCACCACGTCGCCAGGCAGATCCTTCTCGTCCATCACATCAAGAAAGGTGCGCTTAGGGTCGAGGTTTGACACCACAGTATCGGCATACAACTCAGTGCCGCTTTTCAAAGCGACACCCTGCGCCTTACCATTGCGAACAATGATCTGATCGACATCTGCATCACAGATAATGTCGCCACCAAAGCCCTGAAAAGACTTGGCTAATGCTCCAGCAACGGCACCCATACCGCCGCGGGCAAAACCCCAGGAGCCGACATTGCCGTCCACATCGCCCATGTAGTGATGAAGCAACACATAGGCGGTTCCGGGTGAATACACACCCAGCGCAGTTCCGATGACTCCGGTACCACCCAGGTGCGCCTTAATCACGTCGGACTCAAAGTATTCGTCAAGAAAATCACCCACGCTCTTGGTCCAGAATTTGAGCGCGTCGATTAACCCTGCCTCACCCAGCCCCATGAACGACTTACCGTATTCCATCAGGTCTTTCACATCCCGCAACTTCAATGAAGTGGGATCAGGCGGCGTCTTGAGCAAAAACGGACGAATCAGGCGTGTCTGCTTCATTACATCAGCGGTGTAGCGCTCGTAGGCATTGGCATCCCGTTTGGAGTGCCTGGCCATTTCACGGTACTGCCGCTCGTGATCATAGAAGTTACCGTAGTAGTCGCCATTACGCATGAACGTCACCCCACCACCGTAGGGCACCACCTGCAAACCGTGGCGCGGCAATTCCAGATCGCGCACTAACTCCGGCCGTAACAGACTGCATACATAAGAACAGTTGGAGTAAGTCCAGCCTTCATACAGCTCGCGACTCACCGTCGCCCCGCCTATGTAGCTATTCCGTTCCAAAACAGCCACATCCAACCCGGCTTTCGCCAGGTATGCAGCGTTGGTTAGGCCGTTATGGCCAGCACCAATGACTATCGCGTCGTACTTTTTCACAGCAATGCACGCCTCAGGCGCCCTCTTTGCCCCTTTTCAGATAATCGAAGGATGCCATGAGACCTTTGTCGCTGTCTAGCATTGAATGAATGGTCATTCATTAGATATTGATAGCAAAGCGTGCTTAAATAAAGGCAAGCACTAGCAAAAACGGTTTACAGATAGTGAGCACCCCCGCCAAAGCACCCCGCGTCCAACCTCCTGAAGTCAGGCGGGAACAGCTAATCAATGCAACCATGAAAAGCATCGCCAAGAACGGACTGTCAGGGACCACCATGGCGGAGGTGACCAGAGAGGCCGGGCTCAGTTTGGGCATCGCGAACCTTCACTTCAAAAGTAAAGAAAAGCTGCTGATTGAAACACTCACCCACATGACAGGGGAGTATCACGGTGGGCAGCAGGAAATTCTGGAAGGAGATCGCTACTCCAGCGTCGCTGAGAAGATAGAGGCACTACTACAATTTGATTTTTCGAGCCGCGTCGCAACGCGAGACAAGATCGCTGTTTGGTTCGCCTTTTGGGGTGAGGCAAAGTCACGGCCCACTTACCAGCGAATCTGCCGCGAGATCGATGTCAGGGCAGAGTCCTCACTCTCTAATCTGTTTCAGGCAGCCATTGACGAGGCAGGCTATGAGCAGGTTGATGCGGCTACTCTGGCCAATGGCTATACAGCACTGAGCAATGGCCTGTGGCTCAACCTGTTATTGTCCCCCCGACAATCCAAACGAGGCCAGGCCAGGCAAGTCGCGCGCAACTATCTCGCCAGTGCCCTGCCCCAGCACATCAGCGCACTAGAGCCCGAAAAGTGAGGCTTGCCTCCACATTCCTGATTATCCTGACAATTGCAGGTCAGGCGTTCTCTGCCGAAGAACGCATCCTGAATATCTACAACTGGTCTGACTATATTGATCCCGCGATTATCGAAGAGTTTGAGTCCGAATACGGCATAAAAATTAACTACGATATCTACGACTCGGCTGAGATGGTTGACACCAAGCTACTCACCGGAGGCAGCGGCTACGACATCGTGACTCATGCCTCCACCAACTCTGAGTTACTGGTGCCCATAGGGGTCTATCAACCCGTCGATCGCTCCCGCCTGCAAAACTGGGACAATCTGGATCCTTCAATACTCAGTGCCCTGAAAGAAGCGTCGGGCAGAGAAACCATTGGCGTTCCCTATATGTGGGGCACAACGGGCTTTTCGTATAACGTAGATATGATTCGCCAGCGCATGCCAAATGCACCGGTAGAAAGTGCAGACCTGGTGTTTGATCCAGAGGTTGTAAAGCACTTTGCTGATTGCGGTGTGACGCTGCTGGAGGGTGCTTCAAGCGTTATCCCCTTCGTCATGATCTATCTGGGGCATCCAAACGATTCCGTGGATCCGACCCACCTTGCCGAAGTCGAAGAAACCTTAAGTAGCATCCGTCCCTATATCAAATACTACAGCTCGGGAAAGATGCTGCTCGATCTGCCCAGCAAAGAAGTCTGTATCGCGATGAGTTGGTCGGGGGATTACTCAGTGGCAAGTTCCAGAGCCAAGGAAGCTGGCGTAGAAATCAACCTCGCCTACTCGGTACCCATTGAAGGGTCAACGAGCTGGTACGACATCATGTTTATTCCAACCGATGCACCTCACCCCAATAACGCCCATCTATTTTTGGACTTCATGCTACGGCCTGACGTCATTGCGAGGGCCAGCAACTACACTGGCTATGCTAATGCCAACCGCAAAGCCACGGCTCTGGTAGACCCTTCAATTCGCAACGATACCGCGATATACCCCGACCAGACGATCAAAGACCGGCTCCAGGTAGCACCCACGCTAGAGCCTAAGCTGGAACGACTGCGTTCGCGCGTGTGGACAAAAGTGAAAAGCGGGCTGTAAGGAACACGGATGACAGATAACGATAAAAATGGAGAATGGGTGAGCCAGAGCTGCCAGAGCAGTCCCTGGAAAGATCCTGCGCAAGCGCCGTTCATAAAAGTCATCGACGTCAGTAAAAAATTTGGTGACGCCACCGCCGTCGACAACGTCAGCCTGGATATCTATCGAGGTGAGCTATTCACCATATTGGGTGGCTCAGGCTGCGGAAAATCCACGCTATTGCGCATGCTGGCAGGTTTCGAATCGCCCACTAACGGCCGTATTCTCATCGACGATGTAGACATCACGGACATGCCCCCTTACGAACGTCCCATTAACATGATGTTCCAGTCCTATGCGGTTTTTCCACACATGAATGTGGCTCAGAACATCGCCTATGGATTGAAAAAGGAAAAACTCCCCTCCGCTGAAGTCAAAACAAGAGTGGAAGAGATGTTGGAACTGGTTCAACTCAAAGACTATGCCAAGCGCAAGCCAGAGCAATTGAGCGGCGGCCAAAGACAACGTGTCGCATTGGCACGGGCGCTCGCGAAACGCCCAAAGGTGCTTTTGCTCGACGAACCACTGGCGGCATTGGACAAAAAGTTACGGGAACAGACCCAGTTCGAGTTGATGAATTTGCAGGACAGACTGGGGACAACCTTCGTAGTGGTGACCCACGATCAGGAAGAGGCCATGACGCTTGCCACTCGCATCGCCGTCATGAAAGAGGGGCGATTCATTCAGACCGGCACACCCGGAGAGGTCTATGAATTCCCCTGCAATCACTACGTCGCCGACTTCTTTGGCAACATCAACATCTTCGATGCCACAGTGATAAGCAATCACGCGGGCGCTGTTGAGGTCGAACTGGATACCAGCGGCACACGAATCAGAGCACCACACCATGAACCCATCGCCGAAGGGGCGCGAATCAGAATCGGTGTTCGTCCGGAAAAACTGCTAATCAGCACAGAAGCACCCGAAGGCGAGAAGTACACCATTACCCGGGGTGTTGTCGAAGATTTGGCCTATTACGGCAATCGCTGCGTCTATCGTGTCCGTTCCCATACGGGGCGCGTCATTCAGGTGAGTGCGCAAAACTATCAGCGCAGCGCTGAGTTACTGCTGGAATGGGACGACGAGGTGTACCTCAGCTGGGACACGCAATGCAGCGTGGTGCTCAGCGAATGAGTCTTATCGCCAACCCGGGCAACCGCGATCGGCTGTGGCGCAGCACTGTCATTGCGCTGCCCTACCTGTGGCTGGGACTGTTCTTTCTTGCCCCTTTTGCCATCGTTTTTAAAATCAGTCTGGCTGAACCGTTAATCGCTCAACCTCCATTCAGCCCGCTATGGGGCGCTGCCGAAGATGGCACGCGAACATTACTGGCTACACTGGATAACTATCTTTTCTTGCTGGAAGACAAGCTGTATTGGGTCAGCTACCTTAAGTCGATAAAGATTGCCCTGATCTCCACCCTGCTCTGTCTATTGCTTGGTTTTCCAATGGCCTATGCCATTGCCAGAACACCACAGCCCTGGAGAAACTTGCTGCTTCTCCTCGTTATTCTTCCTTTCTGGACGTCATTTTTGCTCAGGGTCTATGCCTGGATCATCATGTTGGGTAAAGAGGGGCTGATCAACAACCTATTAATGGGTATTGGTGTTATCGATGAACCATTGAAGCTTCTATACACCGATATCGCGGTTTACGTGGGCATTGTCTACACCTATCTGCCCTTCATGATTCTGCCGCTTTACACAACACTGGAAAAACTGGATCTGGATTTGCATGATGCAGCGGCAGACTTGGGCGGAAAGCCGCTGCACGTGTTCCGCGACATCACAATCCCCATGGCAATGCCTGGCATCATTGCCGGCAGCTTACTGGTGTTCATACCTGCGCTGGGCGAATTTGTTATCCCGGCACTGCTGGGCGGCCTGGACTCGTTAATGATTGGCCGCACCCTTTACGATG
>JBDWQQ010000093.1:0-11436 GCA_039986455.1 Halioglobus sp.
ATCGATGAGGATGGAGATGAACTGCGAAAAGCAGCTCACTCACTAAAAGGTTCAGCGCTGGTTATTGGCGGACAAGCAGCAGCGTCAGTTGCACTATCGCTCGAGAACGCTGGGGCTAGTGAAAATTTTAGTGAGGCGAAGGCGCTAATGCACGGCTTGCAAGGACATTTGGAAGAACTGAAGGTTGCCCTGCTGACTGAACTTGGAAAGCTGAAGGAAGGATCACCCTAAGCTTCTTTTGGTAAATCCGCTCGCAGAGAATCAACCACGGCCCGAAACTGTTCCTGATTGTCAGCACTGAGCGAAGACAGGGTTTCATGGGCATTCAGGATCCTGGCGCCCTGCTGTTCAGGGCTCAAACTGGCAGCATTAATCGTCTCCATACCGGACGGAAGACGCCGCTCCTCAACGCTGATGTGATCGAGGACGGATGTCATGCTGAGCTCATCGAATAGGCCGCGAACATCGGCAGAGACGCCTTGTAAATCAACAGACTCGGGATGCGATGTCACAATTTCATGCAGAGTGCCCAAGCAGGTACTGTCCATATGTTCGCACCGACCAAGATCCAAAGTGAGCGCGCGGTGCTTGGCCAACAAGGCATTGGAGCAGTCTAGCAGTGCCTGCCCGCACAACCAGGTAAAAGAACCGGAAATGCTGATGAATCCATGGTCATCGTAGGAACCATGCTGAAGCTCTGGTTGCTCAACTGGGTTGCCCATCTGCTTTGGTGTTCGTTTTGGCGCCACATCATCAAAATGACTTTCGCCCTCAGCACGCTCAAGCAAAAACAGGGTGATGTCATCGCGGTCGCTTCCCACCTCACGAACGGCATCCTCGTAAAACTGACTCAGTGTGGCTGCCTTGCTCCCGCCAGAGCTCACGGCACCTGACAGATCCTCTATGCTCGGTGAATCCGGGCCCCCGTCCAAAACACCGTCGGTGTAGAGCATCACCCGGTCGCCAGTGTCCAACACAAATTCATGCTCTTTGTAGCTCACTTCAGCCTCAAGCCCCAGTGCCGGGCCGGTGCGCTCAAGTAACTGGGAGGAACCATCCGCGGCACTCATGATACATGGCGTATGACCTGCCGAGGCCAGCCAGCCTTTACCCGTGCGCAGATCCAGAAGCACATAGACGGCGGTAATGAACGCGCCGGGCGCTGACAACATGTCGTAAAGCCGACTATTGAGCCGAGCAAGCACCTGATTCGGCATTAGAACATTGCCGTCACCGTCCAACTGCTTTAAACGTAACTTGAACAAAACAGAAAGCATGGCTGCAGCCACACCGTGCCCGGCCGCGTCAGCGATAACCAGGCCAAGATGACGTTCATCAAGCATCACAGCGTCATAGAAGTCACCGCCCACACTGCTACCAGGACGATACAGTGTCTCCATACACCAGCCGGGAATGATAGGGGGCTCCTGAGGCAGCAACGCCCGCTGAATAATTTCAGCTTTGTCGAGATCGGCCTGAATGACCGCTGCTTGACTCTCAAGTACACGGCAGACCTGCTGCAACTGGTCTACTTTCTCTGCCAGCTGTGTGTTACTGACCTCTAGTTCTGCATAAAGGCGTTTGCGCTCACGCTCTAGTTCAATTTGCTCCAAAGCATTACGCACTGCCACACGCACCCGGGGCACTTCAGGCGGTTTGGCGAGGTAGTCAAAGGCCCCACTTTGCAGAGCTTCTACCGCCGCATCAAAAGTCTCAAGGCCGGAGAGGATAATCCAGAGCGGTTTTGGGCAGTGCTCCTGAGCCCACTTAATTAGCTCAAGGCCATCCATGTTTGGCATGACAACGTCTGTCACCACTACATCGATTGCTTTGGCCTGCAGAACCGCCTGGGCTTCCAAGCCGTCCTCTACTTCAATAATTTCTGCCGGGTTCAGCTGACCAAGACCACGGGCGACAATCTTTCGCACCATGGGATCATCGTCAACGACGAGGAATACGGGACCGGGTTTTCCTGGGATATCAGTCCCGGCGGGGGCGCTGATTGTCATGAACATCCCTCCCGACGTTCAGACCTTAGGGTACTAACAAGTAAAGTGGCTAGAGCCGAAAAAGTCCAATCGAGAGGCTACGAATTAGTAAGGCAAAAAACGGGGCCAGTACTGACACCGCCTAACGCTAGAGCAAACGCACAGATTCCAATATCACACCCCGAGCCGGAACGTCGCTGCCAATGCCAGACACTGAAGCTGTAGGTTCAGCGGCAATAGCGTCCACTACTGGCAAGCCCGAATAAGCGCGTGCAAAAACAGCATAACCATCCGGGTTACCGCTCGACCCAAAGTCCAGGAAGCTGTTGTCAGCCTGGTTTATAAAAAACTGGGCGGTGGCACTGTTGGGGTTGCTGGTTCTCGCCATGGACAGTGCGCCACGCACGTTGGACAAACCATTGTTCGATTCATTGATGACGCTGGAACCCGGTGTCTTGATTGACCAGAGAATCCGGTCCTCGTCGTTGTACCCATCGAAGGACACGAAACCCATTTGAATCATGAAGCCATTAATAGCGCGGTGCACCAACATTTGGTCATAAAACCCATCAGCGACGTAGTTAAGGAAGTTAGCGACAGTTACCGGCGCCTCCCAGTTGTAGGTTTCAACCAGCACGGTGCCGGCGTCGAAAATCATCTCAACGCGCTGACTCCCGAGCACAGCTTTCGCACGCTGGGCCAAAATACTGGCAGGCTGACCAGCGCTGACGGCATCTGCCAGGGCCGATAGACTAGCCGCCGAGCCTAGGTAGAAACTGATATCAATTGACCTGTTCCAGCGCAGCACATCGTCATAATCCACTAAGCCGTTCGCATCAACATCACCCACCAGCAGCTGAGACGCAGCATTCAGGCGATCGAGAATCTGAGCATCGGTGAGACTCTGGTAAACAGCCGCCTGCTGTTGGTATAAGGCTTCAGTCAGTAAGGAAATTTTCAGATTGCCATCCATGATTCGCTGGCCAGTAGCAATCACATGCCAACTTCCCTGCACTGGAGCGGGGTTATCACTTAATGCGGCCTTGTTATCCGGGTCGTAATCTTCACCGCCACTGGCGCGAACGACATACAAGGCATCCGGATCCAGCTCAGGCAGTTGCTTGTTGAATTGGGTTATACCGACGAAAAGCATACGAACCAGCGAAGACCATTCATCCCATTGCTGTTGCCCACCCAGTTCGATCCAGTCCGAAGGTAGCATGGAGTTTGTGGTAGCGAGCACGTTATCGGGGCTTCGTAGAGGCGCGACTGTAACTTCAGCACCACCAACCGAGCCATTCAGCTGGGTGTGGAAACAGGCCGTCAATGCCATGCTGACAATGAATAAAGAGAGCAATCTACCGTAAAGCTTCATAATCTAAACAAGGTCAATTTTCGGGGCTGGGGATCTTAGCACAATGGGCCTGAAAATAGATGATAGAACAATCCATCAAACTAATGACCGAACCAGCGGGTGATTTAGTCTATGGAGAGCATAAAGCGGCCCGTCTGCCAATAAACGTCCTATAATTCAACGACACCCAAGCAGGAGTTAACACTAGTGGATACGTCCCAACACACCATCCAATGCCTCTTCAAACAACTGGGCCTCGCCAGCAGCGATGCCGCCATCGAAATCTTTGTCCAGAACAATCACCTGCCACGGGATATACCCTTAGATCACGCTGCATGCTGGGACGCGGGGCAGGCCCAATTTATTCGTGAATCTCTCGACCAGGACTCTGATTGGTCGGAGATTGTCGATCAGCTAGACGCCATGCTGCGACACTAGACTCCCGATAACTCGTAAGAAAGGTGATTTGATATGTCCGCTTTTATCATCCCGCTGATGGGTGGGGTTCTCATTGGCATCGCAGCCAGCCTCATGCTCTATCTGATCGGACGAATCGCCGGTATCAGCGGCATTGTCTGGGGCGCAGTTTCGGCACAAGCTGACAACACCTGGCGCTGGCTGTTCATCCTGGGTTTGCTGCTAGGCCCGCTGTTGTATCACGGCCTGTCTGGCACTCCGGTTCCTGTCGCCAGTGACCTTCCATGGTGGCAAGCTATCATTGGTGGACTGCTAGTCGGTGTTGGCACCAAGCTTGGCTCTGGGTGCACCAGTGGCCATGGCGTTTGCGGGCTTGGCCGTCTGTCCCAGCGTTCATTGGCCGCCACCCTTACTTTTATGGCGAGCGGTATTGCGACGGTTTACTGCATTCGCCACCTGCTGGGAGGGCTTTAAATGAAACCTTTAGCTGCTCTGCTGTGCGGTCTCGTGTTCGGTATTGGTCTTGCGGTTTCAGGCATGACCGATACGGCAAAGGTACTGGGGTTCCTCGATCTCTTTGGGAAATGGGTACCCGACTTGGCCTTTGTGATGGGTGGAGCGGTTTGCGTTACGCTGATTAGCTTTCGGCTTATTCTTAGGCGCAGCCGTCCGGTTTTGGCCGATAAATTTGAGCTACCTGGCAACAAGCATATAGATCCGCGTTTACTGGGCGGTGCTGCAGTTTTCGGTATCGGTTGGGGTGTTTATGGTTACTGCCCTGGACCTGCTATCTCTGCTTTGGTGTACCTTGACGGCAAAACCGTCATGTTTGTTGTCGCCATGATTATTGGTATGGCATTAGCAAGCAGGCTATCCCGGGTCTAAGCCCAAGGTTATCTGCCGCAGTAGCGGGCCCTGATGTGTCTAAAAATGAACACTATTAGTCGGCTACTGCGCAAGCATTAACGTTCTTGCTTGTGCCAGTTGTTAACGAGCTTCTCCACATCCACGGCACTGCCGCCGTCACGCCATTTATCCGCGTAATCGATGTCCATCGAATTTGGAGGCGGGTCGGGAAGGTCTATCTTAAATCGTACCGGCATGGGCACGGCTTCACCCAGCGCAACGGCCTCACCCTTTGACAGAGAGGTGAGTGCGGCAAAAGTACCCCGCGCAGCATCCGGCACCATTGCACGAACATACTCCTGATCATCCGGGTTAGAGATCCGTAAGCAGATATAGGAACTACACTGAGCAAGCACCGTTTCGGAAACATCGTGTGGGCGTTGACTCACTACACACAAACCAACACCGTACTTTCGCCCATTCTTTGAAATTCTTTCCATGGACCGGCGCGCTTCTCTGAACCGGGGAATATCCTCTCGCGGGATGTACTCGTGGGCCTCCTCACAAACCAAAAACAATGGGAAGTCTCTGCAGTGCGGATTCCAGAAGTTGAACTCATAACAGAGGCGGCCAATCTGAGCTGCCACCAAAGGCACCACATCGAAGGGCACAGCGCTTAAGTCGAGTACCGTAATGCTGGCTTTTTTGTCTCCAATACCCACCAAGTCCTTCATGAGCCCAGGCAAAGATTCGGTGGATGTACGCGTTTTAGGCCGCATTAAAAAGTCATAGCGATTGTCGTTTAACAGGCTGTTGAGACGCACCAGCACTTCGTCAAACTTGCCATACAATGGCGACTTTTTCTTACCGAAATCACTGGTCTCCCGGTTTGCTGCTTTTACTGCATGAATCAAATCTTCCATAGAGTAGTAAAGCGGCGAATCCACCGTGATATGGCCAATATTAAGATGCTCATTCGCTTCCTGCCGCAGTCGGGTCATACAGGATCTTAGAAAACTAATCTGAATGGAGGCATTTTCATCGTCGGCGTTAACCACCAATTCCGTGAGCTCAGAAAAAGCCAATAACCAGTAGGGAAACTCAAGGTCTTCGGCGCGGAAGCAGCGCACTTTCTCGGGGGGAAAGGGGGACTTGGCCACAAGACCATCAACCTCCTTATCACCATATTCTCCGTGCATATCCAGCAGAACGATATGCGCATTAGGCATGCTCTTAACCGCTGACTGAATCAGGCTTGTTACTGTCCAGGACTTACCAGAACCCGACTGGCCAAGGATAGCGGCATGACGTCCAAAGAAAGCGGCGGCATCGAGGTGTACACCAATGTCGTCAAACGAGGTTAATTGGCCAACCCTGAAATCACCATCACCGTATTTCGAAAATATTCGAGACAAGCTGCCATCTTGCAATTTGTGCAACTCAGCGCCACTGATAGGGTATTGGGAAATGCCTCTGCTGAACTCGCCATTCTGGTTGATCTGACCCAGTGGCGTCAGGTGCACCATATGCGCGGCCCTACCCTGTTTATCAGCAACTCGATAACTTCGGTCAACCATCACCAGGGTATCCCATTCCGGCTGACTCACTTGAAAATAGGAACCTACCTGGCCTATCGAGTGGTCAGCATCAGCAGGTGATGCAGAATCTGTGGGGGGATCCAGACGAGCCGTAAATTGGTCTCCGGTGACGTCAATGAGAACTCCGACACGAGCGTTGACCGCACCGTTGTTAGCAGCCAGTTTTTCTGTACCACCTGATTCCTCGAGCATACGTCCCCCGCTAGCGTTATTTCCTTCGAAAATACGGGATAACCCTACAAATAGTAAAGGAAAATTGAGTGTTTATTTCAATTAACAATCGCTGCTAAAGTCATATTCAACAGGGCCTTTTAATACGCAGCCCAAAATTTACCACGACCCGGAATACGTGCTATGACCCGAATGACTCAACAGGAAAGAGAATCATTTCTCGCCGATGTTCATGTGGCAGTTGTCGCCATTCCCAGGGATGAACTGGGGCCACTTACAACCCCGGTATGGTATTGGTATGAGAAAGGCGGAGATCTCTGGTTTGAGACCCAACCCGATTCGCGCAAAGGCCAACTCATGCAGGTGGGCACGCGTATCAGTTTGTGCGTTCAGGATGAAAGCCCTCCCTACAGCTACGTGAGTGTAGAAGGACCCATAGTGGAGATCGCTGAAGACGACCGAGAACAGCATGAAATACCCATGGCAATTCGCTACCTGGGCAAGGAGAACGGGCCGGATTACATCAGCGGCCTGCCTCCTTCGGAGTGGAAGCGCTACATCATGCGGCCAGAGCGCTGGCTAACCATGGACGGCGCTAAAATCTAATCAGGGCGTGTACCAGATTGGTGATGTGTAAGCACGCTCCTGCTGCACCAACTTGGCACCCGCAGGCGGCTTCACACCAAACCTGACCGCATCATAAAGCACCCACCTGGGGGTGGGGATTTCAATCACCCGAGCGTAGTAAAACGCGTCAAGCTTGGGATCAAAATCCGGATCACTCCACACTGTAGAAAGTTCAGATGCGCCAATCGTGTTAGTCCAGTTAGCAGCCTCAATGTCTACCGTGTTTCCTACAGGAGGTAGCTTGCCGTCGGCGCCTGGCTTGCGATCGTCGGACCATGCCACATCATAAACCTGCTCATGGGTTTTGCCTTTGGAGTCCAGCCACCCTTTCACGATTTGTATCCGATCCAGGTTTGCTCCGATCGCGTCGCGCAGTGCGTACACCATAAAAGTCGGTGCTTTTGACGTCGCAGCGGGCAGGTCAGATCCCATGGGGACACCTTTTGCATAACCCTGAAACGCAACCGCTCGGCTGCGAAGGTCTTCGTTAGTGAAGTTCCAACCTCCGAAAAAGCGAACCGGAATTCGCGGCCCGGTCGTCGCGTAGGTCTCTTTACGCTGCATGGCATCAAAGATCGCTTCGCGAGTATTCTCAGTGGCCCATACTCCCTGGTAACCAGACGCTGCCAACTCATAACCTTCAATCGCGCCCAGTTCAGATTTCACAAAGGGATGGGTAATACGTGTCGGCGAAGGCTCAGCGCTGGTTGACTTGCCAAAGAAGTTTTCCTCCTCCGCGGTCGCCAAACCGGTGTGGCTGTCGGTCGCACCCACCATGCCAAACTTATAGGGGTTCGTGCCGTACTTCTGCTCCAGTACCAGACCATTCTTTAAAGCTTCTCGTGCATACTCACGTTGCAACATGTCATCGCGCTTGAGCTCGGTCAGGTCAAGGTTGCCTTTGGCGAGGGTTTCGTAGTCGGCAAACTCGTCATTGGGCGACAGGAACGGGTGAGTTTCGCCGTCACCCTTGATCTGGGTAACCTCGTAAAGCGGCTCCCACTTGGCTCTTAGTTCAACGTATTTTTTATCGACTCGGCCACCGGCATAGGTATTCTTCATCGGGAACATCCAACCGTTGGAGAGGTTACCATTGTGAGAAATAGCCAAAGCCTGGCCACCGGTTTTAGATTCGTAATCTGCTAACCACTGATACAGATCCAAGGGGTCAGTGGTACCCAGGGGAGGCTGTGTGGTCAGCGGCAGAACCTGACGGGCACGACTACCGTCATCCCGCAGAATAACGTTGCGGTGTAGATTGAAACCCTTGGGCACCGAGGTCCACTCAAAGCCAATCAGCGTACTGAAGCGGCCTGGCTCATTGTAATCATCCGCGTTTTTAGTGATTTGCTCCCACAGATTATTATAAACACTGGATCCGGGTGAATACTGTTCCACCAACTCTTTGGGCACTTTCATTTGTGCAAAGTGAGTAATCAGATCGAAGGCAGCCTCGCCTGCCGCTTTGCCACCTTTCTGGAATCCTTCAGCCCACTCCTTACCCTTGGCGTTCGCGAGAATGTTGGGTGCCCCGCGCTGTATGTCCGAGGCAATGCCCATCATGTCTGAGTGATCTGTAATTACCAGCCAATCCAGCGGCCTAGCCAGCTTCACGGGCAAACCCGTCGAAGAGGTGATCTCTTCGCCTCGGGCGAATCGATAGGCATCCTCATGGCCAAGGATGTTACCGAACAAACCCGCATCCAAAGACAGGCCGGTATGTAAGTGAGTTTCTCCCCAGAAGACGTTATTTGGAAACGACCGCTGGGCATAGGGCGAGTAGGTTTTACCGGGGTATAGCTCACTCACGACCGCCAGATCGGGACTGCCCATATCCGACGCTTGAGCAAGCGCTGTACCTAACAGCAGCGAAGACACTGCCAGCGTGATTTTTTTCTTCATTGTGGGTGCTGCATTCATAGGGAATTCTCTCGGCCTATTTTGTTTAAATACACCCCCTTTCTTCCGTCCAAGGATGATCTTTAACCACTATAGTTGCAGTAGCTAAAAAATGCCAAGATCGCCACGAGTGAATCGAGGCAGCACCGCGCTGCTTATTCGAACTCAATCCAGGTGGTTTTCAGTTCCGTGTAGTCATCGAACGCATGCATTGACTTGTCCCGCCCATTGCCACTTTGCTTAAAGCCACCAAAGGGCACCGTAATGTCGCCGCCAAAGTAATTGTTAATCCCCATCGTCCCAACCCGCACCGCATCGGCAACCTTATGGGCTGTACTGATATCCCTGCTCCACACTGCACCCGCAAGACCATAGATCGAATCATTCGCGATTTGCACTGCGTCGGCGGCGTCCTTGAACGGGATGACCGATAACACGGGCCCGAATACCTCTTCCTGAGCAATGCGCATTTGGTTGTTCACACCGGTAAAAATGGTGGGCTGGTGGTAATACCCGCCAGTCTCTTCCATCACGGTGTGGCCACCGGCTGCAAGAGTGGCGCCCTCGGCTGCACCGATTTCAACGTAGTCACAGACGGTCTTGCACTGCCCTGCATCCACCATAGGTCCCATGGCAGTGTTCGGATCCAGCGGATTGCCTGGTGCCCAGCCGTCAGCCGCAGCGATTACTTTCTCAACAAACGCGTCGTGAATGGACTCTTGAACAATGAGACGCGTACCGGCAGTACAGGTTTGGCCTCCATTGTAATAAACGGCCAAGGCTGCTGCGCTGGCGGCCTTGTCGATGTCTGCATCGGGGAACACGATGTTCGGGCTTTTACCACCCAGCTCCAAAAACACACGCTTTAGATTGGACTGCCCGGAATACTCCATCAACTGCTTGCCCACCGGAGTTGAGCCCGTAAAAGTGAGGCCATCTATATCCATATGCGTAGCGAGATACTGACCGAGACTTCCTCCGGGTCCCGGCAACACGTGAAGCACACCATCGGGCAACCCCGCCTCAGCGGCTAGATCAGCTATTCGCAGCGCTGATAACGGTGTATTCGAAGCCGGCTTCAGTATCACCGAATTGCCCGTCGCCAGTGCAGGGGCGAGCTTCCACGCGGTAGTCGATAGCGGAAAATTCCAGGGCACAATGGCCGCAACAACGCCCAGCGGTAAGCGGGTCACCAGTCCCAGGCAGTTGTCTCTAGTGGGAGAAATCTGATCGTAAACCTTATCTATGGCCTCGCCGGTCCAACGAATGGTGCGCACCGAAGAAGGTACGTCGACATTTACCGTATCGGCAATGGGCTTCCCCACATCCAGAGTTTCCAGCAGCGCCAATTCGTCTGCGTGCTGCTCTATCAATTGCGCCCATCGAACCAGAATCATCTTTCGATCAGCTGCTGCCATGCTCGACCAAACACCGTTTTCGAAACTGGCACGGGAAATTTTTACGGCTTTGTTCGCGTCTTCAATACCACAATTGGCCACTTCAGCGAGGGCCTGGCTATTAGCCGGATTAATTGTCGTGCGGGTGTCACCAGAGAGCGCATCTACCCTTCGCCCATTGACGAAAGCCCGGCCATCAATTTGAATGTTATCGGCAGCCTGTTGCCAATCAGCGAGTGTTTTATCAGTCATTTTTTGCTCCACGTTATTCAAATTCCCAGGTCGCCTGTGAACTTGAAAGTACCCTGCTTTTACTAACATAGTTCGCCCTCGCGGGACTGTCTTGCATCCCGATAGGGCCGGAAAGCTTAAAGCATAGGTCAGAGTAAGAACCATTACCCCCATGGGGGATACGTGAGGAAGCTCTATGGTACCCGTGGCTTTCACGGGGTATGGTTTGCCCACTCAATCGAAGGACTCTGTCATGCCCTACGTTATTCTGACTGTGTTATTACTTTTATGCCCGCTGAAAACGCTGGGCGAAGAGGCTATAGCCCACACGGTCATCTCCAACGGTCACCCCCTGACTTTATGGGAGAAAAGCGCTGCTAGGCCCCACGCACAAATTTTATTAATGCACGGACGCACCTGGAGCTCTATTCCGGATTTTGACCTGCAGGTTGAAGGCGAGGAGCTCTCTTTTATGGATGGGCTGGTGGCGCTGGGTTATCGAGTCTATGCGCTGGATGCCCGAGGCTATGGAAGTACGCCACGTGACGACAGCGGCTGGCAGACACCCACAAAAGCGGCGACCGATGCCTTAAATACCATGAGCTGGATTCGGGCTAAAGATTCTGCTGCGCTGCATGTTTACGGCTGGTCATACGGCGCCATGGTAGGGCAGTTAGCGCTACAGCAGCAGCCTGATGCAGCCAAATCACTCATTTTATTCGGCTACCCGTGGCGCCCCGGTGCCTATACCGCTCCCAATGGCTACCCGGATAAGCCGCCCATGGAGGCAAACACAGCAGAATCTGCTGCCAGTGATTTCATCACTCCCGGCAGCATTAGCGAAGCTGCTATAAAAGCCTACGTTGAGGCCTCTCTGAAAGCAGCCCCTATTCGCGTTGACTTCCGTG
>JBDWQQ010000094.1:0-6953 GCA_039986455.1 Halioglobus sp.
GGCGTCGGTAAACGAATAGTAGTAAAGGGCAGTGTCTGCATCGAGGTAGTAGGTGGGCGCCACCTCACCGGTCACCCGATCAGACCAATGCATTTGCAATGGAATGCCGAACAGCACCGAGCGCTCCACCCGGTCACCAACGACGTCGAGGTATGCACTAGCGGTAATGCCTTCTTGCACATAATTAGTGAGATGCACATGGGCGTCGTAGTAATCGTCCTGGGCTGAAACAGAGCTTGCCAATAAGAGAGAAGCGCAAAGGCACTGCCAGCAGTTTAAAGCACGAATAGCCATTTATCGTTGTCCTGTAGGTTCGATTAGAATTTCATCTCGAGATTCGTGTGGAAGACGACACCGTCGCCGCCAACCTGATACGGAATACTGGAATAACCGATCGGGGAGTCCTTCATATAAAGCACCTCGCCATTCACTCTCAACAAACGCTCACGGAAAGGGTACCAATTAACGCCGATGGATGTGTCCCAGGGGTCACCGTATTCACCGAAGACTTTAGACGCGGCGACGTAGCCCTGCAGGTACTCGGGCATCAACATGTACGATGTCTGTACCTGGAAGCCGTGATCGAATAGATCGTCGATCGGTATATCTCCCTCTGTTTTAAGGTCATCCACCTGGCGCCAGTAGTACTCACCCATTAGTGAAAAGCCCTTGTACTTCATGCCTGCGTCCATAGCGACCATTTGATAAGTGGCCTCAGTAATTCGGCCGTCCGTAGCGAATGCGCCGGGCTGGAAAATTCGGGTGCCGTCTGAAAGGCGAATCTGACTGTTATTAATATCCTCAGTGCCAGGTTGGCTCTGGGGATCCTCAACGCTATAGGTTGCGGCAATACCGAATAGGGTGGCTAGCTCGCTGTGAACCTGGAAATCGTCGAGTCCGTTAGCAGGCCCAAACTCGCCCGTCGTTGGTAGCCAGTCCAGTCGAGCGGAAAATGTATCGAGGTCTTCGCCCAGTCTAGAGGCATTAACACCCAGCTGTGACAAATTATTGCCCAGCATGACCTTGTAACGGAACTCGTCCCCTAACTCACCCGCACTCCAAATACCGGTGGTATAACTAGGCCTAAAGTAGTCATCCGCCAGCGTACGATGATCAACCTTGAGCCAATAGGGGAAGGTGCCTGTCGTGGAGCGAGTGCCGGGGAGGGGATCAATACCAAAACCGACGTCTACCGCGTCATTGAAGCGATACTTCAAGTTACCGGCCACCACGACCTGTGCGCTTTCACCCTGGCTGGTGTTTGATGTCCAGGTGTACAACAGCCAACGAAAGTCGGGGTCATAGACCCAGCCGTTGAAGGTCAGGTTAACCTTGTTTACCTGAAAGTCGTTTCGGATATCGACGTCGAAATCACGACCAAAACTGTCCGTGTAGGAATCCTCCAGCCCTTCCTGATTCAGATATCGTACGTAAGCCCACGCGCCAAAATTGAGGCTGCCGTAGGGTGTGTCTGCCAGTTGGTATCCGCGACCACCTCCATTGAATTTGCCAAAGCCCTCCGGTGCATCGGATTTTGACGCGATGGGCATAGCTGAGGAGTGGGCGACAGCCTCGGGTGTACTTTGAGGCGTTACCGCCAAGGTCTGTAGTTGCTCGGCCCCGGAATCAATGCCCAAGCGCTGCTCCAGCTCGCGGATACGGGCTTCACGATCAGCCAGCTGGTCCTCCAGGCGAAGCTGGTTTTGCTCCAGAGCAGATAAACGCTGCAGAATAATGTCATCGCTGTTTGAACTGACGGGAGAACTGAGCGCCAGCATGGTACTCACGCCCAGTATTGTTTTTGTAGATGGTAAAGCGCCTTTCAAATCCATTTTTCCCAACCGCCCAACGTTTTAAAGTACAGATGGTATAGACGCGCTGTCGCGAGTGGTCAAATGAGAAAACAAATAAAAACAGGGCAAAACGTGGATTAGGTAAGAGCAGCAATTGAAGGGTGGATTTAGGTACGGCAGCGCACTGCCATACGCTCAACCTGGCTTACCGCAATGAAGCGCAGCGTTTACTGCAACTTGAATATATTAACGCCTTCCACGACTGAAACCTGTCCTGCGCGGCCGGCCACATCCTCATCGAGGAGTTGCTTTAAGATCTCCGCATCGGACGGTGTGTAGGCGAGAATTCGGTCACCCGCATCGTTTTTAGCAATCACAATCCCTTGTTTGGGGCCGTTGCGATCAAAACTGACGGTGAACGCCTCAGCGGTCGCGGCGCCAACCGGGTCGGTGGCAATCGACAGTGTTGGCAAGTTATCAACCTGTTGCTGCAGGACGCCAGAGTCCAAGGCCTTCCATTCGGTACCCGAGGGCTCAGTTGAATAAAGACCCAGCGAGTGCTTGGTGAGGTAAAGCCCGTTCGCGGTCACCAGGCCGTGTCCATTACCGCGCTCTCGCAGGCGCGCAGTCATTGCTGCAATCGCGTGCAGGGAGTAATTGTTACCGGGGCCGCCCATATACGGTAGACCTCCAGTGACTGTTACTCCCCGGGGGTCGCTGATTGATAGTCCAATTTCATTACAAGCGACTTCCACGGCACTGGGGAAGCAACTGTAAATATCAAAATCAGTCACGGTGTCTAGGTCTATGCCGGTCTCATCGCAAAGACGGCGCCAGGCCAGGCGAATTGCAGGGGACTCGTGCAGACAGGGCCGTTCACTGATATGCCAGGTATCGTTTACATCTATGCCCCCGCGCACATAAATCCATTGACGGGGATCGATACCTAGTTCTCGCGCCTTACCCACCGTGGTCATGACTACAGCTGCCCCCATATCGACAGCCAGTACCGGGTTCATTGCTTTGGTGTACGGATAGCCGATATAGCGATTCTTTTCGCTGACCGTGCTTATCTCTTGAGCCGTTAACGCTTTGGGGGACCAGGCGACTGGATTTTCAGCGGCCACTCGACTCATCCCACTGCAAAGTTCGGCGAGTATCGCTTGGTGCTCCTCATGGGAGCGACCGAGGTGTCTCCTTAGGCTGCTCTCGAACAGAGGGTAGGTATTGATGGGCTCGTAAAGACTATATTGCTTCTCGGTATCATTGAGCCCGTCTCGCTCAACACCCAACGTTGTGGGTTCGGGTTCCTGCTCGCCTGCCCAAGCCGATATATCGCCGCCCGTTTTAAACGCTGAAAACATTGTGGCCAGTAATTCTGCGCCGGAGATAA
Organism: Halioglobus sp.; assembly: GCA_039986455.1. Lineage (GTDB taxonomy): Bacteria > Pseudomonadota > Gammaproteobacteria > Pseudomonadales > Halieaceae > Halioglobus. Next base: position 3,187 of record JBDWQQ010000094.1, read on the forward strand.
GAACGGCACTGTGCTCGCCCTTCACTAACTTGTCGGCGAAGTGATTCACGAGATACTGCGGGGTGTTGCCGCCTATCACGCCCTGATAAAAAGTGGCGTTGGAGATGCCGAGCCGCTGGGCAGCGTGCTTCCCGGGGTTTCGTGGGAACAGGGCGCCGGTACCGGGGTCGGTATCGGCAACAAATCGCACCGTTGCGACAGCGTCAATCGCCTCTTTCACGCCGCCTGAGCCGGCGTCTGTCAGCGCCAACGCGGAAACTTCGGTAATCGCATCGATGGGTGTTCTACTTGCGTCAGGCTCTCGCCAGGTTTGCTGTCCCACGCCAACGATAATGGGGGTGTTATCAAAGTCACTCATTTAAAGGCACTCATTTAAAAGGCATGCAGCTAAGGTCGTTGCAAAAGCCGATTGATTAATTTTTCAGGGCGAAACCATAAAGCTCAAACTCGCAAAAATCCACTGCGCTCACTGTATTGCCACAAATTTGATTGCCGGAGACTGTAATTTTGTTAACTAGAGTAAGTTCTCTGCAACATCGAGCTATGAATCTTGCACGCTGAAGTAATTGGACGGGTATCTGCGTCGTAGTATTCTGCCCATCTCCACCACACACATCACCCACCCGAACCTCGAGAGCGCAAATGAACGAAACAATTCTGATGGAATGTAAAGACCGGGTTTGCACGCTAACGCTCAATCGACCGAAAGTCTTGAACGCATTGAATCATGCAGTTTTCACAGAGCTGATGACGGCCATTGAAACTATTGCAGCAATGGGCGAGAACGTGGGCTGCGTTATCCTCAGTGGCAGCGGCAAAGCGTTTTCTGCCGGTCACGATCTCAATGACATTGGTTCGGGCGAAGAAGCACAGCATGCCGATTTTGAAGCCTCTGTTCTTGAGGCGCTGGCGTCCTTACCTCAACCCGTCATTGCTCAGGTGCATGGCTACTGCTTTACAGGGGCACTGGAGCTGGCCCTTGCCGCAGATCTGATTTTCGTAGATACCGAAACCCAATTGGCTGATACCCACAGTAAATGGGGGCTCAGTCCCATTTGGGGGATGACACAACGTTTACCCAGGCGCATTGGGGCGGCAAGAACCAAGGACATGATGTTCAGCAGTCGACTGGTGGCCGCCGACGAAGCTTTACAAATTGGCTTGGTGGACAGGGTCTTCGCAACGGGAAGCCTTGCTGATGAAACCGCGGAGTACGCCCGCAAACTCTCTGAAAATTCATCGCATAGCCACCAGGTGTGCAAGCGCATTATCGAAGCTACTGACGGCTTGCGCATTCACGAAGGTCTGGACCACGAGTACACAAACAGCCCCGGGGCGTGCAATGACATGGCGGAAAGATTGGCTAGCTTCCAGCAAAAATCTGCAGCAAAGAAACCAGCGGCTAGCTAGGGGCGAGCTAACCGCTTTTGGCGACTGATTTCTCTGATAAGTAGGCTCGTGGTGTTACGCCCGTCCAACGCTTGAAGGCGCGAAAAAACGATGTTGGTTCGGAAAAGCCGACACTCTGGGCCACTTGATCCATGGTGAGCTGCCCGCGGCCAAGCTGATGAATAGCCGTGTCGCGACGAATATCATCTTTTAGCTGCTGATAGGAGCTTCCTTCGGCCCGCAACTTGCGCCGCAGCGTGGCGGTAGTCAGGTTCAGCTGACTTGCGATAACACTAAACTCAGGAAAGAGTCCGGCCACATCGCCTTTAATCATCGTCCTTATTTTTGAGACCAGGCTTTTGTCGTCGTCTGGACTGGTCATTAAGTACATGGCTGGGCCGGACAAAAAGCGATTGAGCTCCTGCTCGCTTTGGACAATGGGAGCATCCAGATAGCGCGACGCAAAGCGCAGAGCATTGTGCTTACTCTCAAATTGGATGGGCGCCATAAACAAAAAGTTGTACTCGTGGGCGTATCCGGGGCGCTGGCGCGTAATACCCACACTATCCAGGGCGATGGTCTGTCCTATCGCCCAATTGGCGAGCCTGTGGGTGATGGCGAGCAAGATCATGATGATGACTTCGTCTTCGTCTGTCGTACCAGGCTCTGCCCTAATGCTGTAGCCAGCTGCCTCACCGTCACGATGAAGCTCCAGCGTCAGACAGTCGTTAACCAAGGCTGTGAATTCAGCGCTGCGCTGCAGAAATTCGCCCAGTGTCGGGCAGGAAATACACGCATGGCACATCATGGCGAATGTGCCAATTTTGGACCGCTGTGCCAACATGCCGCAGTTTTCGTCTTGTAGTTCGTCAGCCAAATACTGTGTCAGCAGCCGATACTGGCTGCTGGGTACGCGGGCCTGCTCAACATTCAGTAGATCAGGGTCGATACCCAGGCGCTCGAGCATTTGACGTCCATCGAGACCGTGTCTGCGTGCAGACGGCATCAATGCATTGACGTAGTGCATGGGGACTGTCGATATTTCCATGATTGTCTTTCAGCTACAAAAATTGATTGGTGGAGCTATAAAAGTGTGCCGTGAATGCCAGTATAGTGCTTGTCAAATTAGCGATCTATGGAGCTGCCCATGTCATTGAGCTTTGATTCTGCAAGATTACCAAATCCCGATCTGACCGACGAGCATGAAGTATGGCGTGATCAGCTGAGGCGTTTTATCGACCGAGAGATTGTGCCCCACGTTGATGAATGGGATGAGCAGGGTTTTTTGCCTGATGAGCTCTGGGGCAAGGCTGCAGAATTCGGGATGCTTGGTCTCGGTTACCCGGAGCAATACGGCGGCACCGAAGCCGGTATTGATATACATCATCAGAACATTCTCAGCGAGGAGTTATCACGCACCAGTCTCGGCGGGCTGCCTAGCACATTGCTTTCACACGGCATTGGCATGCCGCCTGTAGTCGCCTTTGGTAGTGAGGCACTCAAATCGACCATTATTCCGTCGGTGCTATCGGGGCAGAAACGGATCTGTCTGGCGATTACAGAGCCCTCTGGCGGCTCTGACGTTGCCAACCTGCAAACCACTGCGATTCGCGACGGCGACCACTATATCGTTAACGGCAGTAAAACCTTTATCTCTGGGGGCATGGGCTCGCATTGGGCAACAACGGGTGTCCGCACGGGAGGCGAGGGTGCCGGTGGCGTATCGGTACTCGTTATCCCATTGGAGCTGGAGGGCGTGAGTCGTACCCCCCTGGATAAAAAACAGGGCTGGTGGTGCAGTGACACTGCCACGCTCTATTTCGACAACGTGAGAGTACCCGCTGAAAATTTACTGGGCGAAGAAGGCCATGGTTTTCTCGTGATTGCCAATAACTTTAACGGTGAACGTTTGGCTATGGCGGTCATGATGGAGGCGTTCGCAAGGGTATGCCTTGAAGATGCCGTGAACTGGGCACAGGAAAGAAAAACGTTCGGTAAACGCTTAGCAGATCATCAGGTTATTCGGCATAAAATTGTAGAAATGAAGCAACGCATTAATGTCTGCCAAACCTACATCCAGCACTGCACTCGCCAGGTGGCTAACGGCACCGCTGATTTTGGGGACATTGCCATGCTGAAGGTCCAATGCAGCCAGACCATGGAGTATTGTGCCAGGGAGGCCATGCAGATCCTCGGTGGCATTGGCTACATGAGAGGCAATCGCGTTGAACGCATTTATCGTGAAGTTCGTGTCAATGCCATTGGCGGCGGCTCGGAAGAAATTATGCGAGACCTTGCATCTCGAGCCTACGGACTATAATAGGCGTAAGAAGCAAGTGACATAAGAATTACGGATTGGCTTTGAGCCAATGCTTTTG
>JBDWQQ010000095.1:0-173571 GCA_039986455.1 Halioglobus sp.
AGGTAATGACGCCCGCCGTGGGCGCGTGAACCGGAGTTCCGGTAGGCACCGCCACATCGACACCATAATGCGGGTTTTTAGGCGTGCCGTTGTAAACACGCTGACTACCATAAACACCTGAAATACGCCCGGTAGTGGGCCACTCGAAGCCCGCAAGCGCACTGTTCAGAAGATCCGGTCGCTGCAGTCGTTGACTCTTGGCAGCTCCCACGATCGCCCTCTCACGACGAATCCTTTCAAGATGCTCATCAGACGGGGTCACCGTCTGTTGGGGCACCCCTTCGACCCGTGAAATACGGTATTTTCGCGATTGAATCTTCAGGGTCTGGTTGCAGGGTTCGGGTCCTTCGATCATTAGCGTCGCGGTGGCAGACGCATCGCGACCAAACCCCCCGAAGAACGTACCATTATCCAGCACGTCCAGTGCGGAGCCATTCAGGCTCACCGAGCTACCGGCCGGCACACTCCCCCAAATCAAGCCGCCCTGAATCAACTGGCCTTCAAGGTCAGGACACTGGGCAAGCACCCCCTGGCTGCAGGCTGTAAGGCATAGTATGGCTGTCAGTCTTTTCATAACTCTCCAATGGAGTAGTGATACGTTAGGGTCGAACAAGATCACGGGCTTGTCCTCTATCGGCCCTGAATTATCACCCGCTAGGGCCTTGCCTACAATCACCTGCCGCGCTAATTAAAGGTGAGCCTGCTTTCCGACAGGGATCGAATTTGCGCATTAATTCGGTAAACTGTGGTCATGGGAAGGTACAGACCACCGCGCCGACGCGGCTCAACATACATTACGCCAGAAGGCGAAGAAACCTTGCGCGCAGAGCTCCACCAGCTGTGGAAAGTGGAGCGCCCGCAGGTAACTCATACGGTTCACGAAGCCGCGAAAAACGGCGACCGTTCGGAAAATGGCGACTACATCTACGGCAAGCGTCGACTGCGCGAAATAGATTCTCGCGTCAGGTTTCTAAACAAGCGATTGGACGAACTGGAAGTCGTAGTGCGACCACCGGACGATACCAGCAGGATTCGTTTTGGTGCCTGGGTGACGCTCGAAACCGAAGACGGAGAAGAGCAGCGCTGGCGCATCGTTGGACCCGATGAATTTGAACTCAAGGCGGGAAAACTGAGCATGGATTCGCCCATGGCTCGATCCATGCTGGGCAAAGGGATAGATGACGAAATCGTTGTTCAGAGCCCATCCGGCGAGCAGATCTATTATGTGGTGAGCATTGAGTACCCATAGTCAGTCTCGTCAGGCCAACTATGCGCTGTTTGTATTGCTGCTGGCCTACATTCTTTCGTTCATTGATCGCAACGTCATGGCAGTGCTGATCGGGCCTATCCGGGCACAGTTTGAGATCAGCGACTTCCAGTACAGCCTGCTTCACGGTTTTGCCTTCTCCATGTTCTATATTGTGCTGGGCCTGCCGATCGCGCGTATTGCCGACCGGCATAGCCGCAAATGGATTATTACCATCGGTGTTCTGCTCTGGAGCATCATGACTTGCCTTTGTGGCGTCACCAAAAGCTTCGCAGGTTTGTTTCTGGCCCGCATTGGGGTAGGCGTGGGCGAAGCAGCGCTTTCTCCGCCCGCCTATTCCCTATTGGCAGATCTGTTCACGCCGGAAAAACTGCCACGCGCCATGGCGGTGTACACCCTGGGTATTACGCTGGGGGGCGGACTGGCTTACATCATTGGCGGGGCCGTCTACCAGTATTTCGAGGCTACAGGCGGCGCCTCTTTGCCCCTCATTGGCTCTATAGAGGCATGGCAAGTCACCTTCATCGTTGTTGGGTTACCAGGGGTCCTTGTCGCCGGCTTGCTATCGCTGATGAAAGAGCCCGCACGGCCACATACCCGCAACGATACCGTAGACGCCGACGCTTCAAATCCATCAATCAATGAGGTCGCCCAGCAGCTGCGTGATCACTGGCGAGCCTACCTTGGTCTTATTGGCTCGATGTCCATGCTGGCGATTCTAGGCTACGGCACCATGGCCTGGTTCCCGGAGTTTATGATACGCACCTTCAATGCCGACAGAGCTGTCGTGGGGGGGCAGTTTGGGATGCTGTTTATCATCGCCGGGAGCCTGGGAACGCTGGCCGGTGGCTGGAGTGTAAAGCCCCTGACCGATCGCGGATTCACCGACGCGCCCATGCGGGTCATTATGGGTTGTGCTTTGCTGTGGCTGGTGCCCGCGACTCTCGGTCCGATGTCGGCATCCCCTGCTGTGGCCCTGATTGCTGCCGCCCCTATCGTGTTTTTTCTTAACGCGTATTTTGGTGTTGGTATAGCTGGCGTTCAGCTCATCACGCCGCCGAATATGCGCGCCCAGGTTTCGGCAATCATGTTGTTCTCCACCAACCTTTTTGGCCTCGCCTTTGGGCCCAGCGCGGTGGCACTCATCACCGATTTCGTCTTCGCAGATGACCAGGCACTCAAGTATGCATTGGCGCTGCTGCCGGTGATCGTGTGCCCATTGGCGGCCGGGTTGGCCTGGCAGGGTATGAAAGACTACAGAGCATCGTTGCAGCAGCAATGATCAACGCGCTAACAAGCGCTAGACAAGTGTCTTCACTCTAGATTGAATTTCAGGCACCACCTCTTCCTCAAACCAGGGATTACGCTTTAACCACAGGGCATTGCGCGGTGAGGGGTGTGGCGTGGGTATATAGCTAGGGTAAAAATCTCGCCAGCGACTCACCCGTTGGGTCAGGGTTTCCTTGCTCTTGCCCAGGTAATAATTTTGGGCGTAACTGCCTACCAACAGCGTCAATTCCACACTCGGCATTTGATCTAGAAGCGTCTCATGCCATTTTTTAGCGCACTCTGGCCTGGGCGGCAGGTCGCCGGAGTTCCCCTTGCCCGGGTAACAAAAACCCATAGGCACAATGGCCAGACGGGACTCGTCGTAGAAGATGCTTTTGTCCACGCCCAGCCAACGCCGCAAACGATCACCGCTGGGGTCATTGAAGGGAATACCGGTGGCATGAACCTTTGAACCGGGTGCCTGACCAATGATCAGCAGCCGGGCACTGGCACTAGCCCGAACCACAGGGTTTGGCCCCAGGGGCAAATTCGGCTCACAAAAATCGCAGGACCGTATATCAACCAGCAAATCTTTAAGGGCGAGCTTTTGCGACACAATGATTACCCTGTTTTGTACTGATCATTTATCACCCGGATTTATTGCCCAGGCCCGGTGCTGCTGGTAATATCGCGGCCTTCGCGAACACCCTCGTTCACCAGACTTTGTTGCACCCGGAGCCACTATGAGCCGCCCGTCCCTGTTTGAGCTGGAAAACCATTCGGACTTCATCCAACGCCATATCGGACCTACTGTCAAACAACAGCAGGAGATGGCTCAGGTACTGGGCTATGACACCCTAGACGCGCTTATCGATGACACCGTGCCAGCCACTATTCGTCGTCAGGCCCCCATGAATCTTCCAGAGGCACAAACCGAGCAAGCGGTCATCGATAAGCTCAAATCGCTGGCGCAGCAAAACATTGTCAACAAATCGTACATTGGCACTGGGTATCACGACACATTCACCCCCCCCGTTATCCAGCGTAACGTGTTGGAAAACCCCGGCTGGTACACCGCCTACACGCCCTATCAGCCTGAGATATCGCAAGGCCGACTCGAGGCACTGCTGAGCTATCAACAAATGGTGATGGATCTCACTGGCATGGAACTGGCCAATGCGTCCATGCTCGATGAAGGTACTGCTGCGGCAGAGGCCATGACACTGCTGCAACGGGTGAACAAGAAAAACCGTAGCAACGTATTTATCGTCGCCGAAGACTGTCATCCTCAAACCATCGCCGTGGTCAAGACCCGTGCTGAAGTGTTGGATATCGAGATCATCGTTGGCAAGCCTGAGGAATTGTTAGGCACCACGGAGGCGTTCGGCACGCTACTGCAATACCCGGGCACTCATGGTCGCCTGATCGATATCGCTCCATTGATTGAACAGGCGCACGCAGCCAAGACTCTGGTCACTGTGGCCGCTGACATTATGGCGCTGTTGATGGTCAAATCCCCCGGCGAGCAGGGTGCGGATGTCGTCGTCGGCAACTCCCAGCGCTTCGGCGTGCCCATGGGCTTTGGCGGGCCCCATGCTGCATTTTTTGCGACTCGCGAAAGCTACAAGCGTTCTACCCCGGGTCGGATTATCGGCGTGTCCATTGACCGCCGCGGAAATCAGGCGCTACGCATGGCCATGCAGACCCGTGAACAGCATATCCGCAGAGAGAAGGCCACCAGTAACATCTGTACTGCTCAGGCACTGCTTGCGATCATGGCAACGTTTTACGCGATGTATCACGGCCCCGAGGGCCTGCGTCGTATTGCCGAGCGCGTTCACAGACTCACCGCAATTTTTGTCGCGGGTATGAAGGAACTGAACTTCGACACCGAGAGCGAGCAATTTTTCGACACCGTGACTTTCGCTGTCGGCGATGAGCAGCAAAACATCATCGACCGCGCCCTGGCTGCAGGCGTGAATTTGCGGCCACTGCCGCAAGGCCGTCTCGGTGTCTCCCTGGACGAAACCACAGCTGCCTCAGACGTGGACGCTCTCTGGCGAATTTTTAGTGGCCAGGAAAACGTACCCAACGTTGATGCATTGGATACAGCAACCGAGGGCGAGTCGGGAATCCCCGAAACACTGCAGCGTGAAATGGATTATCTGCAGCATCCGTTGTTCAATGATTATCACTCCGAGACCGAAATGCTGCGCTACATGCGCTATCTGGAAGATAAGGATATTGCTCTCAATCGCGCGATGATCCCTCTGGGCAGCTGCACCATGAAGCTCAATGCCACCACGGAGATGTTGCCTGTTACCTGGCCGGAATTTGCCGGCTTGCACCCCTTTGCGCCAGCGGAACAAACCCAGGGCTATCAGGCCATGCTAAAAGAGCTTGATCACATGCTCCTGGAAGCGACAGGCTACGACGCTATTTCCATGCAGCCTAACTCTGGTGCTCAAGGGGAATACGCCGGCCTTCTGGCGATCATGCGCTACCACCAGAGCCGCGGGGATCATCAACGTAACGTCTGCCTGATTCCCTCTTCGGCCCACGGCACCAACCCCGCGTCTGCCGCCCTTGCAGGCATGAAGGTCGTGATCGTTGAATGCGATGAGCAAGGCAACATCGACATGAGCGATCTGAAAGCAAAAGCAGAGCGCCACACTGACGACCTTGCCAGTATTATGGTCACCTACCCTTCTACTCATGGTGTCTTCGAAGAGTCCATCATCGAACTGTGTGAGATCGTTCACCAGCACGGTGGCCAGGTTTATGTGGATGGTGCCAACCTTAACGCCCTGGTGGGCATCGCAGCTCCCGGGAAATTCGGCGCTGACGTATCCCACCTCAACCTGCACAAAACCTTCTGCATCCCCCATGGCGGTGGCGGACCAGGCATGGGACCTATTGGTGTTGGCGCTCACCTGCAGCCCTTTTTACCCAGTCACCCGGTGTCTCCTGTACCCGGCGTCGATGAAAACAACGACGTGGTGTCTGCTGCTCCTTTTGGGAGCGCTTCTATACTGCCCATCTCCTGGGCGTATATCGCACTCATGGGTCGGGAAGGGCTTGTCGAGGCAACCAAGGTGGCTATTCTCAGCGCGAACTACATCGCCCACCGATTGAAAGATCACTATCCTATTCTCTATACCGGCCGCACCGGCAACGTGGCTCACGAATGCATTGTTGATATCCGCCCTCTCAAGGAGTCATCGGGTATCAGCGAAGAGGATATTGCCAAGCGCCTGATCGATTACGGCTTTCATGCGCCGACCATGAGTTTTCCGGTGGCGGGGACACTGATGGTAGAGCCCACTGAATCTGAATCGCTGTTTGAGCTGGACCGTTTTTGCGATGCACTGATTGCGATCAAGCAAGAAATCGAGGCCGTGCAAGCGGGCAAGTTAGATGAAGCGGATAATCCCTTGATCAATGCCCCGCATACCTTGGAAGACGTCGCCGCCTCAGAGTGGGAACACCCCTACTCACGGGAACTGGCTGCGTATCCCGTGGCATCGCTGCGCCGTTACAAATACTGGGCGCCGGTTAACCGGGTTGATAACGTCTACGGCGACCGCAATCTGTTCTGCGCTTGCCCAGCGATCGATTCCTACCGGGAGACGGAGCAATAAGGCTTGGTGAGCTAGGTCAGTTCACCACCAATACATCAGCCCCGGTGTGATCGAGCACTTTTTCGGAAGTATTGCCCACCACCTGTCCTTTAATACCAGAACGCCCCACTGTGCCGATGATAATCAGGTCTGCCTCGATTGTTTCGGCGAGCTCGCTGATCACTGGGGCCGCTGGGCCCTTGATCGCATGCACGTGTTCGGGTGGCGCACCACAAGTCGCCGAAAGCTCAGCCTCGTCGGGCGGATGATTGCTGTCGTGATAGGCATTCACAAAGTGTGCGTCTGAGCCATAGGCCTCGGTAAAGTTCTGGGCGAAGCTAATGATTAGGTGATTGAGCTTTATATGTGCCTCGTCGGTCGACTCAGTGTTGATTGCCGCCAATACCCTGCGATGCCCCCAATCCCTGATATTTTTGACCAGTAGGACCGGACAAGGTGAAAGTCGCAGCAGGGTAAAATCCGACGTGGGACGCATATCGCGCTGAACATCACTGTGTTCGAAGGAATTTTTGAACACCATCGATGCCGAACTTCGAGCGGCCGCACGCACAGCCTGCTGACTCCAGTCATTACCCCACTCCACTTCCTGCACCGCCTCAACGCCCGCGTCCTCGCAGCGTTTGAGCTTCGATTCCAGCAGCGCGGCCATCTGCCTGCCGGCCTCCTCTGTCGTCTCACCGGGCTCAGATTCAGGTAAACAGGCGTACAAATGCAGACGGGTTCCGGTCATTTGCGCTGATTGCAGGGCTCTTTCAAAGGCGGGCTGATCGTCGACGGTAGGATCGACAATGACAAAAATTTTATTCAGTACCATGTTTTTATTGTTTCCTGTCAGGGCACAAGGTAGCGCAATAGTGCTCCTAGACAGGAAAAAGTGACTTGACCCTGATCAATGTTCCGCTCAAGGAGGCAGGCGCTTCCTTAAAGAAAGGCCAAGTCGACGAAAAGCGCCAGCGTTAGTCGGCGCTCAGCCCCAACGCTTCTTTTGCATAGGCCAGCGCTGAGAGCGCATCAACTCGCACGCTGTAGGCCTCCAGGAATAACTTGCCTACTATTTTTCCATCGGGGTCGATAATGATGTTGCCAGGGTGAGGTATGCCATAAGCCTGATCTCCAGGCTCGTAAGAACCATTGAGAATGCCCAGCGTTTTAAAGCTGAGCGTATCGACATCATGTAGCAAGGGGTATTCGATCCCCCATTGGTCCACAAAGGCCTGCTGCAATGCGGGATCGTCATAAGTCATGGCGACAATGCTGATCCCAGCGCGATCGTACGCGGCCTTGTGCTCCTGCAGTTGAATCATTTGTTTCATACAATAGGGACACCAGTCCGCCGAGCGCGTCGCTACGAACATGGTGCCGTTGGGCCCTGCAAACTCTTCAATTCGCTGCAATTGGCGACCCTTCCAGGAGGCATTCACGCCAGGGAAGTCAGAGCCTATGGTGGGCCCGGGGTTAAAGGCATCATTGTCGACAGCCACAAACATGTTTTTGGTCACTTCACCATAAATCGATTGTTTGAGCGTGTCCCTGAACACATAGACACCCACCAAAAGAATGACGACAACAAGGCCCAATGCTTTGATTTTGTTCATTATTTTTCGCTTGCTTCCATTTTTTCGTAATAAATAAAACGGAAATAATACCACGATAATGCTTTCACCTGAGTCGACTGGCAGCATAAGTTAGTCATTGTGCCCTTAGTATGGGTACGACTCAGGCTTGAATCTTATTAGTAGGGATAAAAGCAGGGATATCACATCACAAAAATTTTAATTGGAAAGGTGCTATGAATAGAAAATTCAGCCCAAAACTAATGGCCCTGGCGGTTTCCGCTCAGGTAGCCTTCACCGCAGGCTATAGCCAGCTCACCCACGCACAGGACGGGGCAGATCAACTCGAAGAAGTTGTTGTCACCGGTTCCCGGGCTCAACCAAGATCAGTTTTCGATTCCGCTGCACCTATTGACGTTATCGGGGGCGACGAGTTCCGCAACCAGGGCGCCAGCGACATGACCGAACTGCTGCGCAACTCGGTACCCTCTTACAACGTTAACAGCCAGCCTATCAGTGACGCGGCAACGGTTATCCGTCCCGCAAACATGCGTGGCCTGGCATCCGACCACACGCTGGTTCTGGTTAACAATAAGCGTCGCCACCGTGCATCCGTCATATCCTGGCTGGGTAATGGCGTAAACGACGGCGCACAGGGTCCAGACATCTCTGTCATTCCTTCCGTTGCTGTAAAGCAGGTAGAAGTGCTGCGTGACGGTGCTGCGGCACAGTACGGCTCTGACGCCATTGCCGGCGTTGTTAACTTCATCCTCAAGGATTACGACGAGGGTGGATCTATCGAAGCCAAGTACGGCGAGTACTCTGAAGAAGGCGAAGCCCTTTACTCAGTCGCCGGTAACATTGGCCTGCCTTTCACCGATCGGGGCTTTGTTAACCTGAGCGCCGAATACGGCGAATCAGACCCCACTAACCGCAGCGTACAGCGTGACGACGCGGCTGGCCTCATCGCTGGCGGCAACACAAACGTTGCGAACCCCGCACAGATCTGGGGTAACCCTGAAGTTCGTGAAGACCTGAAGACCTTCTTCAATTTAGGTTTGGCGCTGACCGATTCTTCAGAGTTCTACACCTTTGGTAACTATGCTTCCAAAGAAGTCGAGGGCGGTTTCTACTTCCGTAACCCTGATACTCGCGGCGGCGTATTCAGCCCAGATGGCGGCGAGACCCGTCTCGTTGGTGATGAAACTGGCGATATGTCAGGCAATTGCCCCACTAACCTGGCAGTAGGCGACGAGGCCGGACTGGCTGCAGTCATTGCTGATCCCAACTGTTATGTGTTCAACGAAGACTACCCCGGTGGTTTCACGCCCAGCTTTGGCGCTGAAACAGAAGACTACTCTTTCATTGCTGGTGCCCGCGGTACTTTAGACGGCGGTCTGGCATGGGATGTTAGCGGTGGCGTTGGCTACAACGAAGCTGATTTCTTCATTAACAACACCGTGAACGCGTCTTTGGGTTCTGCTTCACCTAACTCATTCGACCCCGGTATGTATTCTCAGTTCGAGAAAAACTTCAACCTGGACCTGTCTTACCCGATCGATATCGGTTTGGCATCTGACCTGAACATCGCCGGTGGTTTCGAATGGCGTGATGAAGAGTTTGAAATTGGTATCGGTGACGAGGCTTCTTACACTGTAGGGCCTTTGGCTGATCAGGGTTTCTCTGCTGCTTCTAACGGTTTCCCAGGCTTTGGTCCACTGGCCCAGGGTGAATGGAGCCGTTCTAACATCGCGACCTATATCGACCTGGAAGCTGATGTGACCGATAACTGGTTGCTGGCAGCCGCGGTTCGTTGGGAAGACTTCGACGACTTTGGTACTACCACCAATTACAAGATCGCCACGCACTTCCAGGCGGTTGATTGGCTGGGTCTGCGCGCTACCTACAGCACCGGTTTCCGCGCCCCTACTCCGGGTCAGTCTAATGCGTATAACGTATCGACTGAATTCAACCTGGCGACAGGCGATCTGGAAAACAACGGTACGATTCCTTCGAACACAGAAGTTGCAGCACTTCGCGGCGGTAAAGCACTGGACCCTGAAGAGTCTACCAACTACACGTTTGGTGGTATCGTCCAGTTCGGTGACTTCAGCGTGACTATCGATTACTTCAACATCGAGCTGACCGATCGTTTGGGTGTATCCCAGAACTTCGTTCTGACCGAAGAAGAAATCGAAGCATTGATTGAAGCTGGTGTTGCGGGCGCTAACAGCCTGTCAACTTTCCGCTTCTTCACCAATGGTATTGAGACTGAGACCGACGGTATTGATGTAGTTGCTACCTACAGCCTGGATTCCAGCGTGGGTGTTACCGACTTCAACCTGGCGTACAACCAAACCAATACTGATGTCACCAAGGCGGATCCAAGCATCATTGATGCCACCCGTGTTAAGGAGTTAGAGGAAGCTCTTCCCGAAACTCGTTGGAACCTGTCCGCTTCTCACACCATGGAAAACTGGCGCTTTATGGCGCGCTACAGCTACTTCGACGACTGGTTTGATTCAGAAGACGTTGAAACTTACGACGGCTATGGCGTCCTTGATGCTGAGGTAGGCTACACCTTCGATATGGGCGTATCCCTGATTGTTGGTGCCAACAACCTGACTGACGAAACTCCCGACGAAAACCGCAATGCGGCCGCAGGCGTGGGTAACCAGTACAGCCAGTGGTCTCCCGGTGGCTTTAACGGTCAGTTCATCTATACTCGCCTGATTTACGATTTCTAATCGAAATCAGGACCTGAAAACGGGAGCTTCGGCTCCCGTTTTTTATGGTCTTATAAATACTCATCCCGCTGGCGCACGGTTGTCCTTGAAACCTGCTGTGCAACAAGGATAATGGCGGCACCAGACACGGCCCACAGCCAGTCCTCGCAATACCAATAAGTAGTTCATGACCCAAGCCCTTCCCCAGGTCTCCCTGGGAAGCTCGCGACTTGTGCGGTTTTTAACCGATTTGTCCGTCAGCGATACACAAGTGTCTCATCGGCAGTTCACCGAACGCCTGGGACAGTTAATCGATTTTTCCGACTCCATCACCCTGTCGGAGGCCCACGCTCGCACACTGGAAGACATTAGCGAGGAAGCTGAGACCTTTCGAGAGGGCATTACCAGCGAGTTTCTGAGGGCCCGCAGTACCATCGTGCAGGCGGCCATGCGCAGCTTTGTACCGGGCTCAGGGCCCACTCGAATCAAATGGCCCCGACAGCAGGTGGCTCCGGCGGAAACTGCCGAAGCGACCGCGCCCTACCTCAAGTTTTACCAGCAACAGCAAGCGGATATAGACACCAAAATCCGCGGTCTCCACCTGCGCACCCGAGAGGCAATTGCGGTGCTATCACCCACTCTGGCGCGGATCTGTGCCATCGACGCGGCACTTTCAGATGCTCTGGCGGTTCATTCCAGACGCTATCTATCGGCCATACCAGGACTACTGGCGCAGAGGCTGAGCTTTCTTTACGAGGAGTGGGAATTGCGGGTGAAAGAAGGCGCTGACCCTGACATGGCCTGGGAAGATACCCGAGAGCGTTATCGCCGGGAGACCCAGGGATTATTACTGGCCGAAATTGAGGCTCGCCTACTGCCCTCACTCGGCCTGATTGAAGCACTTAACGAAGAGATTAAAGATGAAGACTAGGTTGTTGTTTAGTATCGCCGCCCTGCTGGGTGCCGCCGCTGTTCTGTGGATGGGAAGCGGCTTTATCGGCGCTAATCCCCTGGCGCTGCTTGTTACCGTGGTGATCGGCTTTGTATACGCCCTGGGCCTGTTCGAACTCGTTCAGTTTCGCAGCGCCACCGCAAGCTTGGCGACGACGCTCGATCAAGTGACTGACAACGAAGCGTTTTCCCTACAAACCTGGCTGGCCAATTTACACCCCTCCTTACAAAACGCAGTCTGCCAGCGTATTGAAGGCGAAAAAGTCGGGCTTCCCTCCCCTGTCTTCACGCCCTATCTGGTCGGATTGCTCGTCATGCTGGGTTTGCTGGGTACGTTTGTGGGCATGGTCGACACATTGCAGGGAGCTGTGACTGCTTTGCAGGGCACCACCGAACTGGAAGCGATCCGTGCAGGACTGGCTGCCCCCATTGAGGGCTTGAGCCTGGCATTTGGCACCTCGGTTGCGGGTATCGCCGCCTCCGCTATGCTCGGTCTGAATTCTACGATCAGTCGCCGCGAGCGCATGCTCGTCACTCGAGAGCTGGATCGGGCGATCACTGGACCGCTGCGACACCACTCCCTGCACTACAACCGCCAACAGACCTATATCGCTATGCAGGGTCAGGCCCAGGCTTTGCCGGAAGTGGCTAGTCAGTTAAGCGCCATGGCAGGAGAAATGGAACGCATGGGCCAGCACCTGAGCAAGCAGCTGCTGGACAACCAGCAACAGTTTCACCAGGCGACTGAGCAGCAGTACAAAGCGTTAGCAAGCTCCGTAGAAAGCTCACTTAAAAACACTTTAACAGCCAGCGGAAAACTCGCCGGAGAAAGTATCGCACCGGCTGTCGAGCAGGCTATGGCGAAGCTGACCCAGCAAGCAACTGACACCCAGCAAAAGCTGTTGGATGTCACCGAGCACTTGCTGCAGAGTCGCGCCGCCAATGAAGCCGATTGGCTACAGCAGCAAGGCGAGCGCATGCAAACTATGACGAGTGCGTTAAGCAAGGACCTGGACACCCTCACTGCCTCTTTGAAACAGGAGCTCAGCGCACTCAGGGAAGAAGAAGCCAAACGCGATACTCAGGTTGGCAAACGCCTTGCGGAAATACAAACCAATACTGCAGAGCAGCTTGCGTCTTTACACAGCAGTGCCAATGAACAAATCACCAAAGTACAAACGGCGACTGCTGAACAGCTTGATTCACTGCAAAAGAACACTGCCAGTCAGCTTGCTGACACCCAAAGCAACACTGCACAGACGCTCGAAAGCCTCCAAAGCAGCACCAGTGAAAGCCTCGCCACACTTCAGAGCTCTGCAAATCAGGGCCTGGATAAGCTGCAAGTATCGGTCGCTGAAACACTGGGCCAATTGAACCACTCGCTTCACGACAGCATTGGCAAGCTTGAAAGCACCGCAGCGGAACAACTGGGCGCCTTGGAAAAAACAGCCACGGCCCAGCTCAGCGCGCTTGAAAGTAGCGCTGCTGAGCAACTGGCAGGACTTGGCCGCGAACTGCAGGCACCGATGACAGAGCTGATTGCGACTGCCTCTGAAACCCCTAAAGCCGCAGCGGAAGTGATTGGCAAGCTGCGCGAAGAAATAAGCAATAACATGGAGCGGGATAACCAATTGTTGGAAGAGCGCCAGCATATCCTGCAAGACCTCTCCAAACTTTCCTCTTCACTCCAGGCGTCTGCATCCGACCAGCAATCGGCCATTCAGTCTCTGGTGAGCGCCTCCAGCGAAGTATTAGCCGGCGTGAGTGAAAATTTCAGAGAGCAGTTGCACGCCGAAGCGGACAAACTCTCTGACATCACCGCCAATGCAGCGGGCAGCGCAGCGGATATCGCCAGCCTGGGCGAGTCATTCAGCCTCGCGGTGCAGTTGTTCAGCGACTCCAATAGCCAACTGGTGGACAATCTCGGTCGTATCGAAGAGTCGATGGAAAAATCTACCGAACGCTCCGATGAGCAAATGAGCTACTACGTCGCTCAGGCCCGAGAGATTATCGACCAGAGCATGCTGTCCCAGCGGGAAATTATCGAAGAGCTGCGCCGGCTCGGGCAAACCGGTGATCTGTTCGCCGCCGAGGCGAGTTAATGGAAGAACTGCAATCAGAGCTGAACGACGACACCCCGGTATGGGCTATTTTTGGCGACCTGATGTCAGCCCTGGTCGGTGTTTTCGTACTGATCCTGGTCTGGGTGCTGGGTTACCAGGTTGAGCTTTCGCAATCGCTGCAACAAGAGACCACTCGCAGGGAAGCAGAGCAGGATCGCAGAATGGTTCTGGAGGAGGCACTGGCCGCACCGCTTGCCAGTGGCAGAATCACCTTGCGCGATGGCCGCATCGGTATCAGCGGAAGCGTTTTGTTCGCGCTCAATTCAGACCAACTGCAGGCAGAGGGGCGACAACTACTGAGCAGCCTGGTCCCACCTTTAAAGCTTTACCTGTCAGAGCAGAACGAATTGCTTATGGTCAGTGGATTTACCGATGACCTGCCTATTCAAGACGGGAACCTGAACTTCAATGACAATTGGGAGCTGTCAGCCCAGCGGGCACTAACTGTGACCCGCGCCTTGATAGAAGAAGGCATGCCGCCATCGCTGGTATTTGCCGCTGCGTTCGGGGCGGAGCATCCCGTGGTGGCCAATACCGACAGCGACAGCCGCTCGCAGAATCGCAGGGTTGAAATGGCGCCAGTGCCCCGGACTTCAACAGAAGAGATCACAGTTGATTGAGCTGCAAGCAGAGCTGACCACATTGAAGACCACGCTGGGCAGCGCGGACCCTGCTCGCCTACGCTATATTGAAAGCCTGCTATTAAAGGCTAAAAGCAGGGACGGCAAGGTCAGCGACATTCTTGAGCAGAAAGCCAAAGCTGCCCTCTCCTCGTATCGTGAAAAGTATTCTACGACTTGCACGGTCCAGGCGAACCCATCGACCACCAACCTTGCGTTGAGAGAGCTCAACCAGGTATTGGAAGGTCTGCGGCAGGGCGAGGATGACCCTAGAGCCGCTCCATTGGACGCGGCCCTGCGTCAACAGGAGTTGGATTTAGCCGTTAACATCGCGCAACAAGCACAACCGGGGCAGGCCGCCTTGCCGGCGCGCCGAGAAGAACTCAAGGCAGCGCGTCGCTTTCACTCCGCGATGGTTGAACTGAACGCCGACAAAGTGGTTACCCAGGCGCTCGCTGAGGTACCCGAGGAATGTGGCCCACTAAACCCCCAGCGACTCGCGACACGCTCGCTGGAGACTATGCGCGATTTGTCACCCCATTACCTCAGCCGCTTCGTCAGCTATATTGATACCCTATTCTGGTTGGAGCAGGCGGAGCGTGGCAGCAAGCGATAAGCCTTCACGTTAGCTAGCAACCAGAGAGCTAAAAGAATTCAAGGAAACAGTGACATGCGATTAGTAACTTTCATATTCATCAGTATCTTTAGCGTCATCGCTCTGGCAGATGCGGAGCAGGAAATGCAATCGGTTATCGACGATCACTGGACCTGGTATCTCGAGCAAAACCCAAAGCAATCGACGCGTCGCGGAGATCGCAGCGCCAATGGCCGCTGGGAGGATCAGAGTCTTGACGCGCTCAAGGCAAGGCATGCAGCGCGGGGAGACTTTTTGCAGCGTCTCGAAGCGATTGATACCGAACAGTTAGATGCTGACGCACAGCTTAATCACCGCATGCTAAGCCGCGTACTGCGCAATAACATGAAAAAATATGAGCTAGGGCTTGTTTACATGACCTTGCAGATGCGCCGCGGTCCTCAACATTCCTACCAAATTTTGGCAGCCACTCCCTTTGACTCCAGCGAAGATTACAAAATGTGGCTATCGCGTCTCGCAGGGCTGCCAACACTGCTGGACCAGCACACAGAGCTTTTGAATGAAGGCATTAGGCGCCAGCGAGTGCAGCCTTACGATGTCATTCAACGGGTACCTCCCCAGATTCAGAACCTGACATCGACACCGGTAGAGGAAAGCCCCTATTACGCGCCCTTTTTGAACCTGCACGAATCAATTTCGAATCAAGAAGCAGCAGCCTTGCGCAAAGAAGCTCAGCGGGTCATCACCAAAGCTGTCTATCCAGCCTACGATCAATTTGCACAGTACCTGAGGGACACCTATCTTCCAGCTT
This sequence comes from Halioglobus sp., assembly GCA_039986455.1. Taxonomy (GTDB): domain Bacteria; phylum Pseudomonadota; class Gammaproteobacteria; order Pseudomonadales; family Halieaceae; genus Halioglobus. The sequence continues at coordinate 15,557 of JBDWQQ010000095.1, forward strand.
CGCGCAAAGAGCCGGGCGTGGGGACGCTACCGGGAGGCAAGGCGATTTATGAGTTCCTCGCGCAGGATTTCACCACGACTGAAAAAACACCTGAGGAAATTCATCAGATCGGTCTTGCTGAGGTGAAGCGAATACTCAAAGAAATGGAAGCAGTGAAAGCAGAGGTCGGCTTTAAAGGTGATTTACACGCCTTCAATGAGTTCCTCAGGACGGATCCGCAGTTTTACTACGAGACGCCCGAAGCACTATTTGAAGGCTATTTAGCGGTATCCAAACGGTTGGACCCCACGTTGGTAAACCTCTTCGGAAAATTACCACGCATGCCTTATGGGGTGCGGGCGATTCCCGACGAACTGGCACCCGACACCACCACCGCCTATTACATGAGACCTGCCGCAAACGGCAGCCGCGCCGGCTATTACTACGTCAATCTATACCGTCCGGAAGTACGCCCCAAATACGAAATGGAAGTGCTGAGCGTGCACGAGGCCGTTCCGGGGCATCACTTACAAATCGCACTCGCCCAAGAACTAGAAGGCCTTCCTGAATTTCGCACCACCAGCGCTGTGACCGCTTTTGTAGAGGGCTGGGGACTGTACTCTGAGCGCCTGGGCTATCAGATGGGACTGTACACAGATCCGTACTCACGCTACGGCCAACTCACCTACGACATGTGGCGTGCCGTGCGCCTGGTTGTTGATACAGGAATGCACTACTTCGGCTGGAGCAGACAGCGCGCTATCGACTACTTCAAAGCCAACGCCGGTAAAACCGAAACTGACATAATCAACGAAATTGATCGCTACATCGGCTGGCCGGGCCAAGCGCTCGCCTACAAAATTGGTCAATTGAAAATTCTCGAATTGCGCGGCAATGCCGAAGCGGCTTTAGGTGACCGTTTTGATATTCGTCGGTTTCATGACGAACTGCTAGGCGCGGGCGCTATTCCGCTTGATGTTCTGGAGCAGCGCATGGAACGCTGGACCGCAAAAGAGCTTGAAAAAGGAGAATCATAGGTACCTTTTCCTCTCAGCTGTCGAGCTTTCTATCTCCGCCTGAATCGACTCATTTTCAGCCGCTCTCCGGTCGTGCTTTCGGTTGTCCGCCGAGAGCACCTTGCCCTGATACCTCACTGAATAAACGGTTCGTCCCGCAAAACCGTCGGTCTATCTCAGAATGTGCGCCAGTGACGGTAAAATTGTTACTATTGCGCAATCTATGTGATGCCCCCGTTTGATTATTCGTCTCTAATACACGGGATAAAGCGGCAAGGAAAAAAAAGATTCATGAGCAAAAAACTGTTCAAAATTATTGCACCTATCGCAGTCATAGCCGCTTCCGCAGGTGCCTTTGCTTTATTGCAGGCGTCCAGGCCCGAGCCCGAAAAAAATGACGAAGGCCCGAGGCCCATTTCTGTCTATACGGCGACGGTCGGCCGCGAAGATGCATCGCTTGAAGTCATGACCCAGGGTGAAGTTCGCTCCCGTACCGAAATCGACCTGGTGTCTCAGGTCGGTGGAAGAGTGATCACCGCCTCCCCTGAGTTTGTTGAAGGAGGTCGTATAGAGCCCGGAGTTTCCCTACTTCAAATTGAAGACACCGATTACCGACTCGCACTCAGCCAGGCTCAGGCGCGAATGGCCGATGCCGATCTATCCGTGCAGCAAGCCCTGGCGGACCAGGACGTAGCGCGCAAGCAGCTGCGCAATGACAAAACCGCTTCTGACCTGGCCCTGAAGAAGCCTCAGGTTGCGCAGGCCCGAGCGATGCGAGAAGCGGCCCAGGCAGGACTCGAGCAGGCCCGGCTCGATTTGAAGCGCACCAGCATTACCCTTCCCTTCGCAGGACGAGTCGCAGAGACGCGCGTTCACATAGGGCAATTCATTACGCCAGGAACCGTTCTGGGCAAAGTCTTCGGCACAGAACTGGTTGAAGTGCGTCTGCCACTGAATAATCGGCAACTGGCCTCCCTGGGTTTACCCATTGGCTACATTGCCCCTCAAGGCGGTGGACTGCCGGTAGAGTTCAGCGCTCAGGTAGCTGGAGAATTGCACCAGTGGCAGGGCAAGCTGGTAAGGCTTGATGCATCGGTCGACGCCGATACCCGTATGTTATATGCCATGGCTGAAGTGGCCGACCCCTATGGCAAGGCCGTATCCAAGAGTGGCATGCCGCTCGCAGTGGGGCTTTTTGTCGACGCCAAAATACAAGGGCGAAACCTGACCGCTGCCATGAGCATACCCGGCAACGCATTGCGCGCAGGCAACATCGTCTACGTCATCAACGATGAAGGTCGGCTCGAAATACGCAACGTGAACGTAGCCCATGCCTCGCCCAAGCGGGCGGTCATCGCCGAGGGACTTGCGCCCGGCGAAAAGGTCGTTGTGTCCGCCATCCGCAATCCCATTCAAGGTATGGCACTTGCAGCGCTGAATACCGGGGAGCAATAAGACATGAAGCGTATCATCGCGTGGTGGGTCCACAACCCTGTAGCCGCCAACCTGCTAATGGTCGGCATCTTGCTGTCAGGCTTCCTCGGCATGCAAAGCATGGAGAAAGAGGCCTTCCCCAGTATCAAGATAAACCAGGCCGCAATTTCCGTTACCTGGCCCGGCGCTAACCCACAGGAAGTCGAAGAACAGATTGTGGCTCGCATCGAGCAGTCTTTGGAAAACGTCGATCAGGTATATAACTACTTTTCGACCTCTTCTGAGGGCGTCGCCGAAATCAACGTGACGACCTACCCGAATGTTGATATCAACGACTTTATCAATGAAGTAAAAAGCGCTGTAGACGCTGTCACCTCATTGCCCAGAGACATTGAGCCTCCCAGAGTACAGCGCCGCCAAAACCGCGACGAAATGATACGTGCGGTCGTCTATGGCGATGTCAGCGAGAGAGAGTTGACCCGGCTCGCTGAAGATCTGAAAGACGAGATGGCAACCCTGCCTTACATCTCGACCATTAACCTCTTCGGCACACGCAAAGAAGAAGTCACCATTGAGCTTTCCGAAGCGGCAATGCGGCGGTTCAGCTTAAGCTTCGAAGAAGTCGCTAACGCCATTCGCGCCAACTCAATCAATTTATCGTCCGGACAGGTTAGAACAGAAACCGGAGACGTTCAGTTAAGAGCGCGCAACCTGGCCGACTCACAAACTGATTTTGAACGCATCGTTATCCGCCAGTCTTCCCAGGGCGCAGTCGTGCGCGTAGGCGATGTCGCCAAGGTTATTGACGGCTTCGAGGAAAACGAGATTCTCGCCACCATGAACGGCCAGCCGGCTGTGCTATTGCAGGCACTCAACACCGACAATATGCAGGTCGTAAAAGCCAGCAACGCGGTGAAGGCGTGGATTGAAGAAACCAAGCCCACGCTGCCACAGGGCGTAGAACTGGATATGTGGTTCGATACTGCCTCTATCTACAACGAGCGCATGGACTTGATAACAGAGTCTTCGCTGCTCGGCCTGGTACTGGTTTTCCTCGTATTGATTCTATCCCTACGACCCAAAGTGGCATTGTGGGTTACCGTGGGTATCTCTGTGGCCTTTGTCGGCACCTTTGCGTTGCTACCTGTTAATGATGTTTCCATGAACGTCATGTCGTCCTTCGCATTTCTGATGGTACTGGGCATCGTGGTCGACGATGCGATCGTCGTGGGAGAGAGTATCCACCATCACGCGCATGTTAGCGGCGGTGGCTCCCGTTCAGCGATTGAAGGGGCATTTTCGGTTTCCCGCCCGGTCATCTTTGCGGTACTCACCACAATGATTGCCTTCGCTCCCTGGTTGTTTGTGACTGGGGAGGCCTCCCAAATGACGCGTCAGCTCAGCATCGTAATTACGGTGGCGCTGACGATCTCCCTGATTGAGGCTTTCTTCATTTTGCCGTCTCACCTTGGCCATCTGGAACCCCGTAAAAAGCTACGTGGGCTCGCCAAGGCACAACAGAAAGTTGAACACAGCATTATTGACTTCGCCGAGAAGACTTACCGGCCCATATTGAACTGGGCGGTGAACCATCGATACCTGACAACCAGCATCTTTACCGGTGCCTTTATTCTCGCCGTCGGTATTTTTTCAAGTGGCTGGGTGAAGTTTTACTTTATGCCACAAGTTGAATCTGAACAGATATACATCAACGTTACTCTACCCAGTGGCACACCTTACTCGCGAGCATTGGAAATTCTTGATCTGCTTCAGGCTGCTGAGTTGCAGCTGATCGCCGAGGTTGATGAGCGCGCAGAGCGCGGAGAAGGCAGCGGTAAATTGATTGAAGGCTGGTATACGCGTTCTCGCAGAGACAGTGTTATCGCGATTGTGAAGCTGGCCTCCCCCACTGTCAGAGACATGTCCGCCAAAGAAGCAGCGGAGCGTTTCCGCGACTTGGTTGGCGAGATACCCGACGCCGATCAAATTGAAGTGAACTACTCCCTTACCGGCAATGATGCCGACGTAACTTATCTTCTAAAGCACCGAGAGCCCAAGCAACTACGGGAGGCCGCTTTGGCCTTGCGAGAACACCTCACCAACTATCAGGGGACCTACTTCGTGCGCGATAGCCAGCGGGGAGAATCTGAAGAGATGATTCTCAACCTTAAACCTGGCGCAGAAAAATTAGGTATTACCCTCGCTGATGTTTCAAGGCAGGTACGGCAGGCCTATTACGGTGAAGAAGTGCAACGCCTGCCAAGGCCAAACGGCGATGCCAAGGTCATGGTCAAGTATCCAAAAGAGCAACGTCAAAATTTATCAAGCCTGAACAACTTCCGGGTGCGCACCATGGACGGCCGAGAGGTTCCCTTACTGTCGGTGGTTGAGATAGAGCTATCCAGCGGTGTACAGCGAATTCAACGCCGCAACGGGGAGCGTTACATTCGCGTCAGAGCGGACATGAATCACGACCTCATGGGCGATATCACCAAAGATGTGACTGATAACTTCATCCCGGATTTGGAAAACCGTTTTCCAGGGCTGGAAGTACTCAAAGGTGGACAGCAGGAGGAGGAAGAACAGTTCTTCAATGAAATTCTCGCCCTGTATGCCGTCGCACTGTTCATGATGTATGCGCTGATTGCGGTTGCCTTCCACTCCTACTGGCTACCGCTTCTGGTGATGACCGCCATACCGTTTGGATTCATGGGCGCTATATTCGGACACCTGTTGTTCGGCGTTCCAATGGCGATGTTTTCCTGGTTTGGTATCGGCGCGGCTGCGGGGGTAGTGGTCAACGACAACCTCGTTTTGGTGGACTATATTGGACGACTGCGCGAGCAGGGCAATTCGCTGTATGATGCAATTGTCGACGCCGGAGTGAATCGCTTTCGCCCAATCCTGCTGACCACAGTAACCACCTTTGTGGGTCTTCTCCCGATAATGGCAGAGGAAGCCACCAATGCGCAGTTCCTCAAACCTGCGGTCTTATCGCTGGCCTTCGGCGTGTTATTCGCGCTGTTTGTGACTCTTCTGATGGTACCCGCACTCTATGCGATCGGCGGCGACTTAGCTCACGGCCGAGAGTGGTTAAAGGACAAGATGTCGGGCGGAAACAAAGCTGGGGCGAAACAGGCTTCCTGATCGCCCCCTTACCTTTACTCCGGTAGGAACTTGTCAGTCAGTTTATCGATCGCCCAAGAATCCGGGCGCTGGCTGGGTGGAAAAGCCTTAAACGTCTGCAAGTAGCCGGTTGTTGCGGCGTTACCCATATAGACCCATGCCGCCTTGTCGATCACCCAGTCCCAATAGGTATTGGAGTTATGATCCGCTCGTTCAAAAGGATCGCGACGCAGGTTGAAAATTTTCGGCAAACGCAGGGTCACTTCCGGCTCAGCCCACAAAGCCATGGTCTTGGCTCGATTTTCGGCGTAAACAACTTTCCAGTCTTCTATGCGCACACACACCGGCATACCGCCGTCATTGTGATAAACAAATTCCCGGCGCGGCGCCTTATCGACGTCACCTTTCAGGTAAGGCAGAAAATTGTAGCCGTCTAGGTGGAGAGTGGACTTCTTGCTTCCCACGCGCCGACCCTTGAGCAAATCCTGCTTTAGAGTCTCGTCCCCCGCTGCAGCGGCCAGCGTCGGCATCCAGTCCAGGTGTGACATTATTTCATTAGAGATTTGTCCCGGCGCAATTTTACCCGGCCAGCGAACAACGGCTGGTACACGATAAGCGCCTTCCCAGTTGGAGTTTTTCTCACTGCGGAAAGGCGTGATCCCTGCATCAGGCCAGGTGTTGTAATGCACTCCATTGTCCGTGGAATAAAAGACAATGGTGTTATCGGCTATCTTTAACTCATCCAGCTGGTCCAGCATTTCGCCAACAAGTTCGTCGTGAGCCACCATCACATCGTTATAGAAGTCTTGACCGGACTTACCCAGATGCTTCTGTGCAGGGTGTGTACGAAAATGCATGCCTGTTGTATTGAGCCAAACAAAAAATGGTTTGTCTGCTTTGACTGACTTGTCGATAAACTTTTTGGCAGCGGCAGCAAACTCCTCATCCGCGGTTTCCATACGCTTGCGCGTCAGCGCGCCAGTGTCTTCAATTCGACCATCAGCATATGAGTGAATCACGCCTCTGGGACCGAACTTCTTTCGGAAGCTCGGGTCCTTGGGATAATCTACATCTTCGGGCTCTTCTTCGGCATTCAGGTGGTAGAGGTTCCCGAAAAATTCATCGAAGCCATGATTGGTTGGCAGATGCTCATCCTTGTCGCCCAGATGGTTTTTACCAAATTGACCAGTCGCATAGCCATGTGTTTTGAGCACTTCGGCAATGGTGATATCGCGATCAGTGATACCCAGCTCAGAACCTGGAAGCCCGACTTTCGATAAACCCGTGCGCAGCGGCGTTTGCCCGGTGATAAAGCTTGAGCGCCCGGCGGTACAGCTCTGGTCGCCATAATAATCGGTAAACCGCATCCCTTCATTAGCAATGCGATCGATGTTTGGCGTGGAGTAACCCATAATGCCATCGCTGTATGCGCTGATATTACTGATGCCAATATCGTCACCCCAAACCACAAGGATATTAGGTTTTTCGGCAGCCAGTGCTGACGTTGACAGAGCGACACTGACAGCAATGCCAGCGCTCGCCAATAGTTTAAGTAATTTCACGGAAAAAACCTCTCTACTCAATTATCTGTTGGTAATATTGGTTTAAGCTGACGATTGCTCGTGTGCAAAAGCGCGCCGACTTACAACCATTAGCCTGCAGGCTTGTTCTTTTCAAAAGCCGCCAATTGCTCAGGCGTCGCCTCGGTTTGATGTTTCTGCTTCCATTCACTATAGGGCATGCCATACACCCTCTCTCGAGCTTGATCATAGTCCACATCAACGCCCTCTGCCTCAGCCGCGGCCATGTACCATTTGGATAAACAGTTGCGGCAGAAGCCCGCTAAATTCATCAGGTCAATGTTCTGGGCATCCTTACGGTCGTCTAGGTGGGCCAGTAGGCGACGAAAAACAGCCGCTTCAATTTTATCGGTGTCAGACACGTCCTTTCTCTCCTTGGGTAGTACTTTGAAATTTTTCAGAAAGCTGCTGGTGGCAACAGCCTTGCATAGCTTGAGCGTCTATTGTTTTTCGTCAGTTTCAGGCATGAGAATATTGCGCAGAATTTTGTCCTGCCCCGGGTAGCGCCATTGAACCGAGTCGAAGTCGGAAAGATTGAGCCAAAAGCCCCGCTTCACCTCCATTACCGCCGGTTTAATGCGGCCTGAGCCGGCGTGAATGTCGCAGGAATAAAGATGAAAACCGGTCTCGAAAACGGCCAGAAGCTCACGGGGTATAAGGTCCAGACCGGTCTCTTCCAGTGTTTCCCTGTGCGCAGTGCACTGCGCAGACTCGCCCTCTTTTGACTTGCCTCCGGGCGGCGTCAGCCCTCCAGTGCGGGAATCAACAACAAGCATTTTTCCATGCACGACGGTCAGACAGCCTGCCGCAATCGCGTAATCAGGTTCGCCATCGTAGGAGCAGGTACGGTCTGCTTGGGCCGAGCAAGCCCCCAACATCAGTAACACAATCAGACTGTAAAAAGGTCTCATCACTCAGTACTCCAATGCGACACGCTCATGCCCAAGCTCGTCCCGTAGGGTTTGTATCAGCTCATCACTGGGTATCACCTGCCAGCGCTCACTGAGGTGCACTCTAGCGCTGTTGCGCTCCTGAAGGTAATCGATGCTTACCGGGCAGCGGCCTCCCTTGGCTCCAGCGAGTATTTGTTCTAGCCGCGTGGTAAAGCGGTCATCAAAACGCTCAGCATTCACCCTTAGTGTTAATCGGGAGGCATAATTCTGCCGTGCATCATTAATGCTGCGTACACCACTGGCACGCATAACCGGCTTACCGCTGCGATCGTCTTGCTGCACCCTGCCCTCTATCAGCACGATAGTGTCTTTGATCAAGAGCTCGCGGAACTGTGAGTAAGCCTCAGAAAACAGTGTCACCTCCATTTGCGCACTGCTGTCGTCGAGAGTGAGCACGGCCATGGTTCCACGCTGGGTATTCATGGTTCGCGTCGCCATAATCAGCCCCACCATCAACTGATTGCCCTGTTTGTCAGGGCGTAAATCTACAATCCGCTTGGGAGCGAACTTTCGGATTTCCACCTGATACTCATCAATGGGGTGGCCGGTAATATAGAGGCCCAGCGTGTCGCGTTCGCCTCCCAGGCGCTCTTTGTCTGTCCAGGTGCGCACATGGCGGAAGCCGGCATAGACATCTTGCGTACCGTTTTCCTGACTGGGCACAACTTCACCAAATAAATCGTCGATGCCGGAGTCACGATTACTGGCGCTTTGCTCTGCTGCTTTTAGTGCGTCTTCCATACTGGCCATTAACACCCATCGGTCCTCCCCCAGAGAGTCCAGCGCACCGGATCGGATCAGCGCTTCAATGGCTTTTCGGTTGACCTTACGAGGATCGGTGCGGGCGCAGAAGTCGAACAGGTCGGTAAAGGGGCCATCGGCTTCGCGCGTGGCCAGAATGATCTCAATCGGGCCTTCTCCCAGGCCCTTGATCGCGCCAAGGCCATAGATAATGTCGTTCTGGGCATTGACCGTGAACATGTATTGCCCTTCATTGACGTCAGGCAATTTGAGCGACAACTTCATTCGCTTACATTCATCGACAAACACCACAATTTTGTCGGTATTGTCGAGTTCCGAACTCATCACGGCAGCCATGAATTGCGCCGGGTAGTGGGTCTTGAGCCAGCAGGTCTGATAAGAGACAAGAGCGTAGGCGGCAGAGTGCGATTTGTTAAAACCATAACCGGCAAATTTCTCTACCAGGTCAAAGATCCTCATGGCCAACTCACCGTCGACCCCTTTGGCTTTAGCGCCCTCCTCAAAAAGGGTGCGCTGCTTGGCCATCTCCTCGGGCTTCTTTTTACCCATGGCGCGACGCAACATATCTGCACCGCCCAGGGTATAACCCGCCAACTCCTGAGCAATTTGCATCACCTGTTCCTGATACAAAATGATGCCGTAAGTCGGCTGTAAAATAGGCTTAAGCCACTCGTGCTGCCATTTGACGTCGGGGAAGGACAGTTCCTCTCTGCCGTGCTTACGGTTGATAAAGTTATCAACCATGCCCGATTGCAAAGGCCCCGGACGAAACAGCGCCACCAGGGCCACAATGTCTTCGAAACAGTCCGGTTGCAGGCGTTCAATCAAATCTTTCATACCGCTGGATTCCAACTGGAACACGGCGGTGGTTTTTGCAGATTTCAGTAGAGCAAAGCTGGGTTGATCGTCCAGTGGTATCTGCATAATATCCAGCGGCGCTTCACTCTCTACGCTTCTGGTTGTGTTTATCATTTTCACCGCCCAGTCGATAATGGTCAGCGTACGCAGGCCAAGGAAGTCAAACTTAACAAGGCCTGCATCTTCCACATCACCCTTGTCGTACTGCGTGACCAGACCAGAACCACTTTCGTCGCAGAACAACGGCGAGAAGTCGGTCAGTTTGGAGGGAGCAATCACCACGCCGCCGGCGTGCTTACCCACACCGCGCGTCACGCCCTCCAGTTGTTCGGCCATGTCCCAGATTTCCTGGGCTTGCTCGTCCTCCGCGAGAAAGTCCCTGAGCGTCTCTTCCTGATCAAGGGCCTTCTCTAGTGTCATTCCCACTTCAAAGGGAATTAATTTGGATAGCTTGTCTGCAAGGCCATAAGACTTGCCCTGAACTCGGGCCACGTCACGCACGACCGCTTTGGCAGCCATAGTGCCGAAAGTAATAATCTGGGACACCGCTTCACGACCGTAGGTATCAGCCACGTAGTCGATCACCTTATCGCGCTTATCCATGCAAAAATCGACATCAAAGTCAGGCATCGATACCCGCTCGGGATTCAAGAAACGCTCAAATAGCAGGTCGTATTCCAGAGGATCCAGATCGGTAATTTCCATGGCGTAAGCCACCAGGGACCCCGCACCTGAACCACGCCCGGGGCCTACCGGTATGTCCTGCTGTTTGGCCCAACGAATAAAGTCCATCACGATAAGGAAGTAGCCAGGGAACCCCATCTCGATAATCGTCTCTAGTTCAAACTCCAAACGATCTCGATACTGTTTTTGCTTTGCAGGAAAGTCGTCTGCCGAAGTATCAAACAAAACCTCTAGACGCGCATCTAGTCCTTCGTGCGACAACTGCCTGAAAAACTCGTCCATGGTCATGCCTTCTGGCACGGGGTAGTCCGGTAAATACGGTTTGCCTAATTCCAGCACCACATTGCAGCGGCGGGCAATTTGAACCGTGTTGGCCAGCGCCTCGGGGACATCGGAGAACAGCTCCGCCATTTCGTCTGGCGTACGCAGATATTGCTGATCGGTATAGGCTCGCGCTCTTCTGGGATCATCCAGAGTACGCCCTTCCCCAATACACACCCTCGCTTCATGGGCCTCAAACTCCGAGGCATCCAGGAAACGTACGTCGTTCGTCGCCACTACCGGACATTGAAGTTGCGCCGCCAGTGCCACAGCGCCGTGAAGATGGGTTTCATCCCCTTCCCTGCCCGTACGATGCAATTCCAGGTAAAAGCGCTGCGGGTAAAGCTTCATCCAATACCTGGCGCGTTCTAATGCGAGCTCTGGCTTTTCACCAATAATCGCCTGGCCGACGTCTCCAAGGGCTCCCGCAGACAAGGCAATCACACCCTCTGAGCATTCCTCCAACCATGCCTTTTGCACGTAGGGAACGCCTAAATACTGTCCCTCGGTGTAGGAACGCGAGATTAGCAGCGTCAGGTTGTGGTAACCCGTCTGATTCATCGCCAGCAGGCACAGCGGATAGGACTTTTCCGGGTCGTCCGAATCCAACACCCTCAGATCAGTACCAAATATAGGCTGTACACCGGCACTGAATGCGCTCTTGTGTGCTTTTACCAGACCGTAGAAATTACTGACGTCGGTGACGGCAACCGCGGGCATACCGAGTTCGGCGACGCGATTCATCAGGGGTTTCAGGCGAACAAGACCATCGACGATGGAGAATTCGGAGTGCAGGCGTAAATGAACAAACTGGGTCATGGCGAAAGTGTAACGCTGTTCCCGGTGCGCGGCAGCAAACTCTTGGAAATTTTATTGAAATGCGGCCTGGAACTGAATCTGGACCAATGGGAGAGCGGTCTCTTAAAAACTAGGCACCACGCATACAGATGACGCTAGAGACTATTATTTGACGATCTTGAGAGAGGGCCGGCCTTCTGGCTTGTGCGGTTCAGGCGGCGTGTCATCGGGGGGCGTTTCACCCTCTTCTTCAGGCTCGAACACCATGCCCTGCCCATTCTCGCGAGCATAAATGCCGATGACCGCATTCACCGGGACAAAAATATCCGTGGCGACACCGCCGAAGCGGCCATTGAACGCCACCGCATCGTTGGAGATATTCAGTTCCATCACTGCGGTGGGTGAAATGTTGAGCACAATTTGCCCGTCTTTGACGTACTGCTCAGGCACCATGACATCATCGATACCTGCATCCACCAGGATATAAGGCGTGCAGCTGTTATCCACGATCCACTCATAGAGGGCGCGCATAATGTAGGGGCGACTCGGGGTCATGGACATCCTTAAAAGGTTGCCGATAATGCGCTCTTAAGAGCGCATCTCACGTTCCTGCTCGGACAGGCTTTCCTGGAAAGACTCACGGGCGAACAGAGAGTCCATATAGGCTAGTAGTGGTTTCGTCTGCTTGGAGGAGCGAATATCCACACCAAGAGAGGGAAGACGCCACAGGATGGGTGCGATACAGCAATCGACCAGTGTAAATTCCTCACTCATGAAAAACGGCTTCTCAGCGAAAATCGGGGCAATACCAGTGATACTGTCCTTCAGCTCTTTAGTCGCCTTTTTGATAACATTTTCGCTACGGGTATGCTGAATAGAGTCCACCAAAGCACACCAGTCTTTTTCAATACGGTGAATCAGTAGGCGGCTTTCGGCGCGGGCTACGGGGTAAACCGGCAACAAGGGCGGGTGCGGGAAACGCTCGTCCAAGTACTCCATCATTACCTTCGACTCGTAGAGCACCAGATCACGATCTACCAAGGTCGGCAGGCTATTGTAAGGGTTCAACTCAGACAGCTCGGTCGGGGGGTGAGCTGCATCCGCCTCGATCATATCTACCGTCACGCCCTTTTCGGCCAGAACGATACGCACTCGGTGGCTGTAGTGACTGGTTGGATCAGAAAAAAAGATCATTGAAGATCGCTTTGCCACAACACCCATCGAAAATTCCTCAGTTGGTTCTTTTAAAAATAAGCAGCGTGACCATGGTCACGCCGCGAGCGCTGACCTCAATTGATCAGTGTACGTCCTTCCAGTATTCGCGGTTAAGTAACCAGGCGAAGACAAAGAACAGGGAAATAAAGAGTAAAACAAAAATACCAGTGCGCTTGCGCTCCGCAGCCATCGGCTCTGCGGTATACGCCAGGAAATTCACCAGGTCGTACGTTGCTGTATCAAACTCCTCGGGGCTCATGCTGCCTTCAGAGGTAATGCTGAAATTACCGCAGGGATCTTCAAGTATATCCTGACCGGTGAGCGGATCGCGCTTTACGCCGCCATTTCCAGCTTTAACCGGACCCATCGCACACTCCTGCATGCCTTGTAGCTCCAGCTGCACATGGGGCATGCCCACGTCTTTAAACACGCGGTTGTTCACCCCATACGGGCGACTGTCGTCTTTATAAAAATTTCGCAAATAGGTGTATAGCCACTCTGGCTGACGTGCGCGAGACACCAGGGTCAGATCAGGCGGAGTCGCACCGAACCAAACCTTGGCGGTGCGATCGTCCATCGCGTTGTTCATCAGCGCCCCAATTTTAAGGGAGGGATCGAACATCAGGTTCGCCTGCATAATCTCTTCTGGAATACCCAGATCAGCAGCGACCCGGTTGTAGCGCGAGTATTTCAAAGAGTGGCAGCCCATACAGTAGTTCATGTATAGCTTGGCGCCGTTTTGCAGAGACGCTTTGTCGGCTGGGTCCGCGACAAATTCGTCACAGTCGATAGCGCCGCAAGCGTGGGCCGATTCAGCGCCCACGGCTTTCAGAGGAATAATCGTCAGCGCCAGAATCAACGCCAAACCACCCATGCTACCCCAGAACCCAATACCGCCATCCATGGTAATACGCTCTGGTACTGGCTTGGTCTTATCCAGCGAGCTCCAGATGGGCATTAACAGGAAGAAGGCGAAATAGAACACCGAACAAATCTGCGCAAGGAAAGTTCGCGCTGGTGTAGGTGCCTTCACACCCAACACACCCAGGATCAGGAAACTCGCGACGAACAGTACCAACATCACCTTGGTGATATTTCCTCGATAGCGCCAGGATTTCACCGGACTGCGGTCAAGCCATGGCAATAAGAACGGAATCGCCACAGAAGCTGCAAAGAAGATAAAGCCCCAGAACTTATCAGGCACGGCGCGCAGCACCGAGTAAAACGGCGTGAAGTACCATACTGGCGCAATGTGCTCAGGCGTTTTAAGACCGTTTGCCTCTTCAAAGTTGGCAAATTCCAGGAAGTACCCGCCCATCTCCGGCAGGAAGAAAATCACTGCACAGAAGATAAACAGGAACACGGCAATCGCCTGCAAGTCGTGCACGGTGTAGTAAGGGTGGAACGCTACGCCGTCCAGCGGAACGCCATTCTCGTCTTTGTTTTTCTTGATATCGACGCCATCGGGGTTGTTAGAACCCACTTCGTGCAGTGCCAGCAGGTGCAGAACCACCAGGGCCAACAAGACAATTGGCAGCGCGACCACATGCAGCGCAAAGAAACGGTTCAGGGTGGCGCCAGAAATCAGGTAGTCACCGCGAATCCAGGTCACGATATCTTCACCCACGACAGGAATCGCACCAAACAGTGAAATAATCACCTGAGCGCCCCAATAGGACATTTGGCCCCACGGCAACACGTAACCCACGAACGCTTCAGCCATCAACACCACGAAGATCAACATTCCGAAGATCCATATGAGTTCACGGGGCTTTTTGTACGATCCGTACAACATCGCGCGGAACATGTGCAGGTAGACCACTACGAAGAAGGCTGATGCGCCGGTCGAGTGCATATACCTGAGCAGCCAGCCGTAATCGACGTCGCGCATAATATATTCAACAGAAGCGAAGGCCTCTTCGCTGCTGGGGGTGTAGTTCATGGTCAGCCAAATGCCGGTCAGCAGTTGGTTAACGAGAACCAACAGAGACAGAACACCGAAGAAGTACCAGAAGTTGAAGTTTTTGGGCGCGTAGTACTTGCCCATGTGGGTATCCCATGCCCGAACAATGGGCAGGCGGGCATCAACCCAGTCGCGTAAACCTATCAGCATATTGTTCATCAGGCGGCCTCCGAGTCCACACCAATTACCAGGACATTGTCACCCTCGAACGAGTAAGGGGGTACTTCCAGATTCTTGGAAGCAGGAACGCCACTGTAGACGCGGCCAGCCAGGTCAAATTTTGAACCGTGACAAGGGCAAAAGAAACCACCCAGCCACTCGTCGCCACCCAGATCGGCAGCACCCACTTCAGGGCGGAACTTTGGAGCGCAACCCAGGTGCGTACACAAGCCAACTACAACCAGCAATTCCGGACGCAATGCCCGGCTAGCATCAGTGATGTAGGCAGGCTGGTCAGAAATTTCGGAATCGGGATCTTTGAGAACGCCGTCCAATGAGGGCAGATCTTCAAGTTGGGCAGCGGTACGGTGCATCACGTAGACAGGCTTGCCACGCCATTCGATCACAACCATTTGGCCAGGTTCTAGCTTACCGATGTCTGCCTTTACAGGAGCACCGGCCGCCTTGGCCTTGGCTGATGGGTTCCACGAACCCAGAAAAGGCACTGCCACGCCTACCGCGCCGGCAACGCCTACCGCACTGGTGGCAGCCGTCAGGAATTTTCTCCTGCCGGTATTTACGCCATCGCTACTCATGCTTTTCTCCCCTAGATTTGAAACGGGCGGGCGCTTGGAATCTCGCCCCGGAATCCGCTTCTCACAAAAGGGGCAAATACTAATGATTTTACCCCTTTGTTACAAGGCAAACGCCTTGATTTCAAAGCCTTTTGGCTCGGAATTTGCGATACATCAACGACAAATCCCGGGCATAAAAAAACGTCCACCCTGATCGCGGGCGGACGCTTTGATTCTGTCCCAGCACCCCGAATACCGGGGCCACTCCAGCTTAACGCTTGGAGAACTGAGGACGCTTACGCGCCTTGCGCAGACCAACCTTCTTACGCTCAACTTCACGAGCGTCGCGAGTCACATAACCCGCACCGCGCAGTGAACCGCGCAAAGATTCATCGTATTCCATCAGGGCACGTGTAATGCCGTGGCGAATCGCGCCGGCTTGGCCGAAGCTGCCGCCGCCTTGAACAGTGACGTTAATATCGAATTTGTCATTCAATTCAACGAGTTCCAGCGGCTGACGCACGATCATACGTGCTACTTCACGGCCGAAGTACTGGTCCAGGGGACGCTTGTTGATGGTGATGTTACCCGCACCATTTTGCAGAAAAACACGCGCGGTGGACGTCTTACGACGACCGGTTCCATAATATTGGGTAGCTGACATAGATAATATCCGTTAAATGTTCAGTGCCTGGGGCTGCTGTGCGGTGTGCGGATGGTCATTGCCCGCATATACCTTCAGCTTTTTGAACATGGCGCGGCCCAGTGGGTTACGCGGCAACATGCCCTTGACTGCACCCTGGATAACGCGCTCAGGGGCCTTGTCGATCAACTTCTCGAAAGAAATTGATTTCAGGCCGCCGGGGTATCCGGTGTGGCTGTGGTAAATCTTGTCGGTCGCCTTGGCTCCGGATACACGAACTTTCTCAGCGTTGATCACGACGATGTAGTCGCCGGTGTCAACGTGAGGTGTGTATTCGGCTTTATGCTTGCCGCGCAAACGATGCGCAATTTCACTGGCCAGGCGCCCCAATGTCTTGTCAGAAGCATCGACCACGAACCAGTCGCGGGACACGTCTTCTGCTTTGGCACTATAAGTTTTCATCAATATTTGCCTCTTGGAGGGCTCCAATTTCGAGAGCGCGAATACTAATCAATGGATGGCCCCTTTTCAAGCGGAAAGTTGAATAAATTTCGCGACTTACCGGTCTGGAGCGGGATGCCGGAATGGGAATATTGCAGCTTTTCAAGAGCCCCTCTCGGGGTTTGAAGCTAAACAGCGCTCAACACCCCCAAAACAGTCGCTCTAAATCGCCTTGACCCCAACAAGTGGGCGGCCTCAAGATCAGCCCAATAGCGCTTTGGCGAGTCATTTTTCGCCTGAATTGAAGTTATTGCCGGTTTATTACGGGCGATGTTCACGAGCCAGGTATTCATGGGACTGCATTTCCTGGAGGCGTGACTGGGTCCGCTGAAACTCGAACTCCAGACTGCCTCCCGCATACAGTTCCAGCAAAGGCTTCTCGGCCGTCATCATCAGTTTCACATTCCGATCGTAGAATTCATCCACCAAGTTAACGAACCGGCGGGCCTGATCGTTGAGGTCCTGATTGAATTCTGGCACGCCTGATAGCAAGACAGCGTGGAAGATGCGCGCCAATTCTATGTAGTCATTCTGCGAACGCGGCCCATCGCACAGTTCAGCGAAATCAAACCAGGCCACATCATCTGCCATACAGCGTACAGTCAGATAACGGCCGTTAATCTGAATTCGCTCCCAGTGTTTGCCAGGTTCCACAGCGAGGGCATCAAAGCTCTGACGCAGGCTCACATCGGCGGCCTCGTCCAGCGGGCAGTGATAAAGCTCAGCTTGCTGCAGGGTTCGCAAGCGATAGTCCACGCCAGCGTCCACGTTGACCACCTTCGTATACTTTTCAACCAGCGCGATAACAGGCAGGAACCGCTGTCGTTGTAATCCATTGAGGTAGAGATTCTCTGGCACGATATTGGACGTCGCTACCAGGGTGACACCGCGCGCGAACAAAGCCTCCATCAGCCCGCCGAGAATCATTGCATCGCCGATGTCCGTGACAAAGAACTCGTCAAAGCACACCACGATGGCCTCATCGGCCAGACGATCGGCGACAACCTCCAGTGGGTTCACCGCACCTTCAAGTTCGGTGAGATCGCTGTGCACGCGCTGCATGAACCGGTGAAAGTGCACTCGTAACTTACGTTCAAATGGTAGGCAGTCGTAGAAGGTATCCACCAGATAAGTCTTGCCCCGACCCACTCCACCCCATAGATAAAGACCAACCTCGGGCTCAGGAGACTGCTTTCTTAATTTTTGCAACAGCGCAGAGAAGCCGGATGATCCCGAGCGATGACGCGCTAACAAGCGCTCATAAAGATCCTGCAACAAGCGCACGGCCTCCTCCTGGGCAGGGTCATGGGAAAAACCCTCCCGCTGAAGATCTGCCTGGTAGCGCTGCCAGGGCGTGGTCATCCGGTTTCCTGTTGCAAAATATCGGCGGCACACTTTACCGACAGGCCCCGCAGATGGCAACGATACCAAGGTCATGTCGCGATGGCCTATGGCGTGCTCATTATTAGGGTTATACTCTCGCCCCTATTCACGTCGGTTAGAGGAAAACACCGTGTACAGCTTGACCATCGTTATTGTCGCCGCAGCAGCAGGGCTTATTTCAGGATTGGTAATCGGTTTGCTCTGGGGCCGCCAAAGCTCGCCTTCCGGCCAAAAGCATCGCGAAGTGGAGCGCAAGCTGGACCAGGTTCTGCAAGACAAAAAAGTGTACGAAGATGAGGTCGTAGAGCACTTTTCCGACACCGCGAAACTGCTCAATAGCCTGACCGAAAGCTACCGGGACGTGCACAACCATTTGGCCAAAGGCGCCTCTGACCTCTGTCAGGGCAATGGCCCGGTTGCGCTGGATCAACTTGAGAATCAGCGCGACCCCAATGAAATACCCGCTGATCTAGCCAGTGTGCAGCAACCTTTAGACTACGCACCAAAGACCTCACCCGATGAGAAAGGCATGCTCAATGAAGAGTTCGGCCTGGACAGAAACGCGCTGGAAACAAAAGCAGCAGAGACCCCTAAGGCCTGATTCAGGTCGAGCCCGCTAAACCGGATTGTCGTCGTCAAAAAACTGGTGCTGCAGAGAGAATGTCTCTGCCAGCGCCTCACCCACTGCCTGCACGCCATAGCGCTCGGTTGCATGATGTCCCGCGGCGACAAACACAATGCCCTCCTCTCGGGCGACATGAACGGTTTGCTCTGAAATTTCTCCCGTAATAAAGGCGTCAGCTCCCGCTGCCACCGCGGCATCAATGTAGGATTGGGCAGCCCCTGTACACCACGCAATCCGCTGCAAAGGCTGCTCACGGCGACCAATTAACAGCGGTTCGCGGCCGGTCAGGGACGAGAGTTTGTCACACAGGTCGCCCGCTGAAATCTGCAGTTCACCCACATTCCCCACAGAAGAAGGCGCGCCCGGCTGCAAAGGGGCGTGGTTTTCAATGCCCAGCAAATTTCCCAAGCGAGCGTTATTCCCCAATATCGGGTGGGCGTCCAACGGCAAGTGGTAGGCCAGAAGGCTAACGTCATTCGCAAGGAGTGCCCCCAATCGCCTGCGCTTCATGCCCACCACAGGCTCGGCCTCTCCTTTCCAGAAATAACCGTGGTGAACGAGTAGCGCATCTGCACCCCATTCGATGGCCCTATCAACGACTGCCTGATTCGCGGTGACCCCGGTGGCGAGCTTGGCGACTGTTTCAGCCCCCTCTACTTGCAAACCATTGGGACAGTAGTCATGAAAACTGTCGGGCTGCAGGGTTTCATCCAACCATTCAATAAGTAAATTCAGAGGGGTGCTCATAGGCGCTATTTCCTTCCTGTTCGCGGCAAGCCCGCTTCATATACAATGTTGATGAGTCCGCTTAGCGGACCTTAAGTGACAGTCACTACTTTAACGCAGGACAGAGCTCGCACACTACATGAGAGACAGCTTGAAGTTCATTACCTGGCCCGCCATCGCCGGCGTGCTGGCAGCGCTGCTGATACTGGACCGCTGGGTGCTTCCGGGGAACGACCTCGGTAGCAACGCCAACGCGGCGCCGGTGACGTATGCCCGGGCAGTGAGCAACGCCAGCCCTGCGGTCGTGAATATTTATATCGCGAAGCTAATCACCAAAGGCAAAAGTCCGCTGTTGAACGAGCGCATGGCACGGCGCATTTCCAGTCAGCGCATCGAGCGCTCATTAGGCTCCGGCGTGATCATGACGCAGCAGGGCCATATTCTCACCAATCACCATGTCATTGCTGGGGCAGATGCCATCCAGGTGCTGCTGCAAGACGGCCGCAGTGCGAACGCCATGGTCGTCGGTAGTGATACCGCTACAGACTTGGCCGTTCTAAAAATCGAGCTCCCCAATTTAACGCCAGTGGAGCTAGCAGATTCTGACGCTCTTAACGTTGGAGACGTGGTGCTCGCCATTGGTAACCCGCTGGGATTCGGTCACACGGTCACCCAGGGAATCGTCTCGGCGCTAGGGCGATATGGACTGCAGCTCAATACCTATGAAGATTACATCCAGACCGATGCCATCATTCATCAGGGCAACTCCGGTGGCGCATTGATTGATGCTCAGGGGCGACTCATGGGCATCAATACGTTGATCTATACCTCCAGCAATCAGGAAGGCACCTCGGCCACCGGAATTGGGATCAGCCTTGCCATTCCCATAAATCTGGCGACATACGTAATGCATGACCTGATCGAGTATGGCGAGGTGATAAGAGGTTGGCTGGGAGTCAGTGTCGAGCCTATTCGACTCACAACAGGCGGCCAGCAGCAGGCACTCATGGTAGCGGCACTCGCCGAGAACAGCCCTGCGCAGAGGGCAGGTATCCAATTAGGCGACGTGATCACTCACATCGACAGTGAAGCCGTCGTCGACGGTCGTCAAACCATGCACCGCATTGCCCGCTTGAGACCCGGCGACACGGTCGGCGTGTCAGTGCAGAGACAACAGCAAAGCCTGGACTTACGCGCAGTGGTCGGCGTTCAGGGGCAGACCAGCCCTGCGCGCTAATCTCGCAGACGCATTTCCGCGCTGCGTGCATGAGCTGTCAGAGACTCTCCCCTGGCGAGCACCGAGGCGACCTTACCCAACTGCTGAGCGCCCTCTTCGCTGCACATAATCAGCGAACTGCGCTTTTGGAAGTCATAAACACCTAGCGGCGAGAAAAACCTTGAACTGCGCGAGGTCGGCAGTACGTGATTAGGCCCGGCACAATAGTCTCCCAGGGATTCTGAGGTATGCGCTCCCATAAAGATGGCTCCAGCGTGACGGATTCCCGGCAGAAGCTGCTCAGGGTCCTGCACCGACAATTCCAGATGCTCAGGGGCAAGTTGGTTACTGATCGCTATCGCGTCCTCAAGATCCCGCGTAGTAATCATGGCTCCACGCCCCTCCAACGAGGCACGGATAATGTTCTCTCGCTCCATCTCAGGCAATAAGCGATCAATGCTGGCGGCCACCTGCTCCAGATAACCCTCATCCGGACACAGCAATATTGCCTGCGCATTCTCGTCATGTTCGGCCTGGGAAAAAAGGTCCATGGCCACCCAGTCGGGATTCGTACTACCGTCGCATATCACCAGTATTTCTGAGGGACCCGCAATCATGTCGATACCCACACGGCCAAACACCATGCGTTTGGCCGCGGCCACATAGATGTTCCCGGGACCAACGATTTTATCCACTGCGGGAACCGTTTCAGTGCCGTAAGCCAGTGCTGCCACTGCCTGTGCTCCACCAATAGTAAATACCCGATCAACGCCAGCTATAGACGCTGCTGCTAACACCAGGTCACTGAGCTCTCCGCCTGGCGAGGGCACCATCATGACAATTTGCTCAACCCCTGCCACCTTGGCCGGAATGGCATTCATCAGCACGGATGACGGGTAACTGGCCTTGCCTCCGGGCACGTAAATGCCCGCTTTCTCCAGTGGCAAAATTTGCTGTCCAAGCAAGTTGCCCGTCGCATCGCGATACTGCCAACTATCCTGCAGTTGGTGCTGATGGTAATCGCGGATGCGAGTAGCCGCTTCTTCTAGGGCCGCTCGTTGCTCTGTTGAAATTGATTCCAGCGCGTGCTGTATGCGCTTCGAATCGATTTCAAGATCCGCCACATTTGCCACATCCAGCTGGTCGAATTCACGCGTGTACTGCAGTAACGCATCATCACCACGGGCGGCGATATCGGCAATTACCTGACGCACCGTATCGTTTACCGCTTGGTCCAAGTCATCTTCCCAGGCGGTTAAATCATTCAGTGCTTTGTCAAAATCAGCTTGCCTGGAGTCCAGTCTTCGCATCAACATTTCAGGGCTCCTCAACGGCTTCCGCCAACTTGTCGATTAGCGACTGAATACCTTGATAGCGAGAACGCATGGCTGCTTTATTGACAATGAGTCGCGAACTCACGCTGGCAATCTCTTCCAGAGGTTCCATACCATTGGCGCGCAAGGTGTTGCCTGTATCGACAATATCAACAATCAGATCCGCGAGATTCATCATCGGTGCCAACTCCATGGCGCCGTAGAGTTTGATCAGTTCGGCATGCACCCCCTGGCGGGCAAAATATTCTCTGGCGATGTTGACGAACTTAGTGGCTACTCGAATACGGGCGCCCTTTGGCTCCCAGCCTACAGGCCCTGCCGTCATCAGGCGGCAGCGTGCAATGCCTAAATCCAGGGGCTCGTACACTCCCTGGGCACCGTGCTCCAAAAGAACATCCTTCCCCACTACGCCAACATGTGCTGCGCCATGGCGGACATAGGTGGGCACGTCTGTGCCGCGAATAATGACCAGCTGCACACCCTCTGCTGTGGTATCGAAAATGAGCTTACGGCTCTTGCTCAAATCCTCCAGTGGCTCAATGCCTGCCTTGGCCAGCAAGGGCAGTGTCTCCTTGAGAATGCGGCCTTTGGTCAAGGCGATGGTAATTGTTTCACTCATAGTCAGTCCGGTACGCGACGGATATCCGCCCCCAGTGATTGCAATTTTTCTTCGATGCGCTCATAGCCACGATCGATATGGTAAATTCTTTCAATCTTGGTACTGCCCTCTGCTACCAGCCCCGCGATCACCAGGCTTGCAGAAGCACGTAAGTCCGAGGCCATAACGGGCGCACCCTTCAACCGATTTTGCCCGGTGATAATCGCCGTGTGGCCTTCGATCACTATGTTAGCCCCCATGCGATTCATTTCATGAGTTTGCATCAGGCGATTTTCAAACACAGTTTCCGTCACCATGCTCGTACCTGTCGCTACTGCATTCATCGCCGTAAATTGCGCCTGCATGTCGGTAGGAAATCCTGGATACGGCGCTGTTTTAAGGCTCACAGCATGCGGTCTTCGACCGCGCATATCCAATTCAATCCAGTCTTCGCCTTCAGTGACAGTTGCGCCCGCCTGCTCAAGTTTCCTCAGCACGGCTTCCAGGTCGTGAGCATTAGCGCCTCTTAGCACCACTCTGCCGCCGGTTGCAGCCGCTGCAACCAGATAGGTACCCGCTTCAATGCGATCGGCCATTACATCGTAGCGGCATCCGCGCAGGTGTTCCACGCCATCCACTACGATGGTATCCGTGCCGTGGCCTAGAATATGGGCGCCCATCTTAATCAAACAATTAGCCAGATCAACGACCTCTGGCTCACGGGCGGCGTTTTCGATGATCGTACGACCCTCAGCCAGAGTAGCCGCCATTAGAATATTCTCGGTGCCGCCAACGGTGACCATTTCCATCACAATGTGGGCGCCTTTTAAGCGCCCGTCGATGCTGGCGTTAATATAACCACCGTCCACCTCGATACTCGCGCCCATTGCCTCTAACCCGCGCAAGTGCAAATCCACTGGACGACTGCCAATTGCACACCCCCCGGGAAAGGACACATGCGCTCGACCAAAACGAGCGAGCACGGGCCCCAATACCAGAATTGAGGCACGCATGGTTTTGACCAGTTCATAAGGAGCGGAATAATCGCTGATGGTACTCGCGTCAACTTCCACATTCAGCTTTTCATCGACCGTCACCGTCACCCCCATACAGCCCAGCAGCTCGATCATCGTCGTAATGTCGTGCAAGTGAGGGAGGTTGCCAACAACCACAGGCTCATCAGCCAACAAAGTAGCGGCTAAAACAGGCAGGGCAGCGTTCTTTGCACCAGAAATGCGAAGCTCGCCATCAAGCGGTTGGCCGCCCTGTATCAGGAGTTTATCCACTGTTTGTAAGCATTGCCCAGATCAGCTGCGGGCCTGCCACTCCTGGGGAGTGAAGGTGTGGATATTGACAGCATGAATACTGCCGTCAGCGATTTCGTCGCTCAGAGCGCCGTATACGAGCTGCTGTTTCTTCACCGGGCGCAGCCCATCGAAGATGCCACCAATAGCGGTAATATCGTAATTTGCACCTTCGCCCTGAACCTCGAACTCACAATCGGGCAAGTGTGTTTGTAGCAGTACCTTGACGGTAGCGGCGTCCATAATGATCTCCAGATCCGGTATCAATACTCAAGAACGATCCCTGACCAAAAGACCGGGAACCGAAGAAGCGGCATTTTAGGAGAAAACGACGGCCATAGCGACCGCCATTGCGCGCTAGCCGTCAATCTCGACGGTGGCCCATTGTTCAATCACAGCATCCAGATTGCCGTCCTCTTTACGCGCTGCTGCCTGAAATTGATTGCGATAAATCTCTCCGAGATTAATGCTCTCAATAATCATATTACGCAACTGCCATTCACCGCTCTTACTGCGGCCCATCTGGTACATCACAACATACGACTGCGCATCGTCCGAGAAAATGAGCTGCTCTACAGAGACTCTGGATTGCTGGGCTTCATCGAGTGAAGGTTTGGATATTTCTATCCGTGCACCACCGAACGCGAGTAGACCTTTTCCGTAGGTGCGGACCATTCCTGTGCGCATCACGTCTGAGAAACGATCAAGCTGGCCCCGCAATTGCTCACGACCAGCCTCATCCAGGGAGCGATAGCGCTCGCTGGTGGCGTAAGGTCCCATGACACCGCGGGCAAACCCGCGAAAATCCACCACTTCATCGAGGATAGTTTGGATTTCCTGATAGTAGCGCTCCGGGTCCTCATCAACGTAAGCCGGCGCTTCGGCGACGACTTCCATCACCTGAGATGTTGTCTCTCGCACAACATCATGGGCGGTGGCTGACTCTTGTGCACTAGCCCCAGTCGCCAATACCCACAGGGCCACCGCCCAGGAAAAACGTGATCTAAGCTTCATTTCTGCTCCCTACTCGTTAATGCTACTATTCACAGTCGCAACGCCCTGTATAATCATCGGCTCAAGAACACTCGAGCGTCCATTGCAGGCTGCGTCTGGTGTATATGACAACAGCCTTGCTCTCGCAGTTCCGGCACATTGCGCGGCGCATACTTTAACAGGAAACAGGTATCTATGCTGTTAGCTGCCGCAGCTATACTGGTCGGCTTTATCGTCCTGATTTGGAGCGCCGACCTGTTTGTCGCAGGCGCAGCTTCCATTGCCGAAAACATGGGCATGTCGCCTATTATTATTGGTCTTACAATCGTGTCCCTGGGCACCTCTGCCCCCGAAATCCTGGTATCACTCACCGCTGCCATGTCCGATGCCGGCGATCTGGCCATCGGCAATGCAATTGGCTCAAACATTGCCAACGTGGGTCTTGTCCTAGGCATTACAGTGCTGGTCGCACCAATGATGGTGCACGAAAGCTGCATGAAGAAAGAAATGCCGGTTCTACTACTAGTTACTTTTGGAGCGGGCGTGCTGCTTATCGACGATGAGCTTTCCAACCTTGACGCCTGGCTAATGCTGGGAACCCTGTCGTTAATTATTGTTTACATGGTGCGGAGTCAGCAAAAAGATGCTGTCCTGCTGGAAGAAGCGGAAGAAGAGTACCTTCATCACCTCAACCCGACGCGTGCCTGGTTTACTTTTGCCCTGGGTCTGGGGCTGCTAGTCGCAAGCTCGCGAATGCTGGTTTGGGGCGCTGTGGTCATCGCGGAAACCATTGGCGTTTCAGAGCTGGTGATCGGCCTGACTATCGTCGCTATCGGCACCAGCTTGCCTGAACTGGCTGCCACCATAGCCAGCGCGTTGCGGGGTCACACGGAAATCGCTTTGGGCAACGTGATTGGCTCAAACCTGTTTAACCTGCTAGCGGTGATGGCGATCCCCGGCATCGTGGGCCCCGAGAGTCTGGATCCCGCAGTGATTGTCCGCGACTACCCCACCATGACCTTCCTCACCGTATTTCTTGCTTTGGCTATCTTCATCAGCCGTAAACGCAGTGCCTCTAAACAAGGGCATGCCTATGTGGGGCGAACCGTGGGTATGTTGTTAGTCTCATTCTACGCGGGGTATTATTATTGGCTGTACCTCAGCCTGTGAATCAAGGCCTCACGCAATGACGGACAAGCCGACCAGTAATCTTCGTAGCTCGGCTCAGCGCACCATAAATATGGAAGCTGAGGCCGTCAGCGCCCTCGCCACCCGGATTGGCGACGATTTCGAAAGAGCCTGCCAACTGCTACTGGCCTGCAAAGGCAGAGTGATCGTGACCGGCATGGGCAAATCTGGCCATATTGGCTGCAAAATAGCGGCAACCTTGGCCAGCACCGGCACACCAGCCTTTTTCGTTCATCCCGGCGAAGCCAGCCACGGCGACATGGGGATGATTACCAGTGAAGACGCGATCATCGCCTTGTCCAACAGCGGCGAAGTCACCGAGGTCGTTACCCTGCTGCCATTACTCAAACGCCTTGGGTCACCGATCATCGCACTCACAGGAAACGCGCAGTCCACATTAGGTCAGGCCGCCGATGCCCACCTCGATACCGGAGTCGAAACAGAAGCCTGCCCGCTGGATTTGGCGCCGACTTCCAGCACCACTACCGCACTGGTCATGGGGGACGCGCTGGCGATTGCTTTACTTGAGCAACGTGGCTTCACCGCCGAAGACTTTGCCTTTTCACACCCCGGCGGCACGCTGGGCAAAAAGCTGCTGCTGAAAGTCGAAGACGTAATGCTATCGGGCGATTCAATCCCCAGTGTGCGGGCAAGCACCGTTCTTTCCCAGGCGCTACTGGAAATCAGCAACAAGGGGCTGGGCATGACCACGGTAACCGACGCCTCGGGCAAACTCGCCGGTATCTTTACCGATGGAGATCTGCGGCGCACGCTGGACCAACAGGTAGACATCAATACCACGTCAATAGAATCACTGATGTCCACGGGCACCAAGACGGCAAGCCCTAATATGCTGGCCGCAGAAGCGCTGCGCATCATGGAAGAACATGAAATCACTTCACTCGTTGTTCAAGACGATAACGGCGACACCTGCGGTATTGTCCATCTAATGCACCTCCTTCACGCGGGAATTGCCTAAGCATCATGACTGACATCAGCCAGCGAGCCCCTGCCATCAAACTGCTTGCACTGGATGTGGACGGCGTACTCACAGACGGGCGCATCTATTACGGCAATGAGGGTGAGGAGCTAAAAAGTTTCAGCATAAAAGATGGGCTGGGCATAAAACTGCTGCAGAAAGACGGTATCGAAGTCGTCCTCATCACCGGTCGTAGTTCCGAGATCGTGGCCAGACGAGCCATGGAACTCGGCATTAACGAGGTTATTCAGGGACGCGAGGACAAAATCACTGCCCTGCGAGAGGTTTGTGACGCTCGCCAGCTTCAGACAGAGCAATGCGCTTACATGGGCGATGACTTACCAGACCTCGCGGCAGTGCGCACTGCCGGTATTGG
The DNA here is from genome assembly GCA_039986455.1 of Halioglobus sp. Lineage (GTDB taxonomy): Bacteria > Pseudomonadota > Gammaproteobacteria > Pseudomonadales > Halieaceae > Halioglobus. The sequence goes on from JBDWQQ010000095.1 coordinate 42,846, forward strand.
CATGGCACCCGCTGATGCCGCTAGCCAGCTACTGGAAGCGGCTGACTGGGTCAGTGACTTCAAAGGCGGCACTGGCGCCGTGCGACAAGCCTGTGAGCAACTACTCAGCTGGCGTGGCTCACTGACGCAACGTCTGGCGGACTTTGAATAGTGCCGCGTCTTCCACTGCAAATTTTGCTGGCCCTCACTCTGGTGCTCGCCGCAAACCACTACTGGGACCCAGAGACTGCCAAGACCCCCGATGAAAGCACCCGTTTCAGACAACAGGAACTACCTCAGACTTACCTCGAAACCGTGAGAGCCTGGACTTTCGATGAAAAGGGCGAACTCACTGATATTGTTGAAGCAGATCGACTAGAACAGTATCCCCGCCGCAACCTGTCCCTGATTACGCAGCCTCGTTTTTACGCGCACAGCGGCGATGACAGGAGCTGGTCAGCTACCGCAGAGCGAGGCCGGGGAGACGAGAGAGCCCAGCGTTTATTATTGAGAAAGAACGTCGTACTTATTCACGATCAATCAGGCACTCGCATGAACACGCACGCGCTGGATATCGAACTGGACAGCAAAATCGCCAGTTCAGAAAAAAAGGTCACTGTTGTTCAGGGCAATAATTCAACCGTTGCCGATGGCATGTTAGTCAGAATGGAAGATGAGACAATCGTCATGAAACCAAATGTGGAGACCATTTATGCACCTGCGCCATAAACAATTGATGCCAAGCGTATTCGTCGCGCTGGCACTGTTGCTGCCAGGCCTGAGCAGTGCACTGCCCGAAGACAGGGAACAGCCTATTCGCATTGAGGCAGACGAGGCCCTGAGAGACGAGAAGCAGGGATTTACCCGCTACGAGGGCAATGTCAGGCTGGATCAGGGCAGTCTTCACATAGAGGCAGATCAGATCACTGTCTATCACGATGATAAGGAAGCGGACCGCGTCGTCGCCACCGGCAAACCAGCACGTTTGCAGCAGCAACCAGAACTCGAGAAAGGGCCCATTAAAGCCAGCGCTGACACCATTGAGTACTTCAAGAACGAGGAACGTATCCAGCTGCGTGAAAATGCCAACATAGAGCAGGACGGATCCATCGTCACCGGCGACTCTATCGATTACCTGATGAACGAGCAGCTAGTCAAAGCGGGCTCCGATAAGAATCAAGATTCCAGCCGTGTGAAAGTTGTCATACCCGCTGGACTGGTCAACGAAGAGGAGCGCTAGCGTGGCCAGCCTGAGAGCCAATAACCTGGCCAAATCCTACCGCGGCCGAGAAGTGGTGCGGGATGTTTCCCTTCAGGTCGACAGCGGCCAGGTGGTCGGTCTGCTGGGCCCAAACGGCGCGGGCAAAACGACCTGTTTCTACATGATCATTGGCATCATCCAGGCAGACCGTGGCGTAATAGAGCTGAACGGGGAGGACATCACCCCGCTGTCGATGCATGAGCGTGCCAGGCACGGGCTGGGCTATTTGCCCCAGGAAGCATCGATCTTCCGCAAACTCACCGTGGGCGACAATATCCTCGCTATTTTAGAAACGCGCCCCGATCTGAACAAAAAACAACGCCTGGAACGACGCGATCAGTTACTGCAGGAGTTCAACGTCGAACACCTGCGCGACAGCCTGGGCCAAGCATTGTCGGGTGGAGAGCGACGCCGTATTGAAATCGCACGCGCTTTGGCCGCAGAGCCCGATTTCATCCTTTTGGACGAACCCTTCGCCGGGGTCGACCCCATCTCGGTCAACGACATCAAAACCATCATTAACCACCTTCGAGACCGCGGTATCGGTGTGTTGATCACCGATCACAATGTCCGGGATACGCTGGATATCTGTGAAAAAGCGTACATTGTCGGCGAAGGCCATATCATCGCCTCTGGCACCGCTGACGACGTTCTGAGTAGCGAGCACGTCCGTAGAATTTACCTCGGGGACCAGTTCCAGCTGTAAGCCAAGCCCGTGAACACCCTCCCACAAATTGTCAACAAGCAAATTTCACGCCAAGCAGTTGCCACCACTCTATAGGCGGCGCTACACTCAGGTTGTTGTTAAGACACGGCGCCTACTTATCCGGTGCCTGAGGGCGTTACCAAGCATTCGATGAAACAATCGCTCCAACTCAAACTGGGCCAGCAGCTGACGATGACGCCTCAGCTGCAGCAGGCTATCCGTTTGTTGCAACTATCCACGCTCGACCTTCAGCAGGAAATCCAGGAAGCACTGGACAGTAACCCGATGCTGGAGGTTACCGAAGAAGACGTCAGTCAGGAAGCAGCCGCCGAGACCGCGGACGACACAGTCAGCCAACAAGGCGACGGTCCCCTGGAAAACCTGGAGCAAAGCATCGACACTGAGGGTGAAACTCTTGCCCAGGCCGAAACCACCGCCAGTACTGACGTACTCCCCGACGACCTACCGGTAGATACCCAATGGGAGGATTTACTGCCCTCCAGCTCAGCACCCGCTACGCCCTTTAACGATGACCTCGCAGACGGCGACTTTGAGAATCGCAATACGTCCCGTGAAAGCCTCCACGAGCAGCTACTGTGGCAACTTAACCTGACTCGACTATCGGATTCGGATCGTTTGATCGCGCTGGCCATTATTGATGCCACCGATGACAACGGACGCTTGCAGGCGACTCTAGAGGAAATCCACGAATCCTTCGACCCGGAGATGGACATAGAACTGGATGAGGTGGTTGCGGTACTGCACAGGCTGCAGCAATTCGAGCCCGCCGGTGTGTGTGTCCGTGACTTACAGGAGTGCCTGCAGGTGCAGTTACAGCAGCTGCCCGCCTCTACCCCTCACCTGGATCAGGCCAGACTCATTCTCAATCGGCATTTACCCCAGTTAGCCAGCGGTGATTTCAGCCAGATTATGCGGCGCGCCCGACTCAAGGAGGAACAGCTGAAAGATGCGCTGGCGCTGATTCAGACGCTGGATCCCAACCCGGGGGAAACTTTTGCGCCGCAAGAGGTCGAATACGTCGTACCCGACGTGTATGTCAGTAAAAAAGAAGGTCGCTGGTTAGTGGAGCTCAACCCTGATATCGCCCCCAAATTGCGCATCAACAACGAATACGCCAGCTTGATCAAACGAGCCGACAGCAGTGCTGATAACACCTTCCTTAAAGACAATTTGCAGGAAGCGCGGTGGTTCCTCAAAAGCCTGCAGAGCCGCAATGAAACGCTGCTAAAGGTCGCCACGAGAATCGTTGAGCATCAACGCAATTTCCTGGAGTACGGTGAAGAAGCGATGAAGCCTTTGGTGCTGGCGGATATAGCTGAGTTGGTAGAAATGCATGAGTCCACAATTTCCAGAGTCACTACCCAAAAGTACATGCATACTCCCCGAGGCGTGTTCGAGCTCAAATACTTTTTTTCCAGCCACGTGTCGACCACAGCCGGCGGCGAATGCTCCTCTACAGCCATTCGCGCTCTGATCAAAAAGCTGGTGGCAGCGGAAAATGCGCGCAAGCCACTCAGTGATAACAAGATCACTCAATTGCTGGAGGAACAGGGAATCAAGGTGGCGCGCAGAACGATCGCTAAATACCGGGAGACGCTATTAATCCCACCCTCCAACGAACGCAAGAGGCTGGTCTAGTTTATGACCATCGAAAGAGCGCAAAAAATATCGCCGCCTGCGAGCAGTGGTCTAGACTTTACTGATACACAACAGAACTTAGAAAGCCCGGCAATGCCGGGTCAACCCGAAGAAGGAGCAATAATATGCAACTGAATGTCAGCGGACACCACGTAGAGGTTACCGAACCCCTGAGGGAGTATGTGGACACCAAGTTCGAGCGACTACAGCGACACTTCGACCAGATCACCAACATACAGGTGACCCTGATCGTCGAAAAAATGGTACAGAAGGCAGAAGCCACTGTGCACATATCCGGCGCTGACCTGTTCGCGCACGCAGAATCCGAAGACATGTACGCCGCCATCGACTCGCTGGTAGATAAGCTCGACCGACAACTGATCAAGCACAAGGAAAAGTCCCGCGGACACTAGGCAGATATCGATAAATCCATGCACCCATTAGCAGAACTACTGACCCCGGAACGCACTGCATGCCAGGTTCCGGGAATCAGCAAAAAACGTTTATTTGAAACCCTCGCTAGACTCATTAGCGATGATCAGATTTCACTTTCCTACGACGAAGTATTGAGCCAGCTCATCGCAAGAGAGAAGTTGGGCAGTACCGGGCTGGGTGACGGCATCGCCATACCCCATTGCAGGATAGATAACTGCAGCCAACCTACAGGTACGCTGCTTACGCTGAACGAGCCGATAGACTTCGACTCGCCAGACAATCAGCCCGTGGATCTCGTGTTTGCGCTACTGGTGCCTGCCGAGGCGCACCAGCAACACCTTGAAACATTGGCTGGACTGGCAAGGCTTTTTAGCCAGCCCGCTTTTTGCGATTCCCTGCGCAATGCACAAGACACGGCTGAGCTTTTCACTATCGCAAACCAGGCCCAGGCGGTCGCCCCCTGATATGCAACTGATTATCATCAGCGGACGCTCTGGCTCGGGTAAAAGCACCGCCCTTCACCAACTGGAAGACGAGGGTTACTACTGTATCGATAATCTTCCCGTCTCGTTGCTACCGTCGCTGGTGAAGAAAACCAGTGGCGATGATTTCGGGCACTTCCGCGGCACGGCAGTCTGTATTGATGCTCGCAATGCCTGGAAAGACCTGGCCAACTTCGGCACGGTGATGGAATCGCTTCCAGCGACGGTAAAATCCGAGGTCCTGTTCCTTGACGCTCAGGAATCTGCACTGATCAAGCGCTTCTCGGAGACGCGCCGAAAACATCCACTCAGCTCAGACAGTACGCCCCTAGCAGAAGCCATTGATAAAGAACGGCTCCTTTTGGAGCCTATTTCCAGTGCAGCCTCCCTGGTTCTGGACACCAGCCAAATGACCATCTATGAGCTGCGCGATGCTGTGAAACAACGCCTTCTGGGCGCAGAAAGTGGGAACATGTCTGTGCTGATTCAGTCCTTTGGCTTCAAGCGCGGAATCCCGACCGATGCTGATCTGGTATTTGATGTACGCATGCTTCCCAACCCCCATTGGGTAAAGGAGCTGCGACTAAAGAATGGATTGGAAAAAGAGGTTAAGGACTTTCTAGAAGCACAGGCGGTAACCGCTGAACTCTACGAGGACATCAGTGGCTTTCTAGAGCGATGGTTACCCCGCTATCGAGACAGCAACCGTAGTTACATGACGGTTGCCATCGGCTGTACCGGCGGGCAGCATCGTTCGGTATACTTAGCAGATCGCCTGTTTCGAAACTTTCGTGACCTCTACCCGGGCATTCATATGAGACACAGGGAAATGCAGTAAGTGATTGAAACTCAGGTCACCATCATCAACAAACTCGGACTGCATGCACGTGCGGCCGCCAAGTTTGTGAGCTGCACATCAGCTTTTTCCAGCAATATTATGGCCGGCACCGAAGGCAACATGGTTGACGCAAAAAGCATCATGTCAGTGATGATGCTAGCTGCAGGCAAAGGCACTGTACTGGACATAAGAATCGATGGAACGGACGAAGAAGCTGCACTGGCTGCACTCACCGCGCTGATCGACAACCGCTTCGACGAGGCGGAATAGCCCCTCCCCTGACGTAACTAATCCCGTTGTTGCCATAGCCGGATTACCGGATAATCTTGCTCACGGGCGTTTTCGACCCGTGGACAAGTTGGAACTAACGGCATGCCCCATAACAAGGCCACACCGCAGGATACTCTCGACAAGCTGACGCTGGCATTGGACAGCGGAGCTTTTGTCGACGTGCGCCGCATGCTCAACGGTCTGCCTCCCGCCGACATCGCCCACCTGCTGGAATCGTCGCCACCGAAGTTCAGAAACATCCTCTGGAAACTGATCGAGGTAGACCTCGAAGGCGAAGTTCTCGGCGAGCTTCCAGACGACCTACAGGCTCATTTTCTGTCTCGTATGGATGCTGCAGAAGTCGCAACCATCACCGAGGGTTTGGAAGACGATGATGTTGCCGACATTCTTCAGCAATTACCGGACAGAATAACCCGTGAAGTTCTGAACGCGATGGACCATCAGGACCGGGCGCGTCTGGAACAGGTGATGCACTACCCGGACAATGTCGCTGGCGGCCTGATGAACACCGACGCCATCACCATCCGCGCCAGATTGACTCTGGACGTGGTGCTGCGCTACCTGCGCCGACATGAAGAAATACCGGAGATGACCGACAACCTGATCGTCGTTAATCGCTCCGACCAATTCATTGGCCTTCTGCCACTGCGCACTTTACTGGTAGCCGACCCCAGTGCCACCGTTCGAGAGATGATGGCCACCGATGTCGATCCAATCCCAGTCAACACCCCCGATGACGAGGTGGCGCGATTGTTCGAGCGTAATGACTGGGTTTCAGCCCCGGTCGTTGATGACAGTGGCAGACTTCTGGGAAGAATCACCATCGATGACGTGGTGGATGTTATCCGTGAGGATGCGGACCACTCCTTCATGTCGATGGCTGGCCTGGACGAGGATGAAGACACCTTCGCACCCGTCGCAAAGGCAGCTCCACGCCGCGCGGTGTGGCTGGGCATCAACCTGATCACTGCATTTATCGCGGCATCTGCAATCAACATGTTTCATGACACCATTGAGAAGGTTGTCGCGCTGGCAGTGTTAATGCCCATCGTCGCCTCCATGGGTGGTATTGCCGGAACACAAACCCTGACGGTTTTAGTTCGCGGCATAGCAATGGGTCAAGTAGGCAAGAACAACCAGACCTGGCTGCTGACTCGCGAAGTGGCGATTGGTTTTATCAATGGAGTGCTCTGGGCTGCTGTGGTGGCGGTTGCCGCCTCGCTCTGGTTCGATGATTGGCACATCGGCCTGATCATTGCCGCTGCCATGATCATTAATCTGGTGACGGCAGCATTTACCGGTGCTGCGCTACCCCTATTACTCACTCGATTTAATATTGATCCCGCGCTCGCTGGCGGGGTGATTCTCACTACCGTAACGGATGTGGTCGGCTTCGTTGCCTTCCTCGGCCTGGCGACACTATTTTATGCGTAAGAAGAACAAAAAAATTGAAGAGGACCTGGAAGAAGGTCCCAGTAAGTCAGAAGTAAAACGGCAAATGCACGCCCGGCAAGCGCTGGGGAAAACCCTGACTGAACTGAGTGACAAGCAATTGGCGCTCATGCCCATTGAGGACGAAAAGCTACTGGGTGCATTGCGGGAAACACGCCGCATCACCAGCAAAAATGCCCTCAAGCGCCATATGCAGTTTGTGGGTAAATTAATGCGCGAGGTCGATCCGGAACCGATTGAAGCAGCGCTTGAAGCGCTGCGCAGACCCGCCAGGGAAGCCAATGCGGCCTTTCATCAACTGGAACAACTACGGGACGAAGTATTGGACGCTGGCACGTCGGGTACCGAGCTTGTCATGAACCGCTGGCCCGAGGCAGATCGACAGCAACTCAGACAGCTGATATTGCAACACCAACGGGAGCAGCAAAAAGGAAAGCCTCCGGCAGCAAGCAGAAAATTGTTCCGCTATTTGCGAGAGCTGCTGGAGCGTTACGGTCCGGGTTGACCGGACTCGCTGTTAGTATCCGCTGGTTCAGCAATACCCCCATCTGCGTCATCTGCGTCACCTGCGTCACCTGCGTCACCTGCGTCAAATGATTCCACGGGTGCGATGACGTCGAGCATTTCTAATGCTGTTAATGAATCTACAGGGGGCTCATTGGGATCTGGCGCGACAGGTGCCTCCGTTGTGAGCCTTAGTTCATCATCAAAAATTCGGTCAAAGTTAATCTGCGGATCGTCCCAGGTCCCCTTGATGCTATACACGCCACTGGATAAGCGATTCACCTGTTTTTCAAACACTTTACTGACGACAAATACACCTGCCGCAACCGGTAGTCCCGCCGCCAGCGCAGCCACCCAGGGCAGATTGTTAGCCACTGGCAGGGTCGCTACCAATTCGCCATCCAGGCTCTGGCTGTCAACATCAGACAAGCCGCTAACGACAAACGCACTGGAGCTGCCCTCAACCGTCACGTCCGACACTTCCAGGGTCCCGCTATGGAAAAACACCTCGCCCACCAGGCTGTGAAAATTAATACCGGATTCGAACATGTGCGACAGGCTTAGACTGGACAACACATCCGCCAGATTAACAATCTCCACGACCTTCAGCGCACCGGTTCCAGACGGTGTTTCCAGAAAGCGACCCGCCTCAACGTCTACCGATAAAGCGCCGTCCAAACTCGCAAGCGCAACCGCCTGTGGCGCGCCGGGCCAGCCGATTTGCAGAGTTAACTCACCCTTTTCGGTCTCCAGGAACGCGGGGTAGCCCAGCTGGTCAAGGGTGTTACCGAAATCAGCGAAATGCAGTTGAGCCTGCAGCTGAGTATCCTGCCCTTGACGCCAGGTTAACTCTGCCGGCTGCTCTGGCAGCAGGCGCAAGCCGGCCAGCTCGCCCTGAATGTCTCTTGCAATGACCGTGGCCCCTTCAGACTCCAGCGACATCTGAAGCTCTCCAATCGGCTTGCCAGCGCGTCTAACCTCTTTGACCACAACCTCGACCGGAGAGAACTCGAACGGTTCCTGTGCTTCAGTTATTGTCTCATCATCAGCCTCAGCCTCGATCTCTGAAGTATCTGATTCATTGTCGGCAAGCGCGGAGATATCGAGAAAGTCCAGAACCAAGGTCGCTTTTTCGTCAGCAGGTTGCCGATAGATTCCCTGCAGCCAATCAGTGCGTCCCCGCACCAGCCAGCCATCGCTGTCCAGATCCAAACTGAAATCCACCGCTTCGTACTCGCCACCCCACAGTATCAGCCGGTCTGCATGAGCATCATCAATCACCAGGCGAAAGCCACCGGCCTCACTCTGAGAATCAAGTGTTTCTTCCGCCAGCAATGGCTCCAATGGCAATGTGTTAGGGTCTAGAACAAACTCATCGACGGCAGCTTCGCTCAATAAATAGCGGTCTGCAAAATCTAACCAGCCATCGACATCGACCAGCGAAGCGCTGCCTCCAACCTGCACATACCCAGCAAGTAATTCAGGCGGTGAAGCGGAGACCCCCAGTGACGCTGCACTAAGGCCACCACCGGTTATATCAAGCTGTAAAGACAATTCATCGCCCAGCGCAATACCAAGAACCATCTGCTCCCCTCCCAGAGGAAGCGCGACGTCAAGGGCGGCAGCGGCATCTTCGGACTTACTCCATGGCTGCGGAAGGTCCAATGCCACGCCCTCTAATGTTGAGCGCAAGGTCAACAAAGGGACTTCACCGGGGACCACTGAAACGAGCCCTTCCACGTCTGCGTCACCACTGGCCAGGGCAAGCGCATCCTGCTGCAGCCAAGTCTGCAACTCGCGAGTGTGAACTCGCGATTCAAAACCCACCTCCACCGCCGACTGAGTAAATTCAAACGTGTCTGCAGCGCCCCTTAAAGAGCGTTGACCCACGCTTAATGCGACAGGCTCCCCCCATAACCGGGTTGTCAGACTCTGCGAGCTGAAGCCTGCCTTGGAGGTGTAGCTTAAGAGGCCATTGAGTTGTGTCAGTGGCAGTCGACCAGGGTTAACCAAAAGATCTACGTCCGAAAAATCCACCAACACATCCACTACCGGCGGGACCTTTTTATCGGCAAGGTTAAGCTCCAACTGTAAATGAGTTCGAGCATTACCGCTGGCAGTCCAGTCTGAGAAAGCCCCTTTTGTCAGTTGACCCAATAAGGATTCATTCACTGCCCGCAACGCGTCCTCTGCCGTACCAACCACTCGCCCGTCGATCGCCAGCTGCATTTGCGAATTCGCCCCCATCCAGGCCTCCGCTGACAAATGCTCAACCTGCGACTGGTAGAGCTTGGCGGTTTCGGCCCAAACACTGACGTCGGTATCATCCAGTAAAACAACGCCACGTAAACCCGTGACCGTTGGCCAATCTGGGTGGTAAACCATTGAGGTATTAGCCACATTCAACATGAGCTGAACCGTGCGAAAATCGCTGGCCTGCGGTTTAAGGCTTCCCCGCCATACAAACCCCGCCTGCTGTACGTCGCCCTCTCCCACCGCACCAGCAAGCCAGGTCAACAAGCTTTCGTTGAGCGTGTAAGGAATGTACTTGACCCGGTGGATAGGGTGGGAGTTAGCCAGCCCCACCATCAGGTCCATTTCCAGGCCCACTTCTGTTTGCGAGAAGGGAATGTTCAGCGAAAACAGAGCCTGTGCCGTGCCTTCCACCGCGGTGGCTGTTATGAGTCCGCTATGCAACAGCAATGCGTCCTCATCCCAGCTTAAATTCAAAGTCCCGTAAAAGTCGTCGTAGTAAAGTGGCTGGCTGTAAAGCGTGGGGTAAGCCATCGTGAACTGCTGGCTGTCGATAACCACATAGCCACCTGTCTCAGAAAGCTCGAAGTATCCGGTGCCGGATGTCACCCCCGGCGCACCCTTCCAGGAATCGACCTCGAGGCGATCAAAGTTACCCTCCACGTCCCATTCGGACAGCGGCTGAGACACATCGCCAAAACTCACCTGAAGCGCACTAAGCTCACCTCGCGGAGCCAGCGTGGCAAAAACTGAGCGCAGGGTTTCCGGCATTGAAGGCAAGCCCTGCATCAGCAGATTGAATGGCTCCAACTCCAAAGATGACGTCCTGACTCGCAATGAGTCACCCCAGGAATCCAGCTGAACTCTGGGTATACCGGCAGTCACATCGCCAAGACTGGCGTTGAGGTTATTGGCGAATAGCGTCCAGTGGTTTTTTGATTCTTTAAGGCTCGCCTGAAAAGACAGGGCGTCCAGCGGGACGGACCAGTCGCCCTCCCGCGGCCGCAGCACCAGATCAGAAACATCCACATCCATTTCCAGGTCAAAAACACCCCGGTCCCAGGACAACCACGTTTCGCTATCTAACCGCCCCTTCAACCAGGCCTCAGGCTCGGTCGCAAACATTTCTCCAACGGCTGCCAGATTTCCCGCGTCCAGACGAAGGTAAAGCATCCCTTCGAACTGATCAGGGCGAAAGGGGTCGCCCAGACCTCTGCCAACCAGGTGAATATCAGTGCCCGCGGTAGAGAGCATATCGGCTGTAAGCTGGCGCGCGCTGCCATCTCTGGCCAGGTGCAAATCCAGCGCGTACTCACGCGTTTCACCACTGGGCAGCAACAGTTTCAGTACGTTGCCCTGCAGCGTGATGTATTCGATATTCAGTAAAAAATCGCGCAACCATTGGCCCAACTCACCGCCACTTCCGGTCAAGCCGGGAATGACAAATTTGCCGTCGGCAGTGAGTTCACCGCTCAACTCCAAGCCATCGAGCTGCAGCGAAGTAAACTTCAGGCTGCGACTGCCCAGTGTCTTCAGTACATCAACTCCAACTCGGCCCCCGGAGAGTTGCAATGGCACCGTATCGCTGCCCGGCAGATCGAGCTCCAGACCGTGAAAAACAATCTCAGGGGTAAAGGAGTGCCACTCACCCGCCAAACGATCTGCGCTTATCCGAAAAGGCACACGACTATTGAGCTCGGTGAGCACGTCGTCCTGCCAGGTTTGCAGGTTGGTGCTGAACAAACGCCCCAGACTCACGTAAACAGCGAGCAACACCACCGCGACCACCGCGAGGCGCCAGAGGACATTACTCAGTTTGTGAAAAATAGATTGTTGCAAAAGGGGAATTCCCGCCCTCGTCACCGATATCTGTGTCTGTTTAGAGCAGCACTATGTCAAAGTGTTCCGGATTATTATCAGGTTCAACGCGCAGGCTAATGGTCTTGCCGATAAACTCCTCTAAATCGGCAACATTAGCTGACTCCTCGTCTAAAAGGCGATCGATCACCCCCTGACTGGCCAAAACCATCAGGGTGTCATTTTCGTACGCCCGGGCGTCACGCATGATCTCGCGGAAAATTTCATAACAAACGGTTTCCGCAGTTTTCAACACTCCGCGACCACGACACACCGAACAGTCTTCACACAGCAACTGCTCAAGACTCTCCCTGGTCCGTTTACGGGTCATTTCCACCAGGCCCAGATCCGAGACGCCGGTGATTTTGTTGCGCGCTGGATCCTTGGCCATGGCCTTTTCCAGAGTGCGGTGCACCTGCCGACGATGCTCCTCGTCCTGCATGTCGATGAAATCAACGATAATAATGCCACCCAGATTACGCAGGCGTAACTGCCTGGCCAGCATGGTTGCCGCTTCAAGATTGGTCTTGAAAATCGTTTCTTCCAGATTACGGCGACCGACGAAAGATCCTGTGTTGACATCAATCGTGGTCATGGCCTCTGTTTGGTCAATAATCAGGTAACCGCCTGACTTTAATTCGACCTTACGGCCCAGTGCCCGTTGCAGTTCCTCTTCAATGCCATGCAAATCAAACAGGGGGCGCTCGCCGGGGTAATGCTCCAGCAATCCTGATACTTCTGGCATGTACTCACTGCAAAATTCCTGCAGCGCGGTAAAACTTTCACGGCTGTCGATTAGAATTCGCTCTACTCCCGGGCGGGCCAAATCCCTCACCGTGCGCATATGCAAAGCCAAATCGCTATAGAGCAATTCCGCCTTGCGCGCTGCCTTGCCACGGCGAGTAACGGCGGTCCACAGGCGTTTCAGGAAGCGTAGATCAGCGCGCACTTCATCAAGCCCCACGCCTTCAGCAGCGGTTCGAAGGATGTATCCGCCCTCCTTCCCCATTTCCTCAGCCGCCAGTCCATCGGCCAAAAGCTGCTGCAAACGCTCGCGCTCCTCGGCATCATCGATTTGCTGCGACACACCCACGTGGTCATTCTGTGGCATAAATACAAGGTACCGCGAAGAGACCGACAGCTCAGTCGTTAGCCGCGCGCCCTTGCTCCCCAGTGGATCTTTAGTCACCTGAACGATGACTTTCTTACCGTCGTGGAGGTGATCTCCAATAGCGTCAGACGCCTGTGAACGACCGTCGCTGCCGGATACGAAGATGTCAGACACATGGATAAAACTCGTTCGCTCAGCGCCAATATCGACGAATGCAGCCTGCATTCCTGGTAGCACACGCACCACTTTGCCAGCGTAAATATTGCCCACCATGCCCCTGCTGGCACTACGTTCAATGTGAATATCCTGAGTAGCGCCGTTGTCCACCACAGCCACCCGTGTCTCCATCGGTGTCACATTGACCAGGATTTCTTCACTCACCCGTTTTCTCCAACGCGCCTGCTATGCCCTGTTCCGACAGTAGCTGCCATGTCTGTGCCAGCGGAAGACCCACAACATTACTGTAGCTGCCCTCAATAGCGCTGACAAAAGCGCCCGCCAGACCCTGAATACCATACCCACCGGCCTTGTCCCAGGGCTCCTGCGTCGCCAGATAGGCCTCGCACTGTTCTCGTGTCAGTTGTATGAACTGCACCTTGGTCTCAACCAGCTCGCTGAGTACATCTCCGCTGGCCGTATTGAGGCAGATACCGGTCAACACTGAGTGACTGCGTCCACTCAGCCGGGCCAGCATCCCCAGGCCCTCGAAATGATCCACAGGCTTGCCAAGCACGTCTTCATCGATAACCACGGAGGTGTCGGCAGCGAGCACGGCAACACTTTCGCCAGTGTGTCTCAGCGCTACCGTCGCGGCTTTCTCCTTCGCCATTCGCAGCACGTAATCCCCCGGCTTTTCCTGATCCTTTAGAGTCTCATCAATATCAGCCGGCTCACAGCGATGAACGACACCGATCTGATCCAGTAACTCGCGACGACGGGGGGAAGCTGAGGCCAGTATCAATTCCATGTCAGCTCACCCTGTAAAGACGGCGCAGGCCACGCAACAAATGCAAAACAAAGGGCCACAACAGCGCACTGGAAAAAGCGGGTAATAAAAACAACAGAGTATTTGCTCCGGCCCCTTCCAGATTTTGCACCCACTGACAGATCATCTGGTTGATACCGGCAAGTACAAAGACCACCCCCGCCTGCTGTGCAAGGCTGAAAACTCTTAGGCGTTGATAAAGCAGCAGTGCAAGCAAAGCAACCACTATCAGGGCGAAGGCGTTCTGCCCCATGACCGCACCCTCGGCGATATCCAGCATTAAACCCAGCAACAGTGCAGTGATTAAACCCACCCGATGAGGCAGCGCAATCACCCAATAAACAAGGACTAAAACGACCCACTCAGGACGGCCCCAGGCAAGCCACTGGGGAACCGGGAGCACCGCCAAAATTAATGCACAAAAAAAACTCGCCAATATGACCCAGTAAGCATGCGGACCCTGGTCAACCAACGATCAGTCTCCCGTATCGGGTTTGGCGGTGAAGACCAACAGCACATGGCGACTGCGCTCCAGGGCCGCACTTGGCCGCGCCATTATGCGGGCAAAAGCCTGCCCGGGATCACGCTCTATTTCGCTGACAACGGCCACGGGATAACCCACTGGGAAACGTCCACCCAGTCCCGAGGTGACCAGCAGGTCACCCTCCTGAATATCAGTCGTAGCCGACACGTGATGAATCTCCAGGGACGTCAGGCTACCAATGCCCTCGGCAATCGCGCGCACCCCATTTCGGTTGACCTGCACCGGGATAGAGTGCGTGGCGTCAGTGATCAGTAGCGCGCGGGAATTTAGGGGACTCACTTCTACAACCTGACCCAGTAAGCCATCGGCGTCTATCAGCGGCTGGCCGACAAACACACCATCACCCTCTCCCTTGTTCAAAACCAGCTGATGACGCACGGGATCGGGTGAAACCCCGATAAGCTCCGCAACCAACACGTCGTCGCGCAACATAGCGGAAGAATTTAGAAGGGCTCGCAAGCGCACGTTTTCAGCTTGCAAGGACGCCATTTGGTGGGAGCGCCCTTCAAGTACCAAGTTCTCCCGGCGAAGCTGTTCGTTCTGCTCCACCAGATCGCCTCGGCTGACCACGTGCTCCTGCTTCCAGTCACTGGCGCGCGAGGGTAAGTCCGCGACCCAGTAGACAGGGGCGGCTGCAACTTCCATCAAGGAGCGAGCGGTTTGCAGGGAGTTGAAGCGCAGATCTGCGGCCAACAAAACAACCACCACCAGGGCGACCAGAAAAAGGCGCAGCCCCAGGTTAGATTCTTTAACAAATAGTGGTTTGATCTCGTCTCCTCAGCGATTCCTGCCGGAACTCAGGGGACAGTGTACTTATTCTGTGGACAACAGGTCTATGGTGCGCCTGTCCATCAGCTCCATGGCTCGACCGCCGCCACGGGCCACACAGGTCAAAGGCTCCTCCGCGACGATCACCGGCAAGCCAGTTTCCTCAGAAATCAGCCTATCTAGATCTCGCAGCAGTGCACCACCGCCCGTCAACACAATGCCGCTTTCTGCGATATCGGCCGCCAGCTCAGGGGGGGACTGCTCCAGACCGGATTTTACGGACTGGACAATAGAAGATAGTGGGTCTTGCAGCGATTCCAGTATCTCATCGCTATCGAGAGTAAAGCTGCGTGGCACGCCCTCGGCGAGGTTGCGGCCACGGACGTCAATTTCTCGCAGATCTGAGCCACCGAAGGCACAGCCCACTTCCATCTTGATTTTCTCGGCAGTGGCGTCGCCAATCAGGCTGCCGTAGCGACGTCGAACATGAGAGACAATCGCCTCGTCGAAGCGGTCACCTCCAATGCGCACTGAATCTCGATAAACAATGCCGTTGAGGGAGATGATTGCAATTTCGGTAGTACCACCACCCACATCCACCACCATGCAACCGCTGGCCTCTTCCACATCAAGCCCCGCGCCGATCGCAGCCGCCATGGGCTCCTCGATTAACCGCACTTCTCGAGCACCGGCTGACAATGCAGATTCGCGGATAGCCCTGCGCTCAACCTGCGTGGACATGCAGGGCACACACACCAGCACTCTGGGACTGGGGCGAATAAAACGACTTTCGTGAACCTTGGCGATAAAGTGCTGAAGCATCTTTTCAGTCACCTGAAAATCAGCAATCACACCATCTTTGAGTGGGCGTATCGCGGTGATATTCCCGGGTGTCCTGCCCAGCATGCGTTTGGCTTCGGTACCTACGGCCTCTATCGTTTTTTGGCCATTGTGGACACGGATGGCAACTACGGACGGCTCGTCCAGCACAATGCCCTTGTCGCGCACATAGATCAGGGTATTGGCGGTTCCCAGATCAATAGAGAGATCGTTGGAGAACACTCCACGCAATTTCTTCAGCATTAATTCTTACTACCTTATGAATACGACGAGGGACTGGGCCGCTCAGTTCTGCTTGCTTTCTACCAGTGGCGCATCGAGTGAATCGCCCCTGAAATGCCGCGGTTTTCGACCACTTTCTTGGCTGGAAAGTTATTCATGCAACTGTATCAACCGCGGGGATTTTGGGCAAGGCGCAAATGTGATAAGTTTAGCGCCCCTGCTGCCCCCTGGCGGCTCTTCTGGGTTGTAACACAATGGCTATTGAGCAAGACGAAATTGAAAAAATCGCGGAGCTGGCACGTATCCGCATCGCCGACGACCAAATTGGCGAGGTGACTCAGCGCATTACTGAAATTCTTGGCATGGTAGATCAGCTGCAGGCGGCGGACACCCATGGCGTAGAGCCCATGGCCAACCCTCTGGATGCCACCCAGCGCTTGCGCGCGGATGAAGTGACCGAGATCAACCAGCGGGATGCCTTCCAGGCCATCGCTCCAGCGGTAGAGAATGGACTCTATCTGGTACCCAAAGTTATCGAATAAGTGGCGACCGCCACACCGGGACATCAAAATGCATGAACAAACTGTCGCCCAGCTGGCTCAAGGCCTGCGGGACAAGACATACACCAGTGTCGAACTGACCCGCCAATACCTCAAACGTATTGCTGAGCTCGACACTAATTACAACGCATTCATCACCGTTGATGAAGAGCAGGCCCTGACAGCTGCCAAGGCGGCTGATGAGCGTCTGGCAAGCGACAATGCCACTGCGATGACAGGTATTCCCGTCGCTCACAAGGACATTTTTTGCACCCAGGGAATGCGCACCAGCTGTGGCTCAAAAATGCTGGATAATTTCGTGCCGCCCTACGACGCCACCGTTATCCGTCGATTTAACGAGGCCGGCGCTGTCATTCTGGGCAAAACCAATCTGGACGAGTTCGCCATGGGCTCCTCCAATGAAAACAGCTTTTATGGCGCCGTCAAAAACCCCTGGGACACCTCCTTAGTACCCGGGGGCTCCTCCGGTGGCTCGGCCGCCGCAGTAGCAGCCATGCTGGCGCCCGCAGCGACAGGCACCGATACAGGCGGCTCCATCCGCCAACCGGCGGCTTTTTGCGGAATCACCGGGCTCAAGCCAACCTATGGCCGTGTTTCGCGCCTCGGAATGATTGCTTACGCCTCCAGCCTGGATCAGGGCGGCCCCCTGGCTCATACCGCTCAAGACTGCGCCCTGCTGCTCAACACCATGGCCGGACACGATCCGCTGGACTCCACCTCCGCAACCGCGGAGACCGAAGACTACACTCAGGGGCTGGAAGGCAGCCTGGAAGGGCTGAAAATTGGCCTGCCCAAAGAATACTTTGGAGACGGACTCGATAGCGCCACCGGAGCGCTAATCCGGGAGGCCCTAAAGGAGCTTGAGGCGCAGGGCGCAATCCTGAAAGAGATTAGCCTGCCTAACAGCCACCTGACCATTCCAGCCTATTACATTATCGCGCCGGCAGAAGCGTCCACCAATCTCTCTCGCTTTGATGGCGTCCGCTATGGACATCGCTGTAATGCCCCCGAAAACCTGCACGACCTTTACACCCGAACCCGCGAAGAAGGCTTTGGCGATGAGGTCAAGCGTCGAATTTTAGTCGGCACCTATGCACTTTCTGCGGGCTACTACGATGCTTATTACAAGAAAGCTCAACAGGCCAGACGCTTGATCAAAAACGACTTCATGCAAGCTTTCGAGAGCGTCGATATCATCGCTGGACCGACGACTCCGGGACCCGCCTTTGGCCTCGGCGCCAAAAGCGACGATCCGATTGCGATGTATCTTGAAGACGTTTATACGCTGGCGGCAAACCTTGCCGGCCTGCCCGGCATGTCGGTGCCGGCCGGATTGGTCGACGGCAAGCCCATCGGCCTACAACTGATCGGTCGCCACTTTGGTGAAGCCCGCCTGCTCAATGTTGCCCACCAGTTTCAGCAGGCAACCGACTGGCACGCGCTCGCACCACAAATGGGAGGTGCTGCCTGATGCAATGGGAAACAGTGATCGGCCTGGAAGTCCACCTGCAACTGGCCACCCAGTCGAAAATATTCTCGGGCTCCTCTATTACTTTTGGCGCCGAACCTAATACGCAGGCCAGCGCCGTAGATCTGGCCATGCCTGGCATGCTGCCGGTGCTCAACGAGCAAGCAGTGCGAATGGCCGTGATGTTCGGTCTGGGCATAGGCGCCAATATTGGCATGCGTTCTGTCTTCGATCGTAAAAACTACTTTTACCCGGATCTGCCCAAGGGCTATCAAATCAGTCAGTTTGCTGACCCTATCGTTGGCGAAGGCCAGTTTGAAATTCAACTGGAGGATGGCAGCACTAGAGACATAGGAATCACCCGCGCACACCTTGAAGAGGATGCTGGCAAGTCGCTGCACGAAGACTTTCAGGGCATGACGGGAATAGACCTTAACCGCGCTGGCACCCCGCTACTGGAGATTGTGAGTGAACCCGACATTCGCTCATCCGCCGAGGCAGTCGCCTATCTTAAAGCAATGCATAGTCTGGTAACTTACCTGGGCATTTCCGACGGTAACATGGCCGAAGGCTCCATGCGCTGTGATATCAATATTTCTCTGCGGCCAGTGGGCCAAGAGGAATACGGGACTCGTGCCGAAATCAAAAATGTAAACTCCTTCCGCTTTGTGGAACGCGCCATTCGCCACGAAGTGGAGCGTCAGGCAGACATCCTCGAAGATGGCGGTAAGATCGTTCAAGAAACGCGATTGTATGACGCAGATCGGGACGAGACACGCCCCATGCGCAGCAAGGAAGTCGCTAACGACTATCGTTACTTCCCCGAGCCTGACTTGCTACCGATCGTGATCGATGACGCTTACGTCGCCGCCATCCGGGACACCCTGCCAGAGTTACCCGCCGATAAGCGCAATCGCTTTGTAGAGCAGTATTCCCTGTCGGCTTACGATGCCAATGTGCTTGCCGCCAGCCGCGCGCTCGCGGACTACTACGAAACCGTGGTGACTGCGTGTGGCGACGCAAAAATAGCCGCAAACTGGGTTCAGGTAGAACTGTTGGGACAGCTTAATAAGAGTGAACAGGCAATTACTGAGAGCCCTGTATCCGCTGAACACCTGGGTGGACTGATCGCACGTATCCTCGATAACAGCATCTCTGGCAAGATCGCCAAACAGGTATTTGAGGCTATGTGGCAGGGTGAAGGCAGTGCGGACGACATCATAGAAGCCAAGGGCCTGAAACAGGTGTCTGACAGCGGCGAGCTGGAGGCGATGGTCGACGAAGTCATTACCGCCAACGCAGCACAGGTCGAACAGTACTTAGCCGCCGACGATAGCAAGCGCAAGAAACTGCTCGGATTCTTTGTAGGCCAGATAATGAAGGCGTCGAAAGGTCAGGCGAACCCCAAAATGGTTAATCAATTGTTAGCTAAAAAATTAGTGTAGTTTGGACGCTCAGTTCTTATTTCTGCCGACCAAGACATGTATTTGACAAGGACAACCCCATGAAGAAAGACAAACAAAAAGTACTGGACGACGTTTGGACAGAGGAACACGTAAAAAGCTTCCTGAATGTCCGGCCCCACGATGGCGGCGATGAAGATTTTCACATGCTGCTAAAAGCCTACCAGAGCATGCGCGCCTCTGATTTCGAGTTATTCGTAGGCTTCTATGGAGAACAAAACAGGGACGTTAACGCTACAGGACTGGACGGTCGCTCCGTTTTGGAAATTGTTTCAGAGCACAGCAAAGGCGCAGACTACGCTGCGATACTCAACGCCGCCGGAGCGGCCTGAACCATAACTACACGGTTGCAATAAACGCTCGCAGCACCATTAGCCAAACCGCCAGAGAAGATAAAAAGTACGCCACAAAGCGATGCATCACGCGGTTGTAGCTGCAGTGAATTAAGCTGTGAAGAATACGACCCACGACAAAGATCCAGGCGCAGGTCACATGCAGGCTATCGACCATGCCGAACACTGTCAGGTAAAGGCAGACTGCGTAAAACACGACCGGCACTTCCAACAGGTTCTTAAAATTATTACTAGGTGCTGAGGCATCCCCCGAGATCAACGCCTGAGTATCTGCAGGCGTTTTCATTTGTTCGACATCAACATTGTGGGCACTCATGTAAACCACTCGGCGAACAAAAAGAGTGATCCACACCACCAACGTCAACAGCAGGGTTGTTGCCATCGGCAAGGCCAATCCAGTATTCATTACTTCCATCGTAATCTCCCCGGTTAAGTTTTAGTTCTAGCTTTTAATCGCTCCAATATAGCACCGCTTCTCGCTATATCTAAAGCATCCGATTTGCTATGCTACCCGCCCTCAAAAACGCCAGCAGCACAGGGACCCCAGTGATTACGCTTTACGGTATCAAAAATTGCGACACCATTAAAAAAGCACGTAAGTGGCTGGACGAACGCGGCGTTGATTACAATTTTCACGACGTTCGAGTAGACGGCCTGACCCATGACACCGTTCAACTCTGGCTTGATGACCTCGGCTGGGAAACGCTGGTCAATAAGCGCAGCACCACGTGGAAGTCACTGGACGAAACTGAGCGAGGCAGTATGGACAACGCATCGGCTCTGGAAGCGATTATTGACCAGCCGACCCTGTTCAAGCGCCCCTTGTTAGACATAGGCCACGAGCGTCACTGCGGCTTTTCCACCGAGAAATATCAGGATATTTTTAATCACCACACCCTCTAGGGCAACCTAACCTCTAGAGCAAACAGAACACAGGTATGCAAAATGACAGATTCCGCTTTTGCCTTTGGGCTTGGTTTAGGCACGCAAAATAGTAAGGGAGAGTGGCTGGAGGTCTTTTTCCCTGCCCCGGTACTTACACCAAGCACTGAACTGCAGTCTGCCGCAGCAGCGCTGGACAGCAGCGAAGCGCTGAATGAGTCTCAACTTCGCGCTCTTGCGTCGGCGTTACAGAGTTCAGGCGAAGCAGAGCAAGCTTCCCTGGCGGGCCGCCTGCTGGAGAGCAGTCGTCCGGTCGTTGCAGTCTTGCTGGAAAAGGACCAGGCCCCCGGCAGTGTTCCGGAAGGCTATCTCAAGCTGCACCTGCTCTCACATCGACTGGTAAAACCCCACGGTACCAACCTCGACGGACTTTTCGGCATCTTACCCAACGTCGCCTGGACCAGTGAAGGCGCCATCGATATCAACGAACTCACAGAACGACAACTCTCTGCCCGACTTCGAGGAGAAACTCTGGAAGTGAGCTGCGTGGACAAGTTCCCAAAAATGACCAATTACGTAGTGCCCGCCGGCGTGCGAATCGCTCACACGGCAAGAGTGCGACTGGGCGCGCACCTGGGTGAAGGCACCACGATCATGCACGAAGGCTTCGTTAACTTTAACGCGGGAACCGAAGGCCCGGGCATGATTGAAGGACGAATTTCAGCGGGCGTGATGGTGGGCGAAGGTTCTGACCTTGGCGGCGGTTGCTCTACGATCGGCACGCTTTCAGGTGGCGGCAATATCGTCATTTCCGTTGGAAAAGAGTGCCTAATCGGCGCGAACGCAGGCATTGGGATCCCTCTGGGCGACCGCTGCACAGTAGAGGCAGGATTGTTTGTAACCGCGGGTACTAAAGTCAACATGCTGGATGCCGACGGCATGCCAGTAGAGACAGCAAAGGCCCGCGATCTGGCAGGTAAATCAGATTTATTGTTCCGTCGTAACTCGACTACCGGTGCGGTGGAGTGCCTTACTAACCGTTCAGCGGTCGAACTCAACGAAGCCTTACACGCTCATAATTAGGCATAGAAACTGTGAATAAGACACTGGCACTTTGCTGCGACCTGATCAGCCGCCCCTCGGTAACACCGGATGACCAAGGCTGTCAGGCTCTCATGATCTCGCGGCTGGAAGCCATTGGCTTTCAGTGCACTCCTCTGCGTTTTGGTGACGTCGATAATTTCTGGGCCGTCCACGGCACCGAGGGTCCACTGCTGGTTTTTGCAGGTCACACCGACGTTGTACCTACAGGACCGGAAGAGCAATGGAACACGCCGCCCTTTGAGCCCAGCCTGGTGGGAGACACACTTTACGGCAGGGGTGCGGCTGACATGAAAGCCAGTCTGGCTGCCATGGTGGTCGCCTGCGAAGAATTCCTCGCCGACAACTCTGACCACAAAGGCCGCATTGGTTTTCTCATCACCTCTGACGAAGAGGGGCCGGCCACCGATGGCACCGTTCGTGTCATGGAATGGTTACAGGAACAGGGTGAACACATAGACTGGTGTCTGGTGGGGGAACCCTCAAGCACGCAAAAGCTGGGCGATGTGATCAAGAACGGCAGGCGTGGCTCACTAAACGCCCGACTGATTGTCAAAGGCGTGCAAGGACACATCGCCTATCCGCACCTTGCCGATAACCCGATACACCGTGTTGCCCCCGCGCTGACTGCATTAACGCGCGAGCTTTGGGATGAAGGCAACAGCTTCTTCCCTCCCACATCGATGCAGATTTCCAATATCAATGGTGGCACCGGAGCAACCAATGTCATACCCGGTGAACTGGAGATCGTATTCAACTTCCGCTTCTCCACCGAGCTCACCGACATGGACCTGCGCCAGCGCACTGAAGCTATTCTCGATGCCCATGAGCTGGACTATGACATCCATTGGAGCCTGAGCGGACAACCCTTTTTAACACCCAGCGGCAAACTGGTAGAGGCTGCAGTCGCCAGTATCCGAGCAGAAACCGGGATTGAAACCGAGCTCTCAACATCCGGGGGCACCTCAGACGGACGCTTTATCGCGCCCAGCGGCGCTCAGGTCGTTGAACTGGGCCCGATCAATGCAACGATTCACAAAATTAACGAAGAAGTTCACGCCCCGGACTTACCTCACCTGATGGCAATTTACCGCGGCATCATGGAGCGCTTGCTAACCTAGGGCATCCAGCAGACCCTGTGCGCCCATTTTGGCCAGGGCAAGATTTCCCTCACCGGGCACTACGATAGTCTTGCCACCCTCAAGCGCATCGAGACTCGCAGAGACTACCTCAGCGGCCTCCATCCACATCTCATCGGGGAAAGACGCCGGAGAGAATCCTTCGTCCTTCATCGAATCGTGAATTTCAGTACGAACCAATCCGGGGCACAACGCTTGCACCTTGATTCCCGTGTCCGCCAACTCCTTCTCCAGCGACAGCGTAAAATAGTTGAGAAATGACTTACTTGCGCCATATACGGCCAGCTTAGGACCTGGCAAGAATGAGCCCAGTGAAGAAACATTAATGACTTTCCCGGCGCCCCTGTCTCGCATAAAGGGAATCGCCGCCCGCGTCAAAGTCATCGCCGCATCACAATGCAAGTTCAACATATCCCGCTGTACGCTAATCGGTGAATCAATAAAGTTACCGTAGGGGCTGAATCCGGCATTGTTAACCAAAATATCGACAGGTCCCTTCTGGCGCAACATCTCCATTGTGTGAGCGACGCCCTCTACCGTCAGCAGATCAGCTTCAACGACATGAACCTCAGCCTGCCCCGCAAGTTCCTCCCGCAGCGCCACGAGGCGATCCCGCCGGCGCGCAACGGCGATAATCACCGGGCAGCGCTGCGCAAGTTGCCGACAGAACTCTTCGCCCAAGCCCGAGGAAGCGCCGGTTACCAGCGCAGTAGATTTGTGATCAGACATAAAGTGGTTCCAGGGGTAAATTAATGAACAGCAGTTTAACGGCCCAAAGCAAGGCTGTAACTATCAGGAGAGGCCAGAGAGTACATGCACATCGTATCGAACCGCTTTGCCCTTAATACTATGGGAAGGAATCATGGCAGCCAATGGAGGCGCTTTGGGTGGTCGCTTGACGACCACACGCGCCACCGGACAATCCAGCGCCCAGTCGAGTAACGCTTCATTACTGCCCTCTTCGTGTTGCAGTAGCAACTGGAACACCGCCATTTCTTTTTTTACGGCAGCGCTTTTATCTCGCTGCGGAAACATCGGATCCAAATAGATGACGTCCGTATCTCGCACTGCATCCTTAGACAGCTCAGTTGCATCACCGGCGACAAACTGTATGCGCGATGCCGTGGTGCAAAGCCACGGATCTGCTGAATTTTGCGACAACTCCAGACCACTCTGTAACATTGCAGCCGCAATCGGATTCCGCTCAACACAGGTGACTTGGGCGCCCATATCAGCCAAAACAAAACTGTCTCTGCCCAGCCCCGCGGTCGCATCCAGAACAGTCAATGCGTCCTTCTTGCCAACGCCGACGGCCCTCCCCAGCAGTTCATTGTGCCCTGCTCCTCGTCGATGGCGCATGGAGGCTGCACCAAAATCCACGGTCACCGGCCCCGGGGCTTTTTTACCCGTTATTTGCAGTGCCAAACCGCTTACAAAGACCAGCAGAACGGCGTCAGCCGAGTCACAACGACGGGGATCAGTTGCCATTGGCAGTTGCGGTAATTGCAGTTTGGTGGCGAGTGTCGCCGCGGCTTTACGAGAAAGGTCATCCCCGGGGCATACGGCAAGGCGAGCTGGGGCAGTCCCGTGACTAACCATCCTGGAAACCGTCTCTAGTCTTCAACAATGCTGGATTTACGTTTGTGCAGCAAATTGGCCAAATCATCGAAAAGCTCTTCTGCACTGGCCGCTGGACGCTCGGTGCTTTGCTCAACCTGTTCATTATCGTCGTGCTGTTGGTCGACAGTTGTATTTTCGACGGGATGCTGTGACACCAGCTTTGAATCATCCAGACCCAGGTGGAGCTCATCGCCCTCAAGGTTCACTATCACTTGTAGGTTGTAGGCATAGTGTTTTAGGCCGTGCTTATCCACGATGCGAAAGCGACGGGGTGAAACTTCTTTGCCATCAGTTTGGTTTTCACTGAGACGACAGTTGATAGAAGACATGACCTTGCTGGAAAGCTGAGATCCCTCAACCGCGGACAGACCGCGATTACAGGCGGTAATAAAACCAGCGGTCGAAACATCTGCGCCGCCAATGGCACCGTGCCCCATTGAGGTAGAAAAGTCTCCAATGAGTATTTGTTCCGCAGCGGCGAGGTCTACCATCCGCGCCAACTCAATCGTCACATCACCGACGATATAACTGAACACCGTCGGGTTAACACCCTCAGCCTGATACAGCTCATAGTGGCCGCCGATATGATAAGCCGTGCGAATCACTGGCACCGTGTTGCCGCGAGAAGCGGCTCTGGCCACCGCATTATCCGCCACCACCAGCATCATGAAATAAAACAGCTCGATATTGGCATCGGGACCCAAGCGACGGTTCCAAATGTAGTAACCATCGCCCGTTGTCGTGCGCGCAAAGTTAATCTCAATGCCACGGGCTAACAATTTATTGTAGGCAGAGTTCAGTGAATAGGACAGGCTATTGAGCTGACTGGCCTGCTCAAACGGCGTATACAGCGAAAACTCCACGATATCGAACAGCAACACTGCGCGACTCTCTACATAGCTCAACCCATAGCGCCGGATCAACTGCTCTACTTCGTCCAGGACTCTAGGCTCTTCACTGAGCGCAGTGCTGAGCTTGATGAACGTCGGGGCAACTTCCAGGCGTTTCGCCACCGCAAACATTTCGTCGCGAGTCTTGCGTCTGGCGCCAGAAATCATCTCCCTGATGTAGCCCTCATTACCACGGTGTTCAGCATCATCTGCGCAGTAGTTCCCGAGAAAGTAGTGCGGAACAAAAATAACCAACAGGCCCCGCTCATCGGCGCTCCAGCAAAGCACAATATTCTGGCCCAGGCGCCACTGCTTACGCAGGGTCTTTTCCAACGCCTTGAGGTTGCCTCGCTGTACCAGTGAAATAGCACTGCTCGCCGAGGTTTGGACTCTTTCGGCGCTATCACCCGTATTTCCCGACTCTGTCATCAAGCTTTCCAATTTTCACTGATTGCAGTGCTATTATAGGTAGCCAGCGGCGCCGGTGCTATGCCCCATCTTAATCAGCTGGCCAAGAATCCAAACAATGAGACTGACAATATGACACGCTGGGTTACTGGAATAGTCCTGCTACTAACAATCACTGGCTGCGGTGACCTCGATTTTAAAATCAATGAGAAAGTTGTCTACTCGCCCCGCCCACTGTTTTCCGACTTTGAAGTCGCCGATGCTGCACTGCAAGCCTGCCTGGAGCAGGCCATCATCGATCAGAACGTTACCCTTGCCAATGAATTACTCAGCCTCAATTGCAGCCACGCCAAAATCAGCGATCTGGGTGGCCTCGAGGTGTTTACCAGCCTGACGCAATTGAAATTGTCGTCCAATCAGATTCGCAACTTAATGCCGCTGCGGCCAATGTCTTCGCTGGAAGCTTTGTATCTGGACAACAATCAGGTTGTAGACCCGGTACCTCTTTACGACCTGCTGTCCCTTGCAACACTGGATCTATCCGGCAATCCCAAGCTGCAATGCCCCTCCAGTCAGGCATTACTGCGCATGGATCAAGTCACCCTGCCTGAGCACTGCCAGAACTGATGCTTTACCGCTTGATCAGCCGCCTGCCTTTCCCCCTGCTTTATGGTTTGGCCTGGTTTTCGTACCTATTGCTTTTCTACGTGGTGCGCTACCGGCGCGACGTGGTGGCCCAAAACCTCAGCAACGCCTTCCCTGAAAAATCGGAAGCGGAAAGAGCGTCGTTGGCCCGCGACTTTTATCGCCAGTTCAGCCAGGTGGCACTGGAAATCATTAAGGCCAGATGCATGCAGCCAGCGGAGTTTCTTGAGCGCGCCCGCATCCTCAACCCGGAATTGCTGCAGCAGTACAGTAAAGACTTTAGTGAGTCAGTAATCGTACTGACCATTCACCAGGGCAACTGGGAGTGGATGCTACACGGGGCAACCACACACTTCGATATCCCTATTTCCCCGGTGTATAAGCCCCTGCACAACAAGGCCGCCGACAAACTGATTTACGATATTCGCAGTCAATTCGGGTCTCGCCCACTGTCAATGGAAGAGTCCGTGAAAGACATCATCCGCAGACGCCGTGAATTCCGCATTTTCGTCCTGGTTGCCGATCAATCCCCTATCCGAAGCGAGCGCGGCTACTGGACCCAATTCATGAATCAGGAGGCCAACTTTTATCTGGGGGCTGAGACGATCGCCAAAATGACCAAGTTCCCGGTGCTTTACGCTCAATGCCACAGGCGCAGCAAAGGCCACTACGAGATAGAGTTTAAAGAACTGGCCCAACCACCCTACGACAAAGAGTCCCATGAACTCACCGATCGCTATGTGTCTATGGCAGAAGACGCTATTCGAGAGGAGCCAGAAAGCTGGCTGTGGACAAACCGACGCTGGAAGCGGGACCGTGCCAAAGAAGAAACTACGGGTTAAACGCTAAGCCAGTCGAAACCGTCTTTTTGTTCCGCCCAGATCACGTCACCCGTGGACGGCAGCACCGCAGCAAGAGCGTGCTCTGCTCGTGCTCGCGAATTGTTTTTCTCGCTGATATGGGCAACCACGAGATGGTTTAGATCGGCTGCACAATCGAGCTGCCGCAATAAATCTGCCGCTTGCTCGTTATTCAAGTGCCCCCAGTCGCCGCTCACCCGACGTTTTAGTTGCGGCGGGTACTCACCCCCCATCAGCATTTCCAGGTCGTGATTACACTCTAGCAGCAGGCTGTTGCAACCCTCATAGCTACTCACCACATGAGGTGTGACACAGCCCAAATCCGTGAGAACACCCAGGCAACGCCCGTTTGCGGACAAGCGAAACTGACAGGGCTCTGCGGCATCATGAGGAACGGCTATGGTGCGCACTGCTATCTCGCCGATAGAGAAATCATCATCGCAATCAAAAGTACGCAGTTCAAAGCTGCCATCACAGCGCCCTGTGCCTTTCGTTCCATGGGTTAGATACACCGGAATCTGGTGCTTGGCAGACAGCCGCGCTACTCCGGAACAGTGATCTCCATGCTCATGGGTGACTAGCACCGCTTGCAATTGATCGGGAGACAAGCCCAGACGGGCCATACGCTTGGTGGTTTCGCGCAGGGAAAACCCACAGTCAATCATTAGCAGAGTTTCGCCCTGGCGAACCAGGGTCGCATTGCCTTTGCTGCCGGACCCCAGAGAGGCAAACTCCATGGGGTTTAGTTTATGTTCCCTTTAATCAAGCCCAGCATGGCTTGCTGGTCTCGTTTTGCAAACGAGCGTGTCTCATCGGGCTGAGATCGCAGAAAGATAGAGACACCGCCTTCGTCCTGGACATCAACGTTGACGATAAAGATCTCGCCCACGTGCGGGTATTCTTCGTCGCTGTCCCACAGCCAGTCAAACCACCCATCCTCTTCTTCAGCTTCAGGGCCGAGAAAACGTGCGTAGTAGACACCGCTGCTACGATCGCGGTCTGTGACCTCAAACGTCGACTTCACCAGCGCGCGACCCACAGAAGCCCAGGCCCGGTCGAACGGCAAAATCAGCTGGATATAAGGTTCGCCCTGAGCCGTTTCCTGCATGGAAATTTTTCCCGTAGCGCTAATGGCCTGATCTGCCACCATCGACACTGGCGCGGTACCTGCACTGTTGGCAATGTACTGAGCGAGCGCATTCAGCATTTCGGATTCCTGCTCTGCGTTGTCAGAATCTTCGGGCCAATTGTTCACGTCACCGGCCTGATTCTGCTGCAGCACGTGTAGCTCGCTGCTGCCGCGCTGGACGCCCTGATCGATGCGCACCTGAAAACGACTCGCCATGGAAGCCGATTCCAGTTCCAACCAGTTCGTCTCCATCAAGCCTGCCCGGGCATCGATTCTGGCGACAGCGATGCCAGCGCCAGCAAAGAAGCTTCGAACCTGCGGCCAGACCTGACCCGGCGCCTCAGCCACCAGTGCCCACGACTCCGATCCCAGCTTCTGAATACGGACGATTTCGTCCTCACTGCCGGCAACGAGCGGCGTCGGCCGTGGCACTTCAAACTCACCTGCCTGAACAACGCTACTATTGATCGGCGGCACTGGATAAATTTCCTGCAAAGAGTCAGTACCCTTGTCCTCCGGCACTGCTATTACCGGCATTTCAGGCGCTTTCTTGTAGTCTTGTGAGTTATCACGAAACATGCCCTGGTCACCAAAAAGGTAGCCACAGCCGGTTAGTGAAACCAGCAAAGTACTGGTGATAACTCCACGTGCAATAGGGGAAATGTTCATTAAACTGCTGCTGCCTCCAGGGCGGCCATTACCTCGGCGTGATATTTTTCGTCCAGCGTTGTCAGCGGAAGGCGGATACCGCCACCAATCAGACCCTGCTGCTGCAAGGTCCATTTTACCGGGATCGGGTTAGCTTCAAGAAACAGGGCTCGGTTCAACGCTGAAAGCTGTTCATTAATAGCGGTGGCGCCTTCCCTGTCACCCGCTGCTGCCAATGCGCATAGCTCAGACATTTGTCGGGGCGCTACGTTTGCGGTTACCGAGATATTACCTTTACCCCCGGCGAGTATAAGCTCCATGGCGGTAGGATCGTCGCCAGAGTAAATGGCAATCTGCTCGCCGCATCGTGCTATCAGATCAAGCCCTCTCTCGGGGTCACCCGTTGCATCTTTGATGCCGACAATATTATTCAGGCCTGCCAGGCGCTCTACGGTGTCATTGTGCATATCAACGGCAGTACGACCCGGCACGTTGTACAACACCTGGGGCACGTCTACCGCTTCAGCCACCGCCTTAAAGTGCTCGAAAAGGCCATTTTGAGTGGGACGGTTGTAATAAGGTGTGACCAATAAGCAGGCATCTGCTCCCGCCTCTGCAGCGGCTCGGGTCAACTCGATCGCCTCCCAGGTCGCATTGGCGCCGGTTCCCGCCAGCACCGGAATACGTCCGCAGACATAGTCAACGCAGTGTTTGATCATCTGGCAATGCTCGGGAACGCTCAAAGTCGCGCTTTCGCCCGTGGTGCCCACCGCGCCTATCGCGTTTGTTCCGGCCTCAATATGCAGGTCCAACAAGCCCTCCAGTGCCTTCCAGTCAATACTGCCGTCTGGATGCATGGGCGTAACAAGGGCGACAATGCTGCCGGTAATCATCTGAATTCTCCGAAAAAACTGACGAGCGGCAGCCTAAAGACGCGCCGCCCGAAGGGACGAGGGCCATTATCCATGTAAGGGCTCGGATGACAACCGGCTTGGGCTAATTTGCATGCGCTGCTATGCTCTGCTGACGCCCTTAAAGAGAACGCTCAATCATGCATTCACGCCTACTCGCTCTGCTGATGTTGCTCATTCCGTGGACAATTTGCGGCCCGGCAATGGCATTCGACGACATCGAGATCAGCAGTCTGAGCAAAATCGACCTGCAGTATATGCAGCAACAGCGCGACTCTCTGAGGGATCTGGCCGCACGAAATTTCGGCCGTCAGTTCTCCGGCTCCAAGGATCTGGACCTGCCACTCCTACAGCGTTTACTGGACGAGAGCATCGTTACCAACGACCAAACCGCTGAACTGCAGGCCATGGGTATCATCATGGGCGATTTGCTGGCTGACGAACTGGACCTTGACTGGGTGGTGTACGAGGACCGTCTGGGGCGCAGCAGGGCGCTGCGTTACAAATCTACGGACAGCTATTTATTCCCCGTCACCATGATCTCTCGCCGGCGTTCCGTCGATAATCTCACCCCCGTGGCGGAAATCTATGACAAGGCCCGGGACACAATGCGCGCATCCAAGCCAGCCCTGCCTTTTCAGTAGCGTAGTAATCACAGAGCTAAGTTATTAGACTAACTCACTACCCGCCGTGAGCACTGCAACTGCATGAGCCAACAGCCACCAGGATTTGAATTACTGACCGAAGATCGGGACAGTGCCGTCCTGATGCTTAACGGCGACTGGATCCAGGGTCAGGCCCACAGAGACTTTCAGGTACTAAAAGATGACTTGCTTGGCATTACTGCCTCTGAGTTGATCGTGGATGGCTCCCAACTGGGGCAATGGGACTCAGTCCTCATGGCGTTCCTGCTGCAGTCGTTTAATCAGTGCCGAGAGGACAACATCGCCTTTCGTGCACGTGCGCTGCCCGCAGGCGTTGAACGACTCCTGGACGTGGCAACCGCCGTCCCCACCCATGTCCCTCCCCCGGAACCCAAAGCCCGCTGGTACGAATCATTCAATCCTGGAAGCCTTGTACTGGAGTTTTGGGAGAGCACGGTTGAATCGCTGGCATTCATCGGCGAACTTGGCATCGCCCTGTGGCGCCTTGTGCTCGGTAAAGCCAATACCCGTTTCAGCGACTTCCGCACCTTCTGCTACCAGGCCGGGCCGGACGCATTTGCCATTATCAGCCTGACTAGTGTTCTGGTCGGCATGATTCTCGCTTATTTAGGGGCGGTGCAGTTGCAGCAATTTGGTGCCGAGGTCTACGTTGCAGACCTGGTCGTTATTGGCATGCTGCGAGAGATGGGCGTATTGATGGCCGCCATCGTCATGGCCGGCCGCACCGGAGCCGCCTATGCCGCGCAGCTGGGCACCATGCAGGCTAACGAGGAAATCGATGCCATCAAGACCATGGGCATATCACCCATGGAGTTCCTCGTCGTGCCACGCATGTTAGCGCTGGTCGTCGCCATGCCGCTACTCACCCTCTACGCCAATCTGTTGGGCATTATTGGCGGAGGCATCGTCTCCGGTGGTCTTGGGGTTACTCCGCTGATGTATATCGCTGAAGGTGAAACGGCGCTTCAGCTCTCACACCTCATGGTCGGACTGATCAAGAGCGTAGTGTTTGGCATCTTGATCGCAGTAGCGGGCTGTCGCTCGGGTATCAATAGCGGCCGCAGCTCCGCCGCCGTCGGTCAGGCCGCCACCGAAGCGGTTGTAACCGCCATTGTTTATCTGATTATTGCCGATGCCGCGATAAACATTATTTTCCAGCAGGTAGGCATCTGATGATTGAGCCGCACATCAGTATCCGCGATTTAACCATGGCCTATGGGCCGCGGGTCATTCAGCGCGACCTCAACTTCGATATCAACAAAGAAGATATCTTCGTCATTATGGGCGGCAGCGGCTGCGGCAAGAGTACGCTGCTAAAACACATGCTGGGGCTACTGAAACCCGCCAAGGGCGACATTCTTTACAATGACGATAGCTTCTTTCAAGCCAGCATGGAGCAACAAGACAACATGCGACAGCGGTGGGGAATCACCTATCAATCCGGCGGTTTATTCAGCGCAATGACACTGGCGGGCAACGTTAACCTGCCACTACAGCTTTACACCAGTTACTCTGCCAGTGACCGCGAAGACATCATCGCCTACAAATTGGCCCTGGTCGGCCTCGCGGGGTATCAAGACTACTATCCCTCAGAAATTAGCGGTGGCATGCGCAAGCGTGCAGCACTGGCCCGAGCCATAGCCCTGGACCCCGAAATACTGTTTTTTGACGAACCATCGGCAGGTTTGGATCCAATCAGCTCGCGTTTACTGGACGAGCTCATTGTGCAATTGCAGGAATCGATTGGCGCAACCGTGGTGATGGTTACCCACGAATTACCCAGTATTTTTGGCATCGCCACGAATTCCGTTTACCTCGATGTCAATACGAAAACCATGATCGCCTATGGCGACCCCAGAGAACTGCGTGATCACAGTGAGCAGCCAGTTGTGAGACAATTCCTGGCGCGCGAGTCCGGCTCGCCTCAAGAGGAACAAGCATGAGCGAAAAACCCCATACAGTAGCCATTGGAGCCTTTGTTGTCGGCGCGCTGCTCATCGCGATCAGCACCGTTATTTTTGCGTTGGGGACGGGATTTGGAAAAGAGCGCAGCACCGTGGTCATGGTCTTCGAAGGCTCCGTTAAGGGCCTTACGATTGGCGCCCCTGTCGCACTGCGCGGCGTGCAAATTGGCCAGGTCACCGACATTGAGTTGATTCTGGATGCCGATACGGTGGAGCTCATCATGCTGGTAGAAGCCGAACTCAGAGGAGAGAACATCCGCCGCACAGGTACCAATGCCGAAAGTCTGACCGAAGAGCTGATCTCCAGAGGGCTTCGTGCGCAGTTAAACACCCAGAGCATTCTCACCGGCCTGCTTTACGTGCAATTGGATTTTCACCCTGATAGTGAGCTGATTCTCGCCGACATCAACTCTCCGCACCTGCAGATTCCTACCATACCGACTGAGCTGGAGCGCCTGACCCGAAAACTGGAGTCGATCGATTTTGCCAAGGTCGCCAGTGACCTGGAGGCCACGGCTGAAGGTATCAACAAGTTTGTTACCAGTGAATCTTTTCAGGAATTGCCAGCTCAGCTGCAAGGTACGTTAGCCTCGGTCACTGGCCTGAGCGAGCAATTGCAGGATCAATTGGCCAGCACAGGGCCCAAACTGGATTTGGTGCTGGATGGAGCTGCGACAACCGTAGATACCGCCAATGCTGAGTTACCCAAACTCGCAGAACTGGTATCTAGCAACCTTGAAGTGCTGGAAGAGGCCATCCGTTCCTTCGAAGAAGGCATGGAAGGCATAGAGCAGCTGGTGGATCACGATTCTGCCACAGTCTATGAACTCAACCGAGCACTTCGGGATATGTCCCAGGCGGGTCGCGCGTTGCAGCAATTAGGTCGCGCGCTGGAAGAAAGACCGGAATCCCTGATTCGCGGCAGAAGTGGAGAGCAAGAATGAAAGCTTTATCGTGGAGACTCAGTGTCGCACTAATCATTGCGCTAATGCTTTCGGCATGCGGCACCACACCACCGAGCAGTCATTATCGACTAACGGCCCTGCAAACCCTGCCGACGAACGCCAATGGGCCTTCCCTGGGCGTGGGTCCAGTGAACATTCCTGAATACCTCAATCGCGATGCCATGGTGCGCTCTGACGGCGCCAATAGCCTTTCAATCGATAACGGCGAGCGCTGGGCGGAGCCTTTGGAAGACGGAATCACCCGAGTGGTTATTCTCAATCTCGCCGGCCTGCTGAACACGCAGGACATACGCCGATTCCCCTGGCACCCGGACAGAGCCCCTAATATCGGTATAAAACTGAACGTATTAAAAATGGATACAGAGACTGCTCGAGCCACCCTTGTCGCTGAGTGGTCGGTTTATCGCGTCAATCACGATGAACCGATATCCCGCCGCCTGAGCCGTTATGAAGAACCAATGCCCTCGGCAAGTTCGACTGGCGGGGATATTGCGGCTGCATACAGCGCACTGCTCGCCAGCCTCAGTCGAGACATGGCCGAAGAAGCGAGAGGGCTAGTGAACGCGGCAGCACCATAACCCCGCCCCTCTAACGCTTTTCGCGCCCCGCTGCCATAACGCGGGCAGCGGACAAAAAGCGCTTACTTTTTCAGCCTGGTTTCAGCTTCAGTTGTGATACTCCCGCGCTTCCTTGCATACGCTAATTATTAGTAGCTTTTAATTCGGCAGGCAGCGCCTAACTGGGTTAGAATTAGCGAGCCAATTCACTCACTTGATTTGTATAACAATAAATATTGGCTTTGGAGCAGTGCGAAAAGCAGCCCACAGAGGCATGCAGCAACGCCTGAACCACGACAGCTTACACACACTCGCACTCACGGGATATGAGACTATGAATAACACATCTTCCAAGGCCAGCTGGGCCAATCCAGCAGTCCGACGCCCCCTCAATCACGCCGTTAAATCCGCACTCGCTGTACTGGGTGCAACCGCATTGGCAGCACCAGGCTTTGCTCAGGAAGAAGCCAAAAAAGGCGGTTATAACCTGCAACTGGAAGAAGTCATCGTCACCGCGCAGAAACGTGAAGAAGACTTTATGTCCGTACCCGGTGCCGTCAGTGCCTTTACCGCTCAGGACATGGTCAACACCGGTGCAGCAACCATTCAGGACATTGACGCGTTTATCCCGGGTGTAGAAATTGGCGACGCGGTAGGCGGCTCTACCCAGCTGGGGATTACGGTTCGCGGCGTTAGTAGCCCCAATATCAGTTCCGGTCAGGACCCCTCAGTGGCTACTTTCTACGACGGTTCTTACATGCCTCGCGCCGTCACATCGATACCCTTTACTGACATCGCCCGCACCGAAGTACTCAAGGGACCACAGGGTACTTTATTTGGCCGTAACGCCACTGCGGGTGTCATCAACATTGTTCCCAACAAGCCAAGCCAGGATTTTGAGGGTTTCGCCAAAGCTCGCCTGGGCACTAACGACCTGATGCGCGTGGAAGGCATGATCAATGCGCCCATCAACGATTCTTTCGCTTTTCGCGGCAACCTTTTTTCCAATCAACGCAGTGGTAATACCGAGTCGGCAACCAACGGTGGCGATTTCCGAGATGAGGGCTATTGGGCCGCCCGCGGCGTTTTCCTCTGGACCCCCGGTAGCGATACTGAAATCCAGCTCGCAGCAGATTACGAAGATAGAGATGAGCTGCCTCGCCCCGCGATCGGCGTCAGCAAGTACGCCTATGAAAGTAACAGCAATCCGTTTCGCAGCAAGGACCAGCACGACGTCGCTGGGGACGGTACCCAGTACAATCAGGAACGCAATAATGAAGAAGAAACCCGCGACATGTACGGCGTTTCTCTGCAGATAAATCACGTTATCAATAACGAGTGGGACGTTTTCGGTATCGTGAGTTATCGCGATTGGGAGACGACCAACCTGCAGGAAGAAGATGGTACGCCAGATCCACGGCGTTACCTCGATACCAACAACATAGAAGACTCAAACATCTTTTACTCTGAGGTTCGCTTCAACTACGTCAACGAAAACCTCAACCTGATTACCGGCGCCAACTACAGTGAGGAAGATGTTTTTCAGCGCACAGACATCGGTTTGCTGGCTGATTCATACATGCAGTTCCTCACCATTCTAGGCGGCTTCGGCGGCCCGGACGATTTCATTTGGGACCTGCTTGAAGGTGCTCCCGAGGAACTCTACCTGGCCCTGTCTGCAGGTGAAGGCATAGCTGTATTGCCACCCTCTTTCTCAGGCACCTACTTTACCGAAACCATGGATAACACCGGTGACTTCGTCAACTGGGGTGTGTTCGTGGACGGCACCTATCAGCTGACCGATACTATTCGCATCGCGGCGGGCCTTCGCTATAGCTACGATGAAAAAGAATATACCTGGCAAACCTATGAGTCAGATCTAGACTGGCCCTTCGCGCCCGAAAGAGTGAATTACAATCCGGCCGATACGGGCGCCCCCGAAGACGAATGGTTTGATGAATTCTCCGACAAGGACGATTGGAGCAAGACCACAGGGCGACTGGTTGCCGACTGGCAGTTTACTGACTACGCCATGACTTATGCATCTATCGCAACCGGCTATAAATCAGGTGGTTTCAATGGCCAAAGTTTCAGCTCGGTTGTCGCAGGATCCTTCGACCCCGAGGAAATGACCAGTTATGAAATTGGCCTTAAGGGCGACTTTTTTGAAGACACCCTGCGTGCCGAGGTGGCCCTGTTCCACCACGAACTGGATGGCAAACAGGGTCAAAGGACAGTCAAGGACGGTCCAGACGATCCGACAGCAGCACCCGCTGTCGTCACCAGTGACGAAGAAGCGGATGGCATTGAGCTAATAGTCACCTGGAGCATTACCGACACATTGCGGGTTGCCGGACTGACCACCTATCGTGAAACAGAGAACGTATCAGACGTTTACTACAACGCGGAAGGGGAACTCGCCGGTGGTGACAAAAGCATCGGAGAAACCAACACAGAGTACACTCTCAAGTTGGACTGGACACCAGAAATTGCCTACGGCTATATGCTGCTGCACATGAACTACCAGTTCACCGAAGACCCCGGCCCCAATGAGGACACCGTTATTTACTCCACCGGTCCATGGTACTTCCAGGACAAGAAGCTACTTAATGCGCGTCTGGCCTGGTCCAACGAAGCAGACAACGTCGAGGTGGCATTGTGGGGTAACAACCTGCTGGATGAAAAATACGCTGGCAATCCGGGCGGCCTGGGCGCTGATACGCTGGGCGCTTATCACACCCGCCCTGACGATACTCTGACCTGGGGCCTGGATCTGCGGTACTCTTTTTAAGCTAGGGCATCGCCCTTAGGGCGCAGCTCTACCACCTCACCTAGCCCCTCCATTTCGGAGGGGTTTTTGTTTCTGGCATTGCTAACCGCTCGGGATACCGGCTGCAACCGCCAACTTGATTTCAGCTCACTGCGAAACATCGCATCGCCTGATTCAATCGACACAGAATTATCCAGCCACCTGCTTGCCTCATCGGTATCCAGCACCACCGGCATACGTTTGTGCCAGGGTTCAAATTCAGGCGCTGCTGCGGTGGTTACCAAAGTGCAGCTGAGCAAGCCCGAGCCATCGCCATCCCAAACATCCCAGAGCGCGGCCACAGCCAGAGCCTCCTGTGAGTTAGTGATCTGCCAGGGTTGCTTACCACCATTTTCAGCGCGCCATTCAATAAAGCTACTCATTGCAACGATACCTCGCTGGCGTTTAAACGGCGTGCGAAAAGCGCGGCTGGTCGCGAGCGTTTCACTACGGGCATTGAACATGCTGTATTTCTGGTCCACCGCGGGCGCCCATGAAGGCGTAAGCCACCAGCGAGCGAAGTCCAGCTGATTGCCCTGGGGCCCCGCTCGCACCAGGCCCACCGCTTCGGTTGGCGCAATATTGGGCCGCGAAGGTAATTGCAGATCTATCCCCAAGTCCTGCAACAACTGCTGCAACCCGGGATTATCAATAACGTTGAATCGACCACACATAATTGTACTTTGCCTAAAACGGCATCGCCGGGCAAGGCAGGTCTGTATTGGTAAACCCCCTACTCCTGTCTGGCGCAGCGGCTTGCCTGCACAGCAGCAGCGGTTTACTCTGAGCCGCGCATTTTGAGGGAGAAACCGATGAGCGATAAACCGCTGGCACCGGCCATTGACGGCTGGCATACCATGGAAGTCAAACCGCACCTGATAGGCACGCAGTGTAAAGACTGTGGGACCTACTTCTTCCCCAAAAACAATGACTACTGCCGCAACCCGGCCTGCGACAGCACCGACTTCAACGAAGTCGAGCTCAGCCGCACTGGCCATGTATGGAGCTACACCAACGCCAGCTACAAGCCACCCGCACCTTTCGTGGCAGAGGAGCCGTTTGAGCCCTACGCCATTGCCGCCGTGCAGTTAGAGAAGGAGCAAATGGTGATATTGGGACAGGCGATCCGAGGCGTCAGCTGCGAGGACCTGAAAGTTGGCATGCCGGTGGAACTGGTACTGGAACCACTGCACGAAACCGATGACGACATCAAAATGACCTGGAAATGGAAACCTGCCGCCCAATAGGCTGGCAGCACTCGGAGCAGCACAGACAATGTCCAATGAAATCGCAATTCTCGGCGCCGGCATGCACCCCTGGGGCAAGTGGGGCCACAATTTCGTTCAGTACGGCGTCGCCGCCGCGCGCGAGGCTCTCGCCGACGCGGGCGTTCCCTGGCAGGACGTAAAGTTCGTCTCTGGCGGCGCCACCGTGCGCTGTGGCTACCCCGGTTATGTTGCAGGCGCCACATTTGCGCAAGCCTTGGGGTGGCAGGGAGCGGAAGTAAACACCTCTTACGCGGCCTGCGCTTCAGGCTCGCAGGCTCTGGCCGCGGCGCGTAACAAAATACTTGCCGGGGAATGTGATGTCGCCCTGGTGGTAGGAGCTGACACTACGCCCAAGGGCTTCCTGGCACCCGCCGGAGGCTATCGCCCAGAAGACCCTGACTGGGTGCGCTTTTATCTGGGCGTTACCAACCCGACTTACTTTGGCCTTTATGCGCGCCGCCGCATGGATGTTTATGGCGACACTCTGGAAGACTTCGCTGCTGTAAAAGTCAAAAACTCTGCTATCGGCAGCAAGAACCCCAGAGCCCGTTATCGTAAATGCTTTACGGCAGAAGACGTGGCTGCCTCTGCAATGGTCGCCGACCCTTTGAGGCTAATGGATATCTGCGCGACTTCAGATGGTGGTGCTGCACTTATCGTTTCCAGCATGGAATATGCCAGGAAAATCGGCAAGGGTGACGCTCCCCGGGTGGCAGCCATATCAACCACAACACCCACCTTTGCCAGCTCGGTCGTGGAAATGCCGGACATCGCGACCGATTCAGCCGCTGCCGCAGGCATAGACGCACACGCTTTTCGCTCCACTCTTCCCCTGAAGGCCTATGAAGAAGCAGGACTGGGCCCTGAGGATGTGGATTTAGCGGAAGTTTACGATTTGTCGACAGCGCTTGAGCTGGACTGGATCGAAGACCTTAGACTGGCGCCCCGGGGCGAGGCCGCGGCACTTCTGCGGGCGGGCGATACCGCCATCGGCGGAAAAATCCCCGTGAATGTGTCTGGCGGCCTGGCCTGCTTTGGTGAGGCGGTTCCAGCACAGGCACTGGCACAGGTTTGTGAGTTGACCTGGCAGCTGCGCGGTGAAGCGGGCGATCGCCAGGTACAAGGCGCGAAAGTGGGCATCACCGCCAACCAAGGTCTATTCGGCCATGGCAGCTCGGTCATTATCAAACGCTAAGTATCGATCGTGGGGCCCGCACTCATGGGCATTAACGGCGCGCCATACTGATTAATCTCTCACCGTCGCTTGCATAAGGTAGGCGATCAGATCGGCCCGATCCTGAGGATCGGGTACCCCGACGCTCATCATTACCGAATCGGGGTACATGGCCATGGGGTTCTCTAACCAGGCAAACATCAGTTGCGGTGTCCACACAAACTCCGCTTCCTTAAAACGCTCTGAGTAATACTCAAACCCCTCCTGCTTCCCCGCTACCTTGCCGAAGATGCGATTGAGATTAGGCCCGTTATTGTGGCCCATAAATTTATCCGGGTAATGACAGGTCCGACAGGCGCCAAAGACAAGACGACCGCGGTCTTTGTCTGCCAGCCCCAAGCGACTCTGAAGTTCATCGGCCCCAACAGGCAGGCAGACCAGGGATAGAGCCAGTAAAAAAACGCTGCGCAGCATCACGATTGCCTCGCCGCTGCTTTGCCAGCGCGGCGCCCAAAAAAAGTGGCATCTCCTACAGAAAGACCACTGGCTATGTACGGCGCGGTAGCAATACCCGCTGTATTTCTGCCTGCTGCGTATAGCCCCGGAATGACATCACCGAAGCTACTGACGACCTCCCCGTTGATTGTTGTCACCAGCCCTCCCAGGGTATGCGCTGGAAAAAAAGCGCTATCGACCGAAATGTTCCAAGCCTTGTAGGGTGGCCCCTGAAGTGGACGCAGATAATCTCCTGACTTGTGGTACATGGGGTCCTGCCCTTTTCCCGCGTAGCGATTGTAATAGGCAACGGTGTTTTGCAGCGCACCGCGTGGCATGGCCAACTGCTCCGCGAGGCCACCAATACTGGTGCTCTGGGCGGCGAGGGGGAAATTGTCCTGGGGCGCGCTGTAGCTACTCGCCTGGTCTGTTATCAGCCAGGCCTTCCCCTCCTGTTGATAAGCAATGGTATGGCCGATGACTGCATGATAAGAGTCTTCCGCGATAAAGCGCTGCCCCGCCGCATTAACAAGAATCCCGGCAATCGCATTCTCCGGCGGATAAATCGGCGAGACCGCAAAGCCTTCATGCATGCGAGCTGCTGCAGCGCCGACCCCAATTCCCATGTTGATGCCCTGGCCAAGATCACCTGCACTACCCCAGGGTGTTGAACACAACGACAAATGAGGGGCGTACTGCTCAAGCATGGCGCGATTGTGAATGAAGCCACCACAGGCAAGCACGATACCGCGACGTGCGCGAAAGTACTTGCGCTGCCCTGCTTCACTGACAACGATTCCGCTGACCCTGCCATCGCTCTCGGTAATCAGCTGTTCGCAGGAAACGCTCGTTCTGGGTTGCACACCCAGCGCCTTTAACCGTCCAAACAGAGCCTGCATCAGCGTGCGACCGCCATTCATGCCCTTCACACCGGGCACATGGCCCCTGGGGGCGGGTGGCGCAGTTTCCCGCACCGGCCATGCCTGCTCATTGCCTGAAAAGTAGAGGGATTCATCACCCATGGGCAGACCCTTGGCCAATGTCATTTTCTCGTTGTAGGGAACACCTTGCGCAACCAGCCAATCAAAGTGGACGGCGCTCTCTTCGCAATAGAGCTGCATTTTTTCCCGCGGAGGATACGGTGACCCGGCGCGGGTCAGAAAATTGAACATTGCCTCCGGCGAATCTTCAATCTTCAAGGCACGCTGCAGAGAAGTGCCACCT
Organism: Halioglobus sp.; assembly: GCA_039986455.1. Lineage (GTDB taxonomy): Bacteria > Pseudomonadota > Gammaproteobacteria > Pseudomonadales > Halieaceae > Halioglobus. Next base: position 84,231 of record JBDWQQ010000095.1, read on the forward strand.
CCTGCGTATACAACGCCGCCGGATAACGCCGAGCTGCCGCCTGCGACAGCCAGCGACTCCAGCATCGCAACGTCTACACCCGCTGCTTTCGCTTCTATCGCAGCGCAAACCCCCGCTGCTCCGGAGCCGGCAACAATGACGTCTGTCTCAAGGTCCCAACGGGGTACGTCCGCCCTGGGCAACGCCAACGCGCCGGTCGCGAGGGTAGCGCCCCCTACCCCGACAGCAGCCAATAGTTGACGGCGACTTAAACTTGAGTCGGGTGACCGTTTCATCGGAGTCAGGGGAAAAAACGGCTGATGGTATCAATCACACAGGCGGGTCTCTCTGCGCCTTCTATCTCTATAGTCATCCTAACCACCACCTGAACGCCACCTTTTACGGCTTCGGCGCTGATCACTTCGCCTGAGCCTCTCACTTTTGATCCCACGGGCACCGCTGCAGGGAAACGAACTTTTTCACAGCCATAGTTCACCCCCATAGAGGTGTTTCTGACTTCCATTATTTGCGGCAGGAAAAGGTTGGCCAACGACAGCGTCAAATAGCCATGAGCGATTGTCTTGCCAAAAGGACCCTCGGCCGCCTTTTCGGGGTCCACATGAATCCATTGGTGGTCGCCCGTGGCTTCTGCAAATAGATCAATTCGCCGCTGGTCAATTTCCTCCCAGTCGCTGTGGCCCAAATGCTGCCCAACGGCTTGAAGGAGATCCGCCGGCTGTTCAAAAATCGTACTCATAGCTACCACTCCGGATAATTTAGCTGAAACTATAACACCCTCGACAGGACAAGCCGGTTCAACTGTATTCACTGGCTGAAAAAACTAGTAGTTGAATTGTCTCGTAGCTGATCTATAGTTGCATCACAACCTATCTACAACGAAATTCAGGGAAAAAACACATGGAAACAAGCACTATTTTAGAAACTATCGTCATCCCTTGGGGTATTAAAATAGCGATAGCCATTGCCATTTTTTACATCGGCCGCATGGTCGTTGGGTCTATCGTAAACGTCGCTGGAAAAATCATGCGCGGACGCGATATGGACGAAATTCTTGTCAAGTTCCTGTGCTCGATATTGCGCTGGGTATTACTACTGTTCGTGGTTATCGCTGCCCTGAGCCAGCTCGGCATTGACACCACCTCCCTGGTCGCACTTCTGGGTGCCGCCGGCCTGGCGATTGGCTTGTCACTGCAAAGTTCTCTATCGAACTTTGCTTCAGGGGTCATGCTCATCGTTTTCCGTCCATTCACCAAAGGCGATTTTGTTGAAGTAGCCGGCACTTCGGGCTCGGTGGACAACATCAGTATCTTCACCACCACCATGACGACTCCGGACAACAAAGAAGTGATCGTGCCCAATGGCGCTGTCATCGGCAATAACATCATTAACTACTCGGCACGCCCCACCCGCCGCGTCGACATGGTGTTTGGTATCGGCTATGACGATGACATCAAAAAGGCCAAGGAGCTGCTGGAGCAAATCGTGGCAGCGGATGATCGCGTGCTTGCAGAGCCCGCTCCCGTTGTTGCCCTGGGCGAGCTCGCTGACTCCAGCGTTAATTTCCTGGTACGCCCTTGGGTAAACGCTGAGGACTATTGGGGTGTCTTGTGGGATACCACGGAAACCGTGAAACTCAAGTTTGACGAGGCTGGCATCAGCATTCCTTACCCACAAATGGACGTGCACCTGGACAAGAGCGAGTAAACCCGTCAACCGGGGGCTTCAGGCCCCCGTTTTCCATCCTTTTTCAAACCGCCTGTACACCACGTAAACTCGTGATATTACAAGTTTTTCACAGTTCGCAAAGCGGCCTTGTGGTATAACGAGACTCCACATTTCTCGGACGTTTCCGTGGCTTCCATTAAAAGACAATCCCTTATCTCTCTGGCTCTGCTATCGGTTGCAGTGTCAGTCGCCGCTGTGCTTTATCTCAACAAGCCGCCTGCTCAGATCGCTGAGCCCGAGTACAAACCCGTGTCGGTGGATGTGGCTGTCGCCGTTAAAGAAAAGGTCAGAGTCACGGTTCAGGCCCAGGGTACCGTAGGCCCGCTGCGTGAAACTGCCATCATGGCTGAAGTCTCAGGCAGAATTATCGAAACCGCCGACAATTTTCTAGTCGGTGGTTTTGTGGCTGAGGGTGACGTGCTGCTGCGCATAGACCCCAGTGACTACCAAACCGCGCTGCTGCGTGCACAAGCCTCTGTTGAGTCGGCCGAAAGTAATCTGGTGCAAGAAAAAGGCAGGGCCGCTGTCGCCCAAAAAGAATGGGAGAGGCTACCCAGCGGCAGTCAACGCAGCAAGGAAGCGAAGGACCTTTACTTGCGAAAGCCTCAACTTGAACTGGCGGAAGCGCAACTACTGGCGGCAATGGCCGATTTGAATACCGCCAGAGATCGTCTGGAGCGCACGATTATCAAAGCGCCTTACAATGCGCTGGTGCGCGCAAAGCACAGCGAGTTGGGCCAGTTCGTAGGCGCAGGCTCGAGACTCATTGATGTATTTTCTGTTGACCAGGCAGAGGTTCGACTGCCAATTCCCCAAAGTAAACTGGACTACCTGGATCTGCCGGGCGTTGAAGGCTACGTTGATGCGAAGCCCATTGACCTTTACACCGACGTTGCGGGCGACATCAAGCACTGGTCGGCAAAGCTGCATCGCACCGAAGGGGTTTTCGACGACCGCTCCCGCGTACTGTACACCGTGGCTAGGATAGAAGACCCCTACGCCTTCAATAACCCCAGCGCTGAACCTCTGCGCCTGGGAACGTTTGTCAACGCAGACATTGAAGGGCGCGAATTCAGTGATATCGTCGTTCTACCCCGCCATATCTTACGCGCGGGTAACAACCTGTGGGTCGTCGATGACAACGATATTTTGCGTAACCGACAGGTGAGCGTGCTGCGCACAGACGGAGACGAAATATTCGTCAGCGCCGGTTTAGCGGCGGGCGAGCGCGTATCACTCACCGCCGTCGACAATTCTTTGAATGGGCAATCAGTGTCTATCAATCAGGTCACTCCCAGCAACGAATTGCGGGAAGAGCCCAGCCTGACACTGCCCGCTGAGACCAATCAGCAAACAGAGCAAGCCGCGACTGCAGCGGTGACCCAATGATCGAAACACCCACGCAGCGCAAAGGTGTTATCGCCTGGTTTGCACGTAATCCAGTCGCTGCCAACCTGCTGATGCTGGTGATTATCTGTGTTGGACTAGGCAGCGCCTTCAGTATTCAACGCGCCATGTTCCCTGCATTCGAGTTTGATCTGATTTTTGTCACCGTGCCCTATCCGGGCGCTGCGCCAGAAGAAGTCGAGCAAGGCGTCATCATGAAGGTTGAAGAGGCGATCAACGACCTGGATGGCATCAAGCGCGTGGAATCTGATTCCTGGGAGTCCATGGGCCGACTGATGATCGAGCCACAGGATGGGGTGCCAGTGAACAAACTGTTCAACGACATCCAGAACCGTATCGATGGTATCTCTACGTTTCCTGCCGATGCAGAAGAACCGGTGATACAGCTACCCGAACTGCTTTTCCCCGCGCTCACCATCCAGATTTCGGGCCCGCTAGACGAGAGAAGCATGAAGGCGCTTGCCGACGAAATGCGCCGTGAGCTGCTTACCAATGTTAATATTTCCGCGGCCGATGTGGTCGGCGCCAGAAACTATGAAATCGCCGTCGAAATTTCAGAACAACTGCTTCGTGAATACCACCTGACCCTGGCTGATGTTGCCAATACCATCGCGGCCTCATCACTGGACCTCCCCTCGGGCTCGGTACAGACCCGCAACGGCGACATCATGCTGCGTACCCTTGGCCAGGCGTATGTGCAGCAGGACTTCGAAAAGATTGTGCTAAAGACCTGGCCTGACGGCACTCGCCTGCTGCTAGGCGACATCGCAACCGTTGAAGATGGATTCGAAGATGCCAAGGGCTTTGCCCAGTTCAATGGCCAGTATTCCCTGGGCGTCAACGTCTTTGCCATGGGCAGGCAAGACATCATAGAAACAGCCGATGCTGCTAAAGCCTACGTCGCTGAAAAACAGCTCACTCTGCCCGAAGGTGTCACACTGGACATCTGGTCTGATGCCACCTACTACTTGAAAGAACGCCTGCGCATGATGCTCAAGAATCTGGCGATAGGCGCACTCCTGGTGTTTATCACCCTGGCTCTGTTTCTGGAAATCAAACTCGCGTTCTGGGTGATGCTGGGCATACCCATTTCTTTTCTCGGCGCGCTGGCGCTGATCAATACACCGTATATTGATTCCAGCCTCAACATGATCAGCATCTTCGGGTTTATTCTGGTGCTGGGGATCGTGGTGGATGACGCCATTATCATGGGCGAAAGTGCCTACACCGAAACCGAACGCAAGGGACACAGTCTTGATAACGTTATCGAAGGTGTCTACCGGGTATCCACCCCAGCCACGTTCGGCGTTCTCACTACGATTGTCGCATTTACGCCCACACTGTTCGTGCAGGGTGTATTTGCCCCTATGGCTGCAGCCGCGGGCTGGGTTGTTATTCTGTGTCTTGTATTTTCTCTGGTGGAATCCAAATGGATTCTCCCCGCCCACCTTGCCCACAGCAAGCCCACCAAAAACCCAATCTTACTCAAGGTAGACCGCTTACAGGAGAGCATCAACCAGCGACTGCGTAGCTTTGTCGAAGGGCCCTACCGTCGGTTAGTGTCGCGCTGCGTAAGAAACCGCTATGTCACCCTTGCCGTCTTCATGTCACTGCTCATCATGGCGGCGGGCCTACTCGCTGGCGGCGTGGTTCGCACGGTGTTGTCTCCACACACTGCTGGTGAATTTTTCTCGGTCGAATTACGAATGGCTAATGGCTCCCCTGAGGAGCGCACGGTGGAGGCTGTCACGCACATTATCGAGTCATTAGACCGGGTGGATCAACAATACCGCCGCGAAAACAATACTGACCAGGGCCTGGTGTCCTACGTTTCCGCTTTTGGCTTCGAGCGCATCAACGGACGAATCGATGTTGAACTGAGCAAACAAGACACTCGCACGATGTCCAATGAAGAGGTGCTCAGTCGCTGGCGCGAAGAAGTCGGCCGTATCCACGGTGCCGATGTACTCGGGTTTAAGTCAGCAGACGGACCCAACTTCGGCCCCAATATCGCTTTCGACTTGAAGCACGCAAATTTCGAAACCCTGCGCAAAGCCTCTGAGGAACTGGAAGAGAAACTGCGCCACTATGACGGCCTCAGCGACATACGCAATGGCGCCAGTGACACGCGCGCAGAATTTCACATCAACATCCTGCCACAGGGCGAAGCGTTGGGACTGTCTCGCTACGACCTTGGGAGTCAGGTACGCCACGCCTTTTACGGCGCTGAGGCTCAGCGAATCCAGCGGGGCATCGACGAAATCAAGGTCATGGTGCGCTACCCCAAAGCCGACCGGGAGAACGTTTCCAGCCTCAATAATATGTATATTCGCACCCCTGCCGGTGATGAGATGCCCTTTGAAACTGTGGCCAAGCTGGAGACCCGACAAGGCTTACTGAAATCGACCCGTATCGATTTTCAACGGGCCGCTGAAGTGACTGCCGAAGCTGATATCGCAATTGTCGAGCCTGCCAAGGTAATGAGTGACATTGAGAAAAAGCTGCTGCCTGAGTTGATTGCAAAATACCCCGGTCTGACCTGGGGCATTTCAGGCATGGCCGATGAAGAAACTAAAATGGCCGTCAGTATGGGTGTGGGCTTCGCCCTCGCACTGTTTGGCATTTACGCACTGCTGGCGATTCCCACCCACTCCTACCTGCAGCCGCTGATTATCATGGGCGTAATTCCCTTTGGCATCATCGGCGCGATCATCGGCCATTGGACCATGGGCTATGACATGAGCATGATGTCGGTCATGGGGATCGTTGCCTTAAGTGGGGTAGTCGTCAACGACAGTCTGATACTGGTGGACTTCGTCAACAAATCGACCGCTGCGGGCCAGGACAAGACCTCCGCCATTCTGGACGCCGGTTGTTACCGCTTCAGGGCCATCATGCTTACCTCAGCCACGACTTTCCTCGGGCTTGGACCCATGCTGCTGGAACGCAGTGCTCAGGCACAATTCATGATCCCGATGGCGCTCTCGCTTGCCTTTGGTATCGTTTTTGCAACCGTGATTACCCTACTGCTGGTACCCAGTCTCTATATGATTCTCGATGATTTCAGCCGGTTTTTTACGCGCAACAAGGCAGAAGAGCCGGAACCAGAACCAGAACCAAATACAGGCGCTTACCAGAGATAAGGGGTAAAGATCAGGCCCGCCATTACTAGCGCAAATCCAGCGGTGATTAACACCGCACCAGCGGCCACATCTTTGGCTTTGCCAATCAGGGGATGGTGCTCGGGAACCGCCGCATCACTCAGGTGCTCCAGAGCGGTATTTAATCCCTCGGCCAACCAAACCAGCGCAACCGTAAGCACGAGCACTTGCCAGTCGGATCGATCGATTTCAAACGCCCATGCCGCCAGAAACACCAGCATGGTTGCAGCCAAATGCACTCTGGCGTGATCTTCCTCCAGTAGCAGTTTCAAGCCGTTAAAGGCATGCCCAAAACTTTGCAGGCGCTGTCGCAACCAATTCACTGCCGCACGCTCAGTAGCGTGTCGAACACGCCATGCAACGCATATAAATATGTTTGGGGTCCTGCAGGCTGTCCAGCAAGGTCGTCGCATCCAGCAGTGGCCTGGACAGGTTTAACAGGCTGGTCACACTATCGGAACGAGGCAATAAACCGACGCTGCCCATACGCTCTGCCAGCTGTTGAAAAAACAGTTCGCTGGGACTCAGTCGTTTTTTGATGTAGTCGACTCTAAATTCGTCCAGGTCAGCCAGTCCCGCCGCAGCGTCTATCGCATCATCGAGATCTCCCAACTGATCGACCAACCCCAGGGAAAGCGCATCAGTGGCGCTCCAGACGCGGCCCTCGGCGGCGGCAGCGACCTCCTCTATTTCCATGCCGCGACCATCGGCCACCACCTCCAGGAATACCTGGTAGGCATGGGTCACGCCGGCTTCCAGCGCTTTGGCGAGATTAGGGTTTAGCGGACGATCCAGTCGCAATGAACCCGCCTGTGAGGTCGTTCCAACCCCATCAGTATGTATTCCACCTCGCTGCAGCAGATTTTCGATAGTCGGGAAAGCGGCAAACACACCAATTGAACCGGTAATCGTAGTACTGGTAGCGAAAATTTCATCCGCTGCCGCCGCGATGTAATAACCACCGGAAGCCGCAATTGATCCCATAGAAACCACTACCGGCGTACCATTGGCTCTCACTTCCAATATTTGCTGGCGAATAATCTCCGAAGCAAACATGCTTCCGCCCGGCGACGTAACCCGAAGCACAATCGCCTCTACGCCATCCTTTGAGGCAGTCTTACTGATCATTTTTGCCAGGCCATCACCGCCGATAGTCCCAGGAGGTTGCTCACCGGGAAGCATGTTCCCCTGGGCGACAATCACCGCCACTCTAGCGTCGTCATCACCCGGCAGCTCCAAAGAGCGTTCATGCCAAAGGTACTCTTCAAACTCAATGGCCTCGTAAACACCGTCTTCGTTGCGCGCGCCCACCATGTCCGCAAGGTATTCGTTCGCCTCAGTGCGGGTCAGCAACTGATCGACAAGGCCGGCATCCAACGCGTCTTGTGCTGAATCGCCATCGCCATCAACCAGACGGCCGGCAAACCCATGGATATAGGCGTCAACAGCACCGTCAGGCAGATCACGGTTTTCCTCTACTGAGCCCGTGTAGCTTGCCCACAAATCCTCTAGCCACTGCAACGCGACTTCTTTTTCATCAGCGGACATATCGTTACGTAACAGCGGTTCTACAGCCGACTTGTGCTGGCCCGCACGGAACACATGCATACTGACGGACAGCTTATCGAGCGCTTCCGCGTAATAATTGTGATACACACTGAAGCCTTCCAGCGCGGCACCACCCATGGGGTGGGCAATCAACTCGTCAGCATAACTCGCCAAAAGGTACTGGTCCTGACTGTAGTAATCACCGACTGCTACTACAGGCTTGCCAGAGGCCTTGAACTCCTCCAGCGCGACCACGATCTCATGAGTACGACTAATACCCACATACATCAATGAATCCAGCTCCATCACCAGAGAATTGATTCTATCGTCGTCTTTCGCCAGCCTGATTGCCTCGATGACATCACGCACCAGCACCTCATGGTCTGCTGGTGAAGGCTCGGCAATCAATGTTTGCAGTGGATCAACCGGAGTTTTCTGATCAACAATCGTACCCATCGGGTTTAGCAACAAGGCCGCCTGGTCCGGCAGTGGCTCCGTCGAGTCAGCGAAATAAACGAAGTAGATAATCACGATCATTAACAGGAACAACAGGTTGGCCAAGGCTAACCGAACCCAGGTAATGGCATTCCAGATACCGCCGAAGAAGCGGCGCAACAGTGAAGGTTTACTCATGGTGTTCATTCTCCGTGACCAGAACCCACTTCAGCGGCCTGGCGTAATTCTTTCGCTCTCCAGCGCACATACATCATCGCGCTACAAAAAAGAGTACAGACAGCAACCATACCTACGATCGCGACAGCGTCCCGAGGGTCTTCGAATAAACTGACCACTAGGCGCATAAAGTACAATAACGACACAAAGCACAGCCAGATAAAGCTGCGCAGGTTATCTTGCAGCAGGCCCGGCAAAAAAATAACCAACGGCAGCATTAACGCTAGCCAGATAATCCAGGGAGCCTGACCCAGCCACAGTTCCAGCGCCAGCTGGACCAGCAGCACTATATAGCTCAGCCATACAAGCACCCGGGTTATACCCGCCAGCGAGTTCATTGTGTCTCACCCAGAGCGAGACGCGCGACCCGCTTGCCCAGCGCCTGACAGAGGGACATCTCAGTGTCATCCACACGCCGATTGTTATCTGCTCCAGCCCAATGGGAAGCGCCATAAGGTGTGCCGCCAGACTCAGAGCTCATCAGCCCTGCCTCACTGTAGGGCAAACCCACCATGAGCATCCCGTGATGCAGTAAAGGCAGCATCATAGTGAGAAGCGTACTTTCCTGACCGCCGTGCAGACTGGACGTGGACGTGAACACCGCCGCAGGCTTATCGATCATGGCACCACTGAGCCAGAGGCTGGAGGTCTGGTCGACGAAATACTTGAGCGGTGCAGCCATATTACCGAATCGAGTGGGACTACCCATAACCAGGCCAGCGCAGTCGCGAAGATCATCCTGATCACAGTACAGGGGGCCATCGACGGGAATGTCATCTTCAGACTTTTCACAGTTGGCAGAGATCGCCGGCACCGTGCGTAAACGTGCCTCAATACCACTCACCTGCTGTACGCCCCGCACGATGTGCTGGGCCATCTCGGCGGTGGCGCCGCCACGTGAATAATAGAGCACCAGGATGTAAGGAGACGCCATCAGTCGATCAGGCCTAAAACGTTTTCGGGTGGTCTGCCCAAGCAAGCGCGGTTACCGTGCACAACGATCGGGCGCTCTATTAGCTTAGGGTGACGCGTCATTGCCGAAATCAGATCCTCATCGCTCGACGAGGCATTCAGACCCTCAGATTTATAAGCCTCTTCACCCTTGCGCACCAACTGCGCAGCGCCAATACCGAGTTTTTCCAACAAAGAAGCAATCTCAGCCGCATTCAGTGGAGCCTCCAGATAAAGCACGATGTCGGGTGCAATACCCTTATCTTCCAGCAACGCTAGTGTCGTGCGCGACTTGGAGCAGCGAGGATTGTGATAGATCGTAAATTCGCTCATTTAAACTTACCAGACAGCAATACAGTGGGCAGCAGTATATCAAATGGGGCTGTGCCCCGGTGCGAACATTCGTGCCATAATGTAGACATGGTGGACGCAAAAACAATACTCAGGGGCGCTTGGCACCGAACCCGCTACCTATTCTCTCGCTTCAAGGCAGATCGCTGCTCCGAAAATGCTGCAGCACTGACCTATATGAGCTTGTTCGCCATGGTCCCTTTGCTGACCGTACTCTACACAATGGCCTCAGCAATCCCCACGTTTCAGGGTCTCGAAGAACAGGTACAAAGCTTTCTGTTCGAGCACCTCATGCCCGACACCAGCACTGAGGTGGAATCCTATATCAACGATTTTTCGCGGCAGGCCAAAAACCTGACCGGGCCTGGCATTATTTTCCTCGTCGTTACCGCCGTGCTGATGCTGCGCAATATAGAAAAAGCCTTCAATATGATTTGGCGAGCCAGAGAGAATCGCAGCCCAGTATCAAGCTTTTTATTGTACTGGGCGGTGCTTAGCCTTGCGCCCGTTGCCCTGGGCCTTGCCCTGGGGATTAGTACTTACCTTTCGTCGTTCTCGCAGGTACTGGAACAGTTCGATATTTTTGGGGTTAAGGCGCTGCTTTTAAAGATCACCCCATTACTGCTTTCTACCGCAGCGTTCACCCTGCTTTACGTCGCCGTACCCAACTGTCGCGTGCCGTTTAAACACACGGTCATTGGCGGATTTGCAGCCGCACTTGGGTTTCATGCAGCCCGAGTCCTGTTTACTGACTTAGTGGTTGGCTCAAGTTACACCTTTATTTACGGTGCATTCGCCGCCGTTCCGCTGTTCTTACTGTGGATCTACCTGTCCTGGAATATTGTGCTTATGGGCGGCATCTTAGTGCACAGCCTTTCCGGCTACCAGAATGAAGAGCAGGCGAGCCGCCCCACCGTACTAAAAGCGCTAGATGTCCTGTACATTTTTTGGGAAAAGCAGAAGGCCGGAAAAATGGTGCAGGAAATCGAGCTACTCAACAATACGCACCAGGTTACACGCGGCCTGGACAGCGAAACCTGGCGCTACCTGCGCGATATCATGATCGAGAGAAAGATCATTACCCAGAGTGATCGCGGGCATTACCTACTAAGCAGAGACCTGCACAGCATTACTTTCTGGCAACTCAAAGAATGGGTTAACGATGAACAACCGCTGGCAGCAGAAGATATAAGCGCACACCTTAACTGGCAAGAGAGTGCTTACGGTCTCCTTCGTCAGCAAAGAGTCAATCAACGGGATCTGCTCAACCCAAACCTGGCGGAGATTTACGAAGGATGAAGAAAATTTTAGTCGCGCTGTTGATGGCCGTTGTTGCCAGCTGCGCCGCTCCCGAATCGCCCTCCAAAAATACGGTTAAGGCCTTGCACAAGGCAGCCCATGAAGGACGCTGGGTGGTGATTAACTATTGGGCACAATGGTGTAAGCCCTGCATCAAAGAAATCCCCGAGCTGAATGCGCTTGATCGAAAGTATGAGCAGGTCGCCGTTCTGGGCGTCAACTACGACGGTAAAACAGGCGAACAACTACAAACCCAAATCACCGCGCTGAAGATTGATTTCCCGACTTTATTGGAAGACCCGTCTGGCGTGCTAGGGGTGGCGCTGCCCCAGGTGCTCCCCACCACCTTAATCCTGAATCCTGACGGTCAGTTGGTTGCGACCCTGGTTGGACCTCAGACATTGGAGTCGCTGGCGCTGGCAACCGGTCAGGTGGGCATGCCAAGCGACGGACCTGGCACAGGTGATCCTCTGGAACAGGAAGCGCGGGACCCACTGCCCTGATCTCCCCGCATCGTGATCAACTGCAATCGTTACTGCACAAAAAAACCGGCCCCTGAAGGGGCCGGAATACACACTAACAACTCAACATGAGCAATATGAAACCTGGATGAATCCAGAGCGACAGCGCAGGAGTCTCGTGCCCTTGGGCGGCCTCGCAGTCACTGTAAATTATGACCGGGGCGTTATTGGAAAGTTCCAGCGTTCTCAGTAAAAAAAGCGCCTCGCCTGAAAATGGACAGAACACCGGTCTTTTACTAGGCTTTTTCCTGTCAACGCAAAGGGCACTCTGCCTAACAAGGACGGACAACGTATGAGCAATATCTACCCTAACAACGCTGAAACCATCGGCGGTACACCGCTGGTAAAAATTAACCGCATTTGCAGTGGCAACGTGTACGGAAAGTTAGAAAACCGCAATCCTGCCATGTCAGTAAAATGCCGCATTGGTACCAGCATGGTCGCAGCTGCTGAAAAAGACGGCAGCTTGAAGCCAGGCATGACCATTGTAGAACCGACCAGTGGCAATACCGGCATCGCGCTGGCCTTTGTTGCTGCCGCCAAAGGCTATGGTTGCATTTTGACGATGCCCAATACGTTTAGCCTGGAGCGACGGATGCTGATGAAGGCACTGGGCGCTGAAATTCGACTGACCGATGGTTCCAAAGGTATCGCCGCCGCCATTCAGGCCGCAGAAGATATCATCGCTTCGGATCCGGAAAAATACTGGGGGCCCCATCAGTTTGAAAACCCTGCCAACCCTGCGATCCACGAACAAACTACAGGCCCTGAAATCTGGAAAGACACCGATGGCAAAATTGATATATTGGTTTCGGGCGTTGGCACCGGGGGCACACTGACAGGAATCTCCCGGTATTTAAAGAACACTCAGGGCAAAGCGATTACCACCGTCGCTATCGAACCCGATACCAGCACCATGATAACAGCCGCGCTAGCCGGGGAAGAACCCACTCATTCACCCCACAAGATACAGGGCATAGGCGCAGGCTTTGTGCCCAAGAACCTGGATCTATCAATGGTAGATGCGGTCGAGCGAGTCAGCAGCGAAGAGGCCATGACCTACGCCCACCGATTGATGCAGGAAGAGGGAATTCTGGCAGGGGTTTCCTGTGGTGCTGCGATGGCAGTCGCAGACAGACTGTCGCAACGGGAGGAAAACAAGGACAAAGTGATTGTCGCTATTCTTCCGGATTCAGGTGAGCGCTACCTGACATCACCGCTGTTCGAAGGGAGCTTCTCCGACAACGAAACGGTACAAGCCACCGTTAGTTAGCCAGGTTAGCGGTTGCAGAGCGTTTGCAACCGCTGCTTTACCTCGGGCCATTCATCGTCAGTGACACTGAAGTAGACTGAATCACGATGATGACCATGCTGCACGATCATATGCTTGCGAAACACACCCTCGCGGGTGGCACCAATGCGCTCCAGCGCCTGCTGCGATCGCAGGTTGCGGCTATCGGTTTTGAACTCAACCCGGATACAGCCAAGCTTCTCAAAAGCGTGGCCCAAGAGTAATAGCTTGGTTTCGGTGTTCACCACACTGCGCTGAAAATCTTGACCCAGCCAGGTCCAGCCGATTTCCAATGAGCGATGCTCGCCACGAATATTCAAAAAGCGCGTGCTCCCGGCCACCCGACCTTTGCCTTTTTCCATAATCGCAAAGGCAAGCTGATCTTGTGGTAGCAACGCTTCATCGATCCAGTGACGGACATCAGCCGCGTCCACAAAACAGGCTCTGGGCATGTAAACCCAGTCAGGCTCATGACGCCCGCGGCTATAGAGACCCTGAGCATGTTCCTGCGAAAGTGGCTCCAATCGAACCGATTCACCCTCTAGGGTAACCGGTCGAACATCCAACTCGATCAAGGTAGTAGCACCGTTGAGCCCGTGGTCTTACGGCTCTGCAGGTCGATGTGGGCCTGCTGAACGTCTGCCAACGCATAGCGCTGATTGATTTCCACACGAATATCACCCGCCAGAATTTTCGCAAAGACGTCTTCGCTGGATTGGCGCAGCTCTTCCGTTGTCGCGGTATAGCTGAGCATCGTCGGACGCGTCACATACAAAGAGCCATTGGCCGCCAACTGTTGCAAGTCCAAGGGGTCGGGAGAACCGGAAGCATTGCCAAAGCTTACCATCAGGCCCCGGGGCCGAAGGCAGTTCAACGACAGGTCAAAAGTGTCTTTGCCGACACCGTCATAAACCACCGGTAACTTTTCGCCGCCGGTAATCTCAAGCACTCTATCCAGTACATTTTCTTCGCTGTAATTGATTACGTGACTATAGCCATGCGTCAAGGCCAAGGCCGCTTTTTCTGCAGAGCTGACAGTGCCAATCGCAGTGGCGCCAATACTGGCAGCCCACTGCCCGAACAGTAGGCCAACGCCGCCCGCAGCGGCATGGAACAGGCAAGTTTCCTCGGCCTGTAAAGGGTAGGTTCGTTGAATGAGGTATTCCGCAGTCTGACCTTTTAGAAGGCAGGCAGCTGCCTGCTCAAAGTCGATACCCTCCGGTATTTTGACCAGTCGGGAAGCGGGTACATTTAACGCCTCGGAATAAGCGCCAAAACCAGCGGAGCAGTAGGCAACCCGGTCGCCCACATGTAAATCAGCACCCTCGCCCACTGCCTCCACTTCGCCGGCGCCCTCCAAACCCAGTCCGGTCGGTAACGGCAGAGGATAAAGACCGCCGCGGTGATAGGTATCAATATAGTTAAGACCAATCGCCCGATTCCGCACAGTGACCATACCCGGCCCAGGCGGTTCAAGACTAACCTCCTGTAATCGCATGACCTCAGGCTCACCCGCTTCTTCAATTCTAATGGCCTTAACCACGCTCACGCTCGCTACTCCTGATTATTTTTCGGTGGGGTTGTCCAGCCTCGGTGAAGCATTCACTTTCCGGTTGTTTTTGCTTCTTTGAGGATCAGGTCACGACGAGCCAGGATCGCTTCGATTTGTTGTGGGTGCAGATACGGCAAGAGTTCGGCCTTAAGGTCACTCTCATTGAGACTGAGCAAACGCTTGCGCAGCAGGTCTGAGACTTCCAGATCTACTTTCTTGTATTGCTTGGGGCGCTTTTCAGTGGTGCGGAAGGCCAGGCTGTGGTCGATAAACTTCATCATGAAGTCATCTTTGGTCCACAGGATATTGGTGAGGTTACGATCTTCGTTATAAATCAGAATATCGAAAACAAAGCGCAGTCTGTACTGCTCCCACTGCTTACAATGCCCCTCGAATGGGAGGTCTTTTTCCAGCCGATCTCTTTCGTTAATCGCTTTTTCAACCCAGTCTGATAGCGCTCCCTCATCACCGTCAACCTCGGCAATCACGGCGGTGGGCACCATCTGCCAGTTCAGCATGCGATCAAGTTTATAAGCCGCAACATCGTACTGGTAGCGATCGCTGTCGTTATTGCGACGGCTCACATACTTGTCACGACTTTGCATGCCAGGGTGGGTGTCCTCGTATTTGAACACCGCATCATTGCTAATGCCGTCCCGCTCCTGCGTCACCCGCTTGGGTTTGGTGATCCCTGTGCCTATGTCCTCGATATTGGTCACTGGGGCCGTGCGCATGAAGTCCTCAAGCTCTACGTCGCTCATTCCAGATAGCTTTTGTGACAGGCTGGTGGACTCAGGTGTCGGTAAGGCACGCTTGCCTTTACCCAGATAATGCACATAGTCACTGCCATCATTGGAGATCAGCGCGGATGCCTCTCCCTTGTAAACGGATTTCAACATACCGGTATCGAGTCGTATCGCCAGTCCGTCCATGCGCGACTGTACTTCGCCACGTGTTGGCGTGTGCCCCATGACCAACTGCTTGGCGCCGGCACGTTTGAGAAAACGCTCAGTGTTGAAAGACTCTGACAGGGGATGACAGGTTGCCGTACCGCGGTACCAGTTAGGGCTATCGGAGCTGAACACAAAGGCTTCCTGAGCTTCAAATACCTGCTGCACCTCAGCAAACCAGGGCGCTCTCGCCTTTTTGCCATTGGCCTCAACGAACTCCCCAACGCGTGCATTAAGAAAGGCCAGTCGATCGTGGTAACCCACGTGTCGAGGCATCACGCCCGCCTCATAGAGAGCGTCCATGCTGGTAAGAAACGTCGTCAGCTCTCCCTGCAATTCCTTGTTCAGATCTTTAATGGATTTTCCGGTCGCAGAATCTGCGATACCACCATGCATGTAAACCTTGTCGTTCACCTTGATGACAAACGGTTGTTGGATTAGCCAGCTACCCAGATGGCCGCTGGGCGAATAGGCTTTTCGCAATGCGGCAAACCCCGGGGGGAATTGTTCATCAAACGTTGCCCTAACGGTAGCCTCATCGCCACCCGTGTTATAGCGACGATACTGGGCATAGAGATCTTCCCTGTCCGCTGTAGTTTCGTCGTTGGCAAAGGCTGCGAATTCAGCAGCCGACACGTAGCGCAGATCACCCGTCATCACCATGACTTCATGGTTGCCCAGCGTCATGTGCACAGCACCACCGGCCTTATCTGCTTGAGCATCCAGTTTGATTAACAGCTCGACAACCTGACGTGATCCGGGACCCCGGTCGATAAGGTCGCCCACAGACACCAGATGGGTCTTGCCGCCGCTCCAGTTCAGTTGCTCGTCAACAACCCCGACTTCCTGTAACAGAGCAACCCAGTCGTCATAAGCACCGTGAACGTCGGCAAAGGCTACCACCTTTGCTCCGGTCTTAACCTCGTAGGCATTTACCGGCAGGGCAATAGTGAAGAGCGAAAGCAGCAGAATTGTTATCAAGTTACGCATTTGCGGAGATCCCCAACAGGAAAGTAATTGCAAAGAGTTTAGTTGTAATCCGTCGATTTCGCACGCTCGCTGATCGATTGTCAGTCTACCCAGCCAAGCACATTGCGAATCACCGACCAGCGCGGTGCTTTAGCCGCGGTGGCACCACCATGCATCCAGTACTCGTAAAGATAATCGACCGTACCCTCGCTCTTTTTAAGAGCGATCCAGTTACTGACAAATTCCATCATTTCAATGTCGCCTTTAGGTACGGGATAAGCGGCGGGCAGGCCTATACGTCTGGCGGTGGTCACAACGCCATACTGGGGGTAGCGATAGGCGTAGGCTGCGCCCTCTTCTTCGGTTAGCAACAGAGCGTCAGCGCCCTGTCCGTTACCGTTAAAAAAGTCTTCCGCGGCCTCCAGGTACACCAATTTCGCGCCCGGAACTAATGTCTGCAATCTGCTTTGATAATAGTTGCTGCTCACTAGCGCAATAGTCAGGCCTTCCCAGGCACGCAGGCTTTCGGGATCAAGAAAACGCTCCCGTTGATGGTCCTTGGTAATAAAAGCGAGAGCCAGATCCAGATAGGGTCGAGAAAAGCTGGCGATGGAGTATCGATCGGGCAAGCTGGCAATACACGACATAGCGATATCAATTTGTCCCGATGCCAACATGCGTTTAAGACCATCAAACTCAAACGGAATAAATTCGAGTTCAACCTCCAGGTCTTCCGCGAGAATATGGGCCATCTCAACGTCAAAGCCCACAAGCTCCCCGGTCGGGGTGATGTAGCTGCAGGGCAAGTTATTCGGCCGATACCCCACCTGTAACACACCCGTGCGCAACACATGATCAAGGCGAGTGCCAGAGAGTTGGGTGACGCTGGCTTCCGGGACATCGGTGACGATGCGTGCCGGCACCCGCTCCTGCATTAGTTCAATATTGGAGAGCACCACCTCGCGAGGCGGTGGCGGTGGCACAAAAGCGCGAAAATAGAGTTGCAGGGCAAACACCATCAGGAACAGCAGCCCAGCTGAGACCAGCAAATAGCGACCCAGATCACCCCAACGCAGGCGCAATTTACCAGCGACTGCCAGCGGCCCAACAACAGCCAAGACAATAATGTGCAGCGCAGCCAGCATGGCGCCAAAGCGGCCTACAACAATACCCGTCACCAGAAACAGCTGGAACATGTCAGCGGGTATCTTAAGGGAGTCCAACATGTAGGGCACGGCGACATTAAGACTACCGAACAGGCTGAACAGGCCGCCAAAAGCGAGTGAAAAACGATCTGAGAAATTGAGCTCAGTGTCGGTAAACCAGGCGGCAAACAGCACGAACAACAGCACCAGCAGCTTACCTAACGACGGAAAATTGAAAGATACAGGAACAATAATATCGATAGCGGCTGCGTGATCCTCGTCATCACCGTGATGACGGGCCAGCAACTCCTTGGCATTTTCAGCAATTTGCGGCAACACCACAAACTGATTACCAGTAGCGAAAGCAGTGACTAATGTGTCGCGGAAGGTGCCCAGAACCTCGCGATAGGAGATGCCGCTCAAGGTGGCTACCAGGGCAGGGAAAATCCAAAAGGTGACCAATAATGCGAGCGATATGTAGGTCACAAGGTAAACCTGGACCCGGCCCAGCTCCTCAATGGTCATGGTTCCGGCGGCAGCGGCGGCAATGGCAAATATACCGTAAGGGGTAAGCTGCACCATTGCTGCGTTAATGCGCGACATGGCCTCTGCAAGGCCGTCAAATACCGGGAGTATGCCGCTTTTGTCCTCAAGCTGAATCAGCGCAACGCCCACCAGAATACTGAAAAACACAACCGCGGGAACCAGGTTGTTGGACAGTGAGTAGAATATATTGGCTGGGAGATACAGTTCGAAGAGGTCTGGTTGCTCCACCTCCACCCGCGTGGGGGCAGAGAAGAAAGACGCGGTCTCGATATCAGGGAAAGCCAATGAGGCGATAAAGATCAGACTTAAGGCCAGACCCCATATCACCAGCAGTACAATGGAGCCCCGCAAGGCCAGTTGCTTGGCCTGAGCCATCTGCATGCGACCAAAGCCCGCGATCAGCGATACAATGATGTATGGCAGTACCGTGATCTGCAGTAATTTGACAAAAACATCGCCGACCAGCTTCAGGTCTGCGACAATCTCGCCGAAAAACAAGCCGGTGGCCACGCCGGCCAGAAGGCCGACCAATATTCTCCCTGACAGACTCATGGGCAGACTGTTGTTCCCGTTTTATATGGCCTAGGATGATAACAGATGACCAATACAGAGAGACAACAACGTGTTGCAAGAACTTGAGCTGGACCGAGGCCTGAGACTGGGGCTGGACGCCCTGGAGTACGAGAAGGCCACAGACGTACAGGAGCAGGTCATTCCCGCCGCACTCAGCGGTGCAGACCTGCGCGTGTCGGCTGAGACCGGCAGTGGCAAAACGGTCGCCTATCTACTGCCTACTTTGCAGCGCATTCTCAGCGCACCCATCAATCGCAAAGCCGGTGCGCTAGCAGTGGTATTGGTGCCGACTCGAGAGCTGGCTCGTCAGGTGCAAAAGAACTGTCGCGATTTAATGGAGAAGACTCAACTGGGCGCGCAGGCGATTACCGGCGGCGCCGACTTCAAATACCAGAAAGCACTGCTGCGCAAAAATCCGGAGCTCATTATTGCGACTCCCGGTCGCCTGCTGGAACACTGCGAAAAAGGCAGCGCCGATCTGGCCTCGCTACAGACACTGATTCTGGACGAGGCAGATCGCATGCTCGACATGGGCTTTCGCGACGATGTTATGAAACTGGCCTCTTTCTGCGGTAAAGACCGCCAGGTCATCATGCTTTCCGCCACACTCAAACACAAAGGCCTGGGCGGCGTCGCAAAAGATCTGTTACGCGACCCGCAAACCATTGAGGTCAGCGAATTCCGGCAACCACACAGCAGTATCCACCATCAACGCATTCTGGCTGACTCACAGGAACACAAAGACAAACTGCTGTGCGCGCTGATGGATAAGGGTTGCTTCACCCGCGCTCTGGTGTTCGCCAATAAACGCACCACGGCGCAAAGGCTCGCAGGATTACTGGGCCACCACGGTTTACGCTGCGGCTGCCTGCACGGCGAGATGAGCACCGAGGAACGTAAGCACGTGATGACCCAGTTTCGAGACAGCAAAGTAGATATTGTCTGCGCGTCTGACGTGGCAGCGCGCGGACTGGACGTTAAGAACATCGACCTGGTGATTAACTACGATGTGCCCCAGAAGGGCGACGACTACCTGCATCGAACCGGCCGCACCGGTCGCGCGGGCGCCACCGGACTGGCGATATCGCTGGTGAGCGGTCTGGAGTGGAACCTGATGGTCAGTATTCAGCGCTATCTAAACCTGGAATTCGAGAAACGCGCTCTGCCCGGCTTGAAAGCGCGCTACAGTGGCCCCAAGAAAACAAAAGGTTCCGGAAAAGCAGCCGGCAGCAAAAAGAAGCGTAGCAAAAGCGCTGCTGACAAAAGCAAAACCCGCGCCCGCAACCAGAAGGACAAAGGCAAGCCCAGCTCAACAAAAACTGTATCCAGCGACGGCTTCGCGCCACTGATGAAGAAAAAACCGACAAAGTAAAACCGTGCTACCAGACGCTCATTAATTAGAGCCCGCACTCAAAAAACCACAGAGTTAACACATGACTAATCCACTGCTGAAAAATACTGAGCTCCCTGCGTTTTCAACCATTGAGACAGACGATATAGAACCGGCGATTAAACAGCTAATCGCACGCAACAAGGAAGCGATAGAGTCACTGCTAGATGCCTCGGAGCACTACAATGCTGAAAACTTGTTGCTGCCCATTGAAGCAATGGACGACGAGTTAACTCGCGTTTTCTCACCTGTGTCTCATCTAAACAATGTTTGCAACAGCGATAGCCTCAGGGAAGCCTACAACGCCTGCTTGCCACTGCTGTCCGAGTATGGAACCTGGATGGGGCAACACCAACGCCTGTTTAAGGCCTATACCCAAATCGCCGAGGGCAGCGAGGCAGGTCAACTGGACAGCGCACAGCTTAAAGCTCTTGAAAACGCACTACGCGATTTCCGCTTGGCTGGCGTTGCACTTCCGGAGGCAGAGAAGCAGCGCTTTGGTGAATTGAAAAAACGGTTGTCGGAGCTAGGCAGCAAGTTCGGCGAAAATGTTCTAGATGCCACCAATGCCTGGTCTAAAATCGTCAGCGAGCAGGATCTTGCCGGACTGCCCGATACGGCTCTAGCAAGCGCTAAACAGGCCGCCGAGCAAGCGGGAAAAGAAGGCTACCTGATTAACCTCGAGTTCCCCTCTTTTTATCCGGTACTCACCTATTGCGAGAATGCTCAACTGAGGCAGGAGGTGTATCAGGCCAACTGCACACGAGCATCTGACCAGGGCCCCAATCCTGATCAATGGGATAACTCGTCACTGATGGCAGAGACTCTGGACTTGCGCCAGGAGCTGGCAAGGCTGCTGGGCTTTGCCAATTACACAGAACTGTCTCTGGCGACCAAGATGGCGGATACACCCGCACAGGTGGTCGAATTTTTGGAACAGCTTTCAGTCAAGTCACGCCAGCAGTCACTGGAAGAATGGCAAGCACTGCAAACCTTCGCAAAAGATGAGTTCGGTGCACAATCCGTTAACGCCTGGGATGCGAGTTTTTACAGCGAAAAGCTGCGAGAAAAACGCTATCAGGTTTCCCAGGAAGACATCCGGCCCTATCTGCCGGTAGACCGTGTTCTGCCGGGCCTGTTTGAAGTGGTCAATCGGCTCTACGGCGTGACCGTCGAGGAGGAAACCGAATTCGACAATTACCACGAGGACGCCCGACTCTATAATTTGCTGAGCGATGGTGAAGTCATCGCTCGCTTCTATTTAGACCTCTATGCCCGCCCGAAGAAGCAAGGCGGCGCCTGGATGGATGACTGTCGGGTAAGGCGCCTCAATGAAGGCAGTTTACAGCGCCCTGTTGCGTACCTGGTTTGCAACTTCACGCCGCCTATTGGAGACGCTCCGGCCCTGCTGACGCATGACGAAATGACCACTCTTTTTCATGAGTTCGGCCACGGCTTGCATCACATGCTGACACAACAGACCGTAGCCGCGATCTCCGGAATCAACGGAGTTGCCTGGGACGCTGTAGAACTCCCCAGCCAATTTTTAGAAAACTGGTGCTGGGAGCCCGAAGCGTTAGCCTTTATTTCGGGTCACTTTGAGACCGGGGAGCCACTGCCACAGGAACTGCTGGATAAAATGCTGGCAGCAAAGAATTTTCAGTCTGCAATGCAGCTGGCCCGTCAACTCGAATTCGCCCTGTTCGATTTTCTCCTGCACCGCGACTGGCGCGGTGGCGATGCCAGCGACATTCAGTCGTTATTGAACGACGTTCGGGCCAAGGTGGGCGTTATCCCCGCCCCTGCATACAATCGTTTCCAGAACGGTTTTAGTCACATTTTTGCCGGCGGTTATGCAGCGGGATACTACAGCTACAAATGGGCCGAGGTATTATCGGCGGATGCCTACTCGCGCTTCGAAGACGAGGGAATATTCAATGCCGATACAGGCGCATCGTTCCAGCGTGAAGTACTGGCTGTGGGTGGGTCAAAAGAACCCATGGAAGCGTTTGTTGCCTTCCGCGGTCGGGAGCCTGATATAGAACCTCTGCTGCGTCACTGCGGGATCGCAGTCTAGCCGGAGTTTACTCGAGGTTGGTGAGAACGACTTGAACTTCTGCGCGCGTGTGATCAATTGCAGCAACGATAGCATTGGCAGAGGCACGCTCCTGCGGAAGTGTTTCCCAGTGATCTGACCAAACACCTTTGAGCGCAATGGCGGCGTCAGCAACCTCCATACTGCAGCTCCTGCCAAGATCGCCAATCAAGCCGACTTTGACCCAACCCACCCGGGGGTTCCCGGCGACCGGATCACTATCGTAATGGGCGGCAAACACCAGCTGTTCTAGTTCTGCCAGTTGCAAAAACATCTCAAAGGCAGCGGAGCGGACATTGTTATTGTGCTCGGTCACCTCCATCCGCCATACATTGTAAGAAAAGCCCATCAAGGCGAACAGCACACTAAACAGTGCTGTTGCTTGATAGACTTTCATACGCCTGTGCAGCGACTCGTCAGTCACAGCGATGGAGCATCAATCTTCGCTGCCCAACCACTTATAGGCAACGCCTGCCAGAGCCGCACCGATGATGGGTGCTACCCAGAACATCCACAACTGGGAAATGGCCCAGCCACCCTCAATGACCGCCACACCCGTACTGCGTGCTGGGTTTACCGAGGTATTTGTCACAGGAATACTGATCAGGTGAATCAAGGTGAGGCCCAGGCCAATCGCAATCGGTGCAAGGCCAGCGGGCGCCCGCGTATCGGTAGCGCCAAGGATGATGATCAGGAACATAAAGGTCATCACGATCTCACAGATCAGAGCCGCCATCATGGTGTAGCCGCCCGGCGAATGCTCACCAAATCCGTTAGAAGCAAAACCTGCGGTTTCGAAACCTGCCTGACCACTGGCAATCACGTATAGCACTGCGCCACCGGCAATACCGCCCAATACCTGAGCGATGACATAGGGCCCAAGCTCACTGGCGGGGAATCTACCACCGACCATCAGTCCAACCGACACGGCTGGATTCAGGTGACAACCTGAAATGTGACCAATCGCAAAGGCCATGGTTAATACCGTCAGACCAAATGCCAGGGAAACACCCAGCAAGCCAATACCGACATCAGGAAAAGCAGCTGCCAATACGGCACTGCCGCAACCACCCAGAACCAACCAGAAGGTGCCGATGAATTCGGCGCCAAGTTTTTTACTCATGCTCATAATCACATCTCCACTTATTTTTTGTTATATCCCCTGCCGCGGTCCACAAGGTTAAGCAGAGACTAGCACAAAATCGTTCAATCGCTGCACCAACTTGCGCCGGCCTTTTGCCCCGGTCCAGAAGCCACAAAAAGCTCCGCCTCGCGCAGCTCACCTGGCTCAGACATAGCAATTAGCTTGTCTAGCAGGAAGCGAGAAAACTCCTCCACCGTGGCATTGCGAAGCGGGAGGACCAGGGTATCGCTCTTTAAGAACAGCATTTCTTCGTCATTAAAATGCACGCGATAGAACTTGCCCTCTTCCTCTATGCGCTGATGGGGTGAATCAGCGGCCAATACCATGTACTCGTCCAGTTCCTCACACAGCACAGCCAGGCGGTTCTTGTAGACGTTATAGTCGGCGGAAAATCCATTGTCTCCCATGGCCGCCTCAAAGCGTGCTGACACCGAGTAATTGTGCCCATGCAGGCGTTCGCGCTCCGTGGCCGAGAAAATGGTGTAGTGAGCCGCTGAAAATTTGTGGCTCTCCTTGTCAATGTAAAGTGAGATGTAATCCGCCATTGCTGTGCCTTGCGTACAATTTCCAACATTGTCGGCCCTGCCACTGATAAGCGCAACTGCGATGCTCTCTTGACGCACCGGCGCAAATCATTAACCCTTGGGTCATCTCAATCGGTGGAAATTTATGAAAGCGGCTATTATCACTGGCGCCAGTGTCGGTATTGGCAAAGAAACTGCAGCACTGTTTCTGGCAGATTCGTACGTCGTATTCAACCTGTCCCGCAGGCCCTGCCCTCTGGAAGGGGTGCACAACCTGCCTTGTGACCTGTCATCGCCAATCTCTATCGAAGAATCCATAAGCTCCTTAGTCGACAAACTGGCTGACGCTGAGCAAATAGCACTCGTCCACAATGCCAGCCAAATGCGCAAAGATGCGAGCGACGACTGCCAAAGTGACAGTCTCAGGGAAGTCATGGAGACCAACATCGTTGCCATCAACAGCATCAATCAGGCCCTGCTGCCGCTGATGCAGCGCGGCTCCAGTATCATTTATGTAGGATCCACGTTGTCGGAAAAAGCCGTTGCCGGCTCATTCAGCTATGTCATTAGCAAGCACGCTCAATTGGGAATGATGCGCGCCACCTGCCAGGATTTAATGGGCAAGGGCGTGCATACCGCGCTGGTGTGCCCCGGCTTCACCGATACGGAAATGCTGCGCACACACATCGGTACTGACCCTGCTGTGGAGGCCTCGATCGGCAGCATGAATAGTTTTGGCCGTCTTATTCAGCCTCGGGAGATTGGCGAACTCATTCAATGGGCGCATTCGCATCCCGTGATCAATGGTGCTGTCTTGCACGCCAATCTTGGCCAAAAGGAAAGCTAGTTGAGTTTGAGCCATAGCCAGATACTGGAGCGTCGGGAGAGAGTCTTTCTGGTTCTGGCCGGAACATTCCTTTGCGCGATGACCTTACTTAATGTCATCGGCATTACCCGATTCGTACAGCTGGGACCAATGGCACTGGCCGTGGGCGTACTGCCCTACCCCCTGACATTCCTGTGTACCGACCTGATCTGCGAGTTGTATGGCAAAGCCCGGGCGAACTTTCTGGTGAGCGTAGGCCTGGGGCTCAATTTTCTGATTCTCGGTGTTTTATTGCTCGGCAA
This sequence comes from Halioglobus sp., assembly GCA_039986455.1. GTDB lineage: Bacteria > Pseudomonadota > Gammaproteobacteria > Pseudomonadales > Halieaceae > Halioglobus. Next base: position 109,173 of record JBDWQQ010000095.1, read on the forward strand.
CAGCCTTCCGTCCGTTCCGGCTGAAAGCATGCCACCCTGGCAAATATTGCAGTTAGCAGCGCCAGTCGCATTGCCCAATGGCGAGGTTGTTGAACAATCTGTGGGGTTATATCAGCTGATCTACGCCACAACCTCGGGGGCCGTGTTCGCCTCTATGCTGGCTTACATCGCTGCGCAATATTGCGACGTTCAGTTATTTCACTTTTGGAAACGCGTGACCAAGGGCAAGTATCTTTGGGTACGAAACAACTTTAGTACGCTCATGAGTCAAATGGTGGACTCGGTGATGGTCATCACCGTGACCTTCGGTGCCGCGTTCTATCGAGGCGAAATGACCTTAAACACCTTATTAATACTGGTGGGCAGCAACTACTTGTTCAAAGCGGCTATCGCCCTGATTGATACGGGACCCTTCTACCTGGCGGTGCACTACCTGCGGGGCTATCTGCAACTGGCGCCCGGGGATACCGCCGCCCCAATAGGCGACGGCGAAAGCTCTACCAGCAGTTAGGCGGCGAGCGACTGCCCAGCCTGCCCGATAATATCGCGGGCCAGTTCTTCAGCGATATCATTGGTATGGCGATGACTGTTGTCCGCACCCACCAACACCCGGGACAGGGTCTGTTCAATTCGCAGAATATGCTCGCGCTTGACCGCATCCGCTGACCCAGCCCGTTGGTGGTGTACATCGATGATACCGCCGGCATTGATCAGAAAATCGGGGCAGTAAAGTATGCCACGGTCTCGCAGGCTCTCACCGTCAGCGGTAGACGCCAGTTGGTTGTTGGCAGCGCCGGCGACAATTCCAGCACGCAGTGCAGGAATGCTGCGTTGATTCAGAATCGCGCCCATGGCACAGGGAGCGAACACGTCGACTTCCGCACCAATGATCTCGTCCGGGGCCACAGCCTGGATGCCATGGTCACTCACTGCCCTGCGCAGGTTATCGGCGTTCACGTCAGTGCCTATAACCTGTGCGCCCGCCTCTACCAGATAGCCGGCCAGGTAATAGCCCACATGACCCAAACCCTGAATGGAGACCCGCAGACCCTGCAATGCCTCTTCACCCAAACGGTGCTTAACGGCAGTGCGAATAGACAGAAATACACCCCATGCGGTGCTCGGTGAGGGATCACCGCCGAACTCATTGTCATCCATACCGCTCACGTAAGGAGTGCGCTCTGCCATCAGCCGAATATCGTCAACGCCGGTACCAGAGTCCTCCGCAGCCACATAACGACCACCCTGAGAGTGAATGAACCCGCCCATCGCCCGCATGAGTTCAGGGCTCTTGTCCTGACGGGGGTCACCTATAATGACGGACTTGCCGCCACCAAAAGGCAGGCCTGCCAGTGCTGACTTATAAGTCATGCCGCGAGAGAGCCTCAGGACATCATCCAGGGCATGCTCTTCGCTCGCGTAGGGAAACATCCGGCAACCGCCAACGGCTGGCCCAAGTGCAGTGCTATGCACGGCAATAATGGCGCGCAAGCCAGTTGCTGCGTCCTTACCGAAAGTCACTAGCTCATGGCCGTCGTAGGCCGGTGCATCAAAAATTGACATCCACTTATCCTCTAGGGGTTTTTATAATTCAGGCCGCATTCACAAAGCGGACTGTTGACTCTTCTTCGTTGTCTCCACGCAGACGACGTAACAGCTCTGCCTGGTCTTCGATCAACTGCTCTCGATTACGATCTTTAACGTGCCCATAACCGCGCAGCTGCGAAACACTGGCTGCAAGCTCTACCGCAATCGCGTAATTATCGTCGTGCAGTTGAGAAACGATGCTGTCCAGCAACGTGCGATAGTCGGCAATGTCCTGACGTTCCTGCTTCCGCTCCTGGGTATGACCAAAGACATCCAGCGCAGTGCCGCGCAAAAACTTAAACTTGGCCAGCCATTTAAAGGCGGGCTGTATCCAGGGGCCGAATTCCCGCTTCACCAGCTCGCCACTCTCGGGGTCGCGCTTGGACAACAGCGGTGGTGCCAAGTTAAAGCGCAGCTCATAGTCGCCCTCGAATTGGGCAGCAAGCTTGCGCTGAAATTCGCCATCAGAATAGAGACGAGCCACTTCGTATTCGTCCTTATAGCCCATCAGGCGAAATAGCTGCTGCGCCGCCGCGTAGGATATAGAGTCCGTTTGCTCAGAACGCGGATCAGCGGCACGCAGTTTGGCCATCACATCAAGATAAGTCTGCGCATAGGCGGAGTTTTGATAATTTTCCAAACGCTGTTGGCGATCAACCAGCAACTCATCCAGAGTTTGCGGGGCGGTGGTTTTCTTCGGCGCCTTGATGAGCCCCATGACTTTTTCTGGCTGGTGAGCACAGCGACGTCCCCAGAGAAAAGCCTGTTTGTTAAACTCGATGGCAACGCCATTGAGCTCAATCGCCTGCTCAAGCGCCTCCGCTGATACTGGCACGAGGCCGCGCTGCCAGGCAAAACCCAGCATAAACAGGTTACTGGCAATTGAGTCGCCCAACAGCTGCGTTGCTACACGTGTAGAGTTGATGAAATGACAACTTTCCTCGCCCACTTCAGCGGTGACTTTGTCTTTCATTGCCTGAGTCGGAAACTTTGCGTCCGGGTTCAGAATAAAGGAGCTGGTGGGCACTTCAGCGTCATTCACCACCGCATAGGTTCGCCCTTGAGCAACTTTACCCATCGCCTCGTACGTAGAAGCTACTACCAGGTCACAGCCAATCATCAGGTCCGCCTCGCCTGCCGGAATGCGCACCGCCATGATGTCTTCTTGCTTTTCACTGACTCGCACATGACTGACCACCGCGCCGAACTTTTGCGCCAGGCCGGTTTGGTTCATCGTCGCGCAGCCCTTGCCCTCGATATGGGCCGCCATTGCCACCAGGGCAGTAATGGTCAATACACCGGTTCCACCCACGCCGGTAACAACGGTATTCCAGGGCCGCTCCAACGAAGGCAATTGCGGCTGCGGCAAAGGATCAAACAATCCGTCAACATCACCCACGCTGCCACTGGATTTTTTCAATGATCCGCCGACCACGCTGACAAAGCTCGGGCAAAAACCGCGCGCACAGCTGTAGTCTTTGTTGCAGGCACTCTGATCAATTTCGCGTTTACGACCCAGCGCAGTTTCCTTGGGCAGAACAGAAAGGCAATTCGATTTCAGGCTACAGTCACCACAGCCTTCACACACCGCATCGTTGATAAACAGGCGCTTGGGTGGATCTACCAACAGCCCTTTCTTGCGGCGGCGACGCTTTTCCGCGGCACAGGTCTGTTGGTAAATAATGACCGAGGTACCAGTAAACTCGCGCAGCTCTTTTTGCAGCGCATCCATCTCATCGCGGTGATGCAGGCTGTAGCCCGGTGTACCAGAAAAATCACCCCGCCATTGCTGAGGGTCATCACTGACCAGCGCGATACGGCGTACACCTTCTCCACGCAGCTGCATGATCAGGTCACTCATCTTCAGACTGCCATCAACAGGCTGACCGCCGGTCATTGCCACCGCGTCGTTGTAAAGAATCTTGTAGGTAATGTTGACCTTTGAGGCCACGGCGGCTCGCACCGCTAGAATCCCCGAGTGCGAATAAGTGCCGTCTCCCAAATTCTGAAACACGTGCTTGGTTTCGGTGAACTGCGCCTGGCCAACCCAGGTCACACCTTCACCTCCCATCTGCGTAAAGGTGTGAGTTTCGCGATCAGGCATCCAGGTCGCCATGTAGTGACAGCCAATCCCGCCCAAGGCGTGACTGCCTTCGGGTACCTTGGTGGAGGTATTGTGTGGACAACCGCTACAGAAATGAGGAACCCGTTCAATGGTATCTCGCGGGGTCGCCAGAGAGGCTTCTTTTTCTTCGATCCAACGAATTCGCTGATCCATTGTTTCTGATTGATAGAAGCGACGAATGCGGCTGGCGATTGCCAACGCAATCATAGCCGGTGTCAGCTCGCCCAGATTGGTCAACAGGTCACGCCCGTCTTCATCAAACTCGCCAATCACCCGAGGGCGGGAATCCGATGCGTAGTTATAAAGCTGTCCGGTGAGCTGATCTTCGATCACAGACCGCTTTTCTTCCACCACCAAAATTTCTTCGAGGCCCTGAGCAAATTCCGCGGTGGTTCTCGGCTCTAGCGGCCATGGCATACCCACCTTATAAACTCTCAAACCAACTTCGGCCGCGACCGCCTCATCAATACCCATGTCTTCCAGGGCCTGCATCACATCCAGATAGGCTTTACCGGATGTCACGATACCCAGGCGCGCGTTAGGCGAATCCATCACGATGCGATTAATGCCGTTAACTCGGGCAAACTCTCGGGCCGCATAAATTTTGTATTTGTTAAGACGCCACTCCTGATCCAGTGGTTTGTCAGGCCAGCGCCCGTGCACGCCACCGGGCGGCAACTCGAATTCCTCTGGGATGACGATATTGATTCGGTTCGGGTCGATGTCTGCCGATATGGCAGAATCCATATTCTCGGTAATAGCTTTGAGTGCTACCCAGCATCCGCTGTAACGGGACAATTCCCAACCGTAAACACCCAGATCCAGTACCTCCTGCACATTGGAGGGCGCCAGAACGGGAACAGACGCACCCATAAACATATGTTCGGACTGGTGCGGCAATGTTGAGGACTTGCAGGCATGGTCGTCGCCGGCCACCGCCAGTACCCCGCCAAAACGGGAAGTGCCAAAGGCATTGGCGTGCTTGATAACATCCATAGACCGGTCAACACCCGGCCCCTTGCCATACCACATGCCGAAAACGCCATCGTACTTCGCGCCGGCGAACAGGTTGGTCTGTTGACTGCCCCATACCGCGGTAGCCGCCAACTCCTCGTTAATGCCGGGCTCGAAATGCACGTTATGCTTGTCCAGCCAGGACTTGGCTTTCCACATGGACTGATCAACGGTACCCAGCGGCGATCCGCGGTAGCCTGAGATAAAGGCGGCGGTGTTCAATCCACGCTGCTGGTCTCGTTGATGTTGCAACATAGGCAGTCGAACTAGCGCTTCTATACCGGTCATATAAGCGCGGGTGGTATCCAGCGCGTATTTATCGTCCAGAGAAACCTTACGAATAGGGGAAGTGTGGTCAGAACCCATGTCAGTGCCTTCTGCTTATGTTATCGGCGTATTCTGACCAAAATTAAGCGGCATTGTTATTTGATTTGACCCCGAAATTGGGCTAAATATGCATAAGTTATTCGCGTTTACCCATATTGGAGAATAAGTTGTCCGAATCTCTTACCCGGCAAGACATCGACATCCTGAAATTGCTACAGCAGGACGCCACCATCAGCACCGCCGCCATTGCAGAGCGCATTAACATCTCGCAATCACCGTGCTGGCGCCGCATCAACCGACTGGAGCAGGATGGGCTCATTAAGGGGCGAGTCGCCTTACTAAACCGGAACGCGCTGGGTATGGATGTGGTTGTTTTTGCTACCATCAATCTCACGTCTACCGGCCGCCAGAACCTGATCGCTTTTGAGCGGGATATTATCGACCACCCGGAAGTGATTGAGTGCTACACAATGACAGGAATATGGGATTACATGCTGAAAATTGTGACGCGTGACATTCGTCACTACGAGGAGTTTGTCCGCAACACGCTGACTGCGAGTCCCTCCATCAGAGAGTTGCACTCACACATGGCGGTCACGGAAATCAAGAACACCACCGAGTTGCCTTTGGATAGCCAACTGAAGTGACCTCCATGCACAGCAAATTACCTGACGTTGGCACCACCATCTTCACCCGCATGTCCGCTCTGGCTCAAGAATACGGTGCGATTAATCTCTCGCAGGGCTACCCCGACTTTGAAGCGCCGCCAGCTCTGCGCGAAGCACTGGCAAAAGCGGTCATGGATGGGCACAACCAATATGCTCCGATGACAGGACTGCCTGCGTTGAGGGAACGATTGGCCCAACAGTTGCAAATCCACCGCGAAGTGAGCTGTGACCCCGATTCGGAAATCACCGTGGTGCCGGGAGCAACCGAAGGAATCTTTTGTGCAATCATGGCAAGCGTCGGTCAGGGCGATGAAGTGATTGTGCTCGACCCCTGCTACGACAGCTACGAGCCCGCCATCACCTTGGCCGGCGGCATCACCATACACGTGGCACTGCAGCCACACACCTTTAACGTAGATTGGAATGCGATAACGACAGCAATCACGCCGCGCACAAAGATGATTGTGATTAACTCTCCCCACAACCCCACCGGTGCCACTCTCTCCCACGAAGACCTGGAGCAGCTTCAGCAACTGGTATTGCAGCACGACCTGCTGGTGTGCAGCGATGAGGTTTACGAGCATCTGGTTTTCGACGGCCAGCAACATCACAGCGTGCTGCAGTATCCTGGCTTGCGGGAGCGGAGCTTTGCACATTTCTCTTTTGGTAAAACCTTCAGCGTCACCGGCTGGAAAACCGGTTACTGTGTCGCGCCCCCGGCACTGACCGCCGAATTGCGCAAGGTTCATCAGTTCGTGGCCTTCGTTGCAGTGACCCCTGTACAGCAGGCCGTGGCCGATTTTCTGACACAAGACCCACAGTTTCCCAACACGCTTGCTGATTTTTACCAAAAAAAGAGAGACCTTTTCTGCGAGGCGCTGTCGTCCTCACGTTTTGGCGTCACCGCAAGCAGCGGCACCTACTTCCAGTTACTGGATTACAGCCAGATCAGCGACCTTCCCGATCATCAACTCTGTGAACAGTGGACTCGGGAACTGGGCATCGCCTCTATCCCTGTCTCCGTTTTTTACCAGTCGCCACCTGAGCAGTCTTTTTTGCGCTTCTGTTTTGCCAAAAGCGATAACACCCTGAAACGAGCCGCGGAGATTTTATGCAAGATTTAGCCGTCACTCTTGTGCAACGAGAATTGGCCTGGGAACAAGCCCAGGACAATCGCACGCAGATAGAGTCACTATTGCGCGGGATGCAAAACCCTGGGGATCTGGTGGTGTTGCCGGAAATGTTCACCACCGGCTTCTCCATGAACGCGCTGGCCAATGCAGAGCCACCCCAGGGTGATACGGAGGCCTGGATGCGCAGCCTGGCACTGGAACTGGACTGCGCCATTACTGGCAGCATTGCCGTGCGCATCAAAGACCAAGCCTATAACCGAATGTTGTTTGCCACTCCCGAAGGGATCGAACACTACGACAAACGCCATCTTTTTCGCATGGCCGGGGAACACAATCGCTACGCGGCAGGCGATGATAGGGTCGTGGTGAACTGGCGCGGGTGGCGCATTCTGTTGCAAGTCTGTTATGACCTGCGCTTCCCCGTATTCAGCCGCAACCGACAGGACTACGACCTGGCATTGTATGTCGCCAACTGGCCGGCACCCCGACGCATACACTGGCGGCAATTACTGATTGCCCGTGCGATTGAAAACAGCGCCTGTGTGGTTGGTGTGAACCGTATTGGCAGCGACGCTAACGGACTGGACTACAGCGGCGACAGTCTGGCCGTGGGCGCCGAGGGTGACATATTGGCAGACCTAAAAAGCGAGAGCGAAGCCGTTACTGTCAACCTATCGGCGCAAACACTGCTAAGCTACAGAGAACGGTTCCCGGCGCACATGGATGCGGACGGCTTTACCTTATTACCTTAGCCGATTGATGGCCGGCTGGTAGCTAACTCATAGCCGACTGAAAAATTTACGATGCGACTGAACTGCACCGCGATACTCGAGTCAAATTTCCTGAACATTCATTAGAGGGACACCAATGCAGGTCGATTCAGAAGACAGATACGTTGAAGAAGAAAGTCATGGCGGAATCCCCAAGTTACCGCTGGCACTGGCTGTACTAGCACTGGTGATTGGTATCGCCTGGTACTTCAGCGGCAACAACGCGGACACCGAAACGGCCTCTGCTCCAATCACAACCCCGGTCCCTGCCAATCCACCCACCCCCCTGCAACCAGAAACACCGCCTGCGCCTGATATTCCCGCACTGAGCCCCGTTACTGTTGTTGCCGAGCGCAGCGAGCCCGATGAAATCATAGCGCCAGAGCCTGTGCTTTCTCTGGAAGATAGTGACCCATTGGTCAGGGATGCGCTGGCTGACTCGTTCACCGACAGTGTTTTTGAGCAGGCGCTTCGACAGGATGACCTGCTTGAACGGGGCACTGCATTTATCGATGCCGCCGGCAATGGCTCGATATTAAGCAAGGTGTTCCCCTTTCCGGCGATTGAGGGAAAATACAGCGTGGTAGAAGTGGCCGGAAAGCCCGTCGCTGATCCCGCCAGCTATCAGCGCTACAACGCCTACGCTGCCTCCATAGGCAGCCTCAATCCCGACACGCTCGCCTCGGTCTTTCACCAGTTTCGCCCCCAGCTGGAGCAAGCATACGCCAGCCTTGGCTATGAAGCCGAGGACATGGACAACAGTTTGATTCGGGCATTAGATGAAGTGATTGCAGCGCCGTTACTGGAAGAACCGGCTGCTTTAAAGCTGGACATCACCACCTATACCTATGAAGACGAGTCTCTGGAAAACCTGAGCCCCATTGCCAAGCAATTGATGCGAATGGGCCCCGAAAACCAGGCCATTATTCAGGCTCAGGCGAAAGCCCTGCGGGCCGCTTTACTGGGCCAATAAAAAAGCCGGTAGGCAAAGACGCAATACTTGCATCTCTTCCTACCGGCTCATTGTCAGTGACTCGCCCAGGCGAGTCAGTCACTTAAATCAGGCCGCTCCTGACAACGCTTTTACTTCGAGGTAATCGGTGAAGCCATGAGCGCCCCACTCTCTGCCGTTACCCGATTGCTTATAGCCGCCAAACGGCGTGTGCAGGTCACCTGAGTTGCCATTGATGTTGATGTTTCCGGCACGAATTTGTGATGCGACATCCATCACCTCATCCATGTTGTTGCCCTGAACATAACCGGCAAGCCCATAAGGCGTATCGTTGGCGACCGCAATGGCCTCTTCAATACTGTCGTAAGGCATCATCACCAATACTGGCCCAAAAATTTCCTCACTGGCCACGGTCATCTCGTTGTTCACATTACTGAACACAGTGGGGCGAATATAAAAACCGTGCTCCAGGCCTTCGGGGCGACCAACGCCGCCGCACACAAGCTTGGCGCCCTCGTCAATGCCAGCCTGAATCAGGCCCTGAATCTTATTGAACTGTACTTCGCTTACCACTGGACCCATGGTCGTCGTCTCGGCTTTCGGATCGCCGACAACCACCGACTCGCTGACCTTGGCTGCGATGGCCTCCGCCGCTTCGAGCTGGGCACGGGGCACCAGCATGCGCGATGGCGCATTGCAGGACTGTCCGGTGTTGTTGTACATGTGCATGACGCCTCGGGTAACCGCGGCCTCAAGATCAACGTCGTCCAGCAGAATATTGGGCGACTTGCCGCCAAGCTCCTGGGTGACACGTTTAATACTGGGCGCTGCATTCTGCGCCACCAGTGATCCCGCGCGGGTTGAGCCGGTGAAGGACACCATATCCACTTCGGGGTGAGACGATATCGCAGTACCAACACCGGGTCCGTCGCCATTAATCATATTGAACACGCCAGCAGGAAGGCCTGCCTCGTGAACGATTTCAGTGAACAGGTAGCCCGATAAGGGAGCCACTTCGGAGGGCTTGAGTATCACGGTACAACCCACCGCCAATGCCGGCGCCACTTTGCAGGTGATCTGGTTAATAGGCCAGTTCCATGGCGTAATCATGCCGCAAACGCCAATAGGCTCTTTAATGATGCGGCTGTTACCGGCCACTTCCTCGAACTCATAGCTTTGCAGAATTTCCAGGGCCGTTGCCAGATGACCTATACCGGTAGCAGCTTGCGCTTCTACAGCCAGTTTAGTGGGCGCGCCCATTTCCTCTGATATCGCGTCAGCCACGTCGTTGTAACGGTTCTGATAAGCTTCTACCAGCGCGGCAAGAATAGCGATTCTCTCTTCACGCGAACTGCGTCCAAAGGTATTGAAGGCGTTGCGGGCCGCGATGGCCGCTTTATCAACATCCGCTGCTGAGCCGATGGAAATCGTTGCACACACCTGCTCATTAGCAGGATTAATGACATCCATAGACTTGGGTGTCACCGGATCGACCCACTCACCATTGATGTAAAATTTGTCGTAGACTCTCATAATAATTCTCCAGCAAAGGCTGCTTGTGACGGTTAGGTTTGGGAAATCCGATACCCCGGAATGATAGATCCGGCTCACATATTCTCAATTGGGAGAGGGAATATAGCACCGCAAACAAGTTCCAGCCAACCCGGGCCCAATCAGGCACAAGGGGCTAACGTGTGCCCGCCTGCCGGTTGTACCAGGACGCCGCCATGGCTAGTCGATGAGCAACGTCGCCAGCCGCTTGCGGTGATGATAGGCATCGCCAAAAACTTGCTGTGACCACTGGGCCCGACGAATGTACAACTGCGCATCGCATTCATAGGTGAAACCCATGCCGCCGTGAAACTGTACCGCACGATCGCCGGCAAACTTGAGCGCTTCACTGGCTTGCGCCTTAGCCATGCGACAAGCGATTTGTGCATCACGATCGAGGCTGTCATCCGTCATCAAAGTGGCGGCGTGATAAACAAAGGAGCGCGCACTATCCATTTCACACAGCACTTCCACCATCGGGTGTTTAAGCGATTGATAGGAGCCAATCAGATGACCGAACTGCTTGCGTGTTTTCAGGTAATCGACCGTAAGATCCATGCACGCAGCGGCACTGCCGGCAGCCTCCGCCGCATACAACAGCGCGCCCAGCAAACGCAGATCTCTTATGAGCACTGTCGCGTTGCCCGGCAACAGATTTTCGGTGGCCAGGGTGACGCCGGTAAAATCCACGCGAAAGCTACGCCGGGTTTCATCAATCACTGTCTGCTGCGAAATCGCCTGATCATTCAGTGCCGACGCCGGCACCAGCAACAAGCGTGGCTCACTGTTATAGCTAACCGAAATGACGAACAGCTCAGCCACAGCCGCATACGCCACTTGTGTCTTGCTGCCTGAAAGCTCTAGCTTGTCGCCTTTATCGGTCGCCTGTAGCTCAATAGAATCTTCGCCCCAGTCTTCAGACTCCGACAGCGCCAGTGTCGCAATTTGTCCGCCAACAATGCCTGGCAGGTAGCGCTCGCCAAGTGCGCTAGCCTCCGCACGTTGGAGAGCCTGGGCAGCCAGCACGCTGGTAATATAAGGTGTGCTGAGCAAGCGCTTGCCCATGCACTCTGCAATCGGTATCGCACTCCCCACACCCAGTCCAGACCCGCCATGGGCCTCATCCACAGCCACTCCAATCCACCCCAGGTCGGCTATTTCCTGCCAAACCTGAGCATCAAAACCTGTATCGGATTTAAGCTGCGCCCTCACCGCTGGAATGTCCGAGCGGTTACGACAAAACTCGCGCGCCGTATCCAACAGCATGCCCTGCTCTTCGCTAAGGCCTATCGCCATATTGCTATGATTCATCAGCTATTCCTCAGCTTTTGGGCAGGCCAAGAACCTGCTCCCCAATAATGTTGCTCTGTATCTGCGAGGTACCGCCGCCAATAGTCGTGGCGAAGTTGTTGAAGTAGGCACGTTGCCAAAAACCGCCGGCAATCGCCTCATCGTCACCGACGTAAAGGCCACCGAGTCCTCCTTGCAGTTCCAGTGCGTACTGACGCATGCGGCGCTGGTACTCACTGACTCGCAGTTTGTAAGACAGGGGCAAGGACATGGGATAGTCTGAGTTGAGATCACCCAGGGCGACTCGCCTGTCGGCCAGGCCAATGGCTTTTTCTTCCATTATCAGTTGCACCAAACGATCGCGAACCACGGGATCATCCAACACGGGCTCTGAGTCACGTTTCACCGAACGCACTTCGTCAATCATGTCAGAGACATTGACCCTGACCTGCGACAGCCCTCCTGCTGAACCGGCAGCCGCACCCCGCTCGTACTGCAAAGTCTGCATCGCCACGCGCCAGCCGTTACCCTCACCCCCAATTAAACAACTGGCAGGAATACGCGCATCTGTGAAAAACGTTTCAGTAAAGCCGTATTCGCCGGTGATTTTCTGAATCGGCCTGGTATCTATTCCCTCACCCTGCATGGGAGACAGAAAAAATGACAGCCCATCGTACTTGCGCTCGGTGGTTGGATCGGTACGCGCTAACAGAATCATGTACTTGGCGTAGTTGCCCATGGTCGTCCAGATCTTGCTGCCATTGATAACAAAGTCATCGCCATCGCGCACGGCCCGGGTCTGCGCATTACCCAGATCGGACCCGTGATCAGGTTCTGAAAAACCCTGACACCAAATGTCCTCGGCGCTGAGTATGCCTTTGATATAGCGCGCTTTGTCTTCCTCGGTACCAATATCCAGAATAAGCGGACCCGCCCAGCCAAGACCAATCACATTAAATGTAATAGGTGTCCTGTGACGCCGAAGTTCTCGATTGATCTCATTTTGAAACGCCGGATGCATTCCGCGACCGCCGTATTGCGAGGGCCAATGGACGCCCAGATAACCCGCGCTCCACAATTTGTGCTGCCACTCGCGCAAAAACTCGAGCTGCTGGTCACTGCCCACTTCCATAAATGTCTGCGGAAGCAAAAAACCGGGATCGGAGGGTTTATTAACCTCCAGCCACCCAGAAACCTCCGCACGAAAATCGGCAAGCTCCGAGACACTCGGGGCGCTGTCACTCATAGGATCACCTTGTCTTTTTATACTGAACTGCTGTGTCGAATTACAACTCGCCGTTTATGTACTTGTCCAACGTTTGGTGGAAGTGGCGAATACGCACTTCGTGGTAATTGGCGAGCACCAACTCGCCCGACTCAACATTATGCATGCCTTTCTGAATTTTTGGCATATTGAACAGATCCTGGTCAAAAATACTGCCCAGCGATACACCCAGTTCCGGTGCCTCACAAAAGAGTTCATTTTCACCCAAACGACGCACTGGCACATCCGCTGGCCGCTCCCCGTTACTCGGTAACTGGCACAACACCATCACCTCCATCAGTGCCGTCGTGTGATCGTCACCATTGGGCCTGAAGCGGTAAGTGATATTAGGATGAAAGCCTGCCCAGGGCGCGAGGTTCGGAAAAATAGAATAAAGAATCGAATCCATACGCTCGGAATTAGTCGCGAACTCTGCGAGATCTCGGTCATGATTACCGCGAAACTCCTCCGCATTACGCTGGCCGATAAACTCCCTCGCAGTCATGCCATCAGGCACCTCCGCATCGGTAGGGCGCGCCACCATAGCCGACACACCGAACATGGTATCTGCCACGTCCTGATCAGTCACATTATCAAGATGGAAACTCGGCACACCCAACGCCGTTATCGTTCGACTGATGTGCGGCGGCCACACGTCGTACTGGGAATCGGCATCATCTGTGTATTGCAGAATCTGCGGATGGGTCGCGATAGCATGATAGGACTCAATGAACGCCTCCCAACCCACTTTCCAGTTACAGGGAATGACCTTCTCCACATGGATCATTTTGTAGGCGTTCTCAGGTTTCCAACGTTCAAAGTGAGCCGGCAAAACACCCAGATAATTGTGCAACTCAGGTGCATCGCGGTCCATATTGATAAAGACCCAGCCGCCCCAGGTATCGACTTTCACACCGGGCAAACAGAATGCGTTTTTTTCGACATGCGGAAAGTCCCAACCGCAAGGTGCCCCCTTAAAGGCTCCGTCCAACTCCCAGGTAAACGCGTGATAGGGGCAGCGAAAGTTTTCATAGTTACCGTTGTCATCGACCAGCTGACGGCCTCGGTGTAAGCAGGCATTGCGAAATGCCCGTAACTCACCTTTCTGATCTCGAGTGACAATAATGGAAAAGCGGGCGATGTCGTAAACAAACGTGTCACCCGGCTCAGGTACTTCAGTCTCTCTACAAACCGCCTGCCAGGTGCGCTTCCAGACGTGCTCGACCTCTTTCTCATGGAACTCCCGCGAGAGGTAGCGATCGACGGACAGGTTCTCCGACCCTAAATAGGGCTGAGTGTCCTCGCGCAAGCAATCGGGTACCGGATTGACCTCGGTGTCCAACAGCTCCTGATAAGATCGCCCGGGCGAACGCGCGATTACGTGATCTTTATTTAATTGCGCCGATTTACTATTCATTGTCAGATTCTCCAGAAAGTCGTCATCTAGAGCATGGTACCCTCGGAGATGACAATAAGAATCAGGACTGACTGTTTTTATTGCGCTTGCATGATCCATATCAAGAAGCACATCAGGGACTAGCTCGCCGCGTCTAAACAGCTCTGGGCGTAATCGAGAACAAAGGGGTAATCGGGCTTACCATTGGGGGCTCGGTTCAGTGAATCAGCGGCAAAAATGAGGCGAGGGACTTTATAGTCTGCCAGTTTGTGGCTGGCAAAAGCCTGAATAGCCTCCACGTCCAGCGCCTTGGCGTTGTCACTGGTACCCTGCACCACCGCCGTTACCTGTTTACCAAATCGAGGATGTGGCAAGCCAACGACCACCACATCGTCTATGTCGGGATGCTCTAGCAGAACCCGTTCCACCTCGACGGTATACACCTTCTCACCGCCGGTGTTTACGACCGTGCTGTCCCTACCCAACAGTTCCAACATGCCATCGGCGCGAACCGTGCAGCGATCGCCCGTGCGCACGTAACGCTCACCGTTGATCGTCACGAATGTCTTGGCGGTCTCCTCGGGCGCGTTGTAATAGCCCTGCGGCAAGTAGCCTCCCGAGTAGGCAATGCCGATCGTGCCGCTGCCTGGAACAACATCCTGAAGTTCATCATCCAGTACGCGCGTCGTCGGCTGAGGCATAAACACGCCCGCCTCGGGCGTGCAAACAGCGTAGCCCGAGGTCTCGGTTGAGCCCAGTGAGTCAAAGATAATCAACTCTGGCTGATGCCGATAAAGTCCCTCGCGACACGCATTGCTCAGCGATGCACCCGAGGACACAATCATCCTCAACGAATCGAACAAACCGGCGTCGGGTCGTGCATCCAGCACCTCGAGTAAAGGTAACGTAAACGCGTCGCCCACCAGCACCATACTGCCAACACCCAGGTCATTGATGGCTTGCACAGCAGCCTCTGCATCAAACCGTTCACCCGCCAGTGTTGCCACTGGCACGCCCTGCGCGGCCAACATAATCGCCATTAAGAAACCGGCGCCATGCATCAGTGGGCTCAGGCACAAAAAAGGCGCGGCCTGAGGCAGGCTCTGAACGTTAGAGATATGCGCTTCCAGATTGTCGGGATGTTCAGTCAGGCCCAGAGCCATCATGCCCACACCCGTAGACACATTCTGCTTACGCCAGATATCTTCGTGGCGCCACTGCACCCCTTTGGGCAAACCGGTGGTCCCGCCCGTTGCAATCAGAACCAGGTCATCACTGCGCGTGGTCGGCTGAAAATCCGCTGCGCTGTGGTCGTACAAGGTGCTGAATTCAACATCAGTTCCTTCACCACCCACCCGAATGAGACAAACGGTTTTTTCCAGCTGGGGCCGAATACGCTCTACGCGATCGGTAAAAGACGCATCGTAAATCAATACCTGCAGGTCCAGGCCGTTGCACAAATCCAGCAACTCCTGATCCTGATAACGATAGTTGACATTGACATGACTAAGACCCGCAAGACCGGAGCCGATAAAGGCTTCCATATAAGCGTTGGAGTTACGCAGATAGTGACCCACGTGTGCCCCCGCCGGAAGCGCCTGTTGTTGCAGGTAGCTGGCTATTCCGGTGGTTCGGCGGCGTAATTCTCGATAGCTGATTGCTTGCCCGTCGTGAATCAGTGCGGGTCGCTCGGCGCAAGCACTCTCTCCTAATCGATAAACCGCTTCGGCAAAGTTCCAACTACTCATAGTGCTTGTTACCAGATTTCGGAGATCGCACGCAGGGTTTCTACATCGCTGGCGGTCACCAACATGGTCGTCACTCGTGAATCACGCCAGGCCTGCAAACGGTCGCGAATACGATCTACCGGTCCCACTAACGCCATCGCATCTGCGAGTTCATCGGGAATCACCCTCGCGGCTTCATCACGCTTGTCTTCCATGAACAGCTGCTGAATTTTATCCGCTTCCGCTTCATAGCCCATGCGAATAAACAGGTTCTTGTGGAAGTTGGTGGTCTTTGCGCCCATGCCACCAATGTAGAAGCTAAGGAAATATTTAAACGCCAGCAATCCGGCTTCAATATCATCGGTAATGGTGACGTTCACCATTTGGGCGATATCAAAATCGGCAGGCGCATTTTTCAGCGACTCAGCGTAAACGCTTTCATCATAGGGGTTATAAAACAAAGGCAGCCAGCCATCGGCAATCTCAGCGGCAAGCGCAATATTCTTGGGACCTTCCGCGCCCAAATAAATCGGGATTCGATTCCGCAGCGGATGCACAATCGGTTTAAGCGCCTTGCCCAGCCCAGCGGCGTCTTCTCCTTCGTAAGGCAGAGGGTAATGGGGGCCATCGTTGGTGACGGGGGCTTCGCGGGCAAACACTTGCCGAATGATATCAATGTACTCACGCGTTCTTGCCAGCGGCTTGGGGAACGGGCGCCCGTACCAACCTTCAACCACCTGCGGCCCAGACACACCCAAACCCAGCATGAAGCGACCGTTAGAAAGCATGTCCAGCGTTAACGCATGCATAGCGCATGAGGTAGGTGTTCGCCCCGACAATTGCACCACCGCGGTACCAAGCTTGATCTTCTCAGTTTGAGCACCAATCCAGGCCAAGGGTGTAAAGGCATCGTTGCCCCAGGCCTCAGCAGACCATACTGAGTCAAAGCCCAGTCGCTCGGCTTCCTGCGCAATCTCAACAAAGTTAGGGTGCGGCGCTGCTCCCCAATACCCCTGGGCCAGGCCCAACTTAAAATCTGCCATCGAATTCTCCTTAAAAATACAGGATGTACTGCTTTTTTCAATTATGCCATCCTATGCACTCAATGCAATCAAAGCCCATTACACGAGTAAGGAAACAGTAGGTTGGACCGTTCACAACATCAACATTTACCAGACAACACCCCCATTCTAGTCGGCAGCGGACAATACACCGAGCAGCCTGATAGCCAGGACGCTGCGCAACTTAATCCACCGATGGAACTCGCCGCCCGCGCAAGCCAGCGTGCGATAGATGATGCCGGTGGCGCCCTGCAAGCTGCCGATATTGACGCCATTGCAGTGATTCGCCTGTTCTCAGATTCCGCACCGGCCTGGGCCTGCCCGTTCGGTCGCAGTGACAACCCGCCGCAATCGGTGGCTCACAGGTTGGGTGCCAGCCCCCAAAGTCGTATTTACAGCACATTAGGCGGCAACGAGCCGCTGCACCTTATGGCCGAACTGTCTCGCGCCATTGCCCGCGGAGAATTAAATTGCGCTCTGCTCACAGGGGCTGAAGCCATTGCCAATCAGCGGCACGCGCAGCGCAGCTGTATCGATCTGGACTGGTCAGAAAGCCATGAGGAGTCATTGGACAACCGTGAATACATCGGCACCATTGCAGCACCTGCTGAGCTCGCCAGCGGTATGTATCTACCCGCTCACTTCTACGCACTGATAGAGAACCTGCGCGCCCATCAACAAGGCAATGACGAGCAAAGTCATCGCCACCAAATGGCTCAGTTGTTGGCGCCAATGAGCAAAGTGGCCAGCACCAATCCCTACGCCTACTGGCACAAAAATTACAGCGAGCAGGAGCTTGTCAGCGAGGCCAACGGGAACTATCCGATATGCCTTCCTTACAGCAAATTTTTGGTGGCACAAGATGCCGTGAATCAGGCTGCCAGCCTGATATTGATGAGCGCTGGCAAAGCCAGAGCACTGGGAATTGATCCGGCCAAATGGGTCTTGCAGCTTGGCTATGCCGAAGCCGCCGATCAATGCGTATATGAGCGCCCCGATCCCGGCACTTCTCAGGCCATGCAAGCAACATTGAGCACCGTATTTCAGCGCGCGGAGTGTACGCAGAAAGACATAGGCCTGATCGACATTTACAGCTGCTTCCCCTGTGCAGTAGAAGCTGTGCGGGAAGAGCTAGGCATAGCTGCAGATGACCCAAGACCCTTAACAGTCACCGGCGGACTGCCCTTCTTCGGCGGCCCGGGCAATAACTACAGCATGCACGCCCTGGCAGAGATGGTTAATCAATTGCGAGGGAGTCGCAAAAAGGGGCTAGTAACGGCAAACGGAGGGCAACTGTCTAAACATGCCGCTGTCATACTCGGCGCCGCCACCTCTGAAAGCGCAGTGCCTCCATTGGACTACAGCGAACTCACCTTTGAAGCCATCGCGGCGGACAGCGTATCTACCGTGCCCGAATGCAAGAACCCAGATTCAGGTAGCGTTCTAACTTATACGATCATTTTTGAGCGCAAGCGCGACGATAAGGTCGTCGTGCTCGCAGAGGATGAGACGGGCGCAAGGTTTCTGGCCAACAGCACTGATGAGGCCGTGGTCGCACAGGCGCGCGATCAGAGCCCGATAGGCTGCAAGGTTAAGGTATGGCAGGAAAATAATAAGAACAGATTTAGTTTTGTCGACTAATGATCCGGCCGAGAAAATCACTACGATTACTCGGCCAGTAGCAGACGCTCAGCCACAAACACCAGAGCGAATTTAGGCAGAGGCCAGATTGTCACTCATCTTCGACTTCATCAGTTGAGTCAGGTTTTTCACCTTCGTAGAAAGTTTCCGGGCCTCCACTTCTGCGAGTCGCTCAAGACGCATCTCCTCGATAGCAATCTTCAAGTCCTTCTCTCGTTCCTGTCTTTCAGCCATCACCTGCATGCTGAGCTCGTTACGCACTTCGTTTGGAAGCGTGACGTTCACCAGGGTCTCTTCCTGTCTAAGAATTAATCTTGCAAGTCGCTCCATCAACGCAGTATCGACTTTTTCAGGCGCAAAACGATATCGTTTCTTGGCCAGACCCTCGACATTGCGCATGTAAATATAAATGCAGCGATCAGCGAGGCTTGCCTCTATCGTCACACCCACCTTCAACGGCCCTTCTAACTCAAAGGTTGCATTGCGGATCTCATATTTACTGTCCAACTCCGTCTTACGATGATAAGAAAAATGCAGGCCGTCCAAGAACTCGGTGTACTGGGCCACCTTATCTGGTGTTGACAGGTAAAAGCGCTGGGCCCCGGAGACCAGACACTCACAAACAATGTCCAGGCGCATGGGGTTGTTCGCGTTATCGTAAAAGAACTCATAACCGCTCTGTTCCATTGCGACCAGGCTTTCCCCGTCTGGTGCCATTGGCAATGAAACAGGCGTCACCGTCTTCAAGAACTTAAGGTTCCTGACTACCTCCAGGAAATAGCTACGCGCCTCTTGCATCGACGGCTTAAGGCTGTCTTCGTAGTAAGTCTGCTGCGCCTCGCGCTCGGCCAGGATCGCAGCATGCTCCGATTCTCTTATTTCTACCTCATTGCGCAGACTTTCGATTAAGCTCATCACGCATCTCCCTTCAAATACATTTTGGAATTTAAATCGCCCAAGTTGACCTAACGCCTATTCATAGCATCACTTAAGAATGATGCTGGGGGTATACCACCCCCTATTAAAATGGCACCCAGAACTTACTGCCCTAGCGGGACCGATCTCGACTACTTTTTCTTCGCGTACTTAACCATCTCGCGGTAGGTCATGTAGCTATCACATGCTGCCTCGGTTTCATCATCGAGATAGAACAAAGCCTCAATGTCGCTTTTCGGATCATCAGCATAGACAAGCGCCTTCACAAGCTTGTTGTAAGCCTGTTTATCACTCGCTTTCGTGGCCGCCAGTAGAATACCCAGTGAGTCTAAAACGCTGTTAAAGCCAGCTTCTCCACCCAACTCAGCAAGCTCCTTGCTGATCAGGTTTAATCCATCCAGGCATGAACCGTTCGCTACGGCCTTTCCCTTTTTCATATTACGATTGGTGAGCTTCTTAATGACCTCCTTTTTATACGACTCTTCGAATGAAGCAGCCGCAGCAAACTGGACTGAGGTTAAAGAAAGTGAAAGTACCAATAATACGTGTGTTATTAATTTCATTGTTTTGCTCCAAGTTATGAGTTGCCTGAAAGCAATACTATGTCTTTGCATAATCGCGCTATACGACCGAAAACGTCAGTAGCATGACCAACGACGACAAGTTACAGGTCGTGGGTTAACCGCTTGTGTCTCCCCTCCCCTGCCTCTATAGTCTTCGGGCCTTAATATTCAGCCTCAGGAAGACTCAATGGACGTGTTTCAAGACAAGACAGCCGTGATTAGCGGTGGCGCCGAAGGTATCGGTTTAGCGGTTGCACATGCGCTCGGTAAGCGCGGCATGAATATCGTTATCGCCGACATCAACCCGGAGCAACTCGCTGCGGCAGAAGCCGAGCTTAAAAGCGCAGGTATCCCGATTCTGGCTACGGCGCTGGATGTTGCAGACCTCAACCAATGGCAACAGGTGGCCGAGCAGAGCGCAGCCCGCTTTGGCAAAGTGCACATGGTGGTCAATAACGCAGGCGTTGGCGGTAAAGGTGGCACTATCGAAGAAACAGACCCAAAGACCTGGCAATGGGTGCTGGACGTTAACTTAATGGGTGTTGTTTATGGCACTCAGGTCATGGTGCCTTTAATCAAGTCACATGGTGAAGGGGGCTGGGTCGTCAACGTGGCGTCTATGGCCGGGTTTGGTCCCTTGCCGCTGGCAACACCCTACACCGCGACCAAAGCTGCCGTAGTCGCCATGACAGAGAATTGGGCCATGGAGCTGACGCCAGAAGGTATTCACGCCAGTGTACTGTGCCCTGGCTTCACTCAGACGCGTATTAATCAATCTGAGAGAAACAAACACGAACGCTACGCCAGTGAGCCAAGTCAGGACGGCAGCAATGCCAAACAGTTGGATGGAATGCTAAAAAAGGTTGTGGATGAAGGCATGCCAACCAGCGTTGTAGCCGAGCGAGTCCTAGAAGCCCTGGAAGCTAAAGAGCTCTACATATTTACGCACCCCAGCTACCAACCGCTGGTGAACGTTCGCTTTAAGGCCGCGGCCGCTGCCTTCGACAATGCCGTGGAGAGCCCACTGTTGGCGGATTATAAAGACCTGATGTTGCCGGCTTTCAACTGAGCGTAAATATTACTTAGGCTGCCAATTTTTGTGCGCCTCATAGGCGGGGGGACCACTGCGGTTGCCTCGCTCTTTCAAGCGATCGACCAGCCACTGAAACCACTCCATGAACGTCGGATGATCCCGATCGGCTCTCATGTCCTCCACGTATTGATACAGCACCTTCCACAGTGCCAGCGCAGCTCCCCCCACAAGATCTTCCAGCGCGTCAATGGGAACGTAGCCTTTATAAATCATTAAACCAATAGTTTCGAACTTCATTCCCAGCCGCAGAGCGGCCTGTTCATACTCCTCTCCCTGCTCAGTAAGCTCTTTCAGGCTAACCCCGTACTCCAAGCTGCTAATGAGTCGATAAGCGTCGGTAAAGCCCTTCTCCTCAAAGGAGCTCGCCAACGCGATTAGCGCCGCATTTCGGGTCTCAGAGCGGTGCTGCCGTATCTGCAGCCAGCCAAAAAATATCGCAGATATCACCGCGATTACACCGAGTATTTCGACGACATTGGCAATTTGATCTAAAGTCATTTGGACGGCTTCTCCGTGGCAAGGAGTCGAATGTATTTTTTATAGAAACTCATTTTTCTGATGTATTTTTAAACTCGCCTGGCAATCCATATACCAAGCCAACACACCCAATTTTAGACCCTATTACGCGGGACTGCTTATTGAAAATAAGCATTGGATTAGTCAGTTTGATGAAACAGGGTTCGTCTATTTTTAATCCATCGCCTCAGGTGCCCAGGGCACTCCATTGATATGGCCTCCGCCATCAACATACAGAGTGTTACCCGTCATGTAAGAAGACATGTCTGAGGCCAAAAATACCGCCACGGGCGCTATGTCTTTCTCGGGATCGCCCATATACCCCATGGGGTTTGTCCGAGTCAGCTCTTCAGCCATGGCCGGGTTAAAGCCAGCCAGTGTTTTGAAGGGAGTAGTAACGGCGGCCGGACAGATAATATTGCAGGTCACTCCGTACGGCGCCCACTCCACCGCAGCCGTTCGAGAGTATGCTCTTAACGCCTCTTTAGCGCTGTTATAGTCTGCGGTGAACTTGTGTGCGTTCACACCATTGAGCGAGCAAATGTTAATAACGCGGCCGTAGCCATGTTCTTTCATGGCTGGAAACGCAGCTCGCATTGCAACTGAAGCAGAGAAAAACCCGGCCGTCATACTGCCTTCCAGTCGCTCCGTGTCGATAGCATCAATCGGCGTTGGTGCATGACTCATCGTGGGATACGCATTGTTAACCAGTATATCGATGGTGTTATAACGTGAAATAGTACTTTCTACGGCCGCTGTGACAGACGCTATATCCATGACGTCAGTGTGAATGAATTGGCCTTGGCCACCGAATTCAGCAAGCTCCGCTGCTACCTGCTCTCCCGAACTGGCATCGTACTCAGCAACAACAACGTGAGCGCCATGTCGGGCAAACTCTCGCGCAATTCCGCGACCAATGCCCGAGCCAGCCCCCGTCACCAGCGCCACTCGATCTTTCAATAACTGACTCATTCACTTAATCTCCATTGCCGCGTGACGCCCAACCATCGGGACAGGCATAGACTCCAGTCCCGCGGGCTTATCACCTTATGCGCCGATCACATCTACCCGTGGTCTGGCAGGTTCACAAAAAACGCCAGCACACCTATTACGATAATGTACCTCTGGGCCGCACCCAAATAGCTGCACCTAATTCTGTTTGCCACTGCTGGAACCATGTTTCAGAAACCAGAATAAACACACCAAACAGCATAACAAGCATTACGCCGCACCCAGCCATACCAAGCACTTTTGCCTGCTGAAAAGCCAATTCATCAGAATGTCTTGAAGACCACATATTCTTAACGCAGAGCAAACACAGCAGACCACTTAAAGTTTTTGCAGCGGGAATAACAGACCAACAGAGAGTCACAAGCCAGCTTGATTCGATTTTCTGCCACTCGGCAATACCGGAGGCACCGGCTCCAATAACAACTTGCGAAACCAACGCCAAATCTGAATCCATTTGCATCAGATTATGGGCCGCCGCGATCAAACCAAACAAGCCGACCATCAACATCATTGTTATTTTGATATAGCGCAGTGCCATCATGGTCAATTCCCTCCGTCTCAACCTGAAACAAGAATAGACTCAGGTGAGCCATAAGGCGAAAGAAAATCGAGCCATTGAAGCCGGGCTGGAAAATATGGTTTTTGGGGCCTGTGTCGCCAACGGCCATGCCCGTGTCGTCAATGGCCATGTCATCAGGGTCAATAGGCGCTAATACTGCCGACTCTTCAATAGTGGAATGAATGATGTATCACACCGGCGACATACACCGCGACCTTAAGGTTGCCACCTACCGTTTTCAGGCCGAACTCACCGCATCGGCTGACGCCAATGAGAAGTTGCGTCAAAGGGCATTAAAAGAAGCAAACGAATCTGGCGGCAAGATCAAACCGACGCTAGTGGCTTAGTCGCTGAGCGATCGGCAATCAGCACAACACCGTAAAGCCAAGGAAGACGCAGGCCGCGCGGGTGCTTATTTAAGCTTTGAGGCCCACATAGCGAGTCTGTGCTTCATGGCCAGCTGAGAAAGCTGGTCTGGTGGAATGGGCTGAATGACTTTATCGTGCACCAACAGGCGGTAAATATACTCAATTTTATCGGCAGCAGAATCGGTAGGCTCAAACTCAACCACACCTCGCTCCTCCCCATACTTAACACCGGCCGCAATCGCCTTTTTGACCATCTCCTTTTCGTTCTTCAGTTTTTTCATAAGATTGGCGTCCTCAAACCCGGTTTATAGGCACAATTAAAGCACAGTATTCATAATGACCCGTAGCTACCACTTCTCTTGTGTACTTTTCCTCTATTCTTCACAAGCTTCATAATGCTGGGGCAACGTCAGCTTACTTGCAACAATGATGGGTAGGACCTGATTGATCGAAGAGACGCCCCATTCGGCTGCAAGCTGACTACCAGCACCTAAGAGCGTTGTGACGACGGAGTGATACTAGTCCGACAGGGCCAGCGCGTGATAAGCCTGCCCGGTATCGCCAAACAACCAGATCAGGCGTTCGCAGTGATTAGCCGCCGCCAACAACTGCATTCTCGACGCGGCATCCATCGATTCATCCTCTGCGAGATAGGCCTTACGGACGCGCGCCATACCATCTTCAGAAGTCATTTGCCCCAAGAGCTGCGCATCGATCTCGTTGTGCTCTTTGGCAACATCGATAAGCGTGAGCAAAATTGCATCGATGCCATCAACTGCAACCCTGGCAAATCGTTGCCCCCTTGCGGAGCCGCGCAAAGCGGACAGCTGGACCGACAATGCTTGTATTTCCTGATTCGCGGTGGCCAGGCTGCGCTGGATATTGAGCACCGCGTTTAGCCTATCGTAAAGCGCAGACGACAGCTGATGATGACTGGAAACGTCATGCATCGCTTCCTGTATAACCTCATCAAGGCCGCCGAATGACTCCTTAAGACTGCCCATTTTCTTGCTGCCGCGATCGTCTCTCATCGCATCAAAACTCAGCGAGAGAATGTTTAGCAGGCGGGTCTGCTCCAGCTCAATCAGCTCCATGGCATTGTGGGGGTCGTCGCCTGTGTGCTCAAGCAGATACTGTGGCCGAGACAATTCCTCTTCCGAACTTCGGGGAAAATAGCGCGAGAGAGTCCTGGTGCAAAGCCCGATACAGGGAAATGCAAGCAGCGCAGGCACCGCATTAAACATAAGATTTACGAGGCCCAGCTGTATCGATTCACTGCTGGAGAATTTAGCTGCCAGCGCCATCATAATTGGAATATCGGTGTATATCTCGACATAAAAAGCCGGCACCAGGAGCACCGCACCCAGCAAATTGAATGTCACTTGGAACATAGCGACTTGCCGGGATTCGCCCCGCAGGCTATTGGACAGGAAATAGGTCAATGCCGAGGAGCCAACCTTTGCACCATAAGCGATCATGACACACTGCTCCAGGCTGAACAGGTCTGCCTGCAGGAATGCCAGCGACAGTATCACCACGGCCAATGCAGACTGCACCACAAAGCTGAAAACGGCGCCCAGTAAAAAACCGAGGACATAAGACCCCTGACTGGACGCCAGAGCATCTTTGAACCACGCCATTTCAGCCATGGGCGCGATGCCG
Organism: Halioglobus sp.; assembly: GCA_039986455.1. Lineage (GTDB taxonomy): Bacteria > Pseudomonadota > Gammaproteobacteria > Pseudomonadales > Halieaceae > Halioglobus. The sequence continues at coordinate 134,387 of JBDWQQ010000095.1, forward strand.
GCCTGGGTTGTGTTGAGCCCCAGAAACAACATACCAACACCGAAAGCTGCACCAGCAGCGGGCCGCAATGACCCTGACGGATCGCGCGAATAGATCATTCCGGTAATACCCAACAGCAGGAATACCGCGAGCTTCACGTCAAACACCAACACCAGTACGATAATGCCGCCGATCAGGTTGACCCCTATCATAATGGGCAAAATTTGGCGGACGGTCAGCATGCCGGCCCGCAACATACCGATCAGGATAAAGGTGGCTGCAGCAGCACTCTGGGTGATGGTAATAAACAGGCCTCCCCAGAGCACACCCAAAAACGGGTTGCGCGTCCAGGTCGCCACTTTCTCTCGCAGGCGCCTACCGCTGAGCAATTTCAGGTTCTCTGTCAGCAACTTGAGGCCGACAAAAAACAGCCCAAGGCCACCCAGCACTGAACCGAGTACTAGTAACATAGCGTTAGCCGTCCAGCCCCAGCTGTTCGCTGTCGTAGACATCGAAGATGGACGTGAAGCCGGAGATATCAAATACCTCCTGTACAGTCTCGTTCAGGCCGCACACACGTAACTTGTTCGAAAGCCGCTTGGCAGCGGTGAGCAATACCCTCAGCCCGGCACTGCTAACAAAGCCTACCGCCTCAAGATTGACCAAAAGCGTTTGTGCGCCATCGTCCAAAAGCGCTATCAGCGCATCCCCTGCGATTGCCGACGTGCCGGTATCAAGATCGCCACTGAGACGAGCGACAGTAACGGCGCCAATCTGTTCGCTTGTTATTTCCATTAAGGATGTTCCTTTATCAAGACTGCAGTTGCTTGCGCAAGCTAACAATATTCAATGAATTATTCCGCTGATAGCTAAACTCGTCCATCAGGTTCATTACCAGGTGCCTGCCCAGCCCGCCAATAGCTCGATCTTCCAGTGAGGCGCTAGTGTCCGGGGGAGCGTCAGAAAACGGGTCAAAGGCGACACCATCATCTTTAATTACAATCATCAGCGCTTGCGCTGAGAGTGAAAGGTCGAGATCAATTTGGTGAGTTTTGTCGTCTTCGTAGGCATAAGAAATGATATTCGCAATCATCTCATCGAGGCATGTTGCCACTTTACGCTGCACATCCAGGGTCACCCCATGCGAATCGAGGAAGTGCCTGACTTCAGTAACAGCTCGACCTGCTTCTTCGGCTCGATTGTTCAGCAGCAGCGACAGTGACGAGTCAGCTCCGCCACAGAAGCGGATACACAATACCGTTACATCATCGGCCTGGGGCGCATCTCCCTGGTATGCCCAAACCGGGTCCAGCGTTGCTTTAACCGCGGTTTCCGCCTCGGCATCATCCTGCAGTGATTCAAGTGTCTCTAAAAGTCGGTGCTCGCCATACAGCTCACGATCGATATTCATGGCTTCATTGATGCCGTCGGTATAGAAGTACAGCAGATCGCCAGGCTGCAACACCAGTCTGTCCTCGCCGTAGTCCAGATCCTCTATGGCACCGATAATTGGACCATGACGCGCATCCAGTCTTTCAATTTCCCCACCGCTGCGACGCAGTAAAGGCGGATTATGACCGGCATTGGAATAGGTCATCTCCCCGGTATTGATATCCAATACGGCCAACAAGATCGTGACAAACATACAGGAGTCATTTCCAATCGCCTGTTCGCCATTTACCTGTTCAAGAATACGGGCCGGGGAACACTCATGTGCAGCAAATGATTTAATCAGGGTTTTGGTCACGGCCATGAATAATGCCGCTGGAACGCCTTTGCCCGAGACATCACCCACACAAAAACAAAGCTTGCTGTCGTCTATCAGGAACATGTCGTAGAAATCTCCGCCCACCTGCTGGGCAGGATGCAGCGTGGCAAAGATATCGAAACTCTGGTGCTCGGGAAAAGCGGGAAACGTCAGCGGCAGCATGCTCATCTGAATTTCGCGGCCAATATTCAGTTCGCTCTCCAGACGGTCGCGCGCGGAGCGGGTACGCTTGAGGGTTTCCAGAGATTCCTCCAGCGCAAAATTCTGTTCCCTCACCTCCTGCATGAGTTCATCGCGCGTCTTTTTCTGTACAAGATTCTGCAGTCCGGCGATAGCGTCGTTATCCAAAGCACCTTCAAAGGGCAAAAAGGCCGTGGCGCAACCCTCTCGCGCGTCGACTTTATCGAAGAACGCCGACAAGCGCAGTGTGGAGGCCTCCGCCTGGTCGCCACGAAACTCCATCGCCAGGTCGCCGCTGTACCCGCTTGTGTTGACACGAAGAACAAGAACAGCGCCGGCACTGCGTCGGTGCAGTTCTTTACCCACGGCCGAAGTCACCGCCCCCAATCGACTTGCCGTTACAGCGTCGCCCAGCAATTGCGTGGCCACGCTGGACACTTTCCGGCGGGCAGCGGCAATAGCGTCTGCGTTATCCAGGTTTAATTCGCCAAGGGTGATCACGCTGTATACCTCAGTACAACGCAACTGGCATCGTCATGGGATTTACCAAAGCGCTCAATCAGCGTTCGGGCGACGGTCTCCGCCGCCTGGTATTGCAATTGCGGATAATCAGACAATTCAAATCGATCCCGAATACCGTCCGAGTACAAAATAAAGACATCCCCTGGGCTGAGCTTTATACAATTGGGTGACTGAGACCTCAGGGTATCCCCAAGCAATCCCGGGTTGCCCGTCATACGGTTTTCCCGCGAGCCGAACATACGACCCACTATGTTGCCTACTCCGCTGTAATGCAGCTCACCAGAATCGGGATGAAAAATGGCAACTCCAGCCGCGGCGCCCAGACTACCGCGTAGCTCGTTGTGCAGTGCCTCGAGAATCTGCGATGGATCCTGCAGTGACAGGCGCGTCAAAAGACTACCGGCCGAATAGGCGACTCGACTGGCTTCGTAGCCATGACCCAGACCATCCACAACAGCTAGCAGAAGAAAGTCAGCTCGCTCAATAATCACCGCCAAATCGCCGCTGGCACGCTCACCGCGACAGGGTAAAAGTTTGGCCGCACAGTCCACCTGAGAATGCTGAACATGCTCATCGCAAACCCGCAGAGGCCTCATCACCGTACCTGCCCGGACCGCTCGAGCAGTAAAGCTTTGCTGGCGCGGTGGCTCCCGCCACTTAACCACGCTGACTTTGGTTCCCTTGCCCGGGGCCGACTCAATGTCAAAAGTATCCATCAAGCGTTTGACGCCGGGAAGCCCAAGCCCAAGTGTGCCGCTGGAGCTGAAGTGATCTCGCATCGCGTTCGCAATGTCTGGAATACCCGGGCCACTATCGGAAGCCACAATATTGAGGCCGTCCTGGCCTCCCTTGGCAACACTGGAAAAAATAATTTCTCCGCGACCCGCATACTTGAGGATGTTGCGGGACAATTCTGACACGGCGGTTGAAACAGACTGACTGTCCAGGTTTGTTAAGCCCTTTGACTTGCACCAGCGCGCCGCCTCAATCACCGAGCGCGTTGCATCAGCCTCACAGGTGATGCGAATACGCGAGGACTCTGCACCCTCACTCGGCATCATGACTCTCAATTGACATTTCGGCGTTAGTCTCGTCGTACTCACCCGCATCTATCAACAGAAACGCGTCATCAAGGCTGCGGCTCGCGGCCAGCTTTGATACGTCCGCATCGAGGTCGATCAGCGCCGATACCACTCCCGGTCTCAAGCCTGCAAAAACAGTCTCTGCTCCCATCAGCGCGGCCATACGCTCAATTTTACGCAGCGCCGCAAACTCCTCTGCATCCATAATTGAGACCCCTGAAAGGTCGAGAATAACGCCGCGGGCGCTTTGCACCCGGAGGGCCTCAAGCAGATTGTCCGCCAGCTGCTGTATCACTCTGTCGTTCAGGTCAACCTGCACCGATGCAACGAGACACCCCATGGCACGCTGGACAGGAACTGTGGCCTGGTTTTGCGCGGGACTCATCTCAGCCGACTGCCGTGATTTCCATGCCGAGCTGCTTGAAAGCAGTGGCCAACGCAGCCTTCATAGTGGAAGTTGTTTTGACATCACCCACGTCGATGCCCAGATCCACAATGGTCTGGGCAATAGAAGGTGACACACCAGAAATGACACACTCACAACCCATCAGGCGTGTCGCTCGGGATATCTTGATAAGGTGATTTGCCACCGCCGTGTCTACCACCCCGACCCCGCTGATATCGAGGATGAAAATGCGCGCCTGAGATTCAGCTATTTTTTCCAGCGTGGCATTCATCACATCCCGTGCCCGTTTTGAATCAATAATGCCAACAATTGGCAGTAGCAAAATACCGTCCCAGATGTGCGTGACAGGCGTCGACATCTCCATGAGAGACTTCGCCTGCGCCGTCAGTGTGTCCTCAACCATCTGGTTATACGTATCAACTACAATGGCGGTATCAAGATGTGTTAGCTTCGCCAGCGCGGTATTGAGGGTGAAACGGGCATCGCCGCTTTCCACTTGCCCCTGGGCAATCTCACTCAGCAGTTCAAGGAACTTGTTCATGCCTGCAAAGTACGTGTTTAAAGGCAGGCCAATACGTGCGTGGGTCTCACCGACTCGACGTCGACGATCCAGGTAGTCTTGATCGACCTTTGCGACCATAAACTCATCCCAATAGTTCTCTTGCACACTTTTTACGCGCTCCAGCGTTGCGCTATCAGGGAAAAAAATCTCGAACTCTGGCTGCGTGCGCAACCAGTCATACCACTCCGCGATAACCCTGGGCATCTCGGGCTCAACCGACTTGGAAAAACCCCGAATCGCCTCCAGGTCGCTATCGGCTATTCCGTAAAGTTCACAGAGAGCTTCCGGGCTACTGGTATCGTGAGGGCTGCTGATGTTCATCGGGCTTTCCTGCTATCGGTAAAGAGCCGAAATTGTAGCACGATAATCCTCGGGTATTGTCGCGCATCCAACTCGACCGCGCGTATAGGTGTGGCCATCAGGGAGGCGGATTTGCGATAATGACATTCAAGCTTCAGAAGGCATCGCGAAATGGAAAACGACAACAAACCACTGGATGTGGGAACCTCTTTCTCCGCGTTCGCGATCGCCGCATCTATTGCCGCTCTGCTGGCGCTGGCACTGGGCTATTACCTCTACAAAAACCTATCCTCTGAGACCGAGTACGGCGAGCTGGTCATCGCTACAGGGCCTGATAGCGGCACCTATCACGCGTTGGGCGGAGCACTACAGAGCGTTCTGCAGCGCTCGGGGAAGTTCAAAGCCGTCACGGTTCAATCCACCGATGGCAGTTATGACAATATGCGCCTGCTGCAGGGGGACTCCGAGATCGATCTTGCCTTTGTCCAATCTGATGCGTCCCCAAGCACTCGTGCTCGACTGCTTACTGATCTCTATGACGAAGTGCTTCACGTGCTTATTCGCAGGGAAATCGCCGATGACGTCCAATCAATCTATGACCTGGACAGCCGCCGGATATCCCTGGGAGCCGAGGGTTCAGGAACCCGTGAACTGGCCCGAAACATTATCGAACACCTGGGGATAGCGCCCTCTGAGGACCGAATCGCGACGCCAAAACAGGCAGTCGACGCTTTACGCAACGCTGAATTGGATGCCATTTTCATTTTGGCGCCGATGCCCTCAGAACTGATTTATCAATTGGCCCGCGAAGATGTCATCCGTTTTCTACCCATCGGCAGTTTTAATGTCGAAGGCGATGAAGCCGCGGCACTGGAGTTGGTGATTCCGGGCGTCCAGCGGCAGCTAATTCCACGCGCAACATACCAGCGGTTACCACTCAAGCCTGTCAGCACCATCGCCGTTTCGGCCCTACTGGTTGCCCGGGAAACCCTGGACGCGGAGATGGCAAGGGAAGTGACAGAGACGGTATTTGGCTATCGCGCTGGTGAAGCTGGCCTTGAGGGGCGGGAGCTGGCAGTCGCTCGTCAGATTCGGGAAAACTATGACCCCTCTGTCTCGACCATCCCGTACCACCCAGGAGCAATCGCCTACTACACTCGGGAAAAACCACCATTTTTCGTAGAGTACGCGGAGGCACTGAGCCTCGGCGTTACGCTGCTTCTTGGCTTGTATTCGATATTCGTTGCATTTCGGGAGCTGCTGCGCAGACGCATGAAAAACAGGGTAGACGCCTACCTGGTGCAGATTGAGCAGCTGGTTCAAGCACGCGATGAGCTGGACGCCGAGGGACTGGCGCAACTGCGCTCTGAGCTCGGCACATTACGCCGATCCGCAATCGCCGACCTGGTGGAGGAGCGCCTGCTCGCCGACGAGGCGTACCAAATTATGCAGCGCCATATCGGCGAAGAGCTGGCCCTGATCAGCGAAAGCGAGGCACGACTGCCACCTGACTGATAAAGCACCTCAAAACAATCGCGATTACCGTCGCGCGGGAATGACGAGCACCTGTAAAATCGGGGAAATGCGCGACTCTTCGAGGGCCATCTGGCTCCAAACTGATTGTGGCTAAGTAGCTCAGCTGGTTAGAGCACAGCATTCATAAACTCGCCGCGCGTTCTCCTGCGGTCACGAACAGACCCACGTTTCCTTTCGAATACTCAGTCACCAACTTAGATTGAGTTATCTTCCAACCTGAGTCGCTCTGGCAGTAAACATTCGTGTATTCACCGATCACAAAAACCGATTCATCATCAGTCACGTGATTGATCTCTGGGTCATTAAAAATAATATGTTCAGCATTGAAGTATGCACGGCACTCTATGCCTTCGGCAGTCGCGCAAAAGCGATGATTGGTAATCGCATGGCGCGTCACATCAAAGCCATTAATAACGCTCTGCAAAGCGGATATCCAGTCCTCTGCCGTGCGCACGGCACCGGCACCCCCGGTGGCAGCCCCAGTCTCGCCGTAGTCGATAAATACTTCATCAGCAAAACAGCTGCGAACTAAGGACCAGTTTTTACTATCGATTCCTTCAGCGTAGTGACTGTAAGCCTCAATGATCTCGCTGCGAGCCAGCGCGTCAATAACCATCATAATCTCAAACTCCTGCTAGTCAGGCTTCGGCACTGCGCCTTCAGTAATCGTCGTCGTGTTATCCACCACCATCTCTGCCCCATTCACCGACTTTGATTCATCAGAGGCCAGGAACAGGATCATGTTGGCTACATCCACCGGTTGACCCACCCACAAGCCGTCCATAATGGCGGCGGACTCAGGATCGTTCTCGGCAACGATGTTATACATATTGCGCAGCATGGGCGTTTCCATGTTTCCCGGATGCACTGAATTGCAGCGAATGCCGTACTTCTCTTGCGTGCTAAGACAGGCGACTGACTTGGTCATACCACGAATAGCGCTCTTGGATGCCGCGTAGGCAAAGATATTGGGACCACCCTGAATACTGGCGGTAGAGCACATATTAATAATGGAGCCACTACCGGCCGGCTTCATCACTCGCACCGCATGCTTGCAACCGTAGAAGGTACCGTCTGTGCCCACGGCGTTTACCTTTCGCCAGATCTCTTCAGTGGTGTGCTCAATGCTGGCAAGTTGGACAACGCCAGCGCAGTTCACCAGCACATCAAGCCGGCCAAACTGAGCGACCACGCTATCAATCAGGGCTTCCCAATTATTTTCATCGCTGACATTGAGCTTGGCAAAATCAACACCGTCAATCGCAGCCGCGGCTGCTGTGCCCTGCTCTTGGGCAATGTCAGCCATCACCACACGGGCCCCTTCTTCAGCCAGTCGTTGACAGGCAGCCAACCCCAAACCCGAGGCGCCGCCGGTAACAATCGCCACCTTTCCTTCTACTCTTTTCATCTTATTTTTGTATCCCTGCTGGTTGTGCCTGTTGTCGCTTGCAATCACTCAGTACAGTGATAACATCAAAAAAAACAGTCAGGCCGTACTGTTTATAATATTGAGATTAAATCTAATACGCAACTTACTACGGAGCGAATCATAATGAACGATAAGGTAGAAAATTACGACGATGTCACCATGTACGGCCTGACCTCGGAGAAAATGGAAAAACTGCTACTGGCTCAGAACGAGCTCACGTTTATCTGGACCAACAAAGCCGGCCATGGCATGGGCGTCACGATGAGCTATATCTGGCGCAATGGCAGCATCTGGTGCACAGCAACTGAGCAGCGCGCACGGATGAAAGCCCTGGCCCGTGACCCCCGCTGCAGCGTGGTGATCTCAAGCGCCGGCGTCGACGCTGATGTCAGCCAGTCGATTACCTTTAAAGGGCACGCCGTTCTGCACAAAGACCAGGAGACCAAGGACTGGTTTTACCCAGATTTCGCGCGCCATGCCAATAGCCCGGCGCCGACACCCGAAGCGTTTGTCGCTTTCCTCGATACCGAAGCACGCATCATCATAGAAGTTGTACCTGAAAAAACGATCAGTTTTGACGGCGGTGTGATGCGTGATACGACGAGTGAAGCGCTAGATAGCTAGGCAAAAAAAAGGCCCCACCTGAAAAGGTGGGGCCAAGCCCATGATATTTTTCTTTTAGAAGTTAACGGTGAACTCCACGCCGTAATGTTCTGGCGCGCTGTATTGACCAAAGCTACTAATGCCGATTTGTATCACTCTGGCATAACGTTCGTCGCCCATATTGCGACCATAAACGCTCAATTTATAGTGCTCTCCAAATGACATGTCGATACTGGCATTATGGAAGCCACCCGCGTCTATAAGGCCGATTTCGGCGTTATTCAAAATTGAGTGATACTCGTCACGCCAGCGATAATTATAGTGAGCGCTAAGCTCGCCAAAACTCAGAGGCATGTAGTAATCAAGGCCGACGCCGATTGTCTGCTCAGGAGCGTTACGAAGCTCAAGGTCAGAATTATCGACTTCATTACCATCGGAATCAGAAACGATAAAATTTGTGAATTCCGCGTCTAAGAGCCCCAGGTTGAAAAAGCCCGATAGATTGCTCGTGAACTGCGCAGTCAATTCAAACTCAAGACCCGCTATCTCTGCGTCGGCAGCATTGAGAACAATTGTTGTGACGTTACCGTCACCCAAGTTCACGATGACCTCTTCCTGCTTATCCTCGTACTCGCTGTAGAAAGCCGTCGCGTTAAAGCGTAAGCGGTTGTCAAACCACTCGCTCTTAAGGCCCAATTCATAGGTATCGACATACTCGGGATCATAGGAATTGATATCATCGACATTCTGCGTACGGGCAAAGAACCCTCCGCTTTTGAAACCACTGGAGAAAGATCCGAACATCATCATGTCATCACTCAAGTCGTAAGTAAGAGCTAAACGTGGAGAAAACTCCGTCCAGTCCTCCTCAAACTTCTGCAATGGCCCAGCAGGCACAATCTCGACATTGTCACCGGTTGGCAGGTGAAGAATGAAGTTTGTGGTTGATGTCTCCAACTTTCGTTCTTCATTAGTAAGACGTCCACCGATATTCAACATCATTCGATCTGTCAGTTGCCAGTCCATTGAGACGAAACCAGCGTAGGCCGTATTTTCACCTGTACCATCTAACTGACTAGAGACAGCTCCAGGCCAAAGACCTCCTTCAGGGCCAAAACCGATGCCAAGGTAGTACCACATGTCAAAAGACTCCTGGAACTGTCGATACTCCGAGTTCCAGTAGTAAACGCCAGCAGTCAGGTTAATGTTGTCACCGATATTGCCGTTCGCGCGAAGTTCCTGGCTAAATTGCTCATAATCCTGCTCAGCCAGCACTGTCAGAAACTCTACCTGACTCGCATCATATTCCACGCGGAAATCTTCTTCTCTTTCCACGTACCCGGTAATAGAAGTCAGCGTCCAATCGCCAATACCCCAATTCATGGTCAGGTTGTAGTAATCGTTTGTAACCTCGGAAGTATTAGGCGCGTTGACTGAGCTGTTATTTTCGCCACTCTCAGTATCGAGATCCATGCAACCACTGCCAAACGGTGCCCCACTAGCGTCAGGTGGAATGCCGGCAGCTGGAATCCCGCCCACAGATACTAAGCACGCCAGGTCTGAAAACGAGTTAAAGTTTGCCCAGGCACCAACATCTGAATCGTCTTGAATTCGTTCAGCAGTAAAGGCCAAATCAAAATTATCGGTCAGGTCGAATGCTAACGTACCGCCCACCTGAAGATAATCCAGCTTACCGATATCATCACCGATGATGTTGTTTTCTGTATAGCCATCATGCTCATCTTTGTTAGCGTAGAACTTGAAGCCACCTTTGCTAGTGAGAGGCGTATTAATGACTGCCTGTATCTGTTGCTTATCCCAGCTGCCAGCGCCGATTTTTGCCTTAACGCCCCACTCTTTCGTTGGAGCAGTTCTAATAACATTGAGTGCACCTGCCGTCGTATTTTTCCCAAACAACGTACCCTGCGGACCACGCAATACTTCGATGCGCTCCATATCAAAGTTATTTAGCAAACCTCCCGCCGCTACCCCCATATAAACACCGTCCAGAATGACACCGGCTGGGGGATCTACACTTTTGTCTGTCTCCTGAAAGCTGATACCACGTATAGAGATTGATGCGCCATTGTTGCCGGCGATGAGGTCGATATTGACGTTGGGTACGTAGTTTTGCACGTCCTGCAAACTCTGAACCGTCGACCTATAAAGTTGATCGCCTAGCGCCGTTACCGTGACAGGCACGTCCTGTATTGACTCCTCTCTTTTTCGAGCGGTAACAATAACCTCTTCAAGCGCAATTCTGTCTTCCTGTGCCACCGCTACCAACGGTGCAGCAGACCAGGCAGTTGCAACACTGCAGGCCAGTACCGTTTTTACCAGATAACCATTCTTCATAGATCCCTCACTTTTATTATGACGCCACTGCAAAGTGGCCCTACACCCTCAAAAAAGATTCACCCATGCCAGTGAACTCTGTAACGCCTGGCTCGTGGGGTGATTTGGCTTGCCGGATAGACCCCTGTTTATATTCTTATATCAAACCATCCGGTCAGCATGTTTTAATAAAACCGGACATACTGTCTTTTTATATTATGGTCTTGTTTTGCAAATTGCAAAGCCATTTTCACTATTTATTCAGCCGCGCTGGCAGACTCGCTCCGACCCTCTACCCTGGCCCCGCATTTAGCCTGGTTGAGGGCCTCTCTATCAGTGGCTAACCCCATTGATTTTCATCACGAATCACCAAAATCCACGAAAATAGGCGAAGACCATGCCCTCTCATTGGCGGGCGCCAAACATTCATCCTCAAGGTCTTCAGGGCTGCGCCCACGGCAAGGCTTAACCGAGATACATTCGCCATCTTCACCAAGCTCACAGCGCAGGTTGTCACCGTTAATCGTTGGTGATGACTGCTGAATCGCCCGAACGTAGTAAAGCGCGTCCCGGCGACCCGCCGCATAATCGGGGTCACTAAAACGTACGCGACAACCCTGGCCCATATCGTCGCAGGGCAACACCTTCCAGGGGTCTTCAATCAGAGGCTCCAGCGATTCATTTTCATAAAGCTGGGGTCGAATGCGAACAACCTCTATCTGCTCAATGCGTTTTCGAACCTCGCCCGGGTTGTAGCACTCCCCCGCGCAGAGTCGCTGCAAGCGCTCAGCACTCAAACCGGCCAGGTCATCCGGACAACCGGGCAACTGCTGCCAGTCGCCCATGGCGCTGACTTCAAACTTAGGGTTTTCGGTGCGAGCCACGCTTTGCCCCATACCCACACCGGGCCCCTGCGCGGACTCCAGCAAATCGAACCACAGCAAAATGCGGTCGCCGCTTGTGCCATAAACCTGCTTTTGCTGCAGTGCTGAAAAAACTGAATCGCGATCGCGTCCTGCGCTGTGCACAGCCACCAAACCGCCGGTTCCAAGAAAGGACGAGAAGCGCTCAAAATACGGCCCAAACAAACCAGCCGCTTCCGGCGCGAGCGAACTGGGCTCAGGATCGCGCGCGGTGAGCGTTGGTGGAGGCCCCAAACTGGCCATGCGTCCATCGCTCATGCTGCGTCGCATAATTTCTTTATAGCCTGAACCTGGTCTTGCCGAGTGAATATCGGAAGATCCAATCACTCCCCAACGAAAGCGCTTGGGTGGCCTATCTGGATCGGAAAAATCGCGAATCGCCAATCCGTACTGCATGGAAGACGTGGGACGATGATTATAGGCCGGCATGTAACAATCTCGACACTGCCCGGCATCCAGCCAATCGTTCAACTGGCTACCCGGCACAGTCCAGTGCCCAGAGTCCCTAGCGGCCAGGTGATTGGCTCGAGCGACGACTGCACGTTCTTCACACTGTTGCGCGCTCTCATTCTCAGCAAGGCAACGCTGCCGGATAATCTCACCCGCTTGCCAGCAAGCCGGCAGAAAACCTGCGCTGGGTTCAGGACAGTACTCCTGTCCCGCTGCGTCGATACCCACCGCGCGCCAGGGCCTGTACTGCTCAATATTGCCATGGCCGGAAAACACTTCTATCAGTGGCTCATGGCGATCCGGCTCAACGTGCGCTGCAAGTTGCTTGTCCCAACTTGTCAGCGGCGGTGTATAAAACCCCCAGCTATTTCCGTGGGGTATCACCAGATAAGGAAAACCCCAATCGTCCAGCTTGCCGAACAGTTGCGTTGGCGTTGAAGCGCTTTCCTGACAGTCTGCCGGAAGCTCTCTTACGGGCACGTTCTTATCGCAACTGACCAGGTCTTCCCGGTCTTGCAAGAAACGGGCGAAATCATAGTAAGGCTGACGAGAATCACTCGCCGGGCTGGTAACAATAAACAGCAAACGCATCAGTAAGCCGTAGGGGTTACGACCGTTAGGAAATAACTGCTCGCGCGAGGAGATAGGACGAGCGGGAACCTCCCCTTCGGCCATGTCTTTGAGCACAATATTCTTGTGGCCGTAATGTGTTTCGGCGGTGTCCCCGATCTGCGTCCACTCCCAGCCGAGGAAAGTGACCATGTCAGGGTTTTGGGGGTCTCCCGCCACGGCGTTGCAGTCACGCACCAACTCCCTGGTTTGCGACCACTGAGCTGGCGTCAGACCCTCGGCATGATCATTGATCGACCAAAAATCCAATGCCGAGCAATAGCGGGCAAAGTCGCAGGCATCACCAGGGGGATGCGCGCCTTCACCCTGCAGCATCGGCAGACTCAGGTTGTAGGCATCAAACGAAAAAGTGGAGTGCACATGGAGATCACCAAAAAGAACCTGACGGTCACCGCGCACCTTTTCAGGGGGACCCGTCACCATCGATGGCCGTGGCGTTTGCCCAATGGCCACCGGAGACTGACGTTCGCCCAATACCCCCGTTGACGCGAGGTACGCCCAGGCGAGCGCAACCACGGCAATCAACACCAGTAGTAAAAGAGCGCGCCTAAGCATAGGGCGAGTTATCAGTCGGCAGAGGGTACGGTACCGTCATAAGAGGCCTGCGATATTGCATCGCCGTCAAACTTAATGGCCTTTTCGGGCACCAGTTCAATCACAACCCGCAACGGTGTATCCAGATGCTCAATAGCAGCCTCTACCGTGGGGGCTGGATAAGGGGAAATAATTTCCGCCATTGCCGGGTAAAACCAATCCTTGGTGGCTTGATCCTCGTGCAGTTTGACGTGGCCTTTATACGTAATCGTTTTGCCCGGGCCCATGTCAGTGCCCATGCTGGAAATCACCACTGAAGCCCTGGGGTCACGCTTTAATGCTTTTATGCGAGCACGTTGGCTGGTCGCTGTCAGCCAGATGGAGCCATCTTTAGCGATGTAATTCATAATCACGCCCAATCCGTGACCCGCTTTGTTGGTCCAGATAAAGTTGCACTCGATCTGCTTATCAACCAATTCTTTTTCACGCGCTGGCGTTAACTCGTAAAGCGTAACGTCTTCATATCCTTGCATATCACTCTCTCCTAATATTTAAAAACGCGGCAAGTGCCCCATTTGTTGTCCACCTGCTAAATCAAGCACCTGACCGTTGATGTAACCAGAGCGGCCACCGTCCGCGAGGAACAAGGCGGCCTCAGCCATATCGTCGAGATTACCCATTCGACCCGCTGGCGTAGCGTCAAGGTGCCCCTGAATAACCGGGTCCATATCGAAAAACAGGCTGGTCATATCCGTTTCAATCAACCCTGCAGCGATCGAATTAAATCGTACTTTCTGTGCGCCATATTCCTGAGCTGCCACTTTAATCGCGTAATCAATTCCAGCTCGCGCGCCAGAGTAGGCAGACAAGCCCGGTCCGGGTATGCGCGCCGTCAAAGACGAAATGGTAATAACAGAGCCACCCTCTTTCATCGACGCTGCCGCGTGCTTAAAAAACAACAGGGCGCCAATGAAGCTCACTTCGAGACTAGGGCGAATGCTGTCTGCAGTAATATCGGCGATCATATCGGCTGCATGAATACCTGCTGAATAGATCGCGATATCCACATTGCCGTACTTCTCAACTGTGTTGGAAAACAGGCTTTCAATCTGCGATTCATCGGTCACATCACAGGGCAGTGCAAGCCCACCGATTTCTGTCGCCAGAGATTCAAGAGGTTCCTTACGCCTTGCAGACACCACCACGCTGGCGCCCTCGTCCGCCAAACGCCGAGCTATTGCAGCGCCAAAGTTGGCCTCACCCGACGCACCAACAATAACCGCCGTCTTTCCTGCAAGTGTTCCCATAGTCTTACCCTTGATATTTTTCGTTTAAATTATTCTTCAAGCCCAACGAGTTCCACGCTGCGCTGCCAGAGTTCCTCGGCGAGTGCCGTATCGTTCGCTAATTTGTGTTGGGGTTTGGCTACGCGGCAGTCCTTAAAATACAGACCACCCATGTCGCCAAACTCTGGCGAGATTGCCGCTAACACTTGAGTCGCCGCACCCTGCTCAACGTTTTTCATCAGTGGAGTGACAAGCACACCAATCATCGAAAAAAGCCCGCTTTGATCGCGGCCTAATTCTGTACTGACAACACCCGGATGCACCGAATGCGCGATGATCCCGTTGCCCTCGTAACGCTGACTTAATTCTCGGGCAAACAGATGGTTCATCAGCTTGGAGTTACCATAGGCCGGCCAACCCCTGAACTTACGATTCTCCCAGTTAATGTCGTCCAGACTACGGTTCATTGACGCAAACGACATGGCTAGAGAGGAAAGCGCAATGACCCTGGCACCGTTTGCCGCGGTCAGCGGGTCCAATAACAAATTAGTAAACAAAAAGTGGGCTAGATGGTTAATCCCGAAATGCGCCTCAAAGCCATCGGCTGTGCGACGCTCCATGGGAATCATAATGCCCGCGTTATTAATGAGCAGGTGCAGCGCCTCCCCCCGCTGACAATATTCCTCAGCGGCCTGCTGTGTCTTATCTAAAGAATTCAGGTCAAGCTGCAGCAGTGTTAACTGAGACTCATCAATCGCCCCATCAGCGGCTTCAATAATGTCCTGGCGGGCATGCTCGGCCTTTTCCATGTCTCTGCAAGCCATGGTGACGTTGGCACCACACAGCGCCAACACCCGCGTTGTCTCTTTGCCGAGCCCCGTATTAGCCCCTGTGACCAATGCATTCTTGCCATTCAGGTCAACGCCCTGGCTGACCTGCTCTGCGGTGGATCTTTTACCAAACTTTTTCGCCATCACAGTCTCCGCTCTATCGCGTTAAACACGAACCAGCTGTTTGCCAATGTTATCGCCATGAAACAAGCGCAGCAGGGCTTCAGGTGTGCGCTCAAAGCCCTGTAGAATATCTTCCCTGTGCCGCAAATCTCCGTTCTGCAGATGTTGTTTTAACCAGGCGATGGCATCACCAAAACGGTGACGGTAGTGGGAAACAACAAACCCCTGCATGAGGGCGTTTTTGTACACGAGATTAAAATAGTTGGCAGGACCAGGTAGCGGCGCCGTTGCGTTGTAACGAGAGATACCGCCACAGACAACCACACGAGCACCCTGCGCCAATTGCTCCAGCGCTGTGTCCAGCATGTCGCCACCGACATTGTCCCAATACACGTCGATCCCATCAGGGCAAAGGGCCCGCAAACGCACGGCAACATCCTGTTCCCGATAATTAACAGCGGCGTCAAATCCCAGTTCGGTGGTTAGCCAATTGCATTTTTCTTCGCTGCCGGCGATGCCGATCACGCGTGCACCGGCAATCCTGGCTATTTGACCGGCAATAGACCCGGTCGCACCGGCGGCGCCAGAAACCACAATCGTCTCTCCAGCCTGTGGCTTGCCAATTTCATCCATGCCGCACCAGGCAGTGAGGCCGGTAATACCCAGAACGCTGATATAGGTCACGGGGTCTATCGCTGGATCGATAATATTGACGGCGTAGTCAACAGCATTGGCAATCGCCAGCGACTGCATACCAAACGTGCCACTCACAGCAGCGCCCTCTGGATAATCGGGATGCAAAGAGTTGATGACCACACCCACGCCAAAGCTACGCATCACATCACCGATGGCGAGCGGAGCCAAATAGTCTGAGCGATTCTCCATCCACCCGCGCATGGCAGGCTCAAGACCGAGGTATTGCACCTGCACCAGAAACTGGCCTTGTTCGAGTTCAGGGTTTTCTGTTTCGTGATAACGCAGATCGCTGAGCTTCACCTCACCCACGGGCCGGGCGTCCAGGAGAAATTGGCGATTAAGGTCGGACACTAACTACAACTCCGACAACACATGGCCACCATCGATCACGATTTCCGAACCGGTCATGTGGGAGCTGGCGTCCGATGCCAATAACAGCAGGGTCCCATTCAACTCGTGAAGCTCACCGACCCGGCGCTGCGGTATTTTCTCGATACGATGCTGCGCGTCTTCGGTCTTCAGCCACTCGCGAATCATTTCAGTGGCGAAGTAGCCTGGGCATATCGCGTTGACCCGAATATTGTGAGGTGCCAACTCCAGCGCTGCAGTTTTAGTGAACTGCACCACCCCGGCCTTGGCCGCCGCGTAATTAGACAACATCGATTGAACGCGTACTGCGAGAATAGACGCGATATTGATTACACTACCGCCAACATCGGCAGCAATCATCCGCTTGGCAGCCTCCCGGGTGACGAAGGCGACGCCCTTGAGGTTTGTATCAACCACGTTTTCCCAGTCTTGGTCACTCAAATCCAATAACGGTTTGGGTATGGTGATTCCTGCGTTATTGATCACAATACTGGCCGTACCGAATTCGGCTTCGACAGCGTCAAGCGCGGCGGCAATACTGGCAGAACTGGTAACGTCCATCGAGACCGCCATGGCCTGTCCGCCCGCTGCCACAATTTCATCGCGAGCCGCTTCAACAAGCTCAGTTCGCCTGGCGGCCAGAACCACTCTAGCGCCGGACTGCGCCAACACATCGGCGAAGTGTCGGCCAAATCCACTGGACGCACCGGTGATTAAAGCCACCCGGCCTGTAATATCAAATGCCGAAAGTAAATCGTTCATATCACGACTCCCTAGGCGTTGAGATACTTATCCAATGTTTGATGGAAGTGACGAATTCGAACTTCCTGATAGTTAGCCAATACCACTTCTTTGGACTTGAGGTTCTTTAGGCCCTTCTGCACCATTTTCAGGTTACTGAAGTCCTGATCGAACACACGCCCAATGCCCCCTTCAAGGCCAGGCGCCTCAGAAAACAGCTGATCTTTATCCAGTTTATGCACCGGCGCATCAGCGGGACGTTCAGCGCCTTCGGGGTAGCGCATGAGGAAAATAATTTCCATCGTGCACATTTCGTGATTGTCGCCATAGGGCTTCATTCGATACGTTAAATTGGGGTGGAAACCCGCCCAAGGCGCCAAATTGGGAAACAGTGAGTAGAGAATGGAGTCCATGATTTCGCTCTGGGTACAGAAACTGGCGAGATCCACGTCATACTCTTTGGAGTAGTGCTCAAAGTAATACTGGGCCAGCCACTCGCGGGCACTCATACCCTCGGGCACTTCTATTTTTTCTCCCTCAGTCATCCAGGCGCCGTGTTCCAACCAGTCGTTCACTGTTTTATCGGGCGCTACGCCTTCAAGGTGCGGACTCACCACGCCCATTGGGGAAATCGTGCGACTGACGTTATCGCCCCAACAGTCGTACTGGGAGTTTGAATCGCCCAGGTAAGGCATGATCTGCGGATGCGTCTGCACGGTGTGGTATGACTCAATGAAAGCCTCCCAGGCAACCTTCCAGTTACATTCGATGATCTTCTCCACGTGCATCGCCTTGAAAGTATTTTCGGGCTTCCAGCGATTGAAGTGCTCAGGCAGAATTCCCATGTAACTCTGCAGCGACTCCGCCTCCAGGTCCATATTGATAAATACCCAACCACCCCAGGTATCTACTTGCACCTGCGGCAGAGAAAACTCTTCAGCTTTAATGTGAGGAAAATCCCATTGGCAGGGTGCGCCCAGGAAATCCCCATCCAGGCTCCAGCGAAAACCGTGATACGGGCATTTAAACTCGCGCGCGGTGCCACAGTCTTTGCGTAATTGCCGGCCTCTGTGCAGGCACGCGTTATGAAAACCCTTCAGCTCACCCGTTTCAGTGCGGGTCACGACAATAGAATGAGTGGCGATTTCATAGACATAGAAATCACCCGGGTTAGAAATTTCGGTCTCACGACAGGCTGCTTGCCAGGTCTTACTCCACATCTTTTCGACTTCAAGATCGTGAAATTCTTTGGTCAGGTAACGATCCGTAGAAAGATTATCTGAGCCAAGAAAAGTATTGGTACTTTCGCGCAGCGCATCTGGCACCGGATTTACTTCTTTATCCAGCATTTCCTGATAGGACTCGCCGCCGGAGCGGGCAACAATCTGCCCATCGTCTAACTCTATTGATCTGCTCACCGTAATTCTCCTAGCGCTGCAATATGGTAACGGCACTGATACCTGGCGCGCCGTAAACGTGGGTGTAGCCCAGCTTGGGATCGCCGGGTACCTGGTGCTCACCGGCGTCACCGCGCAGCTGCAACACATTTTCATAAACCTGACGCAAGCCAGAGGCGCCAATAGGCTCGCCGTTAGCTAAACAACCACCATCAGTATTCACCGGCATGGCGCCGTCGATGTAGGTGGCTTTGGTCTGGATCAGATGCTCCTGTTCCCCGTGCTCACAAAAGCCGTTCTCGGCCATGTGCATAATTTCCGCGCCCGACTCAGTGTCCTGTAACTGCAAGACATCCATATCCTTGGGGCCAACGCCCGCCATCTCAAACGCCGCCTTGGCAGCATCCACCGTCGGGCCATCTACCTGCTCCAGGGCCTGGCTGGGTGCGAACACCTCAAAAGATCCGAAACGACGAGACTTAAGTACCGCCGATTTCAGGTAGATTGGCTTGTCTGCGTACTGCTTCGCTTTATCGCCCCGACAAAGAATCAAAGCCACCCCGCCCTCTGCTGGAGAGCAGAACATGTATTTGGTGAGCGGATCATTGATCATCATCGAGTTTGCTATTTCTTCAACATCAATCGGCTGACGGCGCCAGGCATTGGGGTTAAGCGAACCATTGATAAACGCTTTTTCCGACACTCTCGCCAGCGTGTCCTTGGATATGCCGTAATCGTTCATGTACTTCTGAATTTTCATCGCAAAAAACTGAGTGGTCATCATCATGCCCACTTCGCCATACCAGCGTCCCAGTCCCAGCGCTTCAGGGTCGGCATCAAAGGCACCGCGGTCATGCTTATCAAAGCCTGCGACCAAACCTATGTCGTGCTCTCCGGACTTGATCGCGTTGTATGCCGAAATAAGCGAGCTGCCCCCGGTAGCGCATCCATTGGCCACGTTAATGAAGGGAATACCTGTAAGCCCTAACTCGTTGCCCAACGCATCGGCGTTGCCCGAGCTGGCGCTACCGCCAAAGGCAAATTCCATGTCTTGCCACTCTACGCCAGCGTCTTTTAGCGCCTCACGTGCAGCAAAAGCACCCTGCTGCAAACCGCTTCGCGCGGGTGTACGCCCGAAGGGATGAATTCCAATTCCAACAATTGCTACGTCCATGGTGATTTCTCTTGTCTAGGCTGGAGTCGGCTTGAAGAAAAAACTGATGACCTCGTCACCATTTTCTTCAGTGCGATAAGTGTCAAAAATGACATCCATCTCCATGCCGATGTGGAGCTTTTCTGGATCATTCTCTGTCAAACGGCCTTCAACCCGAACACCGCCGGGCAATTCAAGATAGCCAACGCCGTAAGGCTTGAATGTCTGCGGGGTTTCATTGCTATGGTAAGGCGGCTTGGGCATAAACTGTTGCACTGTCCAGGTCCAAAGCGTTCCTTTGCGCGGCAACTCTTCGATCTCTACATCCTGACCGCTGCAGGCCATACAGGACTCGGCCACAGGAAACGCTGCAATGCCGCAATTCTTGCAGCGACTGCCCAGCAAGGCAGGATTAGGCGAAGGCCAACTAAACAGACCCTCTGCAATAGGCACTTGATTACTCATACTGAGATCCTTTCATTCTCAATCCGACTAGAGCGTCAGGTTTTGCATCCAGTTCGCATGGAAACCATTAGGCACGCGGCCGGGGATATGTACTTTTGCGATGGGGCCGTCCGCCACATTACCGGCGCTGAGAATGCTGAGGAAAGGACCTTCACCCGGGTTGTACACGTAACACATCAGCCAGCCATCTTCCTCGCGATCACTGTCAGGGTTGGGCACATGCACAGGCTCGCCGGCATTGGCTTCCTCGCCGTACTCCCAGAGTGATGTTTCACCGGTTTTAAAATCAAAACTTCCCGTACAGTTGTAGCCATGAGCATCACCCCAGGTTCGATTCGAACAAGTTGCGTATCCCAGGCGGTAATCCTTACCCATAAGACGCTCATCAACGCGCGAAAATTCGCAGAATACATCGGAGAACTGTTCATTCGTGACCTGCTTGGTTTTCAGGTCAAGCGTCATGCGATACATCCGTCGCGGTTGCTTTTCAACACCAGTACCCTGCGCCTGGGAAAAGGGAATGGAGTTAATCCAAATATAGTCGAGTACGATTTTTCCACCCGACTCAAAACCGTTACAGAAATGCCAGCTGAAAAATGAATCCGTTTCGAAAACAATATTGTTCCCGCTACCATCGCGGGGAATGGCAATAATCTTGGTACCTAACTCAGGCTCCCAAACAAAGGGGTCTTCACCTTTCATCGCCTTTTCCAAACTGTGGTAAGTCGGCGCGTAGAAAATGACCACATAGTTAGCAGTAATTTGCAGGTCGTGAATGATGCCCTTACGGGTGAACTCCACTTCCATCGTTTGCTTGTGCCCGCCTTTGGCATCAAATACCTGAACGCTGTAATTCGGACTATCCCAACGCTGCGTACAGGAGATGAGATCCCCTGTGTCGGGGCACACCTTGGGGTGAGCGGTCAAAGCATCGCCTGGCTTCAGGGCGCCTTCATAGTCGTACAGACCGACCGTCGACAAGTCGTTATTTAGCAGATGAGGAAAACCGCCCTCCCACAGGGCCATCAATTTTCCGCCGTGATACAGAATATTGGTATTAGCCGTATTGCGAATTGGGTTGGGCTCTCCGCCGGCATCAATCACGTCTTGAGGCACTTCCAAAAGCTTACCCACACTGCCGTAGATCGTTCGGTCAAACTTGCGCTCGGTCATCAGGTGACTGGTTTGCACCCAACGGTTCTTGTATTCCACATGGCCATCTTTGAAGTAGACCGCATGCACCATGCCGTCTCCGTCCAGAGGGTAAACATAATGGTTTGGCTGATAGGCCACGTTCGCGCCGTCGCGCATAAAAGCACCCAGCAGCTTTTTCGGTATGTCGCCCTCAACTCGCAATTGCGACTCATCGAAGTCGCGTTCTTCGTCAACAGGGGCGTAGTTACCTTGTAGGTAGGGAAAGGCGCTCAAATCCATGGTGTGATACCCGTATTATTGGCTATGGTGTTATTAATGGATGCAACAACCACTGATATTAGCAGCTAGAATTTCATAAAAACAGTCTCGTCTGTTTCTTTTTTGGGCGCGAACACCTACATTACATAACCAAGCCGTCACTGGAGCGAAATAATGAGCAAGCTGGAAGAAGAATTAGCACTGGAAAAACTCATGGCCCGCTATGTGGACGCCGCCAACCGCAAAGACGGTGATGCCTGGGCAAGCACCTGGGCTGAAGATGGCTGCTGGAACCTGATGGGCATGGAGGTACAGGGTCGAGACAATATCCTCGCCCTGTGGCAACAAGTCGTTGCCGGTTTCGAATTTGCACTTCTGGTACCCAGCTCTCACCTGTTTGAGATCGAAGGCGATACCGCCACCGGGCACTGGTACCTGCAGGAGTTTACCCGCGACCTACAGGATGAAAGACTGTCAGCGATTAGCCGATATCTGGATACCTACGTCAAAGTGGACGGCCAGTGGCTGTTCCAGACACGCCGTTACGACTTCATCTATCGCGGTCCCGGCGATCTGAGCGGCGACTATACACCGCTGCCATAGGCAAGCCGCAGCCACTACTCCTCGGGCAAGCGCAGCACCAGCTTGCCCTGATTACTACCGTCAAAGAGCTTCATGAATGTGGGCAGGACGTTGTCCAGACCATCGACCACTTCTTCCCGGAATTGAATTTTACCGGCCATTAACCATTCAACCAGCTGACCTATTCCTTCGGGGAAGCGGTCGAGAAAATCCAAAACCACAAAGCCGCGAACCGTGACACTTTCGGCCACCAGCTGCCACAAGTTTTTGAGGTGAGGCACTTCCTCTGCATTGTATGAGGCAATCCAGCCGCAAACAGCGACACGTCCGAACTTGTTCATGCAGCTCAGCGCCCCGTCGAGAATTTCTCCGCCGACATTGTCAAAATAGACATCGACACCTTCTGGACAGGCGCTAGCGATAGCGTCGCCGTAATCGCCACAGGTTTTGTAATTGATGGCGGCATCAAATCCCAGATCGTCCGTTAACCAGGCGCATTTTTCATCGCTACCGGCCATGCCCACAACGCGACAGCCCTGCATCTTCGCTATCTGCCCCACGACGGAGCCGACGGCACCCGCAGCGGCACTCACCAGTACCGTCTCACCCGCCTTGGGTTGTCCAATTTCCAACAACCCAAAATAGGCGGTAAGTCCGGTAGGGCCCAACACGCCGAGGAAGTTACTTAGGGGAATCCCCAGGGACTCATCCAGCTTGTTCAACGCCTCGGCAGGCAACGTAGTAAATGCCTCCCAACCACCCATGGTCATGGCAACCTCACCCACGGCAAAGTTATCGCTATTGGACTCAACCACTCGACCGATGACGGACGCCCTTACCGGGTCACCCAGGGTGATCGGTTCAATATAATTTGGCTCGTCCGACATCCAGCCCCGTATGGCCGGATCCAGCGAGATAAATAAATTACGCATTCTTACCTCACCCTCGCCGAGAGGGAGTAAAGGCACATCCCGACTGGGGACATTCGCTGCCGTAGGCTCGCCTTCGGGGCGTGACGCCAGATAGTACTGTCGGTTAAGAGTTTCGGTCATGGGATCAAAAGCCTGCTGAAGGACAAGGTTGGGGTGAGCCCGCAACATAGCCGCTCTCAAAAAATCAGTCAACCCTGATTGTTTTGGGGAGTTGATTCTGATACTTTCTTTCGATTATTGATCTATAACTCTATAAACCTGATCACCCTGGTAATTCCTATGACCATACTCATCGCAGGCACCGTCGACATTTTGGACGGGGACCGTGAAAAAGCGCTGGCTGAAGCGGCGGATCTCATGGCCGAAACCCGCCACCAAAACGGTTGCGAGCACTATGTCTGGTCAGCAGATCCCTCATCCGACACCCGGGTTTACGTTTACGAATACTGGGAAACTGAGCAGTCCCTGGCCGCTCATCTGGCGGGGCCTTACTATGCACAAATGCTGGGTCTGCTGGGTCAGTACAAAACCGACAACACAGACGTCTCGAAATTTCGCATCGACCTGGAAGAGCCCGTCTACGATCCCGAAGGTCGCCCCAGGGCCGACTTCTTCACAGGCTAAATTTACGGAGGCTATACCTTGGCAACCGAACAAGTAAAAACCTACTGCCGTTTCTGCCACGCTTACTGCCCGATGGTAGCCACAGTGGAGGACGACCGGCTTATTGCAATTGCACCAGACACCGATAACGAAATTTACGGTGGCTACACCTGCGTCAAAGGCAGGCAAATGCTCGAGCAAATTTACCACCCCGGTCGATTGGAGCAATCGCAGAAGCGCGCACCGGATGGCAGTTTTCAGGCAATTGGTAGCCAGGATGCGATGGACGAAATCGCCGACAAGTTACAAACCATTCTAGAGAAGTACGGGCCCCGCAGTATTGCCAGCTACAACGGCACCTATTCTTTTCAGAATTCAGCAGCCCATGGCATGGCAAGGGCATTTCACGCGGCTATCGATTCGCCCAACTTCTTTACCAGTGTCACCATCGACCAACCCGCCAAGGTTGCGATCGCCCCAACCCGCATGGGTTGGTGGAATGCTGGCTCCCATATGTGGAGTGACTCTGATGTGTCTATGGTGATCGGTAACAACACACTGATCTCTCATTTCTCTGTACCAGGCGGCGTCCCCTCCTTCAGTCCTGCCAACGCCCTGCGAGAAGGCCGCAAGCGCGGACTGAAACTGATCGTCATCGACCCGCGAAAGTCAGAAGTCGCCGCCCGCGCAGACTTGCACTTGCAAGTAAGACCAGGGCAGGACGCAGCTCTGTTAGCGGCGATTATTCAAATTGTGATTAGCGAAAACCTCTACGACAAAGCGTTCTGTGATGAACACACTGAGGGCTTTAATGAGCTTGATACCGCCACTCGTGCGTTTACCCCCGAAGCAGCCGCATTAGCCACCGATGTTCCAGTTGAACAAATCTATGAGGCGGCGCGAATCTTTGCCGCCGGCCCCAAAGGATCTGCAGTGACAGGCACGGGTCCTGAAATGGGACCGCATCCCAACCTGGTTCTGCACCTGTCCCTTGCACTCAACGCTATTTGCGGACGGCACTATCGGGCCGGAGAACGCGTTCCCAATCCAGGCGTACTCACACCACCAGGACCCAGGCATGCTCAGGCGACTTCACCTCAACCGCAGTGGCTGACCGAAGGAGTTGCGAGCAGGGTTGATCCGAACATTCACGAGACCGTCGTTCTGTCACCCTACGGCCCGCTAAAAGAAATGCCCTGCGGACTGGCCGCTGACGAAATGTTGACGCCAGGCGAAGGTCAAATCAAAGCCTTGATTTGTGTCGGCGGTAATCCGCTATTGGCTTGGCCCGATCAGGAAAAAACCCATCGCGCACTGGACGGCCTTGAGCTGTTGGTTTGCGTCGACATCAAAATGGCCGCCACCGCCCAGATGGCTGACTACGTGCTCGCGCCCAAAATTTGCCTTGAGCGAGAAGACGTTACTTTGCTCACCGATATCTGGCATGACAAGCCCTACAGTCAGTACACCCGCGCAGTGGTCGAGGCACGCGGTGATGAAATAGAAGAGTGGCAAGTATTCTGGGAGCTGGGCAAACGCATGGGACTTGAGTTGACCCTCAATGAACAGCCAGTGGACATGACCGCCCTACCCGAGAAGATGGACCTACTCAAAACCATCACCGATGGATCTCGCGTCCCCATTGAAGACATCGCCGCCAAAGAAGGCGGTCATGTCCAGGACGTTGAAGACATTATCGCTGAGCCCGCGGATCCAGAGACTGCGGGCCACCTGCAGCTATTTCCGCCCGGCCTTGATGAGGAGCTTGAAGCGGCACTTGGCGACATGCAGGCCGACGCCGACCCTGAGTACCCGCAACTTCTGATCAGCCGTCGGATGAAGTACACCCACAACTCTACGGGGCCAGAATTTGCACTGTTGCGCGCTAAAAACAGCCACAACCCGGCCTATATGCACTCCAGTGATCTGGAAAAGCTGAATATCGCTGACGGAGAATTGATAGAAGTTCATTCACGGCACGGGGCTATTCCCGCTATCGCAGCCGCCAGTGATGACATCAAGCCCGGACTTGTCTCCATGTCCCACAGCTGGGGAGGAACGCCCGATCCAGCGGCCAAGGTAGACGAGCAGGTTCGCGAAATGGGCAGCAATACCAATCGCTTGATCGACAACCGGGAAAACACCGAACGGTTCTCCGCCATGCCAAGACTGAGCACGGTGCCTATCAGTGTTCGCAAAATTGCCTAAACGCTATTGGCCCGCAAGCGGGCCTCGTTGGGACATCAGGGGCAAATAACTACAGCGATTGATACGAATCAGTTACAATCGCAACAACGGGAGACTGTTTTAATCAGGCGATCCTGTTTTCATTTAAATACGGAGCGAGAATGGCCAGGGGCAACAACAAGGACGACAAAGCAGACCAGGATATAAGCTGGCAGGCGCAAAAAAGCGCCATGACTCGTGACCGCATTCTCGATGCGGCAATTAACTGCTTCATTGAGCTTGGATACACCAACGTTACCACCGCGAAAGTGGCAAGTGCTGCCGGCGTTTCCCGGGGTGCCATGCTGCACCACTTCCCTTCCAAAACAGAGTTAATACAGGCAGCTGTCGAATACCTGCATGACAAGCTCCTGGAAGACTACACCGAAAAAGTTAAAACGATTTCCCCTAAACTAAAGGGCAGCAAGTTTCGCCGCGCCGGAATCGATGCTTACTGGCAGCACCTCACCGGAGACCTGTTCACGGCATACCATGAACTGTGCGTTGCGGGTCGCACCGACAGCGAACTCAAGGAAATCCTCGAGAAATCCAGCGTCAAGTTCGACAAGCACGTACAGGACTCCAACAAGGAGCTATTCAAGGACTGGGAAGGCACTGGCGATCGATTCCTGCTCGCCATGGACGTGACCAAGTTTATGATGGAAGGGTTAGCCGTCGGTCAGTTAGTGGTGGACCGAGAAGAGCGAGTCAATCGCTTACTGGATTACCTGGCTGATCGCCTGGAAGAGATTTTTCAGGAAGGCACCAGCGGCGCTATCGGCCGCCACTCATCCTAAATACAGTTCAAGCGGCCTGGAGCTGAACGTAACGCTCCAGGTAATAATCTTCGTCACCGTACAGCTTTGCCAACAACAACAGACGCTTTAGCAAATGGCCAATGATCAGCTCGTCGGTCATGCCAATGCCGCCATGCAACTGCACCGCTTCATGAGCAACAAATCGACCTGCTTCAGCCAGCTTCACTTTCAGGGCGGCACAGGCAGCGGGAGCTTTGTTATCGCCTTCTTCTAGCAAGATCGCGGCGTTATAAAGCAGGGACCGTGTCTCTTCCAGTTTTAGGTACATATCAGCCATACGGTGCTGCAGAGCCTGAAACTTACCAATCGGCTGACCAAACTGCTCACGCGTTTTACTGTATTCAACGGTAGCGTCCAGCAGCACCTGCATGGCTCCCAGCGACTCCGCTCCGATGGCGACAAGGGCAGGATCCAGCGCCCGGGCAATCGTCGCTGCCCCCTCCCCGCGCTCACCCAAACAGTCCTGCGCAGATAGCTCCACCCCCTCAAATGTAATCACCGCACCGCGGCTGCCATCAACCGCAGTGAAAGCGCAACGGCTCACCCCAGGCTTATCCGCAGCGACAATAAACAGACTTAAACTGTCGGGATTTCCAGGCTCGGTCAGAGCACTTACAATCAATTGGTCCGCAGCGTGGCCATTGAGCACGGCAATCTTTTTGCCCGACAGAGAAACGCCGTCGCCGGTAGCAGTTGCAATTGTACTGATGGCGGCAAAATCATAACCAGAACCGGTCTCTGCAAAAGCAAACGCCCACTGGCTACTGCCTTCAATAAGATCCGGTATGTGTGCGGCTCGCTGCGCCTCGTTAGCGGCCAAAGACAACAAACCACCGCAGGTTGCAACACAGTGAAGATAAGGTTCACGAACCAGCGCCTTGCCCAGTGACTCGCACAAGACCATCTGGTCGGTCACGCTGCCTCCTAGCCCACCGTCTGCCTCGGAGAAGGGCAACGCCAACCAACCAAGTTCAGCAAAGGCCTTCCACGCATCGCCGTCATAGCCCATTTCACTTTGGCTAAGCTTACGATGACGCTCTACGCCACCGTGATCGGCCACGTATTTTTCAACGCTTTCGCGCAGCAGTACTTGTTCTTCTGAGAGTGAAAAGTCCACGATGATTCCTGCAGATAAGCAGCGCTCATGCTAGCAATTTGCCCCTTACAAAACAATCAGTCCCTACTGTTTTATTGTTGAGGTATTTGACCTAGACTCAGTCTCAATCAAGAAGATGGAGCAAGCGCATGACAGCACTGAACTTGAGCGCCGACGAGGTGTTAACCACTACCCGGGCGGTTCGCAAAAGACTGGACCTGCATCGGCCGGTGGAAATGTCTGTCATTAGGGAGTGCCTGGAAATTGCGTTGCAGGCGCCTTCCGGATCGAACTCCCAGGGCTGGCATTTTTTGCTGGTCACCGAGCGGGATAAGATTCAAACAATCGCCGATTACTACGGACGCGCCTTCGCGGAGTACGAGTCGGGTCCCGCACAACCGACCCGCCTCCACACAGAAAACCCCGACATGGCCGAAACTCAAGAGCGTGTGCTCAATTCGGCCCAATACCTGGCCGCTAACCTGGCGGATGTACCTGCGCTACTCATACCCTGCATGCAAGGACGTCCCGATAATGGCGACCTACCTCTGGGCATCATTGCCGGCATGTACGGCTCTGTCATACCTGCCACCTGGAGCTTTATGCTGGCCGCGCGTGAACGGGGCCTGGGAACCTGCTGGACGACCTTACACCTTAACTTTGAAAAAGAGGTGGCTGCCCTGTTGGACATACCAGACGACTATTCACAAGTGGCGCTGATACCCATTGCCTACACACGCGGGACGCATTTTCAGCCTGCTCCGCGCAAGCCTCTGGAAGACTCGCTGCACGTTGATCGCTGGTAAGCGTGATCGCCTTGCGAGAAATGGCCATCACCGCCGTAGCAAAAAAACCGCAACAATAAAGGAGCACTAACAGTGACTGCTAAAGGTTCCACCCTCGAGTACCTGGACGGCGACCTCCGTTGCCTTGGAGAAGTCTTTCGACCGGAAAAACAGCAAGGAAATTTACCCGTGGTGCTGGTGGTGCATGCATGGGACGGCCTGGGTGACGAGGTTAGAGGCAAAGCGTCTCGTCTAGCCGACCAGGGTTATATCGCCTTCGCTATCGATGTTCATGGAGCCGGCACCGTGCATACCGACTTCAGCACAGTGCATGACGTATTGAGTCCATTCATGAATGATCGCGCAATGCTGCTGCGACGTCTGCGTGCTGCCCTGGCAGCGGCAAAAACGATCGAGCAGGCCGACACCGAACGCATTGGCGTCATGGGTTACTGCTTTGGTGGCACCTGCGCCCTGGACCTGGCGCGATACAGCGACCCCGATATCAAAGCCGCAGTATCCTTCCATGGCGGGTTAGCCGGCAACGACTTGGAGACCACAAAGATCACCGCACCCGTGCTTGTGCTTCATGGCAACGACGACCCGATGGTACCACCCGAGGTGGTGAGCGAATTTCAACGTGAAATGACAGAGCGAGGTGCAGACTGGCAAGTCGTCAGCTACGGGCACACGGTACACGCCTTTACGCGCCCGGGGGCCAATAACCCTGACTTGGGAGTCATGTATAACCCCTTAGCCGACAAACGCTCCTGGCAAGCCATGCTTGAGTTTTTCGAGGAGGTACTCTAAGGCCATGAGCAGTCACCAAGTCCCCGCGAAAGAAGATATAGAGGCGCTCGCAGGCCACCAATTTCCCGGTGGTGATTACCGCATCGCCCACTGGGAAAACGTGCTGCTCACCGGCTGTACCGGCGCGGAACTACTACCGCAGGGGCTCGCCCATCCCAGTGCCCTGTTTCACCTGCCAATTGCCGGAAGCGGCACCAGCATTGCTGAAATGTTTGCCCTGGGACAGGCAGAATCTGATCTGTCCATCATGATTGAGAGTTACCAATGGGAGTTCCACCAGCCCTTGCACGAGGAAACTGACTATCGGGTGGAAGGCGGCATTAATTCTGCCGAGCGTATCCAGGAGGACGACAGAGAGTACGACCGAATTCAGTTTCGCTTCGATATTACGCTCGCCACAGGCGAACCCGTTGCACAATCGCTGGTCACCTGGCACTACACGAGAAACACACTATGAACCCTGCCATCGGCGATGACATCCCTGAATGGGTAATGCCTGAAGTCTCTGCAGAGCGAATGCGCACAATGGCAGCACTGCTGCGCGACCCAAATCCATTGCACTGGGACCGGGATGCGGTGGACGCTCTCCCCCTTGGGTTAGGGCGACGCACGATTAATCAGGGACCACTTGGCCTGGGCTACATGGTCAACATGCTGCACGCCTGGGCAGGCCCCGGGTGCATCCGCCGGATGGTGACACGCTTTCCGCAGGTGGTGCTCGATGGCGAAGAGGTCATCGCCCGAGGCAAAATTACCGGACTTTCAGACAAGGCTGGCGAACCCATGGCGCAGTGCAGTATCTGGCTGGAGCACGCCGAGCGCGGTGTTCTGCTTGAAGGGGAAGTGACGGTGTCGTTAGCCGGCCAACCGTAATGCACCGCCAGGTGATGAAGCACCCTGGCGCTGCTAAAGGATCAATCTGAATCTACTCGTAAGGTGGCATGCCTTCCATGGCTCGCCATAAAACACTGA
Organism: Halioglobus sp.; assembly: GCA_039986455.1. Classification (GTDB taxonomy): domain Bacteria; phylum Pseudomonadota; class Gammaproteobacteria; order Pseudomonadales; family Halieaceae; genus Halioglobus. Next base: position 164,922 of record JBDWQQ010000095.1, read on the forward strand.
TCGATGGGCCGCCACAATTTATGCGACCCATACCATCGACCGACGCTTAGTCAGCAGGACGCCAGGTACCGTGAAAGCCCGGCGGGACTCGGTGTGACAAGTGCGCCTTCGCCACGGGGCCGGCGGTGATATCCAGCGCATTGAAAATAAGCAGGCTGCTAAGACGTGTTTCAAAATCGATGACAACCGCTAACAAATATCCATCACCTTCTGGTGCGTCGTCCGAGCGCGGCACAAACAATGCCTCTGACACCATATTCTGACCGCAGGAGTAAGTGGCCGTCGTATTGTTTTCGTGGTCCCAGTAGCCAATGGTGTTGTACAGATTCTGATTCACCTCCATTGAACTCTTCAGCGCACCATCTGTAGTGGTATACCAACCATGCCGGTAAGGCTGACCGGCATACCGCATATCAATCTGCGGGAACTCCAGTTCGAAGGTATCCAGCGCCGCTGATTCTACCCGGGCCTCAGGGTCGTTCATGTCGATACTCCAGCGACACAACTGACTGCGTGTTTCGCCGGTCGCTTCACCCTCGGGCGTTGGGAATAGCGGCGCCTGGGTGAACTGGGCAACATCGACGTTAATCACGCCATCCTGGTCAAACGCGTTCATGAAGTGGAATGCAAAACAGGTATCCATCTCAAGCCAGCGAATATCATCTGCACTTTGAGCATCGCGGGGCAAAACGGCCACGTGCACGCCCTTACTCGGCTCCCATGCAAAGGGAGGTCCGCCTTCCATTGCTCGCTCAAGGCTGCCGGTGATTGGGAAGATAGGTACTACGATGTAGTTTTCGGTGATAACAAAGTCATGCACCATCGCCGAGTAAGGCGTGGGTATATGGATGCTCTGGGTTAACAAGCCGTCTGCGTTCACCTTGTGGACCATCACATCTTCAGAAAAAGGCCCCGTTGCCATGTAGGCGAAGAACACCATTTCACCGGTTTTGTGATCGATCTTGGGGTGCGCCGTCATGGCGGTATGCAACTTGCCGCGGAACGTCCAACTGCCTATGGAGTCGAGCGTAATGGGATCGATTTCGTAGGGACGATGCCCCTCTTCCATGACCAGCAAACGACCGCCATGCCAGACCGCTGCTGTATTCGCCAGGCCTTCCTTATCAGCCAGCGTAAACTCGGCATAATCAGGGTCGCAATCGAAGGGGTTCATGGCATTAATGACCGCCCTGCCCTCCATATCTTCGATATTGAACTTGGCGGTACGCACCCAGCGATTGACGTAGTCAACCTGGCCATCGCCAATGTGAAAGGCATGAACCATGCCGTCACCGGCAAACAAGTGGTACTCACCCCGAGGCCTGAAACGCTGATTGGGCCCCGCCCGGTACAAGGTACCGTTAAGATCCGCCGGAACCTCTCCCTCAATCACCAGGTCCTGGGCCTCGCACTCCATTTGAATAGGCCCCCAGGGAAAATTTAGGAAGGGGTTGTCTGCTGGCATTGCTTGAGCCATGGCTGTTCTCGCTGTGTGGGTTCTTAAGTCAATGCACAAACATACCCTTGAGATTAAAATCAGTCAATTCTGTTTGTTTTTAAAAATGGCATTTGTTAAGGTCTAATTCATACAAAATAAGCATAACTTCCACCCTTTGGACGCCATCATGAAAAAGATCATTCCCGCTGTTGGGGCGGCACTGCTCGCCCAGCTGGCCAGTTCTTCGTTGCAGGCCCAGGAAGAGCAGCTGGTGCTGGAAGAAATACTGGTTACCGCCAGCCGAAGAGTTGAAAGCCTGCAGGAAGTGGCGATGTCTGTTTCTGCCTTCTCCAGCGACTTTTTTCAAAATGCCGGTATCAACGACTTGGCGGGATTAGAGCAATACACTCCTAACCTGAAAATCACCCCGGGAGGCACGGACTCTAACGGTACGTCTATCCGCATACGGGGCATCGGCTCAGTGGGCACCAACTCCGGTATCGACCCCAGCGTGGGCGTATTCATCGACGGCATTTATCAGGGCCGCGCCGGCATGAGTATCAGCGACCTAGTCGACATACAGCGGGTAGAGGTACTGCGAGGCCCTCAGGGCACGCTGTATGGCAAGAATACCGCCGCGGGGGCGATTAGCGTCATCAGCAAGCTACCGACCACTGAATTCGAGGCATTTGCAGAGGTCTCTTACGACAGTAACGAGAAAGGTGAACTGCGCGGCATGGTCAACATACCGCTGGGCGATAGCCCACACGCCATGCGTCTTTCTGCGTTTAAAGTCGATGGTGACCATCTTTACAAAAACACGTTTAACGGCGAGGGCGTCAACGACAGCAACAAGTATGGCGGCCGCGGCCGCTTCCTGTTCGACCTGGAGGGTGACAGCTCTACCGATGGTTTCGGGCAGTTTATTCTGACGCTGGATTACACCAGTGAAGACACCGACTGCTGCGCCCTGACCTCTATTGAATACGATGGACTCTCTTCTCTCAATGCGCCCGTCACCAATACGCCCTCGCGAGAGTGGCAGGAAAGGCTGGGGATCAATTTCGCGGGCCTACCCGTTCTGGACTACAACGCGCTGGAAGACTATGCGGGCGTATCACCCCCTGAAAACGATCCTTTTAGCGATGACTACTGGTTCGACGCACCCATGTACAACGAGGTCGAAATTGGAGGCACCGCCCTGGAGTGGAACCGGGATCTGGAGAGCGGCAGCACCGTCACTTTCATCAACGCGTGGCGCTTTTACGAATCAGACAGCGCTTTTGACGGCGATTTTACTGCCTATGACGCGGTACGCGCCTCTACCGATATCGACCTGAACCAATACTCGTCCGAGCTGCGCCTAACGTCAGCGGGCGGTGAAACATTCGATTACCAGGGCGGGCTTTACGCCTACTACTCGGACATGGACTCTGTGGGAGAGTTTGAACAACGCGAAGGATTGGTAGACAACGTCGTCATCATCCCCTTCACTGACATTCGTATGGGCGTATTCTTTCCAGACGGCTCCCTGAACACCGACACCAACACCTACGAAACGACCAGTTATGCGGCCTTCGGCCAGGTTGTCTGGAACATGACCGAGGCGTTCAGCGCGACACTGGGACTTCGCTACACCTACGAGAAAAAGGAACGGGAAGGCAGCCAGGTAACAACTCCTACCTTTGCGCTGGATATACCACCGGTGGCCGGCCCCGACATTGAATACGATGACAAGCGCAGTGATTCTGATGTGTCCCCTTCCCTCAACCTGCGCTACTTTTTCAATCCCGATGTGATGGGCTACGCCTCCGTTAGCCGCGGCTTCAAGTCTGGCGGCTACGACCAGCGACGCCTTGCACAGGGGCAGACTGGCGAATTCGACGAAGAGATCGCTACCAACTACGAGCTGGGGTGGAAGTCATCCTGGAGCAACCGCAGACTACAGTTCAACGGCACCCTGTTCCTGGTCAATTACGAAGACTTCCAGTCACAGACCTTCGATGGCTCTTCCGTACGTGTTACCAACGCGGGCGATATGCAAAGCTACGGCACCGAGCTTGAATTGGTATTCCTTCCCTGGGTTAACACAACGCTGGGAACAGCCATTGGCTATAACAAGGCTGAATACGACTCCTTCGATCTGGGCCAGTGCACCATCGACCAGACTTTCTTTGAGTATTACATCGTGGAGGGGGCGCAAAGCGGCTCTCCCGGCACCAGCTCAGTCTGTACTCAGGATCTCGCCGGAGAAGCGCTGGACAATGCACCTGAATGGAATATCAGCTCGTTCTTCCAGTACGACCATGAAATTGGCGAGCAGTTACTAGGCACCCTGCGCCTGGAGCACAGCTATATCGACGAGTTCTATCTGGATCAGGACCTGGATGAAAACCTCAAGAACGATGCCGTCAACCTAATCAACCTACGACTGACATTAAGCAACATTGCACGTGATTGGGAAGTCGCCGTTTGGGGCCGCAACATGCTGGACGAGGAATACTATTCCTGGGGTTTGGATACGCCAACGATTGGCGGCTACAGCGGCGTTGTTGCCCCTGGCGCTTATTACGGCCTTACGCTGCGATATTTCCGCTAGTTGAGCGGCAGCACACTATAATTGAGTCAGGCAGTTTCTAGGCGCCCTGTGGCGCAGTGGAGAACCACATGAATGATGAGCAGCTGATATCAACGGACCAAAGTACCGGCCGGGTTGCCCCGCAGCAACGCTCGGGCTTCTACTACAACTGGGGGCCTCAGGCCTGGATAGACATGTGGATGTCTAACTCCATGCTGGTGAAAAAAGCCATGCCCATCATCAGCCACACCTTTGTACCCATACTGCGCTTGTCTGGGGACAAGGAACAGGTTGATAAAGACTACGACGCCGTCAAGGCAAAACGCGAGGTTCTCAAGCGCTTTGAATCGCCACGGGAAAAGTGGCGCAAGCGCTATGGCAACTTTGTACGCGAGGCCGAATGGGCGCTGCTGGAGTTACGCAAGTACTATAGCCAAAAACAGTATGAAGACATCGTTATTGGCACGTCGGTGGCACTGTCTTACGAGACTTCCGCTGACTTTTTGAAAATGATGAACTCGATGTCAGAAAAAAATAAAAATAAGAAGACGCGTAAAACAAAAGACGGCGGCCCGCAAAAACCCGGCCGCTGGAGCACGTTCATGTTTGAAACGTTCAATCCGGCGCATTGGTTAACTGGTCCTGCCACTATCACCGAGTATGATCCTTCCAACGGACTCACGGTGATGGAGATCCCAGATTGTGCCTGGCATCGCTGCGGTCGCCCCGAGGACCTTCCCAATCCGAATGCACTGCCTGAGGAGGGTTGCCTGAACATCTGCAAGGGTCCTTTCGAAGCCTTGTTTAACGGCGAAGGGGGTGGCCTTAAAATGGAATTCGATCCTCATTTACCCGAAACGTCCTGCACGGTGAGAATGAGCTGGGCGACGGACTAGTGCTGTCGCTGCGTGAACTGTTCTCGCCTCGGGTGAAATTACTGGAACAAGAGCGACGCATCCGACAGTTAGAAAAAAATCTACAACAACTGGAGGCGCAAAATACCAGCATGCGCGAAGGCATGCGCCGCTGCGTAACCTGCGAGTATCGTCTGGATTTTAAAGATCGCCAGAACGCCGCCCCCATCGAAATCGTCAGTGATCACTAATTAACAAGGAGTCACCATGTCCGTCATTCTCGTCACCGGTGCCAGCACCGGTATCGGCCAAACCACTTCCCTGCACCTGGCCAGCAAAGGTCATCAGGTCTTTGCCGGCGTTCGCAGTCCTGATACCGCCAATGAACTGAAAGAAAGGATCGCGGCCGAAGGCAGCTCGGTTGAACTCGTCCAACTGGATGTGACAGATCAGGCCTCGGTCGACAGTGCGGTACAACAGTTAATGGATAAGGCAGGTCGCATCGACGTTCTGATCAACAACGCCGGTGTCGGCGGTGGCCGCGCAGTTGAGGAAACACCTCTGGAAGAAGTACGGGGCGTGTTTGAGACGAACTATTTTGGCGTTTCCAGAATGCTGCTGGCGGTTACCCCGATCATGCGTAAGCAGCGCGGCGGCCGTATTATCAATATGAGTTCTCTGGCCGGCCGCATGGTGTTCGGCTGTCACGGCCACTACTCCGCTGCCAAATGGGCACTGGAGGGAATGAGTGAAGCGCTGGCATTTGAAATGGCGGAATTCAATGTTCGAGTCGCCCTGATCGAACCGGGCTCCGTGCCAACACCCGCCTGGGAGAAAGGCACACCTCCGCCGGAGGACACCAGTTATGGCAACAGTCTTTCGCGGCTTGCCGCCTGGGCAACGCACACCATGAAAAACCCAGCCTCCACCCAGGACGTCGCCGACGCTGTTACCCACGCGATCGAGTCAGACAATCCTCACTTCCGCTATTTGGTTGGTCAGGATGCTGTCGAGGACGTGGCCGGTCGACAGAGCGTCTCTGACGATGAGTGGATCGAAATGAATCGGATGCAGGGGCAGGGCTTTGCCCGCCGCTGGAAAGAAGTGGTCGGCGTCGATTACTTTGGCGCTGACCAATAGGACTTACCACAGGGCGGTCGATGACCGCCCTTCTCGCAACAATTTTAATCCCAGAACGCGATTGCCCTGAGCATAGGCTCACTCAAACTTCGTCAGCACCTTACACTGGTGACTGGGCGTTCGCAGGGCCTCGAATGCATCGGGCAGAGCATCCAGGCTGACGATGTCAGTAATCATGGGCGAGACATCAATACGTCCCTCCGCCAACATTGCCAGACAGGTTTCATAATCGTCTTTGGTGTAGGCAATCGCGAACTGAATTTGCAGCTCTTTCACTAAACCGAAAAAAGGCATTATTGCATCGGGCTTTTCGCAAACTCCCACGGGAATAATCTTGCCGCGTTGCGGAGCGATCTCAATGCATTGCTGCAGCAGACCAGGGGCACCCACACACTCAAAAATAACATCAGGCGGACCACCCGCCTCAGCGATAAATTGCTCAAGCAATTGTTCCGCACCCGCTGCCGGATCAGGCTGAATGACACCGGTGGCACCCATTTTCTTGGCCAGCGCAGAACGACTACTGGCAAGTTCGCTCACCACCACCTCGCGCGCTCCGAAGAATCGGGCCCACAAAGCAACGGTTAATCCAATGGGACCCGCGCCAATCACCATCACCCTGCTGCCCGCCTTCACATCGGCAATCCTCACAGCGTGAATACCTACTGCAAGGGGCTCAACAAGGGCAGCCGTCTGCAACTCCAGACTGTCAGGCAGACGTATCGTCTCGCGAGATCCGGTGGTCACGTATTCGGCAAAACCGCCCGGGGCATCAACCCCTGAAGTCTTTTTATTCTGGCACTCGAAGAAATGTCCCGCGGCGCAAGGCAAACATTTTCCGCAGGCAATAAAAGGAAGCGCACATACTCTGTCACCCACTTCCCAGTCTCCGTCGGCATCTTTGCCCACTTCGACAATTTCACCGACATATTCATGCCCCAGCACCTGACCGCAACAGGCAGTGGTCAGCCCTTCACGGGTGGCGTGCAAATCGGTACCACAAATCCCGCAGTAGCTAACCTTCATCACCAGATCTGAAGATTCTGGCGTAGGGTCATCGACGCTTTCCACCACCAGCGGACTGCCCACTTCTTTGAATACTGCTGCTTTCATGCTTATTCCTTCACATTATTGGATTTATGTTCAAACTGTCAGCTTGATCGCGCCCACTCTCTGGCTTCGTCACTGCTAACCCAGGCGATCGCATTGCCCAGTAAACGGCGAAAGTCCGGGTTTGCATACGTCTCGGGCCCGTCACCGCACTGCAGATAAACAATCGGACTGTTTCCCTGGCGACGAGCCCATGCAATCAATGAGCTACCCTCTGAGTGTTGCCAATTCTCTCGACTATGCAAGCGACCTTGCACCGCCTCCTGCGCCGAGTAGAAGTTATCCTGCTGATAATCATAGTCGCTACTGAGCAAGGGAACGACATCGTCTTCAAAGGCATGCGCTAAATAGACCTCGTCCGTTAACGAAAACTGTTTCGGCAGTCCCTGAGTCACTGGGTGATCGCTCTCTACCGTCAGGGTGTGCGACACCTCGTGACGGTAGCCCGAATCCGGATAAGACTCGCCGCGAACAACCCCCGGCTTATAGAGAAACTGACCACCGACCAGCTCCGCATAACCGGGCCAGGCCGGCCAGGCCGCCAGCGCATGATGGAGAAATACAAAGCCATGCCCCTTCTCCACCAGATTAAGAAAATTCTGCTGGAACTGCGCGGGTGGTTCAATCAACCGAGGCGCTACCCCGTCAGCCGGATCGGGGTTCTGAAAATCCATTCCGGGCATATCGTAGAAAACAAAGCTGCGGAAGCCGGCGGCAAGCTCCGGCGAAAAAAAGGCTTGCGACGCGGGGTATTCCACAGAGCAATAAGATACGTCAGGCAAACTATCGAACGCAGCGAAAAATGCCTCGCGATCAAAGGGGTGACCCTTGGTCATTACCAGCACGTCCGGACTGGATTGGTAATCGATAAACGACATGGTGATGTCCCTATTGATCGCCTGAATTGTGCACGCAGGAACTCACGCCAACCTCGGGAAAGTGCTAGGCAATTTCACGTTTTTCGAACGTAATGTGCAGCTCTTTCAGACCACGCAAAACCATGTTGGGCCAATGGGTCAAATCGTTTTTACCCTCTGCCAGTTGTATATTATCGACCCTGGCAAGAAACTTGTTCATTGAAACAATCATTTCCTTGCGTGCCAGCATGGCACCCGGGCAAAAGTGAGTGCCCTGGCCAAAGGCAATATGGTCATCAGCGTTGCGGCGGCAAACATCAAAGCGTTCAGCGTCGTCAAATACACGCTCATCGCGATTAGCCGATGCATAGCGCAGCATCACCATTGCACCACCAGGAATATGTGTTCCGTTAAATTCAACATCACGCGTGACAACCCGCCATAGGCCAGCGCTGGGTGTTTCGGTGCGCAGAATTTCCTCGACCGCGTTTACCATCTGCTCCGGATTTTCACGCAATAACCGCATTTGTTCAGGATCCTGAATCAAAGACAGCATGCCGCCGGCCAGCGAGGACGTTGTGGTTTCATTACCGGCCACCAGAAATTGCTGCACGATGCTGATGAGCTCCGCATCCGTTAACTTGCGGCCATCGTCAATCTCAGCGTTGGCAAG
>JBDWQQ010000096.1:0-64548 GCA_039986455.1 Halioglobus sp.
TACTCGCGGAAAGCCCCCGAAAACACAGCTACGTAAAAAGCTGTGTCCTGACTGTTTTTTCAGGCCCAACCCAGCGCCGCTCCCGGCAAGTGAGTAACCCTATTGCTCCGCCTGCCATTCTCGAACCAGACGTTCAGTAGCAGGGTCCATCGACCCAAACGAGGCGTCCCCCGACATCAGACCGAGCACCTGCACCCCAATTTCTTTCCCGAGTTCAACACCCCACTGGTCAAACGAATTGACTCCCCATAGCACACCACTGCAGAAAGTCCGGTGTTCGTACAGTGCGAGTAATGCGCCCAGCGTCTCTGGCGTGAGTGAGGTCATGGTGATGACACTATTGGGCCGATTGCCAGGCATCGCTAAATGAGGTGCCAAATCGTTTGCGGAGGTTTCGTCCAGACCACGCTCTAGCAAGGAAGCTCTTGCTTCATCAACGCTGCGCCCAACCGTCATTGTGCGGCTTTGCGCGAGACAGTTGGCCACCAGTTGCCGGTGTTGCTCGGCCATTCCGGTGTGGGTTGTTAATGGAAGGATGAAATCAGTAGGGCAGAGCTGCGTGCCTTGATGCAGCAACTGGTGGAAAGAGTGTTGGCCCATGGTGCCGGCAGAACCCCATAGGACGGGTCCGGTGTTGTAGTCGATGAGTTGACCGTCCTTACTTACCCGTTTGCCATTACTCTCCATAGTGAGTTGTTGCAAAAAGTCGGGAAGTTTTTGCAGGCTATTGTCATAGGGCAGCACCACGTGGTTTCCGGCATCGAAAAAATTGACGTACCATATTTCCAGCAGGCTCATTATCACCGGCATGTTCTGTTCTAGCGGGGCCGATTTGAAATGCTCGTCCATGGCTGCAGCACCTGCCAGGAAGCGCTCGAAGTTATCCCAGCCGATGGCGATGGCGCAGGACATGCCTATCGCCGACCAAATTGAATAGCGCCCACCAACCCAGTCCCACATGGGAAGGCAGTTGTCCGGTGAGATGCCGAAATCAGCGGCGGCCTGCAGGTTGCTGGTAATGGCAACAAAGTGCTTGTCCAGGTCTGCATCCACTGCACCCGCGTTCTTCATCCATTCGCGCGCTACCAGGCTGTTAGTCAGGGTTTCTTCGGTGCGAAAAGACTTAGAGCAGACGATGAATAACGTTGTTTCGGCTTGCAAATTCAATAGCGTGTTTTGCAAGTCCGCTGGATCGACATTGGCGACATAGTGGCAGGCGACATTGCCATGGAATGGTCTTAGCGCTTGTGTGACGAGTCTGGGGCCCAGATCAGACCCGCCGATGCCGATATTGACGACGTCGGTAATAACGGCTCCTGAGAAGCCCATCCAATCGCCGTTATTGAGTTGGTCTGCCCAGTGGCGCATGCTGCCGCGAGCTGCGACAACCTCAGCGAACTCGGCGGCGAGAGCACCTCCGTCAGCTGCTCTTAACAGCGTGTGCAGCGCTGGACGCTGCTCCGTATTGTTAAGCTTGTCTCCGTTAAAGAGTTTCGTAATTGCCGCAGGCAGCGTGGCTTCTTCAGCCAGTGCCAGTAGTGCATCTCTGGCGTCCCTGTCTAACAGTTGTTTGCTGTAGTCCAGTTGTAAGCCGGCGGCACAGAGCGTGTAGTCAGTAGCGCGGTTGGTGTCCCGCTCCAGCATCTCTGCGACCGAGGCTCCCGTCAGGGATTGGGCTTTTGTTTTGACAACCTCGTAAGAGGGCAGTTGTGACAACACAGGAGAGGCAGGCATGCCGGTATCCTTTCAGTAACTGCGGTGAATAAGTGGGGCGAGCGCGCTGTGGTTTTTGTAGTTGCGCTCACGATGTGGTGCTCTAAGGGCACGGGAGAAGTATATTGACAGCACATGGACGGTGCAAATGCTGATGTCCGATGTCAGTGATCTCGGTTAATGGAAAGAGCAGTTACCGCCTCTAACGCTTGTTTGGCAGGTGTATTAGAAAGGCCAGTAAGCTCGGCCAGCGCAAGGTCGTGATAACTGCGGGCCTGACTCTTGGTGTAGTCCAGTGCGCCGCTGCGCTGAACAGCAGCAAGCACCTGTTCTATGTCTTCAGCGGTTTTCTCGGTGATCGCCTTGCGTACCAGGGCTTGCTCTTCGGTTGTGCCGTGTTCCAGCGTATAAATCAGGGGCAGGGTAGGTTTGCCCTCGGTGAGGTCGTCTCCCACGTTTTTACCCATCGCCGCTGGGTCCCCTTCGTAATCAAGGACATCGTCGATCATCTGGAAGGCAATACCCAGGTTGAGGCCAAAGCGTTGCATTCCCTGTCGGACGCTATCGCTCTGGCCGCAAAGCGTGGCCGCGCCATAGCAACCGGCGGCAAACAAAATAGCCGTTTTACGGGTGATGACATCCAGGTATTGTTGCTCTGTAGTTTCAGCATTGCCCGCTCGCACCAACTGCAGGACTTCTCCTTCGGCGATCGTATTGGTGGTGTCTGCCATGTGCCGGAGTATGTCCGTGTCGCCCAATTGCACCATTAACTGGAAAGCGCGGGTGTAGAGAAAATCGCCCACCAACACCGAGGGCGCATTCCCGAATTCAGCGTTGGCGGTGGGGCGACCTCGCCTCAGGCTAGAGATATCAACGACGTCATCGTGCAATAGGGTGGCGGTATGAATGAATTCGATAACCGCCGCGAATTTAACCTGATCCGGTCCACAGCGGCCTAGCGACGCTGCAGTTAGCAGTACCAAAAGCGGGCGCAGGCGTTTGCCGCCAGCATCAACGATGTAGTGGCCAATATTTTCCACCATATCCACGTCGGAGTGGAGTTGGTCGACAATAAGCTGGTTAACCTGCTCGAATTCGGCAGCGACGGCGGAACGTATATCTTGCATAGGGAATCAGTAGTAGAGTGCCTCGGCATGCTATGGGCTGCTGCCTCGGGCTGTCAAGGTTTCGAGCCCGCATTTGTTGTCCGCTTGAGTGCACGCAAGTTATTGTTTTTTGGTAAAAATAATCCTTGCCGGCCAGTGGGGATTTGAGTAAAATCGCCGCCCTCTGACCCCTGCTGAAGCTATTGCAGGTGGCGGAATTAATTAAATGAACTGTTTGTGCCTGGCTCTGCCCCCTTGATTTTAAAGGGTTTTTTCATCAGCGAGCAGGCTAATTAAACGGAGTGAGAGATGTACGCAGTAATAGAAGCCGGTGGTAAGCAGCACCGCGTGATTGAGGGCGAGACCCTTAAACTGGAAAAAATTGAAGCAGCAACCGGTGAAACCGTCGAGTTTGACAAGGTACTGCTGGTCGGCACTGGTGAAGACGTCAAGATCGGCAAGCCCGTTGTTGATGGCTCCAAAGTCACTGCCGAAGTGGTTGCCCATGGGCGTCACAAGAAAATCAAGATCGTTAAATTCAATCGTCGTAAGCACTACCGGAAAGAGACTGGCCACCGTCAGTGGTTCACCGAAGTCAAAATTACCGGTATCTCGGCGTAAAGGAGGGTTTGAACAATGGCTCATAAAAAAGCTGGTGGTAGTACTAATAACGGTCGCGATTCCGAAAGTAAACGCCTTGGCGTAAAGCGCTACGGCGGTCAGGAAGTCCTGGCAGGAAATATTCTCGTGCGTCAGCGCGGCACCAAGTTCCACGCTGGTGAGAACGTGGGAATCGGCAAAGACCATACGTTGTTTGCAAAAGCAGACGGTAAGGTAGAATTTGTGGTCCGCGGACCGAAAAGCCGCAAGTTCGTTCAGGTGGTGAGCGCCTGATCGCACTTCTCGCGACTAGTACCGAAAAGCCTCGTCAATTGACGGGGCTTTTTTTTGTATACTGTTTTTAGGTGATGTCCAGCACCGAATCCTTAGCGGCGCAGTCCGAAGGCAGAAAAAGATGAAGTTCGTAGATGAAGCAAGCATCACCGTATACGCGGGCAAGGGAGGCAACGGCGCTCTCAGTTTCCGGCGTGAGAAGTATGTCGCGCGAGGTGGTCCTGACGGCGGTGATGGCGGCGATGGCGGCAGCGTTTTTCTAGAGGGTGACGTTAATCTCAACACTATGGTCGATTATCGGTTCGTTCGCAGCTATCGCGCCGATATTGGTGAGGGTGGCAGCGGCAAAAACTGCACCGGCAGAAGTGGTGAAGACCTTATTTTGAAAGTACCCATCGGTACCACGGTATTAGATGAAGATACCGGCGAGATTCTGGGTGATATACAGGCCGATGGACAACAGCTGAAGGTGGCCCAGGGTGGTTATCACGGACTGGGAAACACACGCTTCAAGTCCAGTACCAACAGAGCGCCCCGGCAAACTACTCCGGGCTCTGAGGGAGAAGTACGTTCTCTTAAATTGGAGCTGAAAGTGCTGGCAGACGTGGGGCTTCTCGGGCTGCCTAATGCCGGAAAGTCCACCTTGATTCGTGCAGTGTCGTCCGCCAAGCCCAAGGTTGCAGATTACCCCTTCACCACCCTGGTACCTAACCTGGGTGTGGTTAAAGTTGAAGCTCATCGCAGCTTCGTTATTGCAGATATACCCGGTTTAATTGAGGGTGCGTCAGAGGGCGCCGGCCTGGGTATTCGCTTTCTCAAGCACCTCACTCGCAACCGAATACTGCTACACATCGTTGATATGGCGCCTTTTGACGGTACCGAGCCCGCTGATTCAGCGGTCGCCATTGCCGCAGAGTTGGGTCGCTTCAGTGCGACGCTCGCTGAGCGGGAGCGTTGGCTGGTGCTGAATAAAACCGACCTCACCGATGCCGATACCTTTGCGGAGCGCAAAGCGGCCGTGTTAGCAGCTTTAGACTGGCAAGGGCCTGTTTATGAAGTCTCTGCCATCAAGGGAGAGGGAACAGACGCGTTGTGCGGCGACCTGATGAACTATCTGGAGGAGCTGCGCGAACGTGAAAAGGCCGATCCGGAGCTTGCTCAGGCAGATGTTGAACTACAGCAGCGTATGCAGGAAGAAGCCAGAGAGCGTATTGCCGAACTGCGTTCACAGCACAAGCGCGGTCCAGAGGAAGAGATTGACGAAGACGACGACTGGGACGAAGACGAATACGACGTCGATGTAGAGTACGTGCCCTGACATGAGTGAGCGAACGGAGATAGCCGCGGCTCGACGCTGGGTCGTGAAAGTGGGCAGCGCGCTGCTGACTAACGATGGGCGGGGCCTTGACGAAGGCGTAATCGACGAGCTGGTGGCGCAATTATCGCAATTGCGCGAGGCGGGCTGTGAGGTTGTATTGGTGTCTAGTGGTGCCGTGGCTGCTGGAATCGTGCGCCTGGGTATGAGCGCAAGACCTCACCTGTTGCACGAGTTGCAGGCAGCCGCTGCCGTGGGCCAGTCGGTACTGGTGCAAAGCTATGAGAATGCATTTAAACAACACGGCATCGTTTCCGCTCAGGTTTTACTGGGTCACGATGATGTTATCGCTCGTGACCGTTACCTGAATGCGCGGGGCACGCTCAATACGCTACTTGAGCTGGGCGTTGTTCCGGTGATTAATGAAAACGATACAGTCGTGACCGAAGAAATCCGCTTTGGCGACAACGATACATTGGGCGCGTTGGTTGCTAATTTGATCGATGCCGATGCACTGCTTTTACTCACCGATCAGCAAGGTCTGTATGAGCAAGATCCTCGACAGAACCCCGCAGCAAAACTGGTAGAAATTTCAGATGTGAATGCGTCAGAGCTTGATGCCATGGCTGGAGAGGGCGGTGCTCTTGGCCGGGGCGGCATGGTCACCAAGTTGCGTGCGGCTCGTTTGGCAGCTCGTTCCGGCACAGAAACCGTTATAGCCAGTGGGCGCGAGAAGGATATCGTTGCCAAAGTCGCGGCGGGAGTTAATGTGGGTACCTGGTTACGCACGGGCAAAGAGCCTCAAAATGCGCGTAAGCAGTGGCTAGCCAGTTTGGTGCAGGTTCAGGGTGTAGTGGAATTGGATCAAGGCGCTGTGCGGGTGTTGCGTGAGTCGGGGCGTAGTTTGTTACCAGTGGGTGTGCGCGGCGTGACCGGCAATTTTGCTCGCGGTGACATGGTGGCCTGCCGGGACAGTGATGGTCGTGAAATTGCTCGCGGACTGGTTAACTATTCCGCCGACGAAACCAGAAATATCATGGGTTCAGCCTCTAACGAGATTGAATCGATACTGGGCTATGCCGGGGATGTGGAGCTTATTCACCGGGATAATATGGTGCTAGTCTGAGTGAGGTGATATTGCCCCCGCGCCGGCGGGGGTGAAGTAGGTAGTCGGTCCTGTCAGCTTAACCATTTTCCAATCGGCGTTTTCAGCCACAGAAAATCCATTAGCTTCTTCATGCCTTCAGCACTCTTGGCACTGTAGGGGTAGCCATTCTGCATCTTGCCACCAAATCGATCGATCACAATCGGCATCTCATGGCAGTAACCCTGCAGCCCCTTCTTACCGTTAACCTGCCCCAGGCCGGAGTTTTTCTTGCCGCCAAACGGTGCTGCAGGAATGCCGTAACTGACTGCCATATCATTGACAGAGCATGCGCCGGTATCGATAGCGCTGGCGAGCTCGTAGCCTTTGTTTTTATCCTGGGTCCAGACATTGCCGTTAAGGCCGAATTCAGAGTCATTGGCCAGACGTAGCGCTTCTTCTTCAGAATCCACTTTCTGGATACATAAGATGGGGCCAAATGTTTCCAGCAACATAATGTCCATGGTGTTATCCACTTCGGTGATCACAGTGGGTTCGTAGTACAGCCCTTCCAGGTCGGGGTTGCGACGGCCGCCCATCAGGATGTTTGCACCCTTGGCTCTGGCGTCTTCGACGTGGGCTTCAATGATAGTCATTTGACGATCCCAAAAAACAGCGCCGACATCTTCATCCCAGCCGTGCTGGGGGCCCTGGCGCAGACCTTTGCCTTTCTCCAGAATCAGGCTCATGAATTCATCGTAAACTTCCTTTACGACGTAAATTCGCTCGGTACCACAGCAGTAATGTCCGGTATTCATGCATGACCCCACCCATGCGCCATCAGCCGCCCGATCTAGGTCGGCGTCTGCACACACGATCATCGCATCATTGCCACCCAATTCCAGGGTGCAGGGAATGAGTTGCTGGGCCGATGCAACCGCGACTTTTTTGCCCGTGGCTACGCTGCCGGTAAATGACACTTTATCGACCCCGCCGTTAACGATTGCTGCGCCCGTTTCACCGTCACCGAGCAGCACCTGCAGTACACCGTCGGGAAGACCCGCCTCACGGAAAATGTCTTCGGCTAACTTGGCGGAATAGGGTGTGACTTCTGAGCCTTTGGCGACCACGGTGTTACCTGCAAGCACAGCCTGACAGGCCTGGTTCATGACCAGTACGAATGGGCCGTTCCAGGGCGTAATCAATCCGACGACACCCAGTGGTTTGTAGACAATGCGAATCTGCTTCATCAGCCCCAGCAGACCATGTGCTTTGCGCTTTCGCGGCGCCAGGAACTTGCCAGCATTTTTGGCGTAGTAACAAAGCTGGTCGGCAACGGAAAACACCTCCATGCTCATCGCGTCTGTTCGCGCCTTGCCGGTCTCTTTAACGACAGTATCGATAACGTCATCCTGCCTCTTGAGCAGTATCTCCAGGGCTCGCTCAACGATGGCAGATCGTTCCTTCATGCTGGTGGCAGCCCAAGCAGGCTGTGCCCGACGAGCTTTGGCAATCGCCTCTGCAACGTCTTCCTCGTTGGCGCACACCAGCTCTCCAATAGGCTCCAGAGTGACCGGGCTGCGCAGTTGCAGGTGTCGACGTGAATCGCTGGACTCGATGGGCTCATAAAGTGACATACTGGACTTCCTGTTCTGGCGTTTAGTCGATCTAAACTAATGGTCATTAGTCCCAACGTCAATGACACTTCCCGACAGGGGGTACTGACCAAATCAATCATTGGGCTCAGGCTTTGCTAGTCCTAACTGCACTGAGTATGAAATAATCGACCGCTTTACCAAACGGGGCAATACCTGTTCATGTCTGCGTCACCCACGCTCACCCTTATAGCCTATTCAATCGCGATAGCCTGCTTCTCGCTGGCGGGCGGCTTGCTGCCCAATTGGGTGAGAATGACCCATACCCGCACCCAGCTGGTGATGAGCCTGGTGTCCGGTTTAATGCTTGGCGTGGCTTTTTACCACCTGCTGCCCCATAGCATCGCCATGTCGAGTGAGGCGGGAGCGGTGGATAACAGCGTGTGGTGGCTGATGGTGGGATTGATAACCATGTTGCTACTGTTGCGCATGTTCCACTTTCACCAGCACGACTTCAGTAGCGCCGAGGGCGAACATCACGACCACGGTCACCACCATACCCATGATCATCAGCCGGCCGCCCATAGCCTGAGTTGGGTGGGTATTGCCCTTGGTTTGGCCCTACACACCCTAATCGATGGGGTCGCCCTTGGGGCGGTGATGTTGGGAGAGAGTGCTGAAGGGACTACAGCGGCATTGGCCGGTTTTGGCGTCTTTCTGGCTATTTTGCTGCACAAGCCATTGGATGCCATGTCCATAACCACGGTAATGGAAGCGGGGGGATGGGACAAAGGCGCCAGGGCTACGACTAATCTCTTATTCGCCTTTATGTGCCCCTTGGGGGCCTTGTTGTTCTTCTTTGGCGTAGATCATGTAGCCTCCGCCCGCGACGCAATCGTTGCCGGCGCTCTGGCCTTTTCCGCGGGCGCCTTTATCTGTATTGCGCTTTCGGACCTTCTGCCGGAAGTTCACTTCCACAGCCATGACCGGGGTAAATTGACCCTCGCGTTTCTGCTGGGTATTGTCATTGCCTATGGCATTGGCGCTCTAGAGCCCGCTGCTATTCACCACGGTTAGGAGCAAAACGATGGCCAGTGTTAAGCGTGTAATCTACCCACCCATGTGGCTGGCGTTCGGTATCGTCGCTCAGTTCGTCTGTAACGAATACTTCCCGGGCGCGAGATTTACCAGTACGGCCGGCCAGATAGCTGGAAGTTTGATTTTGTTGGCAGGGCTAGCAATGCTGGTGATTGCGGGCGGCTTATTTAAGCAGGCCGACACCGATCTAATACCGTTCAAAGATGTGCGCGCGCTTGTGACCAGCGGTGTCTATCGATTTACCCGCAATCCCATGTACCTGGGGATGGCGCTGGTTTTGTTGGGTTGCGCGGTTGTCGTCGGTGCGGCTACGGCTTTTCTGATGCCCGTGATTTTCGTGGTGATTATCCAATTTCGTTTCATTCTTCCTGAAGAGCAGATGTTGGCAGATCTATTCCCTGAGGAGTTTCCCGCTTACTGCCAGCGAGTTCGTCGCTGGATTTAAGGTGACTCCTCACTCGACTCGATAAATGCGTTAGCATCACTCAAGCCGCCAAGGTTGGTCACCTGGGTATAACCTCGATGTTCCAAGCGCTTGCGGGCAATTTCCGCTCGGCCACCACTGCCGCAGTACAGGTAGATTGGCGTATCTTTTGCCGGTGATAGTTTTAGAATCCCGGCCTCTATCGCGTCATAGGGAATTAGCACAGCGCCTTGTGCATGCCCCTGCTCATATTCTGCTGGAGAGCGAGTATCGATCAGTAGAATATTATCCTGTGCCTGTGCCTGTGCCTGTGCCTGTGCCAAGGAGCTTGTCACAAGCAGGGTCGCAAACAAGAAGATTAGCGAATAAAACCGTTTTTGAATCATAGATGCGCCTTCGGAATCTGATTGAAACTCAGGGTTGGGGTAGAGCAGTGTCTTTTCATATGCTATATCGTTACTGGTAAATTATTCAAAAACAAGGTCAGTGAAAATGAAATCATTAATGTTTGCTTTGATTGCGTCCGCATTCATCAGTTTGCCCGCGTTCTCCGGGGATGAAGAATTGTGTCTGGATTGTCATGTTCCCGCTGAAGATTGGGAGGGCATGAGCGCAGAGGAAGTGCTAGCAACAGCGTCTGACAGCAGTATCAAACGTCATGCTGACAATGCCGAGTTTAGCGAAGAACAGCTCAAAGCTATTGTCGCTACGCTGCTAGGCGAGTAGCTCAGCTGGCTCTTTCGAGCCAGCCTCGAAGATTCTCAACCGATAGTTGGGTGAGGGCTTCTATGTGCTCCCGGTTGTCGTTTAAACACGGGATGTAGTGGAAGCTCTCGCCGCCTGCTTCAATGAAGTAGTCGCGGTTCTCGATGCCGATTTCTTCTATTGTTTCCAAACAATCGGCACTGAAGCCTGGGCATATCACCTGAACCGACTTAGTCCCGTTAGCAGCAAGACCTTTCAGAGTGTCATCGGTGTAAGGCTTTAACCACTCCTCACGACCAAATCGCGATTGAAAGCAGCTGGTGTACTCTTCCTCGGCCAGTCCTAATAGTTCGGCGACTAATCGTGTCGTTTTCAGGCACTGGCAGTGATAAGGGTCTCCCTGCTCTAGATAGCGCATCGGTTCCCCGTGATAAGAAAATATGAGCTTTTCAGCTTCTCCGTGTTCTGCTCGGTAGGCCTGTATGCTCGCCGCAAGCGCTGCAATATATCCGGGGTGATCGCAGTAGTGACTGACAAAACGAAGCTGGGGTAGCCAGCGCCTTTGGCTAAAATCCGTGGCGATGGCATCGAAGGTCGAGCCAGTGGTAGGCCCGGAATACTGCGGGTAGAGGGGCAGTACCAATAACTTGCGCACGCCTCGCTCCATCATTGACTGCAACGTACTATCGATAGAGGGCGAACCATAGCGCATGGCAAAATCAACAATGACCTCGTCTCCATAGAGTCCTTCCAGGGACTCTTTGAGCCTCGCGGCCTGCGCTTGCGTATGCACCATTAAAGGTGACCCCTCATCAGTCCAGATGCTGGCATAGGCTTTTGCGGAGCGGGCCGGGCGCAGATTGAGAATGATGCCATTGAGGATGAACCACCAAACAAGGCGTGGCACTTCGACCACTCTGGGGTCAGCAAGGAACTGTTTCAAATAGGTGCGCAGAGCCTTCCTCGTAGGCGCTTGGGGAGTGCCGAGGTTGGTGACAAGTACGCCAACCCGGGGGGGTTGGTCGTGATCAAAGTTTTCGCTGCCGATATATTTCATGGGACGCCAATATACGTAGGTATACGCAACGAACCAAGTGTTGGATGGGGTTTTTGTAAGTTAGCAGGGGCCGCTTTGCAGCGGGCCCTGCTGTTGGGTTCAGTGGCTAGCGAGGGTTGTGCACTTCAGAAACATCAGAGTTCCGTCCCGGTGCGTGACAGACTGAGCATTCTTCTACCACTTCACCACTGTCAATGGCCTCCTGGGTGGTGGCAAAGTTGCCGCCGTTGGAGGTCATGTGAGACTTCGCCACCTGATCATCGTGGCAGCTGGAACAGACTGCTGCGGTTGGCGTAACAACCGTATCGTCAGTCGGATCAGCACGATCCGCTCCGGTATCGATAGTCGTGCCCAGAATACCCTGTGCCAGCGGTAGCGTGTAGCCATCGTCAGTGTGGCAGCTAGTACAATTGGTCAAATCACCCGGGTAGTGCACAAGCTCCTCAGTGTAACGATGGGTGCTGAATCCCCGGAAGCCCACAATTTCCAGCGCGTTTTCGCGCATTGCGGCAGCGTGAATACCGTGCACCATGGTTTTAAAGTCGATGGACTCCTCGTCCTTGCCATCGGTGGGTGGGTCCATTGCGACCTCGCGCACGCGCTTGTCGGTATTTCGGGGGTTGTGACAGGTCACGCAACCGTCGATATCGTCAGTGCGATTGCTGCCGTGCAGTGACAGCGTTGAGTGACAACTATTGCAGCTGGCCAGTTCAACGGATGTGCGCCTTGCCACCGCGCTCCCGTCAGCCTCATCAATTGAGAAGAAGGCGTGGGCGTTGGTCAGGGGAATATCTTCCGCTTCACCGTCACCGTCGACATCCACCACTGGATGGCCTTCGATAGTGGCCGCACCGCTGCCTGTGGCTGCTATGCCAGGGGCCTGACTCCCGTCTGGTATGGCTATTGGCATGGTGACGGAGTACGTGCCGTCTCCGTTGTCGGTAGAACCCAGGATGGCATCTGTTTGGGCATTGCTGGCGTTGTCACCGCCATTGCCGGCATTGGTGTAATCGTCTGTGTCCCAAGCGGCGCCAATGCGCACACCAAAGGGCTCAAAAACAGGGTCGTTTTTAATGTCGTAGGCATCTCCGGTCTGCGGATTGGTGATCTGGAACCTGACGACGGGGTTTTCGCCGGGCATGGTATTGGTGACATCCAGAATCTCGGCTTCGAAGGTATCGCTCGCTTCAGCAATCAAATTGCGATGACTGTCCTCAACGCTGCCGGCACGGCCACCGGCGGAGTGACAGCTGGCACATTCGGTATCGTCTTTGCCTTCAATGTGCCCCGGTGCAAAGCCGGCATCGTGGCAGCTTTGGCAAGCAGCGCCTGAGGGGACATAGGCCCAGTTGTCACCCTGTGAGGTCAGTGTCAGGTCATCTCGGCCTGCGCCGGTGGCTGTGCCCGCGTGGCAGTTAACGCAGTTTCGGATGTCTTGCGGGTAATGCAGCATGGAGTAATCGTGCTCGCTGTTTCTAAAGCCATAGATCACGTAACGGCCGCCTTCCTGAACGCTGGGCAGACTCGCACCCCGGTGAATCTTGTGAATCATCACCTTCATATCTACAGTGTTGGTGCTGTCCGGGTCGGTGGAGCCTGTGTTGTGGCAGGTCACGCAGTACTGTACTTCCTGGCGATTACCGCCGTGGATACCCAGTGGATCGTGGCAGCTGTTGCAGTTGGCAGTGGCGGCGATATCCATGTTGAATATACCTGCCGTTGCGCCGGTGTCCGGAACCCAGTCGTAGATTGGGTTGGCCGTTGTATTGGGATTGCCATCGAACTGCATGGCAACACGGTGAGTGCGGTCCCCTTCAAAGCCCAGATCAAGCTCCTCCACTTCTGCCTGCGCCAGCACATCCGCTGGAAGGTCGCTAAGGCTGACCTGAAAGGTATAGGTATAGGTGCCGTCTTCGTTATTGGTGAACACGCCATCACGCTCGTAGGTGGCTTGCAGGCGGTCTTCTGTCCCGGTGCCCACCTGTGGCGTTGCTACCACATTGACGTAGGACTGCCAGGTGCCAGTGAGGTTGCCCAGTGCACTGCCCTGCAGTTTGGCAATGGTAAAACGGACATTATCAACCTCCAGATCGAGAATGGCGGTGCCATCTTCATTGGTGAGTTGAAATTCAACGGTTGCTCGATTATCTCCATCCAGGGTGGCACTGGTGATCGTTGCCAGTAACGTTTCAGCCTCGGCATAGGGCACGGGGTTGGGTGCCGGAACGATGGGAGGCGGTGGCGGAACGGGGACGCTTGGGGGTGGCCCGGGTTCGACACCTGAAGCGCGGTCTCCGCCGCCGCCTCCGCCACAGGCGACCAGAAGGCCCAGCGTTGCCGCCATTAACCAGTTGCGTGTATGAGTTCCCATGGTTCTGCTCTCCCGCCCCTCAGGGCATGGTTGGTGTTACTGCCAGCGATAAATCGCTGATACACCCACGTAATGAATTTTTTCGTTGGGGTTTCTTGCCCCAAACGTCAATACCTTGTCGATCGTGTTTGCTTGCACGCCTTGCAGCGCCCAATCATCAGAGCTGTAACGGTAGTACTGATAGTCGAGCTTCAACGACAAATCTTCCCGCATGTGCCATGTGCCGCTGGCGACAAAGTGATGCAGGGTCGTGTCTATGCTGGGTAGATTTTCCGGGCTTACATCGGCAGCGCCATAACTTCTGAATTTTTGGTCGCTTTGGGTATCAACGAAACTGTAGTCGGCTTCCAGATCGAGCTTGTCCGTGGGTTGCCAATTCAGATTTGCACCGACCGTCACGCTTTCATCACTTGTGTCGGTGCGCCAGTCGCGGCTGGGATCGCTGGCCTGGGGCAGCGGCGGATAAATTTCAAAGGCATTTTTTTCATTGCCACCACGGAAGCTGCGCCCCATTAACTCAGAGTCAAACTGATCAAAACCGCCATAGAAGGTAGCGGATACCTCGGCAGAAGGGTTGTAGCTGGCGCTGAAGTGGTAACGCTCCCAGTAAGCGTAGCGTAGGCCGGTGTAGGTTTTATCGTAGTCGTCGTTTTGCACCAACAGGTTGAAAATCAGGTTCCAGTGTTCCGTGGGCAGCCAGCCCAGATCCAGTTTCCCTCGCTCCTGGACACGGTTGGACATGTAATACTGGCTGAGTTCGGGATGGTTGATATAGCGCTGATTGTCAGGTGTTGCGTTAATCAATTGTGTGTCTAGTAGTGCGTAGTAACGCTGATCCCATTGATAAGTACTGGCGTTTCGGTTGCCGTATAAAAACTCGATGCGAGTCGTAAATTCTGGCGTGGGTTGAATCCGGTAGCCCACCGTCACCCGGTCTTCTTTGGTCTCCTCAACTGCAGTATTCTCCCGCTCTATGTTTTCGTAGGCGTACTCCATTGTGAGCCGGCTGCGTTTGGGCATTCGATAAGTCGCTTCAAGCCCCGTGGTCTGGGAAATGAAGTGGTGAGAAGTGTTATAGACCGTGAGCGCCTCGCGAGGCTGGCTTAGCCCGTCGCCGCGGATATAGCGATAGCCGTCGCGGGGGTTGTCATAATCCCGCTCGCGACCCTTATAGAAAGCTTCTATATCGAGTTTGTTAAGAGGTCTAAACCATAGCTTTGCATTCAAGGTGCCGGTTGTTGCCTCACCATCAAACGAGTCGCGCGGCAGTGGCTCGACGATACTGGCAGCAGGGTTGATGCTGTAGTCGAGGTAGTCCTGATCTTGATTGGCCACCCCGTAGCTGCCATCAAACTGGAAGCGGGCGGTGGGCGTAATGATGTACTGGCCGGTGATGCGTCCCCTCAGCTGATCGTTATCTGGGGCCAGGCCCATGCCTCCGGCACTATCCGGATAGCGGGAGCTGTAGGGGTTTTGCCACACCAACACATCGTCTTTGTTGTCGAAGTCCGAGTAATCTAAGCGGCCTTCCATGTTGAGTTTGCCGTTGCCGTAGATAAGGCCTACATCAAATTCGGTGGTGCGATAATCTATCGGCATGGGTAGGAATGCGGCATCGCCTGCGGACGCATCAACATACATGGCGCCGGCAGTATCACTGGTGCCTTGTTTCTCTTCGTAGGACAGGCTGCTATCGATGCGCCAGTTGTCACTTAGTTTGGCCTCAACCCCTGCAAACAGAGTGTCGCGCTCCAGTTCCCGATCAAAGCGATAAAGGCTTGCCTCCAGTTGCCCGAAGTCAGACGTGGTGTTGCCGGTCTCCCAATTCGTTGGAAGCTGCAATGCGCTGTCCGATCCGCCAAACGGTGTTTCGCCGGTATTGTTGCGCACCTGAATTTGCGAGTCGAAACCCAACTTTATGCGCAGTTTGTCGCTGCGGCCCCAAAGCAATTCGCCTTCCCGGGTATCCAACCCCAAATCAGAAATTGAGGCGCGCCAGTAGCTCTCGCTTTCACTGAAGTCTTGCCAGCGAAGGTTTCCGATAACGGTTGTGCCGCTCTCGTGCAGGCCGTTGTACTGGCCGAACATGTAGTTGTCGTCTGATGTGTATCCCGCACCCAGTTGCACTCCGCCGGCATAGTCAGTCTGCCACCGCGTGTTCAGAGGCCTGGTTTCCACCAACAGTGGCGCATAGGGGCTCTCGGCCTCTGGCGCTTCGGTTTGTGCCACAACACTGCCTGTTATCAACACCATAGCGCTGATCGCGGTGAGTTGAAACGGTATGTGTGTGCGGTGTTTCATCGTGTCAGCCGCGCTCCTGACGGGTGGTTAGACCCGTGCACTTGTGAGTGGCAGTTCATGCAATTTTTGCCAATCAGGTTTTGGTTACTGCTGCCGCTGGGTAGGCCTTCGCCGCCATAGGGTACGCTGGGGTGGAAGGCGGCGGAGTGGCACCCTTGGCAAAGGGTCGGGCCGCGGGCGGTCAACAGGCGATCGTTGACCGAACCATGTGGGGTATGACACGTCGAGCAGTCTTCGGTGACCGGTTCGTGTTCCCACAGCATAGGCCCGCGTTTCTCTTCATGGCAGCTGTAGCAGTTATCGTTGAGCGTTACCTGATGCAGGGCCGCGTCGGTGGCGCTGCCATGTGGGTTATGACAATCGGTGCAGGCGGTTTTGCCCTCTGCAATGGGGTGCCTGGAAGGTAGTCGCATTTCCGCGCGCTGTCGGGTGTGGCAGCTGACGCACTGCTCGCCCGCCAGTACTTTGTCCAAGGAGGGATCACGCTGGGCGTGGGAGTTATGACAATCGGCGCAAACCAGGTTCTCCTGTTCGTGCTCGCTGCCCAGCCACAACATTTTTCCGCCGGTTTTTTCATGACAGTTAAGGCAGCTGGCATTCTGGACATTAGTATCAGATTGCCACTTGGGCCCGAAGCTTACATCCGGTGGATTACGTCGGCCGCGGCGGTCGTGAGCTTCGCTGGCACCGTGGCAGGTGGTGCAGGTTGCAGCACCGCCGCCATTCAGGTTGCCGTGTGCGCTGCTGAACACCGCATGCACAGGGGTATCAGCGTCAGCGGTGTGGCAATCGAGACAGCCGGGCTCATCTGCCCCCGAGGCAATGCCTGCCAGCAATGTGCAGCAGAGAAAAAATGCAACCTGGACGTGTGTTTTTATCATCAACGGTCACTCAGCTGTAAAGTCAGTGTCGATACCAACAACACTAAAGGTCAATGGCAGTGATACCCAGTGTTTACCGCCTGGGTTTTCTGCGCCATTGAGTGCAATCCCAACGGTGTATCGTCTACCTTGGCTAATATTCAACCTGTTTTCAGTATTACCCATAGCGCTGCTCAGCTCTACCGTCCATACACCCTGATCATGGCTCTTGTTGACCGAGATCAATTTTGGGTCCTGCCATTCTGTATTTGCCAGCATTTGGGCGACTTTAAGGTCTCCGCTTTTCAGGTTGAGTTGCCAAATTTCCGCGAAATTCCCCTGCGCCTTGAGTTCCTCCAGCGTCGCCTGATCCTGCAGTATGGCTGGCCGTCCTATCTGCTGGCGTTGTTGGCGAGATACCGCCAGATACTTGGAATTTACCTGCCCTCGGTCTCGTGACATGCCTTTCAGGTCATCGTGACAGGCTGCAAAGCATCCGCCGCGGGCATAGGCTGGGTTGGTATCGTCACCCCACATTAACGCGAGTTGCAGGTCTTCGTCTGAGCCCTTCCAACTCAAGGTGATGTTGAGCGCGGCTTCAACACGTTTGAATTCAACGTCAACGGCACGGTGTGTGGCGGCGATGCTTCCGTCGCCTAATGCTTCACCCATGCTGGCTTCTTCGCCTCGATGACATTGCTGGCAGTTGGCTCCCTGACGCAGCGGCTGGGACCCCGGGTGATTCTCCAGTAACCAGGTGCTGTCGGTCATGCCAGGATAAAACAAGGTCACGGCGCGCTTATTCACAGCAGTTGTCTGCAGGGCTGTGACGCTATCGGTGGGTGCGTGGGCGACACCGTCATGGCAGTCAATGCAAGTTCGGTCGGGATTAGTCATGACCTTGTGGTAACTCTTGGCTTTGGCACTTACCCGCTCGCTTTGAGCCATCCTTCCCATGTCATGACAGGTTAGGCAGCCGGAGGAGCGGTTGGCGAGCATCTGGTGCTGAGCCGACTCGTGATCGTGGGGGTTATGGCATTCGGAGCAGGGCGGATTGCGTTTCTTGCGTCGCTCCATGCCGTGAATGCCCTGTTTGGCTGCCTTGTGGCAGACAGTGCACACTTCAGCCTGCTGATCGGCGAATTGCACTTTGTCTTGTTCCTGGTGTACATCGTGGCAGGTCACACAGGTGACGTTGTTGTGCATATGCAGTGAGTGTTGCCAGTTTTGAGCGGTATTGTCTTCGTGGCAGTTGAGACAGGTTTCGTCCTGATCTGCGGCGCTGGCGCTCCAGCGGGGGCCGAAGCTGACGTCCGGTGAGTTGCGGCGCGGCGCTCGCATGTGATCTGGGCTATTGCCGTGACAATCCAGGCAAGCTTTGCGCCCGGTGGGATCACCTGCCTCCAGGCCTATTCCGTGGGCACTGGACAAAACTTCGTGAACCGGCGAGTCGTCACCGTAGTCGTGGCAATCCAGACATTGTCCGGCATCTTCGGTGGTTTGGCCAATAGCCAGGGCGACCGGTGACAGGGTGCCCAGTAGCAGCAAGGCGCGCAGATAGTGTTTCATTTTTCTCCCCCGAAAAATGCGACCTGCGCGGGGGTAGGGCTAGCCGGAATTGTCCGGGTGCGCGATCCCCGCGTGGCAGTCGATACAGGTTTTCTTGTTATTGGCCAGGGCGCGGTGATAACGCTGGGCCTTGGATGTCTGAATGACCGATAGCATGTGCTCTGCATCGTGGCAGTTGCGGCACTCCTGAGAGTCGTTGGACTTCAGTCGGTTGATCTCTCTGGCTTTCATCGCTGGCGCGTGAGCGGCGTATTTTTCGGGAGTATCAATAATGCCAGTAAAGGTACCCCATACTTCGCGGGCGGCTTCGACCTTGCGAATCATCTTGGGTACGAATTCCTGCGGCACGTGGCAGTCGGAACAACCGGCGGTCACGCCGCTGGAGTTGTTGTAGTGGCTGGTTTTTTGCAACTGAGCCAACGGTATTTCCATCTCGTGGCAGCTGGTACAAAACTTGTCGGTGCTGGTGGCATGCAGCGTTGCGTCAAACGTCAGCCACCCTGCAACGCCCAGGATAATGCCAATGCCGACCAGTGCAGCTATGGATCGACTGGCGGAAGGTTGGAACAATGAGCGAAACCAGTTCTCTTTGTTGTTGTCGGCCATGCTATCCCTATCTGGCGTTTTTTTAATTGTGAATCACGCAGTGGCGAATTTCCAGACAAAATCCCTAGTTCAGTAACGTATCTGCAATGACGCCAAGCAAAAACAAAGAGGTGAACCGTCGGGTATGCCTGAAGGCATAGGCAGAGAACCACAGCGGCCAGACCCCTTCAGGGTAGTTAGCGGGAGGTTCAGCAGGCTTGGGCTGGCCATAGGTTGTCATCAGCTGCTTTGCTCCTGGCAGACTGGCCAGCACGACCAGCAGTGGCCAACCAAAACTACCCATGATGACTAGCCCAGCCGATAACAGGTACTGGCAGGCGACCATGGCTACGACGCTGTGACGAGCCAACCGTTCGCCAAGCAGCACGGGGAGGGTGTTAACCCCTTTGGCTTTGTCGGCTTCGAGCTTGTCGGTATGTTTACCAAACAGCACCGTGGTGGGCCCCAGGGCAAATACTAAACTTAACCAGGTGACGTCCCAACTCCAGGAACCAGCGAGCACATAATAGCTGCCGCCAACCATGAGCGGACCCCAGACCAGCAGTACAGCTGGCTCTCCAAGGCCGTAGTATTTTAATGGCCAGGTATAAAACAGAACGAAAAAGGCCCCGGCCAGCATCAGATCCAGAGTAAGCCCGCTGCGCTGATAGATAAGCCAAGAGCCTAGTAGTAGGGCGACGCCGGCGGTGACTCCCACATAGCGCCAGAATTGGCCTTCGCTCATCAGTCCATCTTCAAGCACGTGCACGCCGTATTGATTGCGATAGTAATTATCTTTATCGATTCCGCGACGTGAATCGGTGTAATCGTTAAGCAAATTATTGGTAGCGTGGGCGAACATCAGCCCCAATACGGTGGCAAGCCACAAATCCCATTGGAACACACCCGCTCGCCAGGCCATGAGTCCACCGAGGGCGGCAGCGGTAAATGTCATAAACAACACTGAGGCTCGGCAAGCGATCAGCCATTTGGCGACCGGGTCCAGCGCCTGCCATTCGCTCTGGGAGAGTTTGGGCATTTGCGCCAGGGCGCGGCCCCACATTTTTACATCGATCATTGCTAGGGAGGTGTTCCACTAAGAGAGTAAAAGAGTTTCAGGCAGGGTACCGCACTTTTTACTTTGGCTGCGACTTTTGAACCGATTGTGCTTTGGTCTAATTGCAGTGCCTGAAACCTCTGCTATTATTTCCTTATAATAAATACGTGTTTTCTTCCGTGTGTAAGAAAGTGGTTAGCGCGTATAAAACTAATGGGGATGAAGACTCACGTGAAACTGTTACGCATCGCACTTGTCCTCGCTGGACTCGGGGTTGGCGCTGTCGTTAGCTGGATGGCCATGGACACCGCTTTTCATGCCACTTCCGACTATGAATTTTGCACCAGTTGTCATGCCTA
Source organism: Halioglobus sp. (assembly GCA_039986455.1). Taxonomy (GTDB): domain Bacteria; phylum Pseudomonadota; class Gammaproteobacteria; order Pseudomonadales; family Halieaceae; genus Halioglobus. The sequence goes on from JBDWQQ010000096.1 coordinate 20,094, forward strand.
TGAGCCCATTGCCAGGGCCTACCGCGAAGATGTTCACGGCGGTAATAATCCTCAGGGTGTGCGAGCCGCGTGTAACGATTGCCACTTACCGCACGATAATTCGCTGCATTACTTCTGGGTAAAAGCCAAGCACGGGATTAAAGACCCGCTGATGGAGTTGCTTAAAGAGCCTCACGAGGTTGACTGGCACGCCATCAGGGAGCGACGCGAGGAGTTTGTTTACGATTCGAGTTGCCTCGAGTGCCATAAATATTTGGAGACCGCTAGCGAGGGCAATCGTAAGGCATTTCGTTCGCATCGCCGCTATTTCCGAGAACCAGATGAATACAATTGCGTGGAGTGCCACAAGCACGTGGGGCACAACCGACTGGGCTATCACCTTGAACAACTGGGATGGCAAAAAAACCAAGGAGATAAACAATGAAGCGCCTTCTGAAAACAGGATTGTGTTTGGTAGTGCTTTGCTTTGCCGCAGGGTCGGTGGCTGATACAGCCATTAGTATTGCGCAGGTCAAGACACTGAAGATCGACCGTGGTCTAACCGAAGAGGGTAAAGCGTGCATAACCTGTCATCAGCAGGTGTCGCCTGGACAGGTCGCTGACTGGGCCGATAGCCGGCACGCCCATGCTGGAATCTCCTGTATAGATTGCCACGCGGTACCTGAAGATGCGCCACATGCCATGCGCCACGCCAACGTCGAAGACACACCAGTATTTGTATCGCCACTGGTGTCACCCGATGTGTGTGGCCGCTGCCACATTGATGCTAAAAAACAGTTTGATTCTTCAGGTCACTTCCGCGCATATCACCAGATCATTCCCAAGGATAACCTGCATGCGCTGCAGGTCGTGCACGAAGGGCGCGAACACCCCGAGTTTTCGGGTGCTCCCGGCGAGACGGGGTGCATGCAATGTCACGGCACCGAGATCAAGCTGGACGAAAACAACCGGCCGACGCCAGAAACCTGGCCGAACAACGGCATGGGCAATATATATCCCGATGGCAGCACCGGTAGTTGCACCGCTTGTCATAGTCGCCACAAGTTCTCGATTGCAGAGGCGCGTAATCCCAATGCCTGCGCCTCTTGTCACCTGGGACCAGACCACCCCAATATCGAAATTTTCAACAACTCCAAGCACGGTCATTTGTTCAACACCGAGGGCGATGAGTGGACCATGGATTCAGCCCCGGATGCCTGGGAGCCCGGTGACTATCGCGGTCCTACCTGTGCGACCTGTCATATGAGCGGTATCGGTGAGTTGAGTGTGACCCACAACGTGAGCGAGCGCCTGTATTGGAATCTTTGGGCTAAAAAATCCAATGTCCGCGGCTCAGATGATGTGCTGAGCCCCCTGTTGGGTGATGGCCCGGCTGGGCGGGAGAAAATGAAGAAAGTGTGCAGCAACTGCCACAGCACGACGCATACAGATGGCTTCTTCAAACAGGGCGATAAGGCCGTCATGCTTTATAACGAGGCTTACTACGAACCGGCAACGGCCATGCTCGATGAGTTGAAAGAGAAAGGTTTGTTGAAGGAGAACCCCTGGACGGATGAGTTCCAGATAGTCTACTACCACTTATGGCACCACGAGGGTCGAAGGGCGAGACAGGGCGCGATGATGGGCGCCGCTGACTACGCCCACTGGCATGGCTTCTTCGAGCTACAACAAGCCCTTTACAAGCTCGAGCAAATTCATGCCACGCGGCTGGAAACGGGTGAGATTGAGTAACGCCCGTCGACTATAGGTCGACGGACTGTACTTCTGTCATTTCATAGCCCCCGCATAAGCGGGGGTTCTGCACTCCGCAAGCGCATTAGCAACAACGGTGGGCCGATTCCTGTGGCCTAACTTGACCGCCACGGGGCCTCCCAGTGCTGGGAATAATATTGCGTCCTAGCATGAAAATATTGACCTGTCGCACTGTACGAGCAGTGAATCACTCCGGTAGTATCCGCTCCCCATAATAATTACTTTTCTTGAGTGGAGACTTCTAATGAAACTTTGGCATTGCGCCGGGTCGCGTTCGCTGCGGCCACTCTGGGCCCTGGAAGAAATGGGTCTGGACTACGATCTTGAAATCCTGCCGTTTCCTCCCCGCGTCTTTAAACGAGATTACCTCGATGTGAACGCATTGGGCACCGTTCCGTATTTCGTTGATGGCGATGTGCATATGACGGAATCCTCGGCCATCTGCCAGTATCTCGTGGATAGACACCAGCAGTATGATTTCGGGTTGCGGCCAGACCACCCCGAATACGGTGCTTACCTCAACTGGTTGCACCACGCAGACGCCACCCTAACGTTTCCGCAAACAATCTCTATGCGCTACTACTACCTGGAGCCAACGCCAGAAAAACAGGCGGTGGCCGATGACTACGCTAAGTGGTTTATTGCCCGGCTGCGACGCCTGGATGCGCATCTTGAGAACAACGAATATCTGGTTGATAACCGGTTTACGGTAGCGGACGTCGCGGTGTGTTATGCGTTGATTTTTGCCAAAGCCCTAAAGCTGGACGAACGCATAAAGCCACAGACACTGGCTTATATGGAGCGCCTTACCGCTCGCCCCGGCTATCTGCGTGCTAACGAGAAGGGCGAGCCCCTGGAAATGCCTGAACAGGGTTGAGCGTACGCTCACTCCGGTCCACAGTTGTAGAGGTTATACGTGGCCAAACCGAAAAAAACACTCTTTCCCACCAAGGCTCTAGGTCGCAGTCTGTCTGTGTCTGTGGCTGGCCTACGCGCTGGAGGTGCACTGGCTGTCGATTCTGCTGTGTCTCGAGTGATGGGGCGCAGCGACGAGGACCCGCAGTCAGAATTTGCCCAGCGAGAGGCACAGCGATTCGCAGCTGAGCTTGGCCGATTGAAAGGCACCTACGTCAAAATTGGCCAGATGCTGGCTTTGTTTGGCGAGCATTTTCTGCCACCGGTGCTAGTGAATGCCCTGCGTGATTTATCCGATCAGACCGAACCCTTGCACTGGGACGCGCTGGAGTCTTTTGTTCGCGATTCACTGGGAGAGCGGTTTCACGAGCTGGAGATCGAACCCGAAGCAATAGCCGCCGCTTCTCTTGCGCAGGTGCACCTGGCCAAAATCAGGTCAACGGGCGAATGGATTTGTATCAAGGTGCAGTACCCCGGGCTGGCCGACATGATCGATGGTGACTTCGATGCTGTCGTGAAGATGCTGGTGTTGGCCCGCTGGGTAAAATCCGGACGGGATCTCGACAGCTGGATGCAATCTCTGCGCTCACATTTGCACAACGAAATCGACTACCACCGCGAAGCCAGGCTCACCGAGGAAATGGCGGCTCTGGTGTCAGGGCTTGAGTTCGAGGGCGTGCACTACCATGTGCCTGTGCTCTATCGGGACTACTGCTCTAATGACGTGCTGGCGATGGAGTTTATCGAAGGGTATTCCGTTATCGACCCCGATGTGAGTGCGCTCTCGCAGCAGCGCAGAAACGCGCTGGGTAAAGCCATGCTCGAGCTGTTCTTTTGTGAGCTCTACGATTGGGGACTCCTGCAGACTGATCCAAACTTCGGTAATTATCTGCTGCGCCTGGATGACAGGCGTAAAAAGAAGGCCAATGACGAGTTGACCCTTTTGGATTTCGGCTCGGTTCTGGATTGCTCTGAGGATTTTTTATTCCACCTTCGAGAGACGATAGCTGCGAGTCAGCAACAGAACGTGCCACGGATTGTCGATGGGCTGATGGGACTTGGGTGTCTGCAACCCGATGCCAGTGATGAGGGTAAGCAGCTCTTTGCCGACTTCTGTCTGCACCTTTTGGAACCCCTGCGCCCCGCCGAACTGTTACCCCCAGAATATCTAAACGATAACGGCGAGTACTGCTGGGCAAGCTCTCGATTGATGAAGCGCGCGGGTAGGCAGGCGGCTGCATCAGCGGCGAGCCGGCACTTTACTCCACCCTCGCGTGATTTTGCACTGATCGCCCGCAAGCTTACTGGCGTATTTAACTTTATCGCGGTGTTAGACGCCCAGTTCAATGCTTGCGACATGATTGAAGCCCACGTAGCAGCATGGCAGGAGCGGGAGCAACTTGGCAAAAAGTGACAAGTCAAACGACGACCACAAGGCGATACCGACTTCCCGAGTAGGGCGGTTTGCACGCGTTGCCCGAATGGCGGGTGGTGTAGCCGGCGGTATGCTGGCGGAAGGTACGCGCCAATTGCGGGCCGGTAAACGCCCCAAAGCAAAGGACATGCTGCTTACCCCCGCCAATGCACGCCGAGTGGCAGACCAGTTAGCCACAATGCGCGGTGCAGCCATGAAAGTGGGACAAATTTTGTCCATGGATACGGGAGATTTTTTACCCCGCGAACTGGCAGACATTCTCGCCCGACTTCGATCCGATGCGCGTTACATGCCTCCAGGGCAGTTAGATCAGGTGATGTCAGAGGCCTATGGCGCCGACTGGGAGGCGCAGTTTTATGGTTTTGAGCACAAGCCTCTGGCGGCGGCTTCTATCGGCCAGGTCCACCGGACGTTCTCTCCTGAAGGTAAAGAGATTGTGCTGAAAGTGCAGTATCCGGGGGTGGCTGGCAGCATCAATGCGGACGTCGATAATATCGCCGCGCTGTTGAAACTGTCAGGTTTGCTGCCGGCGGAATTTGATATAGCCCCATTGCTCGACGATGCCAAGGCACAATTGCAAGACGAAGCTGACTATAACAAAGAAGCAGAGTTTCTGGCGGCCTTTGGCGGTCTGCTTGATGGCGATGACCGTTTTTTGGTCCCCGAGGTGCTGCCGGAATTGACCCGAAAAACCGTGTTGGCCATGACCTATGTTGGTGGTCAACCTATCGAGTCGATTGCGGATCTGCCTCAGGCGGAACGCGATCAAGTCATGTCTGCGCTCATTGAATTGATGTTCCGTGAACTGTTTGAATTGCGGATGGTACAAACCGACCCTAACTTCGCAAATTATCAGTACGATCGCTCCAGTGGAAAAATAGTCCTATTGGATTTCGGTGCGACCCGCCGCTTCAAGGCCAGCTTTGTGAATGGTTATCGTAGTCTTGCAAAAGCGGCTATCGCGGGTAATCGAAAACGACTGGTTGCTGCTGCCGAACGTGTTGGTTATGCCATGGGAGATGAGGACAGTGAATACCGCGAACTGGTGCTGGAACTGTTTTTAATGGCATTGGAACCGCTGCAACAAGATGAGGCCTATGATTTTGCCGCCTCGGATATGTCACGACGAATGTCAGAGCGGGCGGAAGAGGTGACCGCGTTTCGGGACTTCTGGCAGGCGCCGCCCACGGACGCGGTCTACTTTCACAGAAAGCTGGGTGGGATGTTCCTATTAGCCAGCAGACTCAAAGCGAGAGTCAATGTGCATCAGCTGATCTCGCAATTCCTGTAGAGCCTGTCGAGTTAGATATTCTTAGCCGACAGTGGCTGCGTAAAGTTCGTCAAAGGATTTTTGCACACACTCCGCGTAAAAACCTGGATCCGGCATCATGTCACGGCAGGCAGTGAAGGACAGGGTAACGGTACCTTTCTTATCTTGCACCGAGCTGTAGACGATTTGGAAGAGGCCTACGTTGGGCAGCAGCGGCCCAAGACTGATTGAGTCGATGAGTTCTGCTCCGCACATGTACAGCTGAAACGGTGCTCCGGGAACATTAGTCACAATCGTATTGAACATGACGCTGGCCTCGGCAAGGCCCGTGGCCGACGCAGTGCGCACCGCCAGTGAGAGGACATTACCGGGCAGCACGTCTGTCAGATCTACAGCAAAACGCGGTCCCAGCGCTTCTGCATAGGCTTTTGCTGACTTTGATTCTTCGTGAATGGCCGCCAATCGTTTAGCCGGGTCCTCGATATCTGAGCGCAGACCCACGTTCATGAATCCGACCATGTTGCCGCCTGCTGCTCGTTCCTCGGCTGAGCGCACGTCTATGGGGCAGCCGGTAACTAGCGTCTCATCGGGCAGCTCTTCTTTGTCCTCCAGATACTTGCGCATACCACCGGAAACAATGGCCAGCATAGCGTCGTTGATCGTGGCGCCGGGGCAGGAGTTCTTGATCGCGCGCACCGCCTCAAAGTCGAACTTTCGAGCGCCTACTACCCGGTGTCGTGAAATTTTGCCCTGAAAGCGGGTTGCCTGTTTGTCTTCCAGAAACTTGACCTCGCCGCTTTTACGGGCGTCTCTGATACGACGGAATGCCGGTATTGAATCCTTGATCAAGCCCATGGCCTGGCCGGGTTTACGCCAGGCATCCAGGTAGGCTCTGCCTAGCATACGTGTTCGGGACGGACGCTCTACAATCCAGGGGGGTGGATCGCCCGGGTCTATCGTCTCAGGGCTCATGTCATGAACGATGTTCATAAACTGTGTGCCGGTAGCTCCATCCATGGCGCAGTGGTGTACTTTGAGTAATAGCGCGAAACAGCCGGGTGGATAACCCTCTACGTTGTTCAGACCTTCAATCACGTACATCTCCCACATCGGCTTGTCGCGGCGAAGCGGTTGCGAGTGGATGCGTGCCGCCAAAATACACAGTTGCCGCCAATCTCCCGGCTTGGGCAGAGCGATGTGACGGACATGGTATTCCAGGTCGAAATCCGGGTCTTCAACCCAATAGGGACGCCCCAGACCACCTGGCACAAAAGCCAGCTTCCGGCGAAATATGGGTGACAGGTGTAGGCGTCGTTCCAGCATGCTCAAGATTTGCTTGAAACGAACTTTCCCTCCGGGCGCAGTGGATTGGTCATAGATGCTAACGCCACCAATATGCTGGGGGAGGCCGTCGATCTCCGCGTGCAGGAACATAGCGTCCTGTCCTGATAGTTGTTCCATGCGAATATCCCACTTTCTTTGAGGGGTGCAGGATCACCCGAATTGGCCGTCAGGTCAATCTACGATCAGTTCGTCCAAGTGAACTGGGCGGGTGATCGCACGACGCTGCTCCGGGCCATAGTGGGTATCTTTGTTTTCAATGATCAATCGAACGTAACGCGCCTCAAAGGCCTGCACGTTGATTTTGATTCTGCCGTTTGTCATGCCTTGTTTGTTCACGTTAGCGAGTGGCGTCCATGTTCTTGCGTCCAGAGAGAGCAGCAGTTCAACATGGCTAGGAAAAAACAATTGTCTATGTGAACCCGCTTCGAAGTTCAAATTGATCCCGTTGATGGGTTGTGTTTCGACCAAATCAAGCACCATATCACTGGCAGTTGCGTTGAACTGCGTCCACTCAAAGCCGTGGAAAATTCGCTGGTCGCCCAGGCATCCGTTGGTCAGATTCTTCAATTCAGGGGCAGCGATTAGTTGGCCTTCGCGTAGCCAATACACTGTTCGGAAGAGGCCGCGATGTATGCGTAACTTTTGCCTTTCATCCCCAAACGACGCATCTGATGCGGGTGTGTAGCTACAGCAGCGCAATACGCAGTCCTTGTCGATGCTTAGCGCCTGGCGATAAAGTGCGGAGTGAGATTGCGGGTGACTGCCATCAGTCGTGTAGCGAACTTGCATTCCGGGCATCTCGCAATGCATCTCTGCGGATAATGATCGCCCTTCGCCTCGAGAGATTTGAATGGATGGTTTGTAAATGCTTTTGGCGACGCGGTGGCCAGAGTTCTCTAGCCGGCTAAGCAGGGTGGGCAGCCGCTCGCAAAAGCTACCCCAATCTCTTTCTGGTCCTGTCCACGCAACCTCCGATAATGCGCACATGCGTGGGAGGCAGGCGTACTCCACCGAGGCATTGTCGCGCAGGTATTCGGTCCATACATTCGCCTGAACGCCTAAAATGCGTGGGCGTAAACTCTCAGCGACGCCCGCAGGCAATGGATCGTAGTCGAAAACCTGCTTTACCGTTGCCAGACCGTGAATGGCTTGGGGCTCATCTAGAGAAGTGGATTGGTAGAAATCGAAGTACGTGCATTCAACGGGCGTCATGATGGCTTCGTGCCCAGCCTGCAGAGCTTCGCGGCAAGCGTCAAAGCCAGTCCAGCACATGATCGTGGTAGAGGTGTTTACCTCTCCTTCCATAACCTCATTCCAGCCGATGGCCCTGCGCCCCAGTGAGGAGAGAATAGTCTCTACCCGCGCTACGAAGTAGCCGTGAAGTTGGTCTACCGACGACATGTTATGAGTTTGCATCAACCGTTGGCAGCGATAACAATCTTGCCAGTGGTCTTTTACAACTTCATCTCCGCCAATGTGTACATACTCGAAAGGGAACAGTTGCGCGACTTCGGCGAATAATTCTGTAAGAAACTCGAAGGTTTGTTCGCAAGGACACAGTACATCCGGAAATATTCCATAGTGCTCTTCCACCTGGTATTGCCCACCATCGCATGACAGCTCGGGGTGGGCAGCTAGCAAGGCCGCTGCGTGACCCGGAATATCTATTTCGGGTACCACCTCGATATGCCTCTGGGCCGCGTAATCAATGATTTCGCTGATTTCATCCTGGGTGTAGTAACCGCCGTAACGCTGTTCTTCATACTGACGCTCTCGATTGGCTGTGTGACCCACGACACTGCGGTGGCGCCAGGCACCAACGGCGGTCAATCTGGGGAAGCGTTTGCTTTCCATGCGCCAGCCCTGATCATCACACAGATGCCAGTGAAAGCGATTCATCTTGTGCTCGGCAAGTAAGTCCAGATAGCGCTTTATAAACTCCAGGCTGAAAAAATTTCGACTGCAGTCCAAGTGCATACCTCGCCATTGATAACTGGGATAGTCCTCAATGGTCATGCTCGCTAGTGTTTCAGCGTCGGGGTGTTGTCGAACCAGCTGAAGTAAGCTTTGGCAGCCATAGAAAGCGCCTTTGGGGTGACTCGCGCGAATTTCTACCCCGCTTTCGCTCACCTCTAGACGATAGCCCTCCGCCTGAGAAATTGATGATTCCTGGATAAGCGTGATCGGAGTTTTGTGGTCTGTCTCTTGGTGGCTGGTGAGTAGGCGTTGATCCAGATAGTGAGCAGCTTCTTCGAATTGAGTACTAGTGGAGACAACTTGCATCGAGCCTTTTAAACAGAGACCTCCGTTGAGAAGTAATGTTTTGGGGTAAGGCAGTATTGCGACACTCATTGGCTTACTCTTCCTCGCGCGATGCTCTCTCGTAATGGGTCATGGCGAAGAGCAATGCACCGTAATCCGGTTCCTGCTTCGGTTCCACGAGAAACTCTATGACCTCAGGTGCCATCCATCGACTGATGTTGTCCGCAAGTCCTCCAAGAAGGCAGAAACCATCTGCGCCGGCGGCGAGCATGCGGCTTGCCATTTCGCTCAGATAGGCTGCGCCGTCCTCGATGATACCCCGAGCGACGATGTCGCCGCTATCGGCTGCGGAGAGTACCAATGGAGCCAGACTGCCGTAGTCTCTTGTGCGAGCCCCTGCCATCGCTTCAGCAATATCCAGGCCATTAACCTCAAGGTTCTGTTCGATGTCCTGCAGCAAGCAGGTCTCGGGTCCCAGATGGTCGAGATACAGAAGGGCTGCCTTTATAGCTTCCAGGCCGAGCCAGGCGCCACTGCCTTTATCGCCAAAGGGGAAGCCGTGACCACCGTAGCTGGTTGATTTTCCGTCGATACAGGCGTAGCCGACAGAGCCGGTACCAGCCACAATGACGGCACCGTTTTCGCCGCCATGTGCGCTCAAGCAAGCGATATGGATATCAGTAGTCAGGTACATCTTTGCGAAGGGATGGTCCCAGCGCTGCATTAAGTCCATGAATTTTGGAACGTTGACCCCGGCCAGTCCCACCCCGGCCACCAACTCGGACATCATGGTTTTCGGCAGCCCGGCATCGGCCAGGGCCAAGAGGCTTGCGTCAATAATAGATTCTTTGGCTTGTTCCAGGTTCTGGAACGGATTGGCTGGGCCGGCAGTTCCGGTGCCGGCGACGTTCAGCCCCTGTATACGGGCTTTGCACTTGCTTCCACCACCATCGATACCAAGGTAAAGGGGGGTTGGCTGTTGCTTGCAAGTCATTGTTAGTCCCTGTTTTTGATCGTAAAAAAAGCCGGTGCACTGTTCGGTGCACCGGCCAAAGTAAGCCTGGATCCATGACCCGGCTCGCAGGGTGGGCGTCACCGCAACGCCCGACACACAAAAAGAGGTGTGTATCCACACCGATGACGAGCAAGATACAAATCGAAGACAACGTTGTCAATAAAATAAATTATATTCTTGCGGTTTTTAATATTGAGTTAAGTTGTAAGCGCTAGTCTCGCCCTGTATGGCCTATTTATAAGGGATATCTATGGCTTTTATAGTCGAGATAAAAGTTTCAAAAAAATATTGACAACGTTGTCCTGTCGGTACTAAGGTTCAATCCCAGTGCCGGAGCATGGGTGAATGACATCCGTAACGCTGGCCGGTAACAAGAAACGATAAACCAATAATTTGGGGATGCTAAATGTCAAACAAACTGAGAGAAGCTATCCGCGCCGTGAATCGCAGCACGGTAGCCGCAGCTTCTGTGGGTGCCGTGGCACTCGCGGGGTTCAATGGTGTCGCTCTGGCCCAGGATGAAGAGCGGGTGCTCGAAGAGGTCGTCGTCACCGGCTACCGTGGAAGCATGTTGCAAAGTATTAACATGAAACGTGATAGCGACGCAGTAGTCGACGCTATTACCGCAGAGGACATTGGTAAGTTCCCGGATAAGAACGTGGCCGAATCACTGCAGCGCGTGCCGGGCGTTACCATCCAACGCCAGTTTGGTGAAGGTTCTGCTGTCTCTATTCGTGGTGTAGGTAACGAGCTGACACTGACGACTTTGAACGGTCAGAATGTTGCTTCTACAGGCTGGTTTGTGTTCCAGCCAGCCAAGCGCAGCTTCAACTATGAGTTGTTACCCTCTGAGCTGGTGGGAAACATCGAAGTTTATAAGACTTCTCAGGCGGATCTGCCTGAGGGCGGCATTGGCGGCACGGTAACGATTAATACCCGCAAGCCGTTACAGTTAGACCCTCTTACCGTGTTTGTTTCTGCGGAAGGTCAATACCAGGACGATTCCGGTGAGACCGACCCCATGGTTTCCGGCTTGTTAAGCTGGAAAAATGACAACGAAACATTTGGCGCCCTGGTTTCTGCCGTGTCTCAGGAGCGCTCTCTGCAGCGTCAGGGTAATGAAGCATTCTGGGAGTGGGGTGCCGGACCTGTAGCGTTCGAGCAAGAGCGTAAGCGCACTGCTTTCACAGGCGCATTGCAATATAGCCCCAATGAGAACATCGATGTGGTCTTGAACTACATGGATATGGAAATGGAAGCCAACAATACCAACCATGCACTTTGGCTGACTCAGGGTAATACTTCCTGGAGTGGTATCGAGACGCCGGACGAGTGCTTATCAGGTGGCACACCTGTCTGTGGTCCTTTGAACGTTGCGTTCTCTCAGGTTCGTCCTCGTGAGGCCACTATGGAGTCGGATGTAATCGATCTGGATTTCACCTACCGCGGCGATGGCTACAGCCTGGAGTTCCAGGTGGGTGAGACGACGTCTTCCGGCGGCACTGATTTCGAGATGGTTTTGGAAGACGGCACCGAGGGCACGCCTATTGTTGGTGGCAGCTATGATTTCCGCAGTGGTGAACAGCGCTGGGATACTGGCAACATTGATATCAAGACCTACGACCCTGGCTCGCTCGCTATGGGTACAGGTTCGAACTTCAATGCCACGCCGAAAACAGACGAAGAGCAATACGCGCAGTTTGATGCTGAATTCGACTTTAGTAATCTGGGCCCAATATATGCGGTAAAAGCAGGTATTCGTTACTCAGACCATAACACCACGTCGCGTCGCTTTGAGTTCCAGCAAGATCCTAATTTCGTGACAACGATTAGTACCGACGAGGTGCGAGATGGCACCATTGATGTTGGCGCTGGCAACTACGAGATCATCAAGTATGACGGCGATGACCTGAAGCGTTGGGCCAAGAGTAGTATCACTGGAAAGACCGAAGACCTCGGAGCCTACAGCGAGATTGATGAAGAAAATGGCGCTGTATACGCCATGGCCAAGTTTGAAGGCGATGCTTTCCGCGGTAACTTCGGTATTCGTTATGTCACGACTGACGCAACATCCACCTATTACCTGGATGGCGTAAAGAACGAAGATGATTCCGACTACAGTGAGTGGTTGCCCAGCTTCAACCTGGCCATGGATATCAACGATGACTGGGTAGCGCGTTTTGCGGCGGCTCGGGTGATGTCTCGCCCACAGTATGTTGATATGTACGTGAACCCCGATAACACGGGTACTAACGATGACCTGCCCAATAATCAGTTCTGGATTACGGGTAACGTTGGCCTAGACCCTTACATCGCTAACCAGTTTGATGCAGGTCTTGAGTGGTACTTCAACGACTCATCGCTATTGTCTTTCACCTACTTCACCAAAGACGTGAAGAACTTTGTAACGTTCATCGAATATCCCGCCAGCGCTGGCGAGATTCCTTTCCCGTTGCCACCTGAAGAAGCGGCATTTGGATGGACTGTGCAAGAGAAGGTGAATGGTAAGTCAGCACAGATCGACGGCTTCGAACTTCAGTACCAGCAGGACTTTGGCAATGGTTGGGGTGCAACAGCAAACTACACCTACACTGACGCCGAAGCTGATGAGGGCACATTTACTGACGGCAATACCGTTATGAGTGATAGCTCCAAGGACTCCTACAATGTGTCCGGTTATTTCGAGAATGACCTGTTCCAGGCCAGGCTCGCTTACAACTGGCGTAGTGAGTATATGATTCGGGACGTAGGTGCCTATGCCAATCGTCTGCATGATGACTTTGGTTCGCTGGACTTCTCGTCAGCCTGGTTTGTGACCGACAACATCACCATTAATTTCGACGTGATTAACATCACCGAGGAAGATGCTGAACAGTTCGGGAACAACCAGTCCTACTCGCCTAATAGCGGCTTCACCGAAGGCTTCCCCCTGTATGCCTACGAGACCCCGCGCCGGTTTGTGCTGGGCGTCGCAGCTCGCTTCTAGGGAGTCCTTAGCCATGTCACAAAAAGGGGAAGTTCGACTTCCCCTTTTTGTTTATAATGCGCGGCCTTTTCCTACACTTTTTGGAGCCCATCATGGCTAATCCCGTTCCACTGGACCCTTCGCTGCACTCAGGCTTGCGTGTTCGCAATGCACCTGACCTTGATATCGCCAGGGGGCAGCAAGTACTTCCGGTCACTGTGCATGAGTTTGCTGTGATCGCTCTCGACTGCCCGGTCGTGTTCATCAAGAATGATGAGACTGGCCAGTTTCAGTCGGTTGCGCTGCTAGGACTTTCCCAGGGCGAGAACCTGATGTTGCAGGGCGATAAATGGCTCGGTAACTTTTTCCCTGGCGCTTTGCGTATGTCGCCGTTCAAGTTGCTGATAGCAAACCCCGAATCAGATACCGTCACAGTTGCTATTGACACTGACTCGTCACTGGTTAATGAAACTGAAGGCGAACGCCTCTTTTCTGAGACAGGGGAGATCACTGAGTTTATGAGCAAAAGGCGCGATGCGCTTCAGGACTACGTGCAACAGGGTCATGTTACTCAGGCATTTATGAAGCTTTTGGCTGACAGAGATTTACTGAAGCAACAAAGCCTCACTCTGGATATCAACGGTGTGAAGGTTCAGGTTGATGGAATCTATCTGGTGGATGAGAAAAAGTTACGCGAAGTCGATGATCAAACGATTCTTGATCTTAACCAACGCGGCTTTCTTCCGGCGATCTATGCGCACCTGATGTCATTACGTCAAGCGACTCGCCTGGCACGCATAAAAGTGGAAGGCGCGTCTGACGGGCCTTCGATTCGAGGCGCCTGATGTCAGGGCCATCGACAGACAATCAAATTAACAGTGTACTGATTGTTGGCGGTGGCACAGCAGGCTGGCTAGCAGCCTGTCATCTGGCAAAAAAATTACGGCCCGGCGACCCCGATGGGATCCGGGTCACTCTCGTTGAGTCTCCTGACATTCCGACGATTGGAGTGGGCGAGGGCACTGTCCCTGCAATGCGGCAGAGCCTGCAGTATCTGGGCATCAGCGAGACTGATTTTATTCGCGAGTGCGAGGCGACTTTCAAGCAAAGCATCCGGTTTGACGGCTGGATGCGCAATCCTGAACACAGTTACCACCACGTGTTTGATTACCCTCGTCGGGATTCGTTGGACCTAACGCCTTATTGGTTATTGAATCGGCAGAACAAGTCTTATGCAGATTCGGTTGGTATCCAATCCAGCTTGTGTGATGCGGGCTTGGGCCCCAAGCAGATGACTGAGCCGGAGTACTCCGGTATTTCTAACTACGCTTACCACCTCGACGCTGGCAAATTTTCTGAATTGCTAACCAGGCATGCGACAACACAGTTGGGGGTTGAGCACAGGCAGGCCAATATCAGTGCTGTTCAACTCAATGCTTCTGGGGATATTGATTATCTGGAGACTGATCGCTTAGGCGAGCTCCGCGCGGACTTTTACGTCGATTGTACGGGCTTTAAATCCCTGCTTCTGGGCAGCGCCATGGGCGTTGAGTTTGTCGATCGCAGCGATGTGTTATTGGCAGATCACGCATTGGCTGTCCAGGTGCCTTACGCCTCGCCAGACAGCCCCATCCCTTGCCAGACAATCGCCACGGCCCGCAGTGCTGGATGGATATGGGATATTGGGCTTGTTTCTCGCCGGGGGACCGGCTACGTCTATTCTTCGCAACATATTGATCATGACAAGGCGGAGCTTGAACTTCGTGATTACCTGCGCACCAGTATTGGCGATGCAGCCGATGAAGTGAGCTGCCGGCGCATTCCAATGCAGGTTGGATACAGAGAGCGCTTCTGGTCTCGCAATTGCGCGGCCATCGGTCTCTCGCAGGGGTTTGTCGAGCCTCTTGAGGCGACAGGTTTACTGATGTTTGATGCCACCGCTCGCATGCTGGCAGAGCAGTTTCCGGCGTCCCGCGATGTGATGCCCCTGCTGTCGGAGCGATTTAATAAGCGCGTGCGTTTTACCTGGGAGCGGGTGATCGATTTCATAAAGCTTCACTACTGTGTTTCGGACCGTGATGACAGCAGTTTCTGGCAGGCGAATCGCGATCCTGCAACGATTCCCGAAAGCCTGCAGGAGAACCTTCAACTCTGGCGGCATCAGCCTCCTAGTGAGTATGACTTTCCCAGTAAGTTAGAGATATTTAACCTCGAGAACTATCTCTACGTGCTTTACGGCATGGATTACCCAACGGATATTGCGCCTCTGGCGTATCGCTATCCTCACCAACAAATTGCTACATCTGCCGTGGAGAGTTCTGCTGCCCTGGCTGAACAGGCAAAGCAGTTGTTACTGCCCCACAGAGAACTGATTCAAAAGATTCATCGCTACGGACTGCAGAAAATTTGAGTCGGTGCAAAGGGAACCACTATGGATAATAACGAAACCAGGTCCATCACAATTGTAGGTGGCGGGTCCTCCGGCTGGATGACAGCGATTTACCTGAACTCTCTGTTTAACAAGCAGAAGCTTAATTATCAGATTCGAGTGATCGAAAGTCCTGATATCGGCATTATTGGTGTCGGCGAGGCAACCGTGCACAGCGTGCGTTACTTTTTTTCGGCCATGGGGCTGGACGAAGCAGAGTTGCTCCGGGAAACCAATGGATCGCTCAAGCTTGGCATTATGTTTCGCAACTGGAAGAAGCCCGTCGACGGGAAAACCCATGAGTATTTTCATCCCTTTGAGCAGCAGCAGGTCGGTGCGCAGATGGATCTCTCGTCACTATGGCACGTGGCAGGCCGCAGCGGGCAGGAACGCTATGACGAGGCGGTGAGCCTCTGCTCTGAGTTGGTCGCGCACAGACACGCACCTAAAACCAGCAGGTCTCGGCCCTATCAGGGTGTTGTGCCCTACGGCTATCACATCGACGCAACCTTGCTCGCGCGTTTCCTCAGGCGCAAGGCGACGAGCGAAGGCGTAGAGCATGTATCAGCCACAGTTAGCTCGGTAACCACCGATGGTGAAACAATCCATTCTGTGGAAACCGATAAAGGTAGCTATACCGCCGACTTTTTTATTGATTGCACCGGCTTTCGCGGTCTGCTTATTGATCAGTTGAGAGACGATAACTGGGAGTCGTTTCAAGAAGCACTGCCCTGTAATCGTGCCGTGGCCATCCAACGCGAACTGCCTGACGATCTGGGTGCAAAGCCTTATACAACGTCGACAGCATTGAGTAATGGCTGGGCCTGGCAGATCGATCTGCAAAACAGGCAGGGTACGGGCTATGTCTATGACGGCAATCGTTTGACGCGAGAGGAAGCCGAGCAGGAACTGCGTGATTTTCTGGGTCCCGATTCTGCAGTGCTCAAATGCGCCCATCTCGATATGAAGGTGGGTTGCCGCAAAGAGTTTTGGGTTGGCAATTGTGTCGCCATTGGATTATCCGGTGGGTTTATTGAACCTCTGGAGTCAACGGGGCTGCACCTGATAAATCTGGGCGCTGGGTTGCTCGCCACTCATCAGCCTAACAAAGAGGTCAAGCAGTCCATTCGCGATTCTTACTCACGCTTGATGCGCGGGTTCTATCAGGACCTAAAGCAATTCATCGTATTGCACTATTGTCTGACTGACAGGGACGATACCGAGTTCTGGCGAGAGGCGCCGTCCACCGTTGAGCACACGCCCTGGTTGAAGGATCAGTTGGAGATATGGAAGCACAAAATATGTGAGTTTCATGATCTCGCCGGGAGTTTTTCCACTACGTTTAATGACGAGAACTACCGTTATATTTTGTATGGTATGCAGCACAACCCGGAACTTACCGTATCGACTGATATCGCCGAAAGTGAGTCAGTGTTCAAGCAGGCTCGCGACAATGCTGAGCGTGCTCTAGCAATGACGGCGCAGCAGGGCGACTACCTCCGGCAGCTAAATCTTTAAGATGAAGTTGCGATCTACCCTGACCGGACTGTTGCTGCTGTTGCTTTTGTTTCGCTCAGATATGGCGACGGCGCAAGTGATTCCTCAGCCCGCGGAAGTGCAGCTTAGTGGCGGTCATTTGTTGCTACCCACACCGCTTAGTCTTGATCACTCGGGCGGTCTGGAATCAGAACTGGCGCTGTTTACGGGCTTTTTATCTGCACAGGGTATGGCGTCCAGAGAATCCGTGGGTGACGTGCCCGGTATCACGCTGACGCTGGATTCTACACTCGATGCTTCCTCTTACTTTTTGCAGGCCACAACACAGGGCGTTCTACTGGTGGGCGGTGATGCCGCTGGTGTTTTCTACGGGTTGCAAACACTGAGGCAGCTGCTGGAGCAGTCGGAGCCTACGGTTGAGGGTTTGTTGCTGCCCAGGCAAAGCATTCGAGATCGCCCGGGTTTTGGGTATCGTGGCATGCATCTGGACGTGAGCCGCCACTTCTTCGACATAGAGTTTATCAAGCGCTATATCGACCTGATCGCCTTGCACAAAATGAATGTCTTTCACTGGCATTTGACGGATGACCAGGGGTGGCGTTTAGAGAGTAAGGCTTTTCCGATGCTTACCCAGATCGGTGCTTGGCGAACTGGTACTGTTGAAGGCCATAGTCACGATGCGGGCGCTAGCAGTGACGGTATCACCTATGGCGGTTCTTATAGTTGGGAGGAAGTGCGTGAAATCGTAGCCTATGCTGCCGACAGGCACATCACTGTGATACCGGAAGTTGATGTGCCTGGTCATGCCTCTGCCATGATTGCCGCTTATCCCGAATTAGGATGCAGCGATGAGCCTGTAAAAGTGCAATCGCATTTCGGGGTATTTCCAGAAATTCTCTGCCCTACAGAAGAGACCTTTGCTTTTCTCGAGACACTGCTCGCAGAAGTCGCAGCGCTTTTTCCAGGGCCGTATATTCATATCGGTGGCGATGAGGTGCGTAAGGACAGATGGAATAACTGCGCCTTTTGCCGTCGTCTGATGCAGCGTGAAAAGTTGGAAGATCACGGGGAGTTGCAAGCATGGTTTGTGAATCGCACTGAGGCGATTGTGCATAAGCTTGGCAAGCGGATTATCGGCTGGGACGAGATACTCGATGGCGAAGTACGCCCTTCGGCAGTAGTGATGTCCTGGCGCGGTACCGAGGGTGGTATTCGGGCCGCGCAAGAAGGGCACGACGTGATCATGACGCCGTTGCAGCACGTGTATTTCGATTTTTATCAGGCTTCATCGGTAGACGAGCCGATGGCTATTCATGGGTTGACTCGTCTGCAGGACGTATATGCCTTTCAGCCTGTCCCAGACGCGCTGGATTCGAAGCAGCGCAGGAAAATTCTCGGGGCTCAGGCCAACCTTTGGACTGAGTACGTGCCTGATGCTGCCTCAGCAGAATACATGGTCTTGCCCAGGATGTCGGCGTTGGCGGAGGTGCTTTGGACGCCATCTGAGCAGCAAGATTTTGACGATTTTTCGCGTCGTCTACCGGCCTTGGAATCACTGCTGATTGACCTGGGATACAGTCCTGCAAACAGTCATTACAAGCCTCACATAGAAGCGGTTTCAAACGACGACGGCAGTTTTTTGGTTAGCTTGCAATCTTTGTCTCCGGACATGCGATATTCACTTGATGGCGCTTTTGACAGTGCTAATGCTGAAGCCTACACCGGGCCCTTTGTCGTTGGGGGCTCCGCCAAGGTGCGCGCTTGGACGATGCTTGATGGTGGCGACACGCTGGGCGATGCCCGACTCACTTTGATCGATCACCTGGGTAGAGGCGCGGAAATATCCCCAGTCGACGAGAGTATCGATTGGGCCCAAGGACATGCAGCTGTGCTGGTTGACGGTCGACTGGCAACTGACAGGATTTTTCGCTACCCGGAATGGTTTGCGTTTGGTGCAGATGGCATGGATTTGATTCTCGAGTTAGAAAGTGAGCTTAAGGTTTCGAGGGTCACTTTGGGCGTCCAAGCGGGATTTCACCGCAAGCTCTATGCGCCAACTCAGGTCAGGATTCAGGTGCTTTCTAAGAATGGAAGTTGGCTAACAATGGCAGATTTGAATGGAGAATCGCTGGCGATTTTCGATAATCAGATTGATATCAGATTCACCCCTGTGATGACCCACCGCCTGCGAGTAACTGCTCAAAGTGACCAACAGCATTGGTCAGAGGAGAGTAGTAGAAATGTTCCCTCAACCCTGAGGGTAGACGAAATTATTGTGCGCTAGATAAAAAGAGGTAACAAAGGTGCAAGAAACAGTTTTGGCAGGTTGGGATTGGGCGATGATCGTCGCGCTATTGAGTTTTTCACTGGCGGTGGGATTCCTGGTCAAAGACAGTGCCTCTGAAGGCGGACTGGAAGGCTTCTTCGTTGCTGGACGTAATATGCGTTGGTGGTTTCTCGGTACTTCTATTGTAGCGACCACCTTCGCATCCGATACGCCCCTCGCGATCACGGGTTGGATTGCCAAGTACGGTATCGCCGGTAACTGGTTCTGGTGGAGCGAAGTGATTGCCGCTGTAGCCATGACGGTTTTCTTCGCCCGCAAGTGGCGTAACACGGGGGTGGTGACGGATGTAGAAATAGCGGAACTGCGCTATGGCGGTCCTCAGGCGACCGTTCTGCGAACAGTGAAGGCATCGGTTTTCGCCACCTTTGTAAACTGCATCATACTCGGCTGGGTATTTGCTGGAATGGCCAAAATTTCCGAACCGTTTATGAATTGGGAAGCGCTTCTGGGACCGTCTGTCTATAGCCTTATCGAAGCCTGGTACCCCGATGCGCTGCTTTTCCAAACGTTGGATAACTCGATCACTATTGTCCTGCTCATGCTGGTGACACTGTTCTATTCCACACTGGGCGGGCTAAAAGCCGTAATGGTTACCGACCTTGTTCAATTTGTGTTGGCCATGACGATGTCCATAGCGGTGGCTTATCTGGCGGTGCGTCATATTGGTGGCTTGGACGTGATGTGGAGCGAATTGGATACGCTCTATCCCGATGACCCCGAGAGTCCATTCCTTTCCGCAGAGCGAGTGGCCTCATTTGCTCCGTCATTTGGTGAAGGTGTGAGTGGGTCTTTGGGTATACCATTCTCTGCTTTTGTGCTCACGCTAGGAGTGATGTGGTGGACCAGTGGTAAGGTCGATGGCTCAGGTTATATCGCTCAGCGCTTGTATAGTGCGGAGGATGGTGGGCAAGCTGAGAAGGGCGCGCTGTGGTACGCCTTTGCTAATTTCATGATGCGATCCTGGCCGTGGGCTATTGCCGGCGTAGCCGCTTTGGTCATCTATCCTCGTGCTGAAGTGACCCAGTTTGCTCATGAGTTTACTGCCTGCGCGCAAGATGCCAGCTATTGTAGTGCTCAGATGGCTGTATGCTTGGAGAATCGCTATGCGTGTGAGATTAGCGAGTACACGCTGCTCTACAGTGAGCAGGATACAAACGGCAAAACCGTGTTTCTTGAAGACAGAGAGCGGGGTTATCCGGCCCTGATTCGCGATGTCATGCCGGTTGGGCTTCTGGGTCTTGCGCTGGCGTCTTTGATGGCTGCGTTTATGTCTACGGTATCCACCCATATAAACTGGGGTGCTTCTTACATTGCCAACGATTTCTACAAACGATTTTTTGATCCTAACGCGTCCAACAGGCGAATGACTTGGGTGAGCCGTATATCCACAGTCGGTATCGCGCTACTGAGCGCCTGGGTAGCCACATTCATCGATAACATTGGGTCGATGTGGGAACTATACGGCGGCATGATGGCGGGCCTGGGTCTGCCGCACCTGATGCGCTGGTTCTGGTGGCGGGCAAACGCTTGGACAGAAATTGTGGGTATGGTGATTGGATTGAGCCTGGCGACGGCCAATTTTGTGGTCGGCCAGACGGCTGGTTATGGAGAGGGCCAAATGTCCATTTTGCCTACTGCCATGGCCACTCACCCGGTGCATGTTATCGCATGGATTTCCGTGGCTTCAGGCGTTGGCTCAGTGGTGACGACATTCCTGACTCGACCGGTGAGCGAAGACATTCTTCGAGAGTTTGTACATCGGGTGCGCCCTATGGGGTTTTGGAATGGCCATAACGATGGTTACTCGTCGGAGCGTGGTTTGCTGGCATCTTTGATCTATTGGTGTACCGGCACGGTATCCATTTACTCGGGAATGTTCGGGATTGGCTACCTGCTCAAACTCAATTACGGCGTTGGTTTTGCTTTGCTCCTGCTTTGCGTGGTGTCTCTGATAATCACCGTCAACGGTATTAACTCGGTCGATAGGGGCGAGGTAACGAAAGCCTGATGGTGCTGTCTGGCCAACGTTCTGTCGCGCTGGATGCATTCAGAGGACTGGCTATCGCCGGAATGATCCTGGTGAATACGCCGGGATCATGGGCGCACATTTACCCACCTTTGCGTCACGCGCAGTGGCACGGTTGCACACCTACAGATTTGGTCTTCCCGTTCTTTCTGTTTGCTACCGGTGCGGCCATGTTCTTCTCCTTTGCGCGCGCCGAGTATCGACCCACACCTGAGGTTCTCAAGGGAATCACCAGACGTTCGTTACTACTGATTTTTATCGGTGTGCTTCTCAACGCCTATCCCTTCATGGAACCGCTTTCACAATGGCGAATTCCCGGTGTTTTACAGCGTATAGGAGTGGCCTATGCATTGGCCGCGCTATTGATACTGTATTGCCCCGGGCTTTGGCGTTACCTGATTTGTCTGTTCCTGTTGCTTTTCTATTGGTGGTTGTTGGTCTCCTTTGGGGGCGAAAGTCCTTTCGCACTTGAAACTAACCTGGTGCGGACAGTCGATATAGCCCTTCTAGGCGAAGCGCATTTGTGGTCAGGCTTTGGCATACCCTTTGACCCGGAGGGATTGTTAAGTACATTGCCGTCAGTAGTGAGTGTGGTGGCAGGTTTTGAGGCCGCCAGGGTGATCGCAGGAGCTCCAGGGCCTACAAGTGCCGTTATCCGCTTATCGGCGGTAGGCGTGGTAGCAGTTGTTCTTGGGCTGGCGTGGGCTAGTGCGTTCCCAGTTAACAAGGCCCTATGGAGTAGCAGTTATGTGCTATTCACTTCGGGCATTGGCTGGATTACTTTGGCGATGCTGATGCTGGTGCTAGACGTGGCGGGTCTCAAATCTTTGGGCCGTCCTCTACAGATTTATGGCACCAATCCACTGTTTATCTACATTTTTTCGATTGTTGCGGCGCGGACACTTTGGGTAATACCCGTGGGAGACGGCGGTGATCTGAGTCTTTATACCTGGCTTTACCAGCAATTGTTGCCTTGGGCATCGCCGATGAATGCCTCTTTAATCTTTGCGCTGATTCATGTGCTGCTGTTTTGGTTGCTTTCGTTGCTGCTTTACCGGCGCAATATCGTTATCAAACTGTAAGTCGAGCCAATAGAGCCTGATTTTGTGCTTCGATATGTTTGAAAAATTCCGGATTGGTTAATCCGCTGGCTGCAGCTTCGTCCACGATAACCACGGTAGCGGGGTGCATTTGCAGAGCAGACGCAGGGCACCAGGCCGAAACAGGTCCTTCAACCATGGCGTGAATGGCCTCCGCTTTGCTTTCACCTGTGGCCAGCAGCACGATTAGTCGGGCTTCCATGATTGTCCCTATGCCCATAGTGATTGAGAGCTGCGGCTGAGTTTCGTTTTCGTCAAAAAATCGTGCGTTATCCTCAATTGTTTCTCGAGTCAGGGTTTTTACCCGCGTTCGGGAGGACAGGCACGACGTTGGTTCATTGAAACCGATGTGACCGTTGCGTCCGATACCTAGCAGCTGAATGTCTATTCCTCCGGCATTCTGAATCGCATCTTCATACTCTCGGCAGGCGATGAGCGGGTTCTTGGCGTTTCCAGGGGGTACAAGGGTTTTCTCGGTATCAATGTCGATGTGTTGGAAAAATTCCTTATCCATGAAATGGCGATAGCTCTGTGGATGCTCTGGTGCCAGATCCATGTACTCGTCAAGATTAAAGCTGCTAGCGCTTTTGAATGTAACGTCACCGCTTCGATTGCTTTCAATCAGTCGCTGATAGAGCTTGAGAGGGGTAGATCCCGTAGCGAGACCGAACACCGATTCAGGCTTGCCCTGTAGCTGTTCGATAAAAATATCAGCGCCGTAATTTGCTACGGAATTCGCATCATCGAGTATGACTACTTTCATTTTCTTATCTCTTAGGGTGTGACATGTGTTGGCCGGCGACCCAGCTGTCGCTGACGTTAATATCGTCGTCAAAAAGAACGAGATCAGCGCGATACCCCGGTGCTATTCGACCTAGCTGACCCTCAAGTTTCAGGAAGGCGGCAGGATAAAGTGAAGCCATGCGCAAACATTCATCTAAAGAGATACCAACCTCTCTATGGCAATAGCGGATGGCATCATTCATCCCGATGGCGCTGCCTGCAAGAGCGCCCTCGGCGTTCACCAGTTTTCCCGCATGCAATCGAATGCGTTCTCCATAGAGTTCGAAGCTGGTGTCATCGGTGCCGACGGTGGACATAGAATCACTGACCAGCATGAGCTTGCCCTCGGGTAAACTGCGCTGCGCAATGCGAATACTTGCTGGATGGACATGATGTCCATCAGCGATGATGCCAACCCAGCTGGTGTCACTGTCCAGTGCGGCACCGACGGTGCCCGGTGCTCTCGCAGTTAATGGGCTCATGGCATTAAACAAGTGGGTGAATCCGCGCAGCCCTTCATTCAGCGCGGTCTCTATTTGCTCGTAGCTGGCGTTTGTGTGGCCGGCGCAGACGTTAATGCCTGCCGACGATAGTACGGCAACATCTCCTGGTGCGGTGTGCTCCGGTGCCAGGGTGACAACCACCGGGTAATCGTTTAAGGAGGCCAGCCATGCAAGGTCTTCTGCATCCATCTTTCTAATCATGTCGGCTTTGTGCGTGCCGCGACGATCTGGATCAAAAAATGGACCTTCAATATGAATACCTAAAATGCCGGGACAGTCGCTTGTTCGAGCTTCACTCACGGCGTTTGCGGCCGCTCTTTGGGTCTCGGGCGTGTCGCTGATAATGGTAGGCATCAAGCCGGTGGTGCCGGCTAGCCGGTGCCCTAGCGATATCTGTCGCAGGGTTTCGGCAGTAGGCGCATTGTTGAACATGATGCCGCCACCGCCATTTACCTGTGCATCAATAAACCCCGGTGCTAGCGTTCCACTGTAGTGCTCGCAGTTTACTTCCGAGGGAATGTCACTGGCAGGGATAATGCCATGGATGCGCTTTCCGTCTACGCATACGACTGACTCGCTGGAAAAACGATCGCCATCGAAGACTCGGTCGGCTAGCAGATACCGCATTAGCTCGACCTTGGGCATGTTGAGTCACGGACCACCAGTTGAGGCTGAAATCCCTGGTCAGCCGCTGGTTTTTCTTCTCCCTGGCGTGAGGAGCGGACAGTCTCGATCAGTAATCTCGCGGCTGTTTCAGCGATGGCCGGATTCGGTTGATGCGCGGTAGTGAGCTTAGGCCAGCTTTGTCGAGAAAAGGGGCTATCTTCAAAGCCGACAATGGATAGGGCTTGCGGTACTGGCACCTGCTGGATACGTGCTGCAAATAATGCACCTGCAGCGATCTCATCATTACAGGCGAATATCGCAGTTGGCGGTTCATCCAGATTGAGCAGTTTACGGCTGCGTTCAGTGCCGGAATCAAAATTGTATTCACCGGGAAGGATAAGGTGCGAGTCAGGCTCAATATTGTTGGCTTTCAATGCGGCCCTGTAGCCCGCAAGGCGCTCGACACTCGAAAGGTGCTCTTCTTCGCCGCCCAAAAATGCTATTTCCCGATGGCCCAGCCCAATCAGGTACTGAGTGATTTTGAAAGCGGCTCGATAATCGTCGATGTAGACACGAGGGCCCAGGCCATCGGGTTCTCGTTCGCCAGAAATGATTCGGGTAAACATCACGCCTCGCTCTGACAAGGCTTTGATGACGTCCTGGGACTCTGAAAAGGGCGGTGTCAGGATCAGGCCCGCGACATGACTGTTGTTGGCTACCTGCAATAATTCATCAACGCGTTCGCCCTCGCCAGATGAAACCGGGTGAATGAGAAGCTCAAAACCATTGCGTTTGCATTCGGCCAAAATGCCGTGCTGCATTTCAATGACGTAGTGGCTGTTTGGGTTGTCATAGATAAATGCAAGAAAGCTCGCGGCTCCCCGCAACTGCCTCGCAGACATGTTGGGTTGATAGTTGAGTTCTTCGATGGCTTTCCAGACTTTAGCCTGTAGGTCTTCACTAACGGAGGGCTCCCGATTGATGACACGGGACACAGTCTTGAAGGAAACGCCTGCCAGTTTGGCCACGTCTTTAATTGTTGCTTTCATTCCTAGGGTGGAACTCCCTCAATGCGCAAGTGATGCGTTGTGTAGCTGTATAGCTTACTGCAAAAAGCGTCTTGAAGACAACGTTGTCATTAGATGTATTAGATTAGTTTTGAAAATGCCGCCGCCTGTTAGGCGGCGGCAGGTTGGGCTGAGGCTTGTAAGGCTTCTTCTGCTTTCTCTCGACGGATGCGAAAGACCAGCGGTACAAGAACCAAAGCCATCAGCGGGGTAAATATCGCTAATAGTCCCAGCAGAGTAACCTGCATGCCCTGAGAGTCTAAGGCCAGCCCCAATAATGGTCCGGTGACGATGAAAGTCGATCGCACTCCCAAGCTGACAATCGAGTTCACTGTCGCTCGAAACTCACCCGGCACTCGACGATTGAGGGCTTCATAGAACAGGCTCAATGACAGACCGCGTGAGATCTGAATCGCCAATCCAAAAATGACACCCAGCCAGCCCGCACCAAAGGCCATGCCTAACAATCCCGCCAGAGGGAGAATGGCAATCAGCACCAGTACCGAGCGATAGCCGAATCGTTGCTCAAGGGCATCGCTAAAGCGAGCTGAAACGCTGACGGTAAGAGCGAACGCAGCCCAGATGTAGCCGAAATACTCCAGCGGCACTCCCTGCAGTTCCCAGTACTTTTGGTAAATCCAGAAGGTGTAAACTCCAAGTAGTCCGCACACAGTGATAGCAAAGGCCGTCCAGAATACGACGGGTTTGCCAACCAGCAATAATTCGAAAATCTTGCGGGCGTTGTCACTGTGCCCAGCGTTGGGCTCTTCAATGGTCGCCGGTCGTGGCGCCTCCACCAACAGTAGTGCGAGCAAGAACGGGGCGAAGCCCGTGAACGCTTGAACCACAACGACGCTTTCCATTGACCACAGCAACAGTAAGCTGGCAGCTATACCGGCTGCGCCTGATGCAGCTGCTTCTACCGAAATCAAACGGCTGAGCGATTTGCTTGCTCCCGAACCTTCGCGCTTTCCTCGCTCACGCAGGTGCAGCTCGGTGTCGTACAGCAGTGCAAGATCAGCTCCAGATACGAGGCTAAAGCCCACGCCGAGAATGAACTCGTAAATCAGGAAGTCGACAAAGCTGTCAGCCCACAACAGAGAGAAGAAACCCACTGCATTGAGACCACTACCTACCAGAATGGCATTACGCCTGCCCCACATGTCTGCGATATAGCCGGACGGCACTTCGCACACAGCTATCGTCAGCGCGAACAACGCTTGAGTTTGCAGTACCTGCGTCATTGAAAGGCCGTAGCCCTGCAAAAGTGGCACGAACACGGGCACGACCACCAAAAATGCAGTGAAGAATCCCAGCAGGTAGATTGCGCTTATGTTGTTTTCCAGTGACCTTTTCACGGTTCTATTCTCTGTTTAGGAGAACCCTGGCCTGGAAGTACTTTTCTTGGGGTATAAAAAAAGCCTCCGGAACCAGGGTTCTCGGAGGCTTTTTCTAAATCTTGATTATCTCAAGTGCTTCCTCAAACCACCCTGTCTGTCCACAGACACACAGGTGCGACGGTATACATGCCGTCGCGCTTACTGGTTGATGTCTGACACAAAGTGATCATGAGTTTTGCTCTTAAATTACTGCGATTCGTTCGCGTAACAGCAGCGGTTTGCTGCAAATTTTAAATTTAATCCGTGTACCCGCAGGCACCGAGCTATACTGCGCTTGTACTTGATTTTGGTCAATGGATGAAATGCGAACTGTGAAAAAATTCACAGTGACAGTGCGGCTAACGAACAAGAATAAGAGAGGATGGCTATGAAGTCGGATATTGAGATCGCCAGGGAAGCCTCGATGCGACCTATCGTTGAGATCGCAGAGAAACTGAACATACCCCAGCAGCAGCTCGTGCCCTATGGTCACAGCAAAGCCAAAATTAACCTAGAGTACCTCGATTCAATTGAAGATAGATCAGATGGAAAGCTCATTCTGGTCACGGCAATAAGCCCAACGCCGGCGGGAGAGGGTAAAACGACAACCAGCATTGGCTTGGCCGATGCGCTGCGTCGCAATGGAAAGGACGCATCGGTGTGCTTGCGCGAGCCGAGCTTGGGGCCCTGCTTTGGCATGAAGGGTGGTGCTGCCGGCGGCGGCTATGCCCAGGTGGTGCCGATGGAGGACATCAACCTGCATTTCACGGGTGATATGCACGCCATTGGTGCGGCTCACAATTTGCTGTCGGCGATGATCGATAACTATATTCACTGGACGAATGAATTGCGCATCGACCTGCGTCGCATCACCTGGCCGCGGGTCGTCGATATCAACGATCGTCAGCTTCGCCAGATAATGACTGGGTGCGGTGGGCCTGCCAATGGCTTTCCAATGCAGAGCGGCTTCGACATCACTGTCGCCTCAGAGGTCATGGCTATATTCTGTTTGGCGAAGAGTCTGGACGACTTGCAGCAGCGACTCGGTCGCATTGTTATTGGTTATACCAGGGGCGAACTTAAGCCAGTGACTGCCGATGAGGTCAATGCCTCTGGCGCGATGACAGCATTGCTGCGTGACGCCCTTGCACCTAACTTGGTGCAGAGTCTGGAAAATACGCCCGCTTTTATACACGGTGGCCCCTTTGCCAACATTGCTCATGGCTGCAATTCTGTGATCGCCACGCGCGCTGCACTCAAATTATCTGATTACGTCGTTACCGAGGCGGGTTTCGGTGCAGACCTGGGCGCCGAGAAGTTTTTCAATATTAAGTGCCGAAAGTCCGGCCTGCGTCCCGATACGGTGGTGATAGTGGCAACTATTCGCGCGCTTAAAATGCACGGGGGGGTAAGCAAAGGTCAGCTTGCTGCCGAAGATCTCGGTGCTCTTGAAAAAGGCCTGCAAAATCTTGGGCGTCACATACGTAACGTGGGCCGGTTTGGTGTGCCTGTTACCGTGGCGATTAACCATTTCACTACGGATACAGATGCGGAAGTGCAGGCTGTGAAGGCTTATGTCGCCGCGCGTGGGTTGGAAGCTCATCTTTGTACGCATTGGGCAGATGGCGGCGCTGGCGCGGTTGAACTTGCGAGTGCGGTGACTGACTTGGCCGACGCTGGTAATGCTCAATTTCATACACTCTATGACGACGACATGAGCCTTTGGGAAAAGGCACGGACTGTCGCCAGAGATATTTACGGTGCCGATGATCTGCAGGCCGATAAAAAGGTCAGAGATCAGTTTCGGCAGTTTCAGGAAGACGGCTATGGTCATTTTCCCGTTTGTATGGCCAAAACCCAGTACAGTTTTTCCACCGATCCTTTATTGATGGGAGCACCCTCGAATCATTCGGTGAAAGTTCGCGAGCTGAAACTTGCGGCGGGCGCTGAGTTTCTGGTGGTTGTTTGCGGCGATATTATGCGTATGCCGGGATTGCCGAGGGTACCCGCGGCTAACAACATTTACGTCAATACCCAGGGTCAGATTGAAGGTTTGTTCTGAATGAGTGATTTGATCACCAGGGCCAGTTCTATTAACCGGGCCCTGGACCAGATAGGCGATAAGTGGTGCCTGCTTATTATTCAGGAAGTGCTTTGGGGCATAAACACGTTTAACGAAATGATGACGGCGATGGGAGTGTCCAGAGGCGTGTTATCAAATCGGCTTAAGTGGCTGCAGGAAATTGACTGCTTGCGCAGGGAAACCAGTCCGACCAGTAAGCGGCCTGTTTACCACTTGACCCGAAAATCAGTTGACCTCTATGACTGTGCATTGATGGCTATTCGCTGGGAAAGAAACTGGTTTGAGAACCCGCAGCTGGACCGGGTGGAGCTTACTCATGTGCTGTGCGGTCAGTCGTTTCAGCCGATTGTCGAGTGCGGTAACTGCGATGGCTCGGTACAACTGGCAGGTGTTGCCTATGAGCCTGGCCCCGGTGCGGCCCGTGACATACGAGAGAAGAAGGTACGGCGCAGATCCTCCATTGCCACGGCAGATATTCCCTCAGAGCGAGCGTTGTACAACAATCTAATCAACCTAGTGGGCGATCGCTGGACTGCAAATGTGATTGCTCTGTCCTTTCATAGTTTGACCCGCTTTGACGAATTCCTCACGGAGCTGCCAGTCGCTACCAATATTCTGTCCGATCGATTGCGCTTCCTGGTGGGTGAGGGTGTGTTCGAACAGGTGGCATATCAGGAAAGACCGTTGCGCCATGCCTATCATTTGACTGCGAAAGGACGGGATCTCTTTCCCTGGTTTTTGGCGCTGTTGAGTTGGGGAGATCGCTGGTGCGATCCGGATCAGTTGGGCCCGCCGATGATCGTTATTCATCAAGACTGCGGCGGGGAGCTTAACGCTCAGGCACGATGTAGCGAGTGTCATCGGGCGCTAAAAGCGCATGAGGTGAATTTTGCACTGGATGGTGTTGTTATCTAAAGCAAGCTTATACTGAATTGATAACACCGCCTTGATAATGAGAGGAGAGATTATGTGGGTAACGAAAAACCAAAAATTTTTAATGGCTGGGCTTGTTTTTTCCTGCGGCGGTGCCGCGACGGCGGGTGACCTGGAAGACGCTGCTACTGAACTCTGCGAGAAAGTGAAGCATTGCTCTATGGCCCAAATTTCTGAAGCAGATTTGACGCCTGAGGTCAGACAGATGATGGAGCCAATGTTGCAAAATATGTGTGCCACCATGCGAGCTGGTGTTCAGCAGGTACCTTCTGGGCATCCGTTACATGATCCCGCTTTAGAGTGTATGCGCAGTATGGCCGCATTGAGTTGTGATGAATTTCAGGAAGAGGGGAAAGTCGATACTCCTGCCTGTAAGGAATACCAGGAAGTTGCGGCACAGATGGCGGAGAACGAGTAGTTTGCAATCGCTTACGCTGGCAGAGCTGCAGGCAGCTGCCGATGTTGCCTATCAGGCACTAATACCCACGCCGCAAATTAACTGGCCCTTACTCAGTGCGCGTTGCGACAATGAAGTTTGGGTGAAGCATGAAAATCATAATCCCACGGGGGCATTCAAGGTTCGCGGTGGATTAGTCTACATGAACCGCCTCCGAGAACGGGAACCGGATTGCCCGGGCGTCGTCACCGCAACGCGCGGCAACCACGGCCAAAGCGTTGCACTGGCCGCCGCGCGCAATGGTATTCCCGCAGTCGTGGTTGTGCCACACGGAAACAGCGCCAGTAAAAACCGAGCAATGGAAGCGCTGGGCTGCGAGTTAGTCATTCACGGTCGAGATTTTGACGAGTCAGTCGAGCATGCAGCGAACCTTGCGGATCAACGTGATTTGCATCGTATGCCATCATTCCACCCAGACCTTGTTGCAGGGGTTGGTAGCTATGCCCTTGAGTTTTTCAGAGCTCAGCCAGAGCTTGAACGTGTCTATGTGCCTATTGGGCTGGGGTCTGGTATTTGCGGCATGATCAATGCTCGCAATGCACTGGGATTAGCAACAGAAATAGTGGGTGTGGTTTCTACCGAGGCGCGTTGCTATCAGAAATCGCTGGCGGCGGGGGAATGTGTGAGCACAGACTCAGCGCAGACATTCGCAGACGGAATGGCCGTTCGAGTTCCTAACGCTGAGGCATTGCAGGTGATGTCCGGAAATGTTGCCGAGATAGTCGCGGTTAGTGATGATGAGGTTCTTCAGGCTATGAATTACTTGTTCCACGACACTCATAACGTCGCAGAAGGTGCCGGTGCGGCAGCGCTAGCGGCGCTGATGCAGCAATGTGATCGCCAGCAGGGCAGA
Organism: Halioglobus sp.; assembly: GCA_039986455.1. Taxonomy (GTDB): domain Bacteria; phylum Pseudomonadota; class Gammaproteobacteria; order Pseudomonadales; family Halieaceae; genus Halioglobus. The sequence continues at coordinate 51,114 of JBDWQQ010000096.1, forward strand.
AAGCTGGGGGTTGTGCTTAGCGGTGGTAATGTCGATTCATCTGTCTATTCCGGCGCCTTATCTTTACAGCTTTAGTGCCAGCAGGCCTTCAATTTCCTACCCTTCTTTAATTTTCCAAAGCTCAGCGGCTACTTCAGGTTTTTGACTTTGTGAGAAAAGTTGTGCAATATGCTTACATGAGCAATATGTAAGCATGAGGCGTTTATGGAGTCCATTGGACTGGAATTTTGGCATCTTTGGCTGATTGTCGGGGCGATTCTGCTAACCGCGGAAATCTTTGTGCCAGGCTTTGTGTTGGCCGGCTTGGGCCTGGCCGCTTTTTTGGCTGGGTTTGTCCATTACGGCACTGACAGTCTGGGCTGGGCCATGCTTGCGTTCTCAGTGGGCTCATTGGTTTTCTTCTTTGGTATTCGCCCACTCGCGGTACGTACCTTCATGGATGACAAGCCGTCTCCATTTGGCGTTAACGCGATGAAAGGTAAGCACGTCACGATTAGTGATAGTCCTGATGTTGGTGGCGGTCTACAAACACACTTCCGTGACACTGTATGGGGAGTGCAATCAGAAGACGACCTGATGGAAGGGGACGAGGCAGAAATCGTAGACGTGAAATCCGCCATTTTGGTGGTCAAACGAATCAACCGTTAAGTCGGAGGATAAATTATGACTGAAGCAGTAATGATAGTAATCGCGGCTCTTGGGGTGTTCATTGTCACTCTGGTGGTCAAGGGTATTCGAATCGTGCCTGAACAGAGCGCAGTGATGATAGAGCGGCTTGGCAAGTTTCGCACCCAGTTGGATGCGGGTCTGAATATTATTATACCGGTGGTTGATAAGCCGCGCAGCGTTCCCTGGCGGACCACGGTAAAAGAATCGGGCCAGAAGTTTTATATGGTGTCGCAGATTACGAACCTGGACCTACGTGAGCAAGTCTATGACTTTCCTAGCCAGTCTGTGATAACCCGCGACAATGTGGGTATTCAGGTAGATGCGGTTGTTTATTTTCAGATCATTAATCCGCAGAAGGCCGTTTATGAAATATCCAATCTCCCCATTGCGCTTGAAACCCTGACCCAAACGACGTTGCGTAATGTGATCGGTGAAATGGATCTTGACGACACGCTAACCTCTCGAGAGACCATTAATGCCAGCCTTGTTGAGACTATTGATGGTGCCGCCCAAGCCTGGGGCGTTAAGGTAAACAGGGTCGAAGTGCAGGATATTACGCCACCTCAGGACGTTCTGGCTTCCATGGAGCAGCAGATGAAAGCTGAGCGTGAACGCCGCGCGAGAGTGACAGAGGCGGAGGGTTTTAAGAGCGCTGCGGTTCTGAGGGCCGAGGGTGAAAGAGACGCGCGAATTGCTGAAGCCGATGGTGAGCGTGAGGCCCAGATTCGCGAGGCAGAAGGACAGGCCCAGGCGATTGAGTTGTTAGCAAATGCGGAAAAAGCCAAGCTGTTGCGTGTGCAGGAGGCGCTGGGCAACGACACCGGTGATTACCTGATTGGTCTGCGCTACATGGAAACTCTGGATCAGATGGCGGGAAATCAGAATGTCGTTTGGATGCCACATTCCGCGACTGACTTGGGTTCGTTCATAGGGGGTTACAAAACCCTACTGGGGCAGTCCACTGCTGGCGAAGTAGAGAAAACCCCGTGAGCGCCGAAACTGTCCCACATCCAGGTTCGTTGCTACAGCCGTTAATTTTGGCGCCGGGAGATTTGTCTCAGTCGATGCTGGCCCGGCAGCTGGGTTTTAATCAACCACAGCCTGTCAACGAGTTAGTGAAGGGTAAGCGAGGTATTACACCTAAAATGGCGCTGCTGTTGGAGCGAGCGACAGACGGTAAGTATCCGGCAGAGTTTTGGTTGTTGGCGCAACTGCGCTGGGAGTTGTCTCAGGCTCGACAAACCACGCCACCGGGCCGTCTGGCCATGGTGCAATCGGTAGAGGCGGGTCGTGCAGCTAACAGTGAGCTCAGCCAGCTACTTAAGCTCAGTGGCAAATTGCGCGCTTAGGCAGTTTTACTCACTGATAACGGTGCCACTGACCGTCTTCCTGATATAGCCCGTTCTCCGAGGCGCAGTATTGTGTTGCATCCTCAAGGCTCATAGAAATACCTGCCATACCAGATGCCGCCGCCATGGTCGTTTCTTGCTTCACGCATTTTTCCATGACTTTAGCGTTTTGCTGTAACTGGTGCTCCAGTGGAGTGCCCTGGGCAGGCAAATACATGTTCTGGTAGTACCAATAGCCACCGATCAGAACCACTCCTATAACGACCAAGTTTCTCAGACTCACGTTCCTTTCCTGTTTGGATGGGCTCGTAAAGAGTATAGGTCAGTGAGCTGGGTTTGCTCGTTCGCAGGATTATGCACGGAATTTTACGGATAATTAGGAACTCGCCGGCGGCTGGCCGGCGAGCTGTTCGTGTAAGCGTTACACGATTTAGAAAGTCCAGCGAAGACCTAAGCCCGCTGTATCGATGGCGTCGTCAGCATCGAAGCGAACGTATTCCAGGTAGATATCGAGGCTGCGGAAAACGTTAAGAGCAACGCCTGCACCGTAGTAAAGATCAGTACCATCGTTGTCGATGTAGCGAGAGTCAACGTCCCACATAGCAGCTCCGGCGCGGCCGTAAACGTCCAGTATCCAAAGCGGTGCAGAAACGATGCCGCCAACGGTCCAGATAGAGGTGTCGAAACCCAGTTTCTCTCCGTTTTCCAGTTTGTCGGACTTGAATTCACCGAGGTCCCAGTAAGCAAGGTCAGCTGCCAGCCACTTGTTGAAACGGTAACCGCCGCCAAGGTTATAGCCTACTGTTTTGTCGTCGAAAAATGCTTCAACATCGTCGTCCCAGTCTATTTCGTCGTCCAGGCTGGTATCCAGTTGCGCGTAATTTGCGCCGCCAGCGATGAAAAAACCGGTGCTGTCGGCTTGCGCGTAGCCAGCGCTTAGCGCCGCAGTGCCGCCCATGATCATTGCAAGTATGAACTTCTTAAGCATGTGTTGCTCCGTGTTGATGTCAAAGTTTTGCCGTGGGCATTTTAACGGCAACACCCGCCCGGGTTGATGCGCAATTATTGGGATTAATTACCTTGCACTGGTTCTGGCTGCGGATACCAGAATTAGCGCAAAGTGTGACAAAATGCGGGGTGTACAGGTTTTGTCGATTGGATTGAGAGGGAAGTATTGCGGTGGCCAGTGTTAAGAGAATTGCCGGGCGGGTGCTAAAAGTTATCGTTGCTGTTGAGCTTGCCTACCTGCTCATCATCAACGTTGCACTGCAGTTGAGCCTGACGCAAAACATAGTCAATATGATCCGCCCGGAGAAATTTCATGTCTCATGGGAGAGCGCGTGGAGTTTCTATCCCTTTCGTGTCCACGCCCAAGGGATATCGGCAAATGGGCAGAGTCGTTCCCAGCAATGGGAGTTAAATGCAACTTCTGGTGCGGGCTCAATCTCTCTTCTACCATTGATCGGCAAGCGTGTGTACGTCTCCGGCATTCGAGCAGAAAATGTCGATTATCGTCAGCGCCCCAGACTGAAAGCCGACAAGGACTACAGCAAGATTCAGGCTCACTTCCCGCCGATCACGGGCCGGGAGCTTGTAGCGGCAGATACTTCCGAGCGGAAAAAGAAACGCCCTTGGAAAGTTTACTTAAGTGATATGCGCGCCAGTGGCCAACATTCTTACTGGATATTCAACCTTAAAGGGAGTGGCGCGGGAACTGCCGTCGTTGATATGAGTATTGAAACCCGCGGTGGCCCGTTTCGTTTAGACGCTAAAGACCTGCACCTGAAACTTGATCCCGCGTTTGTTAATAGTGATATCGAGATATTCAAAGGCGGAGATTTAGCAGGCGAACTGGGCTTCTCACCTTTCGTGCCACGCGAAAACAAGGGTCTGCGAATGTTGCCATTCCTTTATCTTGATGCGCAGTTGGACGTTGCCGTTCGCAGTTTGGGTTTTATTAACCTGTTCACTTCAAATCTAGGCAATCTGGTGATCAGCGGGGCTGGGCAGGTTAAAGGACGTCTTGCCGTTAGTGAAGGTTATATGCGCGCAGGCACAGACTTTACGGCCAAAACCGATGATCTGGGAGTCACAATTCGCGAGGTAGCGGTTGTAGGGCGGGGGGTGATTTCTATCCACACTCCAGCTGACGCAGATCTGCCTTTAGGGATGGATATCAGTTACGACTCTCTGCGAGTTTCTCGATTGGGAGACACCGAACCTTTTCTTGAGGGAGACAGTCTCGATCTTGAATATCGCGGGTCGAATTTTATCGCTCCCGACCCGGACATGAGCTTCAAAGAGTTGCTGGATGATGAGAGGGCAAAAGAGCGTCGCAAGAATAGCAACTTCACACTCCTGATTGACGACGCGACCGTATTGGACATGTCGGTGCTCAATGATTATTTGCCGCCAGATATGCCATTGAGTTTTGCAGGTGGCTCCGCGGTACTCGATGCAGACGTTTTTCTCGGTGTAGATGATATGAGTGGATCGATAACGCTCGACTCAACAGACGTGGCGATGAAGCTTGATGATCAGAGTTTCGAGGCTGACCTAGCGGCGAATATCAATATCGCGGGCGGTGTGCCGCTAGAATTCAAGGCAGATATCAGTGGTTCAAGCGTGCTGTTAGATAAGGTTAGTGTTGATGGCGAGCACGAAAGTTTTGAAGGTGATTATTGGTCCGCACTGCTTGAGTTGACTGAAGCAGAGGGTGTTTTCAATAGGCCTGTGACGCTGTCTGCGAAGGCTGATTTGAGTGTAAGCGATACTCGTCCATTGGTAGCCATGTTCGATAACAGGGGCGATCCTCCTGGATGGGTATCAAAGCTAATGATCGTCAAAGACTTGAAAGGAAAGGCGACATTAGAAATGTCGGAGGGGAGGGTGACGATCCCACTCGCCTATGTTGATAGTGAGATCGCTGAAGTTGCGGCGAAGGCAACCTTCTATCAGGGTGAGCGTACCGGCGTAGTCTATGCGCGCTACAAAAAGTTGGATCTTTTGATAAAGCGCCGCAATGGTAAGCGCAACGTGGATGTCATCAAAGTTCGTGAAAAGTTTGATGAGTATCAGCTGCCTTCGGTTAAATAATGGCACTTTACGGATTATCAAATGAAGCTATCCGGGGCTTAATAAAGCAGTGATGTTTTATCAGCGCCCCGCCAAGATCATCGGACTATTTCTGTTGCTGACAGCGGTGCTTTACGCTGCCGGTTACTGGCTGATTTATCGGACGGCAAGCGCAACACCATTGATGCTCTCGGTAGGCCTGGCGACGATTCTTACGTGTTTGATCACTCGAACCAGCCTAAGAGAATTGGGTTGGGAATGGTGTGGCTGGCGAGTCAGTCGTCTGAGTTACACAATACCGCTGGCTTATGCCGCTGTGGCTTATTGTTTAATCTGGGCCTTTGGTGGCGGAGGTTGGTACGACTCGGCTTACGTGCTTGAGTTGAAAAACGAATACAACCTTGCAGCATGGTCAGACACTGCTGTGATTGGCTTCCATTTTACAATGACAGCCACTGTCAGCTTTGTGTTGCTTCTACCGTCGGTGTTGGCCGAAGAAATGGGTTGGCGAGGACTGCTTGTGCCTCAATTGGCTAAGATGATGCCTTTCACCGGCGTGGCCCTTGTCTCAGGTGCGATTTGGGCCATGTGGCATTGGCCGCTTATGTTCCTTGGCTTGTACGGAAATGAATCGACACCCTTGGCGTTCCAGCTGATTTGCTTCACCGTTTGCATAATGTCTATGTCAGTTGTGATGACCTACCTTCGGCTAAAGACCGATAGCCTATGGCCCGCAGTTATCATGCACATGAGCCATAATATTTTCTTGCAGAAATTCTTTAGTCCAATTACTGCCGCCCACGCTAATTCTGGATGGTATTTGGATGAATTCGGCGCCGTGGTTCCTGCTGTCGTTTTGCTGCTGGCGTTGTTGTTTTGGCGCAAAGGCGCGGCCGCTTTCAAGGCTTCAGCAGCGTAGCGTCGTCGCTAGCGATTGCCTTCCTAAACGGGCAGCTCTGTTGTCTGCTTGAGTTCTTCCATAACGAAGCTGGCACTGACGTCAAACAGATCAGCCTTGATCAGCTGTTGGTAGAGGGCGTCATAGCCTGGCATGTCTTTCACCACGGCCTTGATCAGGTAGTCCACGTCACCCCCCATGCGATGGACTTCGAGAACCCCGGGAATATTTTCGGTGACGCTGGTGAATTGGCGCACCCAGGCTTGATTATGCTGGTTGGTTTTAACGGTAATGAAAACCGTTAGGGAAAGGTCTACCTCTTTGGGCTCCAATAGGGTGACGCGACTGCGGATGACCCCCTGCTGTTCCAGTTTTTGAATACGTCGCCAGCAGGCGGATTTTGATATCCCGGCAATGTCCGCAAGATCGGCCACAGATAAAGTGGCGTCCCGCTGCATGTGGCGCAAAATGGTTCTGTCAGCTGCGTTCATTCGGAGTCCGATTCGTTTAATTGCTCTAAAATGAGATTAAATTTCATTAATATATATTATATCGAAACAATATTACGATAAAGTCCACTAATTGACTACAAATAGGGACAATGTTTCATCGCGATTGGCCTATTATTCATTCATTGAATGAGGCGTCATCACCATGAATCAACTGATCGAAAAAATTCGCGAAGCCGTTATTGGTTCTCAGCAGCCCTTTAGTACCCCCTTCGGACAGAAACCTCTGGTTTATGCCGATTACACCGCCTCTGGGCGGGGCCTTGATTTCATCGAGGACTATATTCGCGAGCAAGTATTGCCCTGGTATGCCAACACCCATACCGAGACTTCGTTTACCGGTGCTCAGACAACCGCCTTGCGAGAACAGGCCAGACAGCACATTCGCAGTGCGGTGAACGGCGAAGCGGATGATCAGGTCATTTTCTGTGGTCCCGGGGCCACCGCCGCCATCAACAAGATCATCGATATTTTGAATCTACGTCTGCCACGTGATCTGTCAGATCGCTATCAACTGGAAGCGAAAATTCCCGCCGACCAACGCCCCGTCGTGTTTATTGGTCCCTACGAGCACCACTCCAACGAATTACCCTGGCGCGAATCCATTGCCGATGTGGTCTCCATCCCTCTGACCGAGTGCGGTCAAATTGACGCTTCGGAACTTCAATTCCAACTGAAAATTTACGCTGACCGACCGTTGCGGATTGGCAGTTTTTCCGCTGCTTCTAACGTGACCGGGATAAAAAGTAACGTCGAGGAAGTTACCCGCTTGTTAAAACGCCACGATGCAATGGCATTTTGGGACTATGCTGCCGCAGCGCCCTACGTGGGTATTGATATGCAGGGGGATGCGCCACTGGATGCGGTGTTTATTTCCCCCCACAAATTTATCGGCGGCCCGGGTACACCGGGTGTGTTGGTGGTTAAAAAGCATGTCCTTCGCAACTCAGTTCCCGCTGTGGTGGGTGGCGGTACCGTGATGTACGTGACCCCTGAGGACCACCTCTACATAGAAGACCACGAACGTCGGGAAGAGGGTGGAACTCCAGCAATCATTGAATCTATTCGCGCGGGCCTGGTATTCAAGTTGCAACAGGAAGTGGGAACGGCCGAAATCGAGCGTCGTGAGAAGCGCTTTGTCGAAGAGGCAATCACCAGATTCAAGTCGGCTTCCAACATAGAAATTCTGGGTGGTGATACTGCTCCTCGTTTGTCGATTATGTCGTTGCGTTTTCGTCACGGCGAGCATGATCTGCATTATGGGTTTGTCGTCTCATTGTTGAACGATTTGTTCGGTATACAGGTCCGCGGTGGTTGCTCGTGTGCGGGGCCCTACGGTCACAGCTTGTTGGGCATGGACATGAACTACAGCCGCGCTATTGAAAAGGAAATTCAGAAAGGCGCAATGGTGCTTCGGCCTGGATGGGTGAGACTCAATTTTAATTACTTCATTGACGAGCAGGAATTTGAATACCTGGTAAAAGCGATAGAGTTGGTGGCGGAGCATGGATGGCGTTTGCTGCCCTTTTACCAGTTCAATACCGTCTCTGGTGTATGGCAATTTCAGGGCCAGTCAATGAAGTTGGTAAGCAGTCTTGTGGATTGGTGTTTTGCTGATCTGCCTTCTTCCAATGCAGCCGCTGCGCATGATGTCTCTGTGCTGCAGGGTTTCTGTGATTTAGCTCAGGCAGAGCTCGTTAAAGCGAATCGTCAGGAAGAACGCTATGAACTTCATTTGTCTGAGGAAGGCGAGCGCTTGCGGTGGTTCCTTCTGCCACAGGAAGCAGCTGCTGATCTAGGTGAAGAAATCGCCAGGGCTTCATAGGCGGTTTACCGTAAACGTGTCGCAATTACCCTACTCGGTATTTCGACTGCCATATTGTTATGATGAAAAGTGCGTCGAGAGATTTGGCTTTTTTGAAAGGCGCGCTTTGGAATAACAGAATGAGCTCCGGTCGCAATGGCGGGGGCGATAAGGCGATGCGTTATGAAGCTCTTGTTCGCTGTATTGGTTTTTATGGTGGTTGTGTCAGGTCTGGGTTGGTTGTATCTGGAGTCAGATCCTGCGAGGCCAACACCTTCTAGCGCCGTCGAAGTACCCAGTTATTTAGGTGCCCCGGCGATCGCAAAACCGGTTCTTAATAAATCACAACGCGTTCAGCACCCATTCCTCGCTCCTGCGGGTTTAAACAGCATGCATAACGACGCCGCTCAGAGTGACAGTTATCCCTGGGCAGGCCCACTGGGCGTTGATCCAAAAATCAGTACGCTGCAGTTTCACCGCGTATTGGGCAGTTGTGTTGCGCAAACCTTTAATAGCGCCGGCCAAATGATTGGTACCTGCGTGACACCCTTTGGTGTGACCCTTGTGGCTCGAGATCCAGATACATTGGAAATACTCGCCAGGCAGGTGATCACGCGCTGGCTTCCCATTGGCGAAAAATTCAGCGGCGGGGTCTATTTCCATCTGGATAGCCAGGACAGGGTCTTGCTGGCCACCAACGACCTGGCCATTCAGCTTTGGGAATTAACGCGCACAGAGGACCGCTACCAATGGTCGCTGCAGCAAAGCATACCCCTTGACGGTGTGCTCAACGCTGCGAGGGGCGGGCCGCATCGTATTATTGATGTCATGCCGGATTGGCAGGGTAATTATTGGTTCATCACCCGGGCAGGTGTCGTTGGAGTGGTGAGTGCCGATGGTGAAGAGGGAGAGGCAATGTCGCTGGGCATCGGAAGCGCGGCAGAAGGCATTGATAACGCGCTCGCAGTGGGCGAGAAGGGCGTGTTCGTGGTCTCCAGTCATGCCATGTACAGTTTTCGGCGCGGTAATGATGGCGAGTTAATGACGCAATGGCGCGAGGAATATGATCGAGGCAGTGCAGCCAAAGAAGGCACTATGGGTTATGGGTCAGGAACTACGCCAACCTTGGTTGGACAAGACTACGTAGCCATTACGGATAACGCTGACGGTCAGGTGAACATGATGATCTATGATCAGGGCGATGGCAGTGTCATCTGCAAGCACGGAATTTTTCCTCCCGACAAGGGCACAACGGAAAACTCATTGGCGGCGGTGGGGCGTTCATTGATTGCGGAGAACAATTTCGGCTATTCGGGCCCCAAGAATGTGCCAACATCTGAGCCCGGGCTTGCGCGTGTCGATATTCTTGCAGACGGCGGTGGTTGCGTGACGGCTTGGGAGAATCTTGAGATCACGTCTCCATCAGCGGTGCCCAAGGTCTCGGAAGCAAATGGCCTGATCTATTTGTATACGCGTGACCCGGCTAATCCAGCTGATTTGCATGCCTGGTACTTCACTGCAGTGGATTTTGAGACTGGAGAACCCGTGTTCAAACTACTCACTGGTACCGGGTGGTTGTTTAACAATCATTACGGTTCTATTTCGATTAGCCCAGATGGCGCAGCTTACGTGGGCATTATGGGCGGCCTGGTGAGAGTGAAAGATAGCGACAAGCCCCGCTAGGCATTGGCAGTCGTGCCGACGACAGTAGCTCGGTTGAAGTAATAGTGATACCCGCTGATCAGCGTGGTTTGAGTGAAAGGCTGCGGGCGACACGCTTGATATTTAAATTAACGAGTGATAATTTTTGTCCTTCAAGCGAAATGTTCTGTTTCGGATCAATGAGGGGAATTCAACCGTGCCATTTAAAGTCAGTGAATTGGTGAATGACGATGCCACTCTGGTCAGTCGCCGCTGCTGGACGGACAGCGATGTTTATGAGCTTGAGAAGAAAGGCGTGTTTGGTAAGTCCTGGCTTTTCCTGGGTCATGAAAGCCAGATCAAGCAGCCTGGCGATTTTGTGCAAGCCTACATGTGTGAAACGCCCATCATCCTGGCACGGGGCAGCGACAACGGCGTTTATGCATCCATTAACAGTTGTACCCATCGCGGCCTTCCCGTGTGCCGCGCCGATCACGGTAACGCCAAACGCTTTGTCTGCCCCTACCACAACTGGTCCTATACCGTTGAGGGTGATCTTGTCACGATACCGCAAGAGCGAGAACTCCAATCGCGACCCGATAAGAGCCAACTGGGTTTAAAGCAGGTGCCGCGCCTGGAAAGCTGGCGCGGTTTTTACTTCGGTAGTTTCGATAAAGACATTGTTTCGTTGGAAGACTACCTGGGCGATCAGCGTTTTTATCTTGAGGCCTTTCTGGATCGCTTCGAGGGAGGAATAGAATTTGTGGGTGCGCCCCATCGATGGGTGATAGACGCTAACTGGAAGTTGCCCATGGAGAATCAATTAGGTGATGTAAACCATGGCCCCTTTTTGCATGCGGCTGTTATTCCTCCCGAGGCGAATCAGGAAATCATCGACCACGGTTTGAGCGCGGTGACAGAGCCCGGTCACGGAGCGACTTTCCGATTAATGCCAGAAGATACACCGGTAGACAATGTTGCGTGGGGTATGGAAACGCCCGGTTCTATTCTTGGTAGTGCTGAGGTTCATGAGTATCTGCGCGCTACTCAGGCCAAGGCCGAGGAGCGCGTCGGTCCACTGCGCGCGCGGATGAAGGGCCTGACCTACGGTGTTTATCCGAACCTGTCGTTTCTTTGGTCGAATGCCTCATTCAAGGTTTCACATCCCAGAGGGCCGGGCAAGGTAGAGTATTGGAGCTGGTCAGTCGTGCCCGCAGATGCTCCAGACTCAATTAAAAAAACCTTACGCACTAACTACACATCGCTGTTCGGTCCGGGGGGAATTCTTGAACAGGAGGATTCGGAAGTCTGGTCGCAGCAGTTCAGGGGCAGTAATTTTGATTTCGCTGATGATAGACCCTACTTCTACGGTCTGGGACTCAACGAAGAGAAACCGCATCCAGACCTGCCCGGCATGGTTGATGTGACAGCGAATGAACATTATGCCCGAGCCTTTTTCACTCGCTGGCGGGACGCCCTGCAAGCGGTGGAGGAATAACATGAGCGCACTCAGTTTAACGCCGGAGCTACAACTGTCTGTAGAGCAGTTCTATTATCAGGAAGCCAGAATGCTGGACAGTCGTCAGTATCAGCAGTGGTTTGCGCTTGTCACCGAAGACCTGCGCTACATTGTGCCTTCGCGGGTTAACGTGATGGTCAATAATCGCGAGCGCGGCAACGAAGATATGATCAGTATAGAGCGCGAGCTTGAGGGCACGGACTCTGATGGTTGTCCCCTTCGCGAAGAAGGTTACCTGCAGATGATGATTCGTGTAGAGCGCGCGTACAAAATGAATTCCTGGTCGGAAAATCCCCCCGCACGCACGCGACGTCTTGTCAGCAACGTTGAAATTCTTGCTGATGAAGAGGATGTGTTAAAGGTCATCAGTAACTTCCATATGCATTATGCGCGGCCCGGGAATGACAATTACCTTTATGCCGGGCAGCGCCGCGATACCCTGCGTCGGGTAGATGGCGGTTACAAGATCGCGCATCGAGAGGTGGTTCTGGACTACGCGAATATCGATTATCCAACCGTAGGACTGTTTTTTTAAGTGGCGAGCGTGGCGTTGAGTGAGGCTCACCCGTGCTGATTTATGCGGCTTTCACTGCGCTTTTAATACGCTTGATAATTTCTTGCAGCGTGGCGCGGGTGCAGCCAAAGTTTAAGCGCAGGTAATTTGGGTCACCCATCGGTGCGCCATCTGATAAGGCCACGCCGTGCGCTAGAAAGTGCTCAAACGGGCTTTCCAATGCCAACTTCGATACGTCAATCCAGGCGAGGAATGTCGCCTCTACGTGGGTCATGGATAAGCCCGGCGTAGCCGCTACCTCTGCCTGCAGCAGGTCGCGATTCCCCCGCAAATAGTCCAGCTGCTGAGACAACCACTCGTCACAGTCACGATAAGCGGCCAAGCCGGCCGCATAAGCAAGCGAGCCAGGTTGGGTGGCAATGCCGTGAATTTTCGCGATGAAATCCTCGCGCAGTTCAGCGTTGGGAATAACGGCGAACGCGAATCCGCCTATACCCGGTAAGTTAAACGCCTTGCTCGGTGACAGCAAGGTAATCGTCTTGTCTGCAATTTCCGGAGAAAGCGTAGCAATAGGAATATGTGATTTGTGTTCATCCAGAATAATTTCCGCATGAATTTCGTCCGAACAAATCATTAGTTCGTTGCGCAGGCAGATATCCGCGATGGTTTCCAGTTCTTCGCGCGTTAGCACTCGACCTACGGGATTGTGCGGGTTGCAAAGCAGTAAGCTTTTAGCGCCGCCGGCAGCGATTGCCTCTAACTGATCAAAATCCATCTGCCAATGCCCGGAGACGATACGGTTATTCAGTTTGAGTAATTTGCGATCAGAGAGCTGCGCTGCGCCAAAAAAGTGGTGGTAGTTTGGGCTTTGGGCTATCACCCCGTCACCTGGGCCGCTGGCAGTTCGTGCCGCGCCGAACAAACCGGGTACGACACCGGACAGTGGAACGAGGGTCGCGGGGTCAATCTGCCAGTTGTAGAGTCGTTGCATTCGTTGCAGGAACACTTCAATGAGCTCGGGTGGCAGGTCGCAATAACCTAGCGGTCCTCCGTCCAGGCGCGCGCTAACTGCTTCGATCACTGGCCTGGGTGTGAGAAAGTCTGTGTCTGCCACCCATGCGGCGATGACATCGTCTCCTTCGCTGGCGTAGCGATTCCATTTGAAGCTATCACTGCCGCGGCGGCACGGCGATGCGTCAAAGTCGATGGCCGTTTTAGAGGCTGTGTTCAAAGTATTCATTGCTGCAATGCTTGCATCGTATTAGCTTGGCTCTAACAAACAGGGGTAATGCTAGCCATAGTTCAGCTTCGGAAGTATTATATGGCATCAGTAATGTCAATAAGTGGGCGCTATAGCCACATGGAAGGTAAAGCTTATGTCGCAATCAGTAAAGACAAAACCGGTAGATGGTCGTCGGGCGCGCAGCGAGCGCAGTAAGCAGGCCATCATCGATGCG
>JBDWQQ010000097.1:0-3571 GCA_039986455.1 Halioglobus sp.
CTGGTTGCAGCCGTACTTCTGCCAAAGGAAAAGCGCAACCTCCTTAACGGCCACCTCATGGTCACGACCACCCACATTGAAAAACAGGAAATGGGTGCGCATACCGCGCTTCATTGTCATGTAGCTGGCAACGGGGGAATCAAAACCCCCAGAAAGGAGGGATATCACCGGGTCAACACTGCAAACCGGGTATCCGTCGATGCCCTTGTGTCGACGACCAATGACAAAGAGCGTTTTTTTACTGATCTCGAGCTCCACGCGCACCTCGGGATCTTTTAGCTTCACTCCGGCGGCGTCAGTTCTAGCCAGCAGGGCCTCACCCAACATTCTCTCTACCTGAACCGAGGTGAAGGCATGGTCACCATGTCGCTTACAGCGCACAGCAAAGGTTTTTCCCGCCAGGCGATCGCTGTAAACCGGCAGCACCTTGTCAATCAGCTCATCAAGCTCCGGCAGTGGACACTCAACAACCTCAAGAATGTAACTGATGCCCGAGGTATTGCGCATCGCTTCAACCATTTGCGCCAGCCTGGCGGGGTCTTCAACGGCAGTTTCAACCTCTAAACGGTCCCAAGCGCGATAGACGATCACCTCTGAGTCGATGTCTTTTAAGACCAGCCTCAAATTCTCATTGAGCTGAGTGACAAAGCGCCGCCTAACGGGCTTGCTCTTGATTGCTATTTCCGAGAAAAACTTGACAACAAATTTCATTGGGGTGCTAATGCTACGGCCTGATCGGGCGCATATTATACGGATATCACTTCAGAAATGATGCACGTAGCACCGATCAAGCCAAGTGCCCGCCACGCAGCGCACCAATAAGGCGCATCAACGCACCAATATAGTGCAGTTCTGCTCAAGCACGACCAGGCGTAGACATAAAGCACTTTGTATTCAATGAGTTACCTTTAGCACCTTTTTGGCACAGCTCTTGCTATCTTTGAGACAGCCAACAAATTTGGGCCGCAGCCTCGCTGATGTCCGTTAAAACGCAAACCGGCCAATCCATTGGCCACCGACAATCCCTTGGAGGAATAGAGATGTCAGAGAAAACTCTGAACCTGATTAAAGAAAGCGAAGCGCGCTGGGTAGATATGCGCTTCACGGACACCCGCGGTAAGGAACAGCACGTCACAATCCCTTCCAAAGAAGTCGACGAAGACTTTTTTGAAGGCGGCAAAATGTTCGATGGCTCATCCATTTCCGGCTGGAAAGGTATCAACGAGTCAGACATGATTCTCATGCCTGATGACAACGCTTCCTTGATCGACCCGTTCACCGACGACACTACCGTTATCGTTCGTTGTAACGTGGTTGAGCCTTCTACCATGCAGGGCTACGACCGCGACCCTCGCTCCGTAGCGCAGCGCGCAGAAGCCTACCTGAAGTCTACCGGCATTGGTGACACTGCTTTCTTCGGACCTGAGCCTGAATTCTTTGTCTTTGACGACATCAAGTGGAACGTGGATATGTCTGGCGCCAGCTACCAGATTCACTCCGAAGAAGCGGCCTGGGTCTCTAACCATCAATTCGACGAAGGCAACATCGGTCACCGTCCCGGCGTTAAAGGCGGCTACTTCCCCGTCCCTCCCGTCGATTCCCTGCACGACATTCGTGCGGCGATGTGTACTGCCATGGAGCAGATGGGTCTTGATGTTGAAGTTCACCACCACGAAGTGGGTACTGCTGGTCAGTGTGAAATCGGCATTCGCTTTAGCACGCTGGTAACCAAAGGCGACGAAGTTCAGGTGCTTAAGTACTGTGTCCACAATGTTGCCCACGCCTACGGCAAGACTGCTACCTTCATGCCCAAGCCCGTAGTCGGCGACAACGGCTCTGGTATGCACGTTCATATGTCCGTTGCCAAAGACGGCGACAATGTCTTTGCTGGTGACGGCTACGCTGGCCTGTCTGAGGACGCCTTGTATTACATTGGCGGCATCATCAAGCACGCTCGCGCTCTAAACGCATTTACTAACGCGTCTACTAACTCCTATAAGCGCCTGGTTCCCGGTTTTGAAGCACCCGTAATGCTGGCCTACTCGGCACGCAACCGCTCTGCTTCCATCCGTATCCCTTACGAGCCCAACCCCAAGGGCAAGCGCGTAGAAGTTCGCTTCCCTGATCCTACTGCCAACCCTTACCTGGCGTTTGCTGCCCTGTTGATGGCTGGTCTGGACGGTATTCAGAACAAGATCCACCCTGGCGATGCTGCGGACAAAGATCTGTACGACCTGCCCCCGGAAGAAGGAAAAGCCATCCCCACTGTGGCGGCTACTTTCGACCAGGCGCTGGCCGCACTGGACGCAGACCGCGAATTCCTGACAGCCGGTGGTGTATTCTCTGACGACATGATCGATGCTTACATCGCTCTGAAGGAAGAAGAAATCGAGCGCCTGAACATGACAACTCACCCGGTTGAGTTCGACATGTACTACTCCGTCTAAATCGCCACGGCGATTAGATGAAAAGGCTGGCCGAGAGGCTGGCCTTTTTTTTCGCATTCAAATACTGCTCTGCCCCTAACCCCCCACGTAAAGCGCTTCTCATTATCTGGTTTTTTCGGCAACGGGAACTCTTACTACAAATTCTTTTCTGATAGGGTATGAGATCAACCTTGGACGCAGGAGAGCGCGCCATGAGCAAAGCTTCCTTTTTAGCTTTTATAATAACCGCAGTATTCGCGGCCCAAACCACAGCGCAGATCTATAAGACGACTGACGCAGACGGCAACGTGGTTTTTACCGACCAGCCCCCTGCTGGTACTTCCAGTAGCGAGCAAGTGGACCTGCAACAAACCAATACAGCGCCTGCAGTTACCCCCAGGCCTGCCAGCGCGCCCGAACCCACTGAAGCCGAAGAGCCAGCGCCATTTGAAGTCAGCATCACCTCACCCGCCAACGAGACCACAATTCCCATGGGCGGCGGCATGTTCGACGTCTCTGCGGCCGTTAATCCCGGCATAGAGCAAGGTCAAACCCTGCAGCTGTTAATGGATGGCACTCCCAAAGGGGCACCGCAAGCAGGCTCGCTATGGAAACTCGAGAATGTGTTTCGCGGCGCTCACGACCTCAGTGTGCAGTTGTTCGACAGTAACGGCACAGTCATCGCCACCTCCGCCCCTGTGCGTGTTTACGTCATGCGCCCGGGACTTAACTAAGACAAGATCCTCTGGACAGTCATAGGACTATCGTGCACCATTATGGTGCGCGCTCAACTTGTGGGTTCTGACTTCCTGCTTCACCTCGCTCCCGCTGACCCGATTACTCAATGCTGAGCCGCCAATAGTGAGCGCTTACTCACGCTAAGTGCTCCGAAATAGGGCGTCATCGTTATTTTTCATCATGAAAATGATGAGTTGGCTCCAATATTGCTTTGATAAGGGCCTATGACCGCCCTGAACTCCACACTCCATCAGACTGACAATTACATGCACCAAAACCAGGACATTCTGGACAACATCAGCACGGCAGTCATCGCACTGGACTCCGAGCTTCGGGTAGTGTCTCTCAACAGCTCAGGCCAGGACCTGCTGGAGGCCTCCGAAGGCCGTTGTCAGGGTCAGCCGATG
>JBDWQQ010000098.1:0-39897 GCA_039986455.1 Halioglobus sp.
GTCTTCGGCCGAGCGTAAAGTGGCGGAGCTGGGCAAGCGATATGGCTCCAAGCATCCGAAGATGATTGCCGCGCAGTCTGACCTGACTGCCGCCAATAGAGACCTCGGCCGCGAAGTTCGAAAAGTAGTTTCCGGTATTAACCGAGAATACGAAGTGGCACTGCGCAATGAACAGCAGCTAGAAGATACTTGGGAAGCGCGTAAGACAGAGGTACAAGACTTTAACCGAACCGAGTTTCGCTTGCAGGAGTTACAGCGCGAGGTCGATACCAACCGAGAGCTGTATGACATTTTCTTTACTCGCATTAAAACCGTGAGCGAAACCGGTGGTTTCGAGAAGCCTCATGCGCGCTTGGTTGATCGGGCCTTGGTTCCCTCGTCGCCCTTCAAACCTAACAAGCGCCTTAGCGTCACCCTGGCCTTTGTCTTGGGCATCATGCTTGGCTGCGGTGTGGCCATTCTGTTTGACATGCTGGATAACACGGTGAAGCGACCGGACGAGGTGGAAGAAAAGCTGCATGCGCCACTACTGGGCGCGCTGCCTTTGCAGAAAGTGGGTAAAGACGGCTTCTTCGAGCATGTGTGGCTGAAACCGCAGAGCCAATACGCCGAGAGCGTACGCACGCTGCGCACCAGTATCATGCTTAGTAGCCCTGACAGGCCCGCCAAGGTGTTGGTGGTTACCTCCACGGTACCTGGGGAGGGCAAGTCCACCACCGCACTCAACCTGGGTTCCGCCATGGGCCAGATGGAAAATGTGCTGGTGATTGGTGCCGACATGCGTCGCCCCAGTTTGGCAGGCAAATGTGGCCTCGCGCCCAATCATAAGGGCTTGTCGCACTATGTGTCGGGTGTTGCTGAGTTAGATGACTGCATTGAACGACTCGATGAACTGGGTTTGAGTGTGATGCCGGCAGGGGTTATTCCACCCAACCCGCTGGAACTGCTTAGCTCGCGCAAGTTTGTAGATGCGCTGGATCATTTAAAAGAGCGCTTCGATCGTATTATTCTGGATTCTGCTCCCGTGCAGGCGGTGAGCGATGGCCTGGTGTTGGCTTCTTACGCAGATTCCGTCATCTATTTGGTGAAAGCCGATTCAACCCCAGCCACTCAAGCGCAGAAAGGGATTGCCAACGTGATTGGCAGCAACGAGCCGCTGGCGGGCGTGGTCCTCAGTCAGTTCGATGCCAAAAAAGGTAACCGCTATTACGGCGGCCAGTATTACCAGTACGGTGATTACTACCAAAACGAAAGTCAGGACGAAAAGGCCAGCTGATGCACCAGTGGTACGCGGTGCAAACCAAACCACGGCAGGAATCAGTAGCGCAAGAGCAACTGCAGCGTCAGGGCTATGCCGCTTACCTACCTAAGATCCGGCTTAAAAAACGCCGCCGCAGTCAGTGGCTGGATGTTACCGAACCCTTATTTCTACGCTACCTGTTCATTCAGGTGGATGCCGATGAGCAAAGCCTGGCCCCAGTCCGCTCCACCGTGGGCGTTGCGGGTTTGGTACGCTTTGGTCAGCTGCTTCGGCCGGTGCCCGATGCGGTCATCGAGTATCTGCGCAGCGTGGAAGACGCAGCGCTGGGTGAGCGAGACGACACTGACTTCCCACACCAGCCTGGCGACAAAGTAGAGGTACTCGACGGCCCCTTCACCGGTCTTACAGCCCTGTTCCAAATGGCCGACGGCAAAGAAAGGGCACTACTCTTGATTGATCTACTAGGCCGCTCCACCGAAGTGGCTGTTCCCATGCAGTCTATTTCTGCCTCCCGCTGAATTAACCCCCGTTTTTCATTGAAATAACCCCTTTCTCGCGCTTTAATTCACACTGCGTTCAGTCATTGAACGCACCCGCTTTTGCGACCGCGCGATACCCGCTCACTGACAGGGTAGGGCGGTAGCCTGCCAAAACATGAACGAAGAAGCCCACTACAAGATTTTGCGATTACTGGAGGCCAACCCTGGCATCTCCCAGCGCGCGATTGCGGGTGAGTTAGGGGTGAGCCTGGGTAAGGTAAACTACTGCCTTAAGGCTTTGGTAGAAAAGGGCCATGTAAAGGCCCAGAACTTCAAAAATTCGCAGAACAAGGCCGCGTATCTCTATGTACTCACCCCTCGAGGTCTGAAAGCCAAGGCCACAATCACTGCTAGCTACCTCCAACGGAAGCTCGCCGACTACGAGGCGATTAAGGCAGAAATTGATGAGCTGCAGGCCGAGATCGCGGCAGAGCCGTCGCCGTTAGAGGGTTCTTGAGCGATAAAGCTTGCTATCAAACACTTCCGCTTCTAGGTTTCTAAAAACCACAGAGTGATAACAATCATTGTTTTAAAGTAGAATCAAACACTACTAGAAAATTTAGTAATCTTGCCCGCAAATGGAATTTCCATCCGCCGAAATTTAGGCATTTTGGATAATCGCAGAAAAGGGGAAAATGAATTTTATTGCTACTAAAAAAACGGGGCATGGAGCTGATAAGCCTGTTTCTCGGCTACTCCGACTTGCTAAGAACCCGAAGAGGCTTTGGCCAGTCTTAGTGAGGTGGTATTTTCTTCACGTCCGATCAAGAGCGATCAGGCTTTTCGAATCGGAAAATATTGATTCCGCTCAGAGCTTTGCGTTTTTTGTGGGTTATCCAAGAAGCGGACACTCTCTAATTGGCGCTATATTGGATGCGCATCCTGACTGTGTTTGTTCGCATGAACTAAATGCGATTGATTACTTAAGGCGAGGTGTCAGTGGTCGTCAAGTTCTTTCAATGGTTCTCGCTAGATCTGAGTGGTTTTCGAAAATAGACAACATCTGGACGGGTTATTCGTACTCGATTCCAGGTCTCTCACAAGGAGTTTACGACAAGCCTGTAGTTCTAATGGACAAAATGGGTGGCGCGACCACAAAGTTATTCAGGCTGAATGAAAGCTTGGTGGTCCGTGTAGGATCTACGCTTGGTAAAGATGTGCGAGCGCTGCATGTCATAAGAAACCCATTTGACAATATTTCTACTCGTGCGATGGGTGGTGCACTGAACAAAAATGCCGTCGATACGGAACAGTTACAGAAATCAATAGACGATCATTTTGATGATATCGAAACCAATTGGAAAATAATTGAATCCGATGATCTTTCTGTGATGACCATTCGTTACGAGAGGTTTCTTGAGGACCCGGTACGAGAGCTGAGAAGAATATGTGGGTTTCTATCGTTATATCCAGATTCAAATTATTTGAAAGACTCAACCGCCGGGGTATACGAGAGCTCTAGCAAGAGTAGATCTCGCGTTCACTGGCCTCGAGAGCTTAGGTCTCAGGTAGAATTAAGATCCAGAAAGTATGAGTTTCTCAATGGCTACACTTTTGACTAAATATTGCTTTTTTCTTTCGGTTGCTGCCATTTATCAGCCCCTTCATTTATGCAGATTGACTTTTCCGAAATGATTCAAGAATTTTTACGCGGCCCCCGAGGGGATTGGCTTCGATCAGTCTCATTAACCAAAGCTTTTCCGTGATGAATAAGAAGCGGTTAGCTGAAGATTTCTACAACCGATTTAGTCAGTTTCGGAATTCCGCAATGGGGTCGAGATTAGAGCACGGCTTTATTTGGGTAATGCTAGGTACATTGGTATCTAGAGGACTGATGCTATGCTCAACTGTTGTGGTTGCGCGCATTCTGGGGGTTGAAGCATATGGTGAAGTTGAAATTATTCAGTCGACGATTGGGATGCTTGGGGTATTTGCAGGATTTGGACTGGGGCTAACGGCCACTTGAGAAAGAGAAATTTAGTTAGTATGACTATAGTTTTTGATTCTCGTTTTCGGACGCGCCCAGCCGTGTTTTATATCAGGTAACGACGATACGATGACTTTCCCTGCTTTTCCAGCAATCGTATATCAACTAAGCCCAGCGATTTTGCATCCGCGCTTGCGGGCGTTAGAGGCTTCCGACATCGGTTCTCGGCTTGCTCGCGGCGTTTTTTGGACAATGGCTGGGTCGGTTATTTCGCGCGGACTAATGCTTTGCGCAATGATCTTGGTTGCACGCATTCTTGGCAAGACAGGCTATGGCGAATTCGGAATGATCCAGTCGACGGTCGGGATGTTTGGTGTTTTTGCTGGGTTCGGCCTCGGTTTGACCGCTACCAAGCATGTTGCCGAGTTGCGAGAACGTGACCCGGAGCGCGCCGGCCGTATCGTTGGTCTTTCAGGCGTTTTTGCCTTGGTGACCGGCGGGCTGATGGCGATTGGTTTGATAGTCTTCGCACCATGGATTGCTGAGAGCGTAATTAATGCTCCTCATCTGTCTGGAGTGCTTCGGATCGGTGCTATTATACTCTTTCTTAACGCCCTCAACGGCGCACAAACTGGGGCATTGTCGGGTCTTGAGGCTTTCAAGACGATCGCTGTCGTAAATTTCGCTGTGGGACTTTTGTCGTTCCCGATACTAGTCGGAGGCGCACTTATTGCCGGGTTATCCGGAGCCGTGTGGGGTCTTGCGATTAATCTTGGGATCAACTGGCTTATTAACCACCTAGCCCTACGGCATCAAGCGCAAGAACACAAGATACCATTGACCTGGCGGCGGGTTGGAAGGGAGGCGCGTGTTCTGTGGACCTTTAGTTTACCCGCAGCTTTGAGTGGTCTGATGGTGGCACCCTCTATGTGGGCTGGCCGCGCGTTTTTGACCAACCAGCCAAACGGTTACGAACAGCTCGGTGAATTTTCTGCGGCAATGATTTTTCAAATGCCTATCATCTATGTTGCCGGCATGATCGGACGGCCATTATTAGCGATAGTATCAAACTCAGGAAATGACATATCCGATGGTCTAGGCACTTTGAACATGCTTTCATCCTGGGTTATCGGTGTATCGGTAGCTATCCCTCTTATTTGTTTCCCTGAAGTCATTGAAATGTTTCTCGGTGAAGAGTTTGCCACGCACAGCTTTCGCGTCACTATTTCCATTGTTATCTTTTACACCACTATAATGACGTTCAAGTCCGGGTTGGCGCGCGTGATGGCCGCCCGAAATCTTCTCTGGTTGGGTGTCGTGAGTAATGCGTTATGGTCGTTAATCCTTATTTCCTCAGCGTACTTATTGTCGGAGTTTGGTGCAACTGGTTTGGCGCTGTCTTTTGCTCTGGCATATGCGGTCAATACTGTGGTGATCGTTCCTATTTATTACGCTCGCAACCTTGTTCCCAAAGGGACCTTGATTTCGATGGAAACCTTTCTGATTTGGATCGCTCTCTTTGCTCTTGTGTTGCTCAACGTGTTTGATATTTCACTGATTGCACGTATCGGCGCGTTCCTCGTTGCTTCAATAGTCGCGGCTCTTTCGTTTGGCCGGTTGATCAAAAATGCAGCGTAAAAACGTTACCTTTATCGTAATCCAGGGAGCATATGGAGCTGGAAATTTCGGAGATGATGCATTGATGGTTGCAGCACACAGCATTGTCAGTGCCGCCTTTCCAAATGCTCGAATTTCACTTGCATGCCGTAAGGCGGATTACATTGCTCGCTTTCTTCCCGACGTTCCGGTTCTTTCTAAGGAAGAACTGGTAACGCTAAATCCTGATCTTCTCGTTCTAGGTGGTGGGACACAGTTCTTTTCTTTTCCAAAACATAAACGTAGCGAGTTAGCCTGGCAGACACTTCGACGTTTTGCTTTGCCGTTACGCTGGTTACGTGAAATTTTTTATGAGTTACTTATGCCAAGGAATAGGCAGGTCGAGGCACTTGAAGCTGCGCTTGGTTTAGGGGTCGGGCCTTTTGACGATCCTGTGCACGAGCGCCGCATCATGAGGCGTCTTTCGTCTATGAAATATTTAGCTGTACGCGATAGGCGAAGCAATGCTTGTTGCCGAAAGTGGGGTTGTGAGGATGTCAAATTTCTGTCTGACCTCGTCTTTTGGCCAAAATTTGTTGCCCAATACGTGCCAAATCAAGGCGGCAATGCTTCCAAAAACGAAATCAAAAAAGTTGGTATTGTCGTGCGAGACTGGCCGTATACGAAACAGGGCGGAGCATATAGTCAGGCTCTCTTCGAAGTTTCGGAGAGCATTCGAGCCGAGGGTAAGGATGTGCGTTTTATCCTGTTTTCTCCGTGCACTGATCGCCAATGGGCGCAATGTTTGCAGGACCGGGGAGAAGACGTTCTGGTCTGGCGGCCCAGTGATCAGTCAATCACCGAGTTTATCGACGTGCTAGCGGAGTTCGATCTTTTCATTACTGCTCGATATCATGGAGCAGTATTTGCTGCGATCCTCGGTAAGCCGATAATCTGCATAGAGGTGGAACAGAAATTACGGTTGGTAAGCGAGCTGTTTGAATCAGGCGCCCGTCTTTGGTCTTATCCTTTTAGCCCAACGGATTGCATGGCAGCCCTGGAAGAAATTGAAATGAATTATGAATTGTCTCGCCAGCAGTTGAATCAGATCGTTGGATCGCAAATGAGTGTGGCTAAACAGTTTGCTCCATCACTATCCACCAGCTGCCTCCAGGATCAAAGTAGTGATTGAGGGCATAGAAGCGTCTTCAAAAACGTTCTATATGGTTGACTCCTGTCAATCGGTTTTCCCGATATCTTTAGGCCCCTGTGATCGATAGAAATTACTCTCAGCAGCCGATATTTATCGTCGGAGCCCCCCGGTCTGGAACGACACTGCTTAGTACCATGCTGTCAGCACATCCTAGGATTGCGATCTCGCCGGAAACAGCGTTCATGTTGCATTGGTGGGTAATCCGGCATTGGTATGGTGATCTGAACGATCCTGAGCGTTTTGAGATATTCTGGCTTGATTACACAACACAGGGGCGTTTTGTCGATATCGGTATTGATGGCGAGTCAGTGCTAAACATGCTGCGAGCGTTGGACCGTGTTGATCTGAAAGCGGTTTTTTCCGCAAGCATGGAAGAATATGCTGCTAGACTAAAAAAGCATCGATGGGGAGAAAAAACGCCTGGTCACGAGCGCCATATCGAACCATTACTTAATTGGTACCCGGATGCTAGGGTCGTGTTTCTTGTCAGAGACCCTCGTGCTGTATTCGCGTCGATGCTTCGCGTTCCTTGGGGACAAAAGGATCTATTGTGGCAGACCGGGTTATGGAAGGACTCTATCAGAACTCTTGACAGGTTCACACATGACAAGAGATTTTGCGCTATAAAATATGAAGAGCTCGTCGAGAATCCGGAACGTGAGTTGCGTAAAATTTGTGAATTCATCGACGAAGACTATCTCCCTGGAATGATTTACCAGCGCTCTGAGGGCAGTAGTCCAATTCCTGATTCGAAAAATACGGGTTGGTCTCGACTGCATCTGCAATCGACACTAGAAAAACCGGTAACGCCTGCTAGTACAAAAAAATGGCTTCAGGAGCTAACACCGAAACAGATTGCGACCATTGAGCATCGTGCCCGCCGTGAAATGCTCGAATATGGTTATACTGTGTCACCCTATCGACTCGGCTGCAGAGGTAGAATTTACTTGTTCGCGGTGGCGGCGCCACTGTACGCATTAAAGAGGATATGCTGGAAACTGGAAGGCTCATCCCGATGTGTTGTGAGGCGAATTGTTCCGTTTCGGATAATGAAATTTGTCAGAAGAATCAGTTCAAAAATGAGCTTACGTAATGTCCGTTAGATCACCTGAGCCAAGTGCATCTGCCACAAAAGTCGTCATGTTTTCATCGGTTAATTTCACGAGAGCATACGCCGGCTTTCAGTATCTGGCTGACTCGCTGCATCAACAAGGTTTCGAGGTCGAGGTGTTTGCTCATGTCCCGCGCAGCTTAATGTCCGAGGCAAGAGAGTTGCCTTATACCATTCACAGCTGCTATGAGGGGTTTTGGGGAAGAATTCGGCTTTTTCGTCATTTTGTATTCAGAATGAAGATTTACCAAACTGTAATGAAGGGCTGTGATGCTATTGTGCTGAACTCCAGCGGAATGACTGGCTATTTCGATGTGGCGGTCAAGTTCAGAAAAAGTAAAACCGTAAATGCTCTAGTCCAGTACTGCCCAGAACTCGGACTTGGAGGCACGAAGGGACTGAAAGGCAGAAAATTAGAAGAGCGCATCAAAAGCGGCAACGTGCCCGACATGATTGTAGATGTCGAGCCGCACCGAGCGGAGATTAGACGTAATATTTTGAAATTGAAAGAGCCTGTATATGTAATCCCAAACACGCTGCCGCTGGCGGGTTTGCCGCCACGGGCACCCCCCGGTACCTTATCGAAATTAGCAGGCTGTGATTTCCCTAGGAACAAGCTAATCCTGCTGTTCACCGGAATTGCATCAGGTGCGACGATAAGAGATTTGACAGAAATAATGAGCTTTGTGTCCGATAATATTTTTCTTCTTTGGTTTGCACACGGTAGCGAGAAGGCCATTGACAGTGCTCAGGAGTGTCTGCAGGCATCTCTTGGTTGCGAGAGGGTTCACGTTAGTAATTCTGTCTCGCGCACAAGTCTTTTGAGCGCACAACATGAGGCTGACGCCGGCCTCATCACTTATTCTTGGAGGCATATCAGAACACAAAACCAGAAGTACGCGGCCCCAACTAAACTATTCGAGTATTTGGCTAGCGGATTGCCCATCGCAAGTTATGGGAACCCATCTATCCTAAGTCTTGTTGAGCAATTTCATATTGGCTACTGCTCTGGGGAGGATACACCAGAGTCATTAGCACGCGCGATTAACAACCTCTTCGACTGTAACGACTATCCGGAGTTGAAAGACCATGTTAGAAAGATGTTTGTCAAACACCTATGCTATGAAAAATGCTCGGAAGTTGTTCTTGAGAAAATGTTCTCGTTAATCAGAGACGAATCCCAATAGAGGAAGACATAAGATTGATGCCACCGGGAACTAGGAATCTGCCGGCTTCAAATAGATTGGATAGGGGAGTTGTCACTTTCGGCGGCAGAAACCATGCTCTGCGGGCGACGCGTCTGCAGCTTTACTGGCTATGTTTTTTGGTGTTTTCCTTTGCCTATGAACTGCCTGTCATCGAAGCCACTTCGATGGATCGAGTTAATCCGCGTCTATTCGATCTTGCGACGATTTTTGGCATTATTTTTATACATCCGAAAATTCGTCGTTCCGGACCGCTTCTGAAACAATTCAGAATCTGGCAGTTGCTAGTCCTCTGGTTCACTTTCTGCTCTATAGCCTGGGTTGCTACCTACCTCCCGTGGGATAAGGGGCAGTTCTCGTTATTTTACTCTTTCAAGTACCTGCAAGGGCTTTATGTTATCTATCTCGTTTTGCGGATCCCGCTTGCTCCCGACCAAAAGCGGGTTTTGCATTATGCCATTGTCGCGTCTGGAATTTTTATTGGTCTCTATTGTATTCCCGAGTATATGAGTGGCTCTACTCAAAGGAATCTAGCGGGCGGAAAGGTGATTTATCTTGCCCCAGGGACACTGCTTGGACCTCTGGGTGCAACATATGGACACCTTGCTGCCTGGAGCGGACTTGCTTTCGCCATGGCACTGTCACTAATAAGACTGAAAAATCCGCCGAACCGCTGGGTTGTTATTGCTCTGGCACTCTTTGTTGCTTGGCCCGGGCTTACGTCCGGCTCTCGTTCCGGGCTTCTTTCGATTGTTGCAATATTTGGGCTAGCTGTGTACTACCTGCCAGGCTTTAGAAACCGAGCGCTTTTAATGGCGTTTGTTGCCACCCTGGGTCTTACTGTTGCAGCGGTAAATATACCATCAATTGAGAAGCTTAGAGGCTCATCACGCTCGCTGGAGCGCCTGCTGGGAACCGAAGAAGCTGCTTCGAGTAGCTCTGGTTTCAACAATACGATACTGGATCGAGTTGGTATAGGCGAGGACAACATACAAGGGTACACCTTGGAAATGTACAAGTGGCAGGGCTGGTTGCTTCCAGTTATAGGCGGTGGCTTTTATGTCGTTCCACACACGCGAAATAATCATTTGGTCTATAGAGTAGGTTATGGAATTCACAATGGCTTTCTGTTTGCCTTTGAGCAAGGTGGGCTAATTGCGCTTGTGCTGTTTGTCACCTTTCTTGCAATGTGTTTCAAGCGCCTCAAAATAATGAAGCGAAGTTTTACAGCGGAAGACGCCAGTTTTGCCATTGGCATTTGGATGTTTTTTCTCATCACGCTAATGCGGATGTGGGTAGGGGGTCCGTTGTGGCTTAGCACCGGTACGGAGAATTTCGGGACCTTTTTCGTGATAGTTATTTTACTGGCTAGCAGACCCTCTGGGCCATGGCGTGCGCCTACTCTCTATAATTCGCGCGGCCCGAGCGCTATATGAAGCCTTCAAGTCTAAATGCAGCGAATGTTTGTACATCATCTAGCAGCCAAAATAACTCTGATGACTTTTTTCTACTTACATTAGGTATAGTAGAGATAAATGACAGTACTTTAACTTGGCAGCGGCCAGGCTTATGAGTCAACTTGCCTCACCCGGAAGATGCTGACGCTTATGCGACGAGTCGTAGCTTGGAATGAATTTAGTTTCGGCTATAGGATGATAGAGCCACATGAGTTAGAGAAAGGCTTGCCTACCATCATGAAAGGCAAGGGGCAGTAGCTATGGTGCCATAATTTGGCCTCAGTCGATGAGGCTAGGCCGGCAACGAAGATGTGGACCTATCACTGCAAGGAGCTGCACGACACTAGGCCCTGGATGTGAAAACATCCGAAGGAACTTATCAAGTAGCGGCGTGAGAAAGTAGTTTTGGCTCGATGATTACATGTACAAAAAGCTGAATTTTTGTCGACAGCTTTGCTGCATCGATTCGGTTTTTTATAGAGATTTTGGCCTTCAAATTGCTCACTAATAAAATCGACGATAGGTCTATCTCGATGCTGGAGTTCGCAGTAATAGGCGTCGCAAGAGTGAATAGTCAGGTAAATTTTTTGCTATGTGTATCAATATCGAAAAAAAGAGAGTTGTACTCGCGTGTGGTTCTGCTTTCTATCGAGAGGGTGATCGGGTCTGGCTCCCTCCAATTGAATGGAAGTCTCTCAGGCAGTGGTGGGACTTTATTCCAGAATTGGTATTAGCAAAGCCAGAGTTAGTTGCTGATTCTATTCCCAATGGTTGGTTAGAGGTCCCCTCAGGAGTGGAGGTTCGCAGGCTCTGTTTTTCCGGTGCAGGTAGGTTAAAGAGAAAGAGAGCCACGATCAGGGCGGCTGAAGAGCTCCTTGCTGTAGGCGATGTCCTCATGGCTCGTATGCCGTATTATGAAACACTATGGTGTTACCAAGTGGCAAGTAGAAAAGGGATACCTCATTTTGTCGAAATTCATGGAGATTGGGAGTCTGCTGTATTAGAGGAGGGTTCTGATAGCCCATTTAGGGTGTTGACTCGTCGCTACAGGGCTGCCTGTAACAGAAAATCGCAGCTTGATATGACTGCTAAAGCTCTTTTCGTTTTGTGTATTGGACCACGCTTAGCGGAAAAGTATGTTCCGCCCGCTGTACCATCATTAGCTACCACAAACCATTTGTTGGAAAAAAGCGACTACAAGGAAAGGTTTAATTTTTCACTGAAGAGCCCACCTAGAATTCTCTTCGTTGGCGATATACAGCAGAGGAAAGGATTGCTTGATTTGTTTTCCGCATTACGAATCCTTAAGGTTGAAGGGCGACAGTTCGAAATGACCATGGTTGGAACCGGCCCACTGATGGAGCAGTTGGTCACTTATAGTGTGGAAAATGGATTCGATAAGGATGTCACTTTTCCTGGGCGTATTGCTCACGGGCAGGCACTTTATGACTATTTTAGGGCGGCAGATATTTTTGTACTGCCCTCGGTTGCTGCAGAAGGGGTTCCTAGAGTGACGCATGAAGCTATGGCTTTTGGCTGCCCTGTTATCGCCACAGATATAGGCAGCGTTTCATGGCAGCTTGATAAATCGGCAGGCATTGTAGTCCCTCCAGGCGAGCCAAAAGAGTTGGCCTCAGCGATATCCATGCTACTTGATGACATAGACTTGCGGAGCAGTCTCTCAGCGCAAGGGTTTCAGCGCAGCTTAGAATTTAGTTATGAAGATCAGAAAAAGGCAATAGCATCTTTTGTGACAGAGCATTTGTACAAAGTGTCCGAGACTTTGGTTCGTTAGGGAGTAAATGATTAAGTGAAATTGGCATCACCGCTCCACCAATTTTGTAGAGGGCTGCGTCAGTCGCAGTTAATCCCTTCTATTCCAAAGAGCTCAGTCATCTAAGAATGGTGATGAGGGTGCAAGGGGTGTCGGTGTTCAGTTGGAGATAGTAGGCTCTTGAAAAGACCAGCAGTATTAGGAACTGCCCCTTAATAGAGTCTCTTGGCGTATATCAAGAAAGTCGTAAAGGTTTACAGTCGCCCTTCATATTTACGGAAGCTTGAGTCGTCTGCGATAGAGTCCTAAATTGATATTGGTGTCAATTTGGCTGATGTAGAAGGAATCCGCAGCGAATTATCACGCGATTGGGTGGGCGAAAAATAATTCAGTTTCTTATAGGCCGAATCTTTGCTGTTTTACTTCTCCGGGGATACTAAGCCCGCTGGACTGGCGTGCGAACTTATAGCGGCCCAAAGCGCAGGTGCGAAAGTTGCACCTCATTGGGCAATGCTGACATCGGTTCGAAGTTTGACTATCGTGCGCGGCCACACATAAAGAGACTTGTTATAGCGCTTCAATATCCTAGTTAGAAAACGAACAGAGTTCTTCAGCGCTGTCTTTCGATCCTAACTTCGATATACTTTTAGGTATTGACCACGAATTCACGCAGATGGTAGATGTGAGTGATGCGTACCGCTATTGTATCTGTATGTCGCTGCTTCTGTTGAGAGAAAGGCCATCTGAAGTATCTCGATGCATAGTCTAGGGGGCTGTCAGAATCGTTTTTTCGAATGTGTTAGGTGTGCCAAAACCAGCCAAATTATCATATAGCGTAGCCTCGAAAGTCATGCAAAAATTTATATTAATCTGTTGTCAAATTATGAAAGGCCTGCGAAGGCGTGTTCGAACGTTCTTCTACTCTCTGACTATGCATTCGATGGGCAAGGGTTGCCAGATTTGCGACGGGGTTCTAATCACCGACCCTTTGCATACTCGGCTAGGTGACCAAGTTATTGTAAATGATGGCGTCATTGTTCAGTCGTGCGATGGCGCTGAAATTGTGATTGGAGACAACGTCACGCTATCTTATGGAGTAAAAATTATTACCGGCGGATTAATTCTCTCCAACGAAGGTGCTGTTTCAAAGCAGCATAGTAAGCAACCCATATCCATCCATAATAATGTTTGGATCGGCGCCAATGCTATCATTTTGCCAGGTGTTAACATTGGTCTTGGATCCGTGGTCGCTGCGGGGAGTGTCGTGAGCAGCGACGTTCAGCCCTATACGATGGTGGCGGGTGTGCCCGCGAAACAGATAAGGCAACTCCAGTCGGTGTGATGCCTTCCTTATGAGAGAGATTATCTATATCTGCGGTGGCAGAAGTTTTTATAGCTCTAAGCCAGGCCGTAAGATCGGAGAAGTAGTTAAATGTTGGCGCAACGCGGGGCATGGAGTGAGACACGTCTGCGGCGGAGATGTTCTCATAGCATCCGCTGACGGCTTAGCGCCCCCAGCTTCTTATGGCTCGCAAAGCACTTATACACGTTGGTATAGAAGGCTTCCTGGAATACAAGCCATGGTGCACTCGTTTTCGGAGTGGCGTGACATCCAGCATGACAAGAAATTTCTTAAGTTTTTACGACAGAATCACGCCTCAAAAGATCTACTTCTTGTCTGGGAACGTTCAAGTCGCCTGCATTCGGCCGGCCTATGTTTCGCACGGCAATCTAAGCTGCCATATGTACTGGAATGGAAAGATCATCTGGTCGACTACGATACGTCTTTGTTTCGCCATCGAGCGTTGAAGTTGGAAGCTCTGAAGAATCAACAGGCCGATTACATTGTTGTAGAGTCAGGCGTTTTGAAACAAGCTTTGGAGCAAGAGGGGCTTGACCCGCGAAAGCTACTTGTCGCACACAATGCCGTTGATGTGGGTGAATTCTCGAGAAGTCAGAGCGAGCGCGCGCGTGTTAGAGCCGAACTTGGGGTCGATGACGACGTGGTGCTTGCTGGGTATCTCGGTAGTTATGCTTTCTATCATGATACTCCACGCCTAGTGAAGGCGGCTGCGCTGATCGCTGAAAAAGAGCTCGATCAGCAGGTAAAAGTGCTAATGGTGGGGGCCGGCAAGGAATATCAGGAATGCCGGGCCCTCGCCGAGGAATTGGGCGTACTAGATGAGACGCTGTTGATGTTGCCAGGCGTCCCGAAAGGTCATGTGCCGAGTGTTCTGTGTGCCCTGGACATTGCCGTCTTGCCAGGCTCGACGGATATCATTTGCCCTATTAAGGTTCAGGAATATATGGCCAGTCTTCTGCCGACTGTCGCCCCAGACTACGCCTGTAACCGCGAAGTGTTATGTGATGGTGTAACGGGTGAATTGTTTGCACCGAAAGATACCGAGGCACTAGCTAGTAAGATCCTGCTGTTGGCTAAAGATGAAGCGCGGCGGCTACGAATGGGTCATCAAGCGCGCGGAGATGCCGCCAATCGCTTTAGCTGGCAGTCCACATGGGGCGCGGCAATGGCCTTCATTCTCGAAGAAATCGATTCGTGAAAGTTTTGATGAACTGCCTCTCTTCTGTGAGCGGCGGCGCAGTTTCCTATCTGCGCAATCTATCACCGCTGCTGTTGGCACAGTTTGCAGCATCCCAGGGCAAGCACGAGCTGGCATTTTTGGCTCATGAGTCCCAGCGTGAGCTTTTTGAAGGTATAGCTGACGAGCTTATTGACTGGGTCGGGGGTTCACGCCCAACGGGATGGCGGCGCCTGATGTGGGAGCGCCGTAATCTCGATCGCATCGTCCACGAAAAATGTTTCGAAGTCATTTTCACGCCTTATCAAATTTCTAGCTCCGTCAGTGGTGTGAAGCAAGTGCTCATGCTGCGCAATATGGAACCCTTTCTTTTCGGGCAATATAATTATAGCTGGAACACCGCACTGAGAAACCGACTGCTCGTAAGGAGCTCCCAACAGTGCCTACGGCGGGCCGACCGTGTCATTGCAGTATCGGGTTTTGCGCGCGACTATCTGTTGGACGGGCTGGATGTTGCGGCTGATCGCATCCGCACCATCTATCATGGCCGCACAGAGGCGCTAGCCCATCCTGAGAATGCAGAATATGACCGCTCGCCGCTTGCCGAGCTTGGCATCGAGGGGCGGTTCATCCTTACCTGCGGTTCGCTGCTTCCATATCGACGCTGCGAGGATGTAGTTCGCGCTTTTGATACGATCGCAAGCAAGCTTCCAGATGGCATTCAACTGGTTATCGCGGGCTCCGGCACTGACCAGCGTTATGGCTTACTTGTTCGCGAGGCCATTGAGAAGTCGGTTGTACGTTCTCGGATATTGCTTGCTGGCCATGTGGCTTGGGATACTATGAAAGCACTTTACCGTGACTGCGATGTCTGCGTCATCGCCACTGAGATTGAGGCCTGTCCGAATATTGCTATAGAAGCAATGACTACTGGCTGTGCAATCATTGCCAATGACAAGCCACCGCTCCCTGAGATGTTCGATAACGCCTACCACGCCTATCGAGCACGCGACATACCGCACCTTGCCGAAGCGATGAGCCAGGTGATAACGGATGAGGCGCATCGTAAAACCCTGAGGGAGCAATCGTTGAAACGCGCTGAAAGCTTTTGTTGGGAAAAATGTGCCAATGAAACTTACGCCGCGCTCATCGACTGGTCACAGTAGAATAGGTCAAATCCTGAATGGACTACACAACACAATCCTTGAGTTTCAAAGTCAGAAAGGCCCTGCGCTATCTCCGCCTTTACGGCGTCAAGCGTACTTTGATGAAGATCAAGGGCCAATACCATATGAAGAAGGCCTATGAGAGCCTGCCCGATGTATCCGCAGCCGGCGAACACAGTGGGTGGGTCGGTCTCATCGGCTGCGGCAACTTTGCTTTCAGCAACGTCGCCTACTATCTCAATAAGAAGAACAAGGGTGCCATTCGCGCCTGCATGGATAAGGACATCGCCAAAGCCGCTTCCCTGTATGAAAGCTTCGGTTTGCAGTACTACACGGACGAAGCTGCGAAGATTATTTCCGATCCCAATATCGAATTGGTTTATATCGCGTCAAATCACGCCACACATGCCGAATACGCCATCGATTGCATCGAGGCAGGCAAACATGTCCATATCGAGAAGCCGCATATCGTGACCTGCGACCAACTGGATCGCCTAGTGAGCGCTATGCAAGCGCACCCGGAAGTGAAAGTCTACCTTGGCTTCAACCGGCCGCGCAGCAAGTTGTTCGGCCAACTGCAGGACTTCTTGGCGCGACAGTCCGGTCCGTTAATGGTCAACTGGTTTATTGCCGGACACGAAATTCCTGACGATCACTGGTATTTCGATGAGGCGGAAGGCGGCCGCGTGCTTGGCAATCTCTGCCACTGGACGGACCTCACTCTGCACCTGGTAGGGTTGGAAAACGCGTTTCCTTGCACCATCGTCCCGGCAACACCGAAAAATGCCAAATCCGATTTTGTGGTCTCGGTGATGTTTGCCGACAGATCCTGTGCTTCAATTACGTTTTCTGCCAAGGGGCATACGTTCGAGGGCGTGCGCGAGGTACTCAACCTGCATAAGGGCGACGTTCTGGCTAATCTATCTGACTTTCACAGACTCTCTATCGACCTGGCAGAGAAGCAACACCGATTTTCGTCTTTTTATCGCGATCACGGTCACCAAGCCAATATTTTGAATGCCTACCATAGTGTTAAGGATGAAAACTCTTCCGGAGAAGATATTGATTACGTCAGAGCAACAGCGCTGTTTTTCCTGGCGATAAAAGACGCAATTGATACTGGAAGGACCGTTGAGCTTTCATTGTAAGTAAAATTTGTGGGTTCGGCCCCGGAGTTTTACGGATTGAGTGAGTAGGGAAACTAGATATAGGGATAGGATGAAAGCGGTCAGTATCATATACACGGCACGCCAAAAAAAGTGTTAGCGCAGATAACTATGAAGCAAATATTTCAGGATTTACAGTCAGGAGAGACCCGCGTAGAGCCGGTGCTTTCCCCTCGGGAGTCTCGGGGCCAACTGCTCATCAGCACACAAAAGTCATTGGTATCGGTTGGTACCGAGCGCATGCTCGTGGACTTTGGAAAGGCCAATATGGTCGAAAAGGCACTGCAACAGCCAGATAAAGTCAAACAGGCGTTGGAGAAAGTTGCCACCGATGGCCTGGTTCCTACCGTGGAAGCTATTC
This sequence comes from Halioglobus sp., assembly GCA_039986455.1. Lineage (GTDB taxonomy): Bacteria > Pseudomonadota > Gammaproteobacteria > Pseudomonadales > Halieaceae > Halioglobus. The sequence continues at coordinate 17,317 of JBDWQQ010000098.1, forward strand.
GCTCCAAATTGGATGAGCCCATGCCCTTAGGCTATAGCAATGTGGGTGTGATTTCGGATAGCGGTGCTCCAGGTTTTGTCGCTGGTGATCGGGTGGTCTCTAATGGCCATCATGCGGAAGTAGTGCGGGTACCCGTTAACCTCTGTGCCCGTATTCCCGATGCCGTGGATGATGAGAGTGCGGCTTTTACCGTATTGGGCGCCATCGCATTGCAGGGTATTCGCCTAGCGGCACCCACATTGGGCGAGGCGGTGGTTGTTACTGGCCTGGGGCTTATTGGTCTGTTAACGGTGCAATTATTGCGCGCTCAGGGTTGTCGGGTGTTGGGTGTTGATTACGATTCGGCCAAGTGTGAACTGGCGCGATCCTTTGGTGCGGAGGTTGTGGATCTTTCCAAGCAAGAGGATCTCGTATCTTCAGCTCAGGCCTTCTCCCGCGGTCGCGGTGTGGATGCTGTGCTGATTACTGCGAGCAGCAAGAGCAATGAGCCGGTCCATCAGGCCGCCACCATGTGTCGCCAGCGTGGCCGAATCGTATTGATTGGCGTGGTGGGCCTGGAGCTTTCTCGTGCCGACTTCTACGAAAAGGAGCTGTCCTTTCAGGTGTCTTGCTCATATGGCCCTGGCCGTTATGATCCTGAGTATGAGGAAAAGGGTAACGATTACCCTGTAGGTTTTGTGCGTTGGACAGAACAGCGTAACTTTGAGGCAGTGCTGGATATGATGGCCTCCGGTGCTTTAGATGTTAACCCACTGATCAGTCATCGCTTTTCGATCGATAATGCTCCAGAAGCCTACAAGCTATTGGATCAACCAGGCACGCTAGGTATTTTGATCGATTACCCGGATTCAGATCAGGCGATAAACACTCGGTCTTTAGAGTTGGTGCGGCCAGTAAACTACAGTGCTGCTGATGTTGTTTGCTCCTTTATTGGCGGCGGCAATTATGCTTCTCGGGTGTTGATTCCAGCATTCAGCGAAGCTGGCGCGAGGCTGGATACGCTCGTTACCAGTGGCGGTGTGAGTGCGGTTCATCAGGGTAATAAGCACGGCTTCGCCAAGGCATCAACGGATTTCGATTCGACTTTGTTGAATGAGTCCGTGAACACCGTTGTGATTGCTACCCAGCATAAGCAGCATGCTGACCAGGTTGTGGCAGCCCTAAACGCTGGAAAACAGGTTTTCGTCGAGAAGCCCCTGGCGCTATCCCTGGATGAGTTAGGCGCAATCGAAAATGCATGGAATTCTCATGAGGCGGCTTGCCGTTTGATGGTGGGGTATAACCGCCGCTTCTCCCCGCTGACCGTTACGATGAAAAGTCTGTTGGATAAGTTAGTCGGCCCCAAAACATTTATTCTCACTATGAATGCCGGTCACATTCCTGCTGACCACTGGACGCAGGATTTAGAGGCAGGAGGAGGGCGGATCATAGGCGAGGCCTGCCATTACATTGACTTGCTGCGTTTTCTGGTCGGCGCGCCTATCAGCGGCTTCTCCGCTAATCGCATAGGCAATGCTCCTAGATTAGAGGTTACTGATGACAAGGCCACCATTACCCTGACATTTGAAGATGGATCCATGGGTACAATCCACTACTTCGCCAATGGCGGCAAAGCGTTCCCCAAGGAGCGTATAGAAGCTTTTGGCGGTAATGGTGTGCTGCAACTGGATAACTTCAAGCGTTTGCGTGGCTTTGGCTGGAAGGGGTTCCGTAGCCAGCGCCTGCGCAGCCAGGACAAAGGGCAGAAGGCCTGTGTAGCAGCGTTTGTGGACAGCGTTCGTAACGGTGATCCCTCGCCGATACCCATTGAAGAGGTATTTGAGGTGGCAAGGGTCAGTATTGAGGTCGCAGAACAGCTGCGCAATTAATGCTTAGGCTTCTTCACACTGCTCGTTACCTCAAACCTGTACAGATTACTAACCGGGTTGTGCGCCGGATTAGAAAGCCTCGCCCATGGGGTGGTGCTGTTCCCGGCGTTAACAAAGCTGTGCAACCCTGGACAACATTCGCTCCTTTAGCTTCCTCAATGGTAGATGCAGACACTGTGTGCTTCCTTAATGAGCCAGGTTCCTCACGGGAATGGCAGAATCCGAACAAGAGCCACCTGTGGCTCTACAATCTTCACTACTTCGATGACCTTATTGCTGCCGGTGCTGCCGAGCGTGTTGATATTCACCGTTTCATGCTTTCAAGCTGGCTTGAGGCCAACCCTGAAGGACATGGTGTAGGTTGGGAGCCTTACCCCACGTCCCTGCGAGTTGTAAATTGGATGAAGTGGCTGCTGGCTGGTAATGAGGCATTGCCGGGTATGGAGGATAGCCTCTTCCGGCAGGCGCACTGGCTCAGTCAACTATTAGAGTATCACCTACTCGGCAACCATTTGCTGGCCAATGCCAAGGCGCTTGTGTTTGCGGGCAGTTACTTTAGCGGTGAACAGGCTGACGGATGGCTGCAAACGGGGCTGGCTCTGCTTGACGAACAACACCAGGAACAGTTGTTGGCGGATGGCGGGCACTTTGAGCTGTCGCCGATGTATCACGCCATCATCTTGATGGATGTCTTGGACGTTATCCAACTGGGTGGTTGTTATCCGAGCAGCCTGATTAGTGGGCTGATGCCTAACCTGCGGGAAAGGGCGGCTTTGATGGCGGCATGGTTGGAAGGGGTATTGCATCCGGATAGAGATATTCCATTTTTCAATGATGCGGCTTTTGGTATTGCACCGGAGCCGCAAGCTATTCTCGATTATGCGCACGCTTTGGGGGTGGAATGGCAGTCGGCGGATGCTGAAATTCAGCACTTCGACACCTCTGGTTATATCGCTTTGCGCTGCCACGGCCAGGTGGCATTTCTGGATGTTGCTGGCATTGGGCCTGATTACATTCCCGGCCATGCCCATGCGGATACGTTGTCTTTCGAATGGTCATTGCATGGACAGCGAGTGTTGGTGAATTCTGGAACCTCTGAGTATGGGGTGAGTGAAGAGCGCCTGCGTCAAAGGGGTACTGCGTCTCATAACACTGTTGCAGTGAATGGTGAGGACTCGTCCGAAGTTTGGAGCGGCTTTCGTGTTGCGCGTAGGGCGCGAATCATTGATGTGCAAATTAAGAAGACCGAAGAAGGCGCCGTTATCCAGGCTGCGCATGATGGTTACCATCGATTGCGGCCGAAGGTGACCCACCGTCGTGAATGGCGTATTTCGCCAGAGCGGCTGGAGGTTCATGATTCACTGGAAGGACATTTCCGATCTGCAGTGGCTTATCTCCATATACACCCCGATGTTTCTGCCAGTCAGACACAGGACGGTGCAGAACTGTTGCTGCCAAACGGCGAGCGATGTGAGCTTTCCGTTGAAGGAGGCCAGCTTTCATTGGAGGACAGTACCTGGCACCCTGAGTTCGGCAAAGTGGAGAAAAATCAGCGAGTCGCTATTGTCTTCACTGAGCCACGCCTTAAAACGATATTGCGTCACTAACACATGCATATTCTCTTTCTGACTGATAACTTCCCTCCCGAGGGGAATGCTCCCGCCACGCGTACCTATGAGCATGCGCGGGAGTGGGTGAAGTCAGGCCATGAGGTTACGGTGATTACCTGCGCGCCCAACTTTCCTGAAGGGGTGGTGTTTGAGGGGTACAAGAATCGCTGGTACCAGCGCGAGGAGATCGACGGCATCAGTGTTGTGCGGGTCAAGACCTACATCACCGCCAACGAGGGTTTCACCAAACGTATTCTGGACTATATATCATTCGGTTTTATGGGCGGCTTCTTCGGGCTTTTCCAGAAACGCCCTGATGTGATTGTGTCTACATCACCCCAGTTTTTCTGTGCCTGCGGCGCCTGGGTACTGTCTGTACTGCGTTGGAAGCCTTGGGTGTTTGAACTGCGGGATATATGGCCGGCATCGATTACTGCCGTGGGCGCCATGGAGAAGAGCGCGACGATTCATTTCCTCGAAAAGTTGGAGATGTTTCTCTACCGTAGAGCAGATCGTATTGTAGCGGTAACCAATAGCTTCAAGACGGAATTGATCGAGCGCGGTGTCGAGGGCGACAAGATCGATGTCGTGGTCAATGGCGTGGATCTTTCCATGTATGTACCGGCTACAGCAAAGGATTCAGCGCTGGCGGAGGAATATGAACTGCAAGGTAAGTTCGTGGTGGGATATATCGGCACGCACGGAATGGCCCACGCGCTGGACAAGGTGTTGGATGCAGCGGCGTTATTGCGGGATGAGGATGACATCCGCTTTCTATTTGCCGGTGGTGGTGCCGAGCGCGCCAGCCTTGAGCAACTGGTCAGAAAACGCAATCTCGACAACGTTGTGATGATGCCGCGACAGCCCAAGGCAATGATGCCGGTTGTGTGGAGCCTTTGCGATATCTCGCTAATCTCACTGCGGGATACACCGCTGTTTACCAAAGTGATTCCTTCGAAGATATTCGAGTCTATGGGTATGGGGCTGCCTATGTTGATTACCTGTCCGCGCGGCGAGGCAACAGAAATTATTGAAAGCACTGGCTCAGGGGAGGTGTTGCCACCAGAAGATTGTGCAGCATTGGCAGACAAAATCCGTGGGTTGCATGCTGACCGGGCTCGATTGGGCGAGCTGGCTACAGCGAGCTTCGGGTCTGCTGAGAAGTACGATCGTAAGCAGCAGGCATTCTTTATGCTGGAGTCGCTACGCGACGCCGCCGGCTGTTGAGTTTCTGCTCGGTCATGCCAGGCTGCTTTCCATGTTTACCAGATCTTCGTAGGCTGTTTTTTCTGCTTGCTTTTTCAGCCTGATAGCTCGTAGAGCATCGCTGGGTCTATCCTGGGCAAATAACGTAAAAGCCGTCTGCACTAGCGCAGGCTTTTCCAGTAGGCGCGTGGCAAGGTTCTTCTCCAGCCACACGTTCAAGTAAAACTGACGCACCTTTCCCGGTGCTACTTCCCGTAGTTTCTCTTCTTCAATAGAGCGCCCAGTCAGAAGTTGCAGCCAACGCAGCGTTATCCACGCAGCTGTTTTCAGCCCGGCTAAATCTAGCAGTGACAGAGTTTTCTCCCACACCCACCCATCCATTTCTATCAGATTTAGCAGGTCTATTAGCCGCATCAAGGATGATAGCGGTGTGGTGCTGTAACGCACAAATACCGGATGCACCAGTATCACGAAAAAACTTGCTTCGTCGCTTAGGCCCCAGTGGGTACCATAATCCTGCCGGGTTTCAATCAACGTCCGACTCATTGGCCGTCGTGTTCGGCCCGGGCGTAAAATGTGCCAGTGCAGATCGATAACGCATTTCCCCTTTATCAGGCTTGCCTCGTGGCTGATGTTTTCAGCCTTCCCCTGAAATAAAAACCCGGCTTTATGCAGAGCCTTAGCGGCCTTAGTCCGATCCCTCTGATCCACCAGTACGTCGATATCAACTGCGGGGCGGAGTGACGGCTCTTGATAGAATCGTTCGCGTATTGCGACACCCTTGTAAACCACGTGTGGAATTGCTTCGCCGTCGAGAACTTTACGTAGATCTTTAAGACGATTGCGCTGGATCAGATATTCGCCGGTTGCTGTCATCCGGTACTGATGTAGAGCGTCAAAGAAGTCGCTTGAAAAAGTGCTTTGACCGCCCTGTTCGAGCGCGTTCGCCCACATTGGAGCCAGGCCTTGTTCCTGCAGAAATTTCAGCAGCCCGGCTTCGCCTTCTTTGTTGATGACTTTGGCGGCGAGGCCATAACAGGCTTCGCCCAGCAAAGGCTGCAAAGCCGCTCTGTGAAGTCTGTAGGGGGCTTCTTGTTTGTGGGATGGCGCGTTCATGGTGGCATGATATACCGGTCCCGGATGCAAGCCTATGGCGTTTCCCACTGGCCTCGAGTATCGATGACTTTTACGCTAGAGAGGTCAAAGAGCGAGGGTATGTCTCGAAACTGCCGGTGGTCCACCAGCAATACCAGCACATCGGCTGCGCGGATTGCAGCTTCCGGTACCGCGAGTTGGATGTTGGGTCGGGTGTTGAAGGTTTTAGGCAGCTCGCTGATATGAGGTTCTACTGCTGAGATCGTTACGCTTTCGATGTCTGCCAGCGCCCGGCAAATCTCTGCTGCCGGACTTTCGCGAAGGTCGTCCACGTTGGCCTTGAACGCGAGGCCAAGGCAGGCGATATGTGGTTTGGTAATGCCGGCGACGGCTTGCTTCACCTGTTCGATGATGTATTTAGGCTTACTGTCGTTGACCTCTCTAGCAGTTCTTATCAGATTTGCCTGTTCCGGATCCGCATCCACCAGGAACCAGGGGTCCACTGCAATGCAGTGACCGCCCACTCCGGGGCCGGGGGTGAGAATGTTGACCCTGGGGTGGTGGTTAGCCAGCCTCACTAATTCCCAAATGTTTACTCCCTGTTTGTCTGCCAGTAACGAGAGTTCGTTGGCGAAGGCGATGTTCACATCCCGAAAGGCGTTCTCGGTGAGCTTGGCCATTTCGGCAGTTGCGGCATCAGTGGGTAGACATTGGCCGCGCACGAACTGTTGGTAGAGCTCGATGGTTTTCTCGGTGCAAGCAGGAGAGGTACCACCGATGATACGGTCGTTTTCCACCAGCTCGGTCATGATGCGACCGGGCAGTACCCGCTCTGGGCAGTGGGATACATTGATATCTGGACTGATTGTGTTCTGGTGGGGTAGTTCCAGGTCGCTGCGTTCCTCTGCTATCCACTCGGAGACTTTTAGTGTTGTACCCACGGGTGAGGTGGATTCCAGAATTACCAGGTTCCCTGGCTTCAGGTGAATTGCGATGTCGCGGGTTGCTGCTTCCACATAGGCCAGGTCAGGTGTGTTGCCATTCTTGAAGGGAGTGGGTACGGCGATGATGAACACATCCGCAGGTTCCAGCCCTGTGCTCACCTTCAGGGCGCCAGATTTGGTGGCAGCAGCTACGGAAACATCTAAGTCCGGCTCCACTATATGGATTCTACCCTCGTTAAGGGTATCAACCACCTTTTGTGATACGTCTACCCCAAGTACATCAAAGCCGCGGAGGGCCAGTACGGTCGCGGTGGGCAGGCCGATGTAGCCTAGCCCGATTACAGCAATTTTAGTCAACGTATCGCTCCTTGATAGTATTAACAATGCGGCCGGCTGCCTTGCCGTCGCCATAGGGATTGTGGGCTCGGGACATGGTTTGGTATTCAGCATCCGAACCTAGTAAACGATTAATTTCGCTTACGATCTTATCTTTGTCCGTGCCCACCAGGCGCACCGTACCTTCATCTAAGGCTTCTGGTCGTTCGGTGGTGTCGCGCATTACCAGCACCGGCTTGCCCAGGCTGGGGGCCTCCTCCTGTATGCCGCCTGAGTCAGTGAGAATAATGTGGGCCTTGTTCATAAGGTGCACGAAGGGTAGGTAATCCAGTGGTTCTATGAGCTGGATATTATCGTGGTTCCCCAGGGTGTCGTGCACCGGGCCTTGTACGTTGGGGTTCAGGTGTACCGGGTAAATAATCTGCAGGTCCGGGTTGTTCGCCAGTTCGCCCAAAGCACGGCAGATATTGAGAAAACCCTCGCCGAAGTTTTCCCGACGGTGGCCGGTTACAAGAATCAGTTTTTTGTCTGAAGCTATAGCCGGTAGTTGCGCGTCGAGCTCTGTTTTGAGCTCCGCGTTGTTGTGGATTTTTTCTACCACAGAGAGCAGGGCGTCTATGACGGTATTGCCGGTCACGGTGATAGAGCTATCGTCCGTATTTTCATCTAGTAGGTTCTGGCGAGAGAGCTTGGTCGGCGCGAAATTCAGCGCGGTAATGCGGCTGGTAATCTGCCGGTTGATTTCCTCGGGCCAGGGGGAGTAGATGTTGTGGGTTCGCAGGCCTGCTTCAACGTGCCCCACAGGTATTCTCTGGTAGAAGGACGCCAGACTCGCGGCCATGGTGGTTGTGGTGTCGCCGTGCACAAGCACCAGATCGGGCTTCACCTCGCTGAGTACATCCTGTAACCCGGTGACGACCCGCGCGGTAAGGTCTGCCAGGCCCTGGTTATTGGTCATTAGGTCTAGGTCATAGTCAGGCGTGATCTCGAACAGATTCAGCACCTGGTCGAGCATCTCTCGCTGTTGGGCGGTTACGCAAACTTTGCCGGTTAGAGCGGGCTCGGCCTCGATGGACTTTACCACAGGCGCCATTTTTATGGCTTCCGGACGGGTGCCGAAGATGGTTAAGATGGTGGGCATTTAAATTTTCATACCTTTGCTGTGGCTTGCTTGATGTACCAATCAATAGCACCGGATATACCGCTGAAGATATTAAAAAAGGGCGTATAGCCGAGGAGAGATTTTGCTTTGCTTATGTCTGCCTGTGAATGCCTGACATCGCCTTCACGAAACTCACCATAGTTCGCTTTTTGAGTTGGCTCTAAGCCATTTTTCTGCAGCGCATCTTTTAATGCATCGAAGAGCTCATTGAGCGTGGTTCTGTCACCCACTGCGATGTTGAATACTTCATTCTTGGCCTGTGGATCGGCAGTGGCTGCCAGCAAGTTCGCCTGTACAACGTTGTCGATAAAGCAGAAATCGCGGCTGGTTTCTCCATTTCCGTTTATGGTCACCTCATCTTTGGTGATCATAGCGGCAATCCACCTGGGGATTACAGCAGCATATGCTCCGTTAGGATCCTGCCGCTGGCCGAAAACATTGAAGTAGCGTAAGCCAATAGTTTCAAAGCCGTACGATCGTGCGAATACATCAGCATATAGCTCGTTGACGTACTTTGTCACCGCATAAGGAGAGAGAGGGTTGCCGATATTTTCCTCCACCTTGGGTAGGGCTGGGTGGTCACCATAGGTGGAACTACTCGCCGCATAGGTAAAGCTCTCCACCTTTGCATCTCTGGCGGCGACCAGCATATTCAGAAAACCACCTATGTTAACGCTGTTAGTTGTGATTGGGTCTTTGATAGAGCGAGGGACTGACCCCAGGGCTGCCTGGTGCAGGACATGCCTGGCGCCCTCGCAAGCTGCTTGGCAGTCTTCTAGATTCCTAATGTCCCCCTCAATGAACTTGAAGCGTTCCCACTGTAGCGTACTTACAAGAGATCGAACTTCTTTAAGATTGCGCGGGTAGCCCGTGGCAAAGTTATCCAAGCCGATCACCGTTTGGTCAAGCTTTAGCAACGTCTCCAATAGATTGGAGCCGATGAATCCGGCTACGCCAGTGACGAGCCAGGTGGTGGGGTTGGTCAGCAGTTGATGCTTTACATTCTCATATCGAGACACAGCCTATAACCTCACATCACTGGCGTTCAGAGGAAGCACGTTTTTAAGGTCAAACAATATGTGATCGGCTTTGCCTAGCTCGCGGATTTTTTCGTGGCCCAGTTCCGCGAATTGTCGGTGAGCAACTGCGATGATAATACCATCGTAGCAATCGAGCTGCGGCTCGGAAGTCAGTTCTATGCCGTATTCTTCTTGCGCTGATTCGCTTTCTGCCCAGGGATCATGTACGTCAAGTTCAATGTTGTAGTCTGCCAGTTCTGCGATGATATCCGTCACGCGGGTATTTCTCAGGTCGGGACAGTTTTCCTTAAACGTCAGGCCCATAATAAGCACTCGCGCACCTTTAACCTGTATCTGTTTTTTCAGTAGGGCTTTGACAAATTGGCTTGCCACGTAGGCGCCCATACCATCGTTTATGCGTCGGCCCGCCAGGACCATTTCTGGATGGTAGCCAACTTCTTGAGCCTTATGGGTCAGGTAGTAAGGGTCAACGCCGATGCAGTGGCCGCCGACGAGGCCTGGCCTGAAGGGGAGGAAGTTCCATTTGGAGCCGGCCGCCTTGAGCACATGCTCTGTTTCTATTCCCAGGCGATCAAAGATCATGGCCAGTTCGTTCATCAGCGCAATGTTCACGTCGCGCTGAGTATTCTCAATAACCTTGGCTGCCTCAGCAACTTTGATACTCTCTGCTTTGTGGGTGCCGGCCTCAATAATGGAGTTGTAAAGGTCGTCTACGAAATTGGCGGATTCTTCGTTGGAGCCCGAGGTGACTTTGACGATGGAGGTAACACGGTGCTCCTTGTCGCCGGGGTTTATTCTTTCTGGGCTATAGCCCACGTGGAAGTCTTTGTTGAAAATCAGTTGGGACTCTTGTTCGAGAATTGGTACGCAGTATTCTTCAGTCGCTCCCGGATACACGGTTGATTCGTAAATTACCACATCCCCTTTTTTGAGCAGCCGGCCCACAGTGGTGCTGGCTGAGCCTAGGGGGCTGAGGTCTGGCCGGTTGTGTTTGTCGATAGGGGTGGGCACGGTGATGATATAGACATTGGCGGCGGCGATGCCTGCCGGTTTGCTCGCGAATGATAGCTCAGTAGTGCTTTTCAGCTCAGCCTCATCGACTTCCAAGGTGCTATCGATACCCGCATTAAGTTCATCGATGCGATCCTGGTTGATATCGAAACCGATGGTTGGGTATTTTTTGCCGAATTCTACCGCCAGCGGCAGGCCAACGTAGCCCAGGCCAATGAGGGCGATGGTGGGGTTATGCATGAATCCGTTCATCTCCGGTGGATGTATCCTGTGCTTTTCTTTTTGATAGGCTCTGAATTTTAACCTATTTACCAGCTGTCGAAGCGATTTCCTTAGCCTCTTATCATTTATTTTCAATAGGCTCGAGCAACACAGGATGACTCAGGGACTAACCGGAGGGTATTAGCTGGTTATTTTTTGGCTGTACATTTTAGCGCCGTGATAGTTGTGAACAAGCGGTGATCCTCTTCTCCTATTTCGAATCTATCCGCCGCCTGCGATTATTGCTTTAACCCTCTGCTCCAGATTTTCTAACGTATTTTCAACACTGTCCCCGGTCACTAGGGGGCATCCCATCTCTTTGGCTTCGTTGGCTACAGCCGAAGACCGGCTTATCACAAGATCGGCCCTGCTCAGCAGGTGTATAAATGCCAAGTGCTCCAGCGGTTCCAGCAGGTGAATGTGTTCATGCCAGCGGATGTTTTGATACAGACCCTGCTGGATAGCAGAGTCCATGCGCACTGGGTATAGAATGCTAACGTCAAGTTCCTCAACCAGTTTGAGCAGCACCGCACCTGTTTTGTGAAACTGGTCTTGGGTGTATTGGCCGGACCGTGCCCAAATCACAACAATTTTATGCGTGGGCGGAATATAGGGCGTTTGGCGTTCAAGAAAGGTGGTCAGCTCGCTGTTTGCGTGAATTAACGCCCTCGTGGCCGGCAGGTCGCGTTCAACTATTGCTAGGGGCAGTTGATGCCTCTCTGAAATTTTGTCGCAAACGTCGCCGAAGGCCGTGCCTGCAGGCACCATTAACAAAGCTGGCTTTTGCCGACTGATTAGATCGCCTAGCCACTGAGTGAGCGAACTGGGGTCGTGGACCGAGTAAGTACCTTGCGAAATGAGCACATCTTCTTTTAACAGGCCCAGAAGTGCGAGCGTGTTTTGAATGTCTATTGGTGATGGGTGGGCTAAAACAATCCGCAATCTGAGCTGATTCTGGCTCGCTACCTTCAGGGCAGCCGGAACTGTGGCAACGGCTTGCTCCATGGTCGACACAACGAGCAGGGCGGTGTTCTGGCTCATGGACTAGGCAAAAAAAAGCCCGGAGACTCCGGGCTTTTTACATATTTTGCGTCTGTTGCTCAAGGCGAAGCTGGACCTCGGTCGTTATCGTCGTCATCCAGTGCCTTATAAACAATGTAACCGCCTACGCCAGCAATAGCGCCAACGCCAAGCCACTCAGCGCCCTGGGGGCCGCCACCGCCACTTCCGCCACTGCCACCCGTACCGCCCACCTGATTATAGGTGCCAGCTGCTTCGGCTGTCATGCAGGAGTCAGCAGTGCCAACGGTCACAATTTCATTGGCTCGAATGCTTTGCACACAGCCGTTGGCGAACTGAATTTGGGCGCTGCCGCCCTGCATTACCATCAAGCGGTCGCCTGCGTTCAGCATCATGCTGTCTTGAGCGTCAATGTAGGCTTCGCCCTGATTGACCATAACGGGCGCCTGCATAGAGGTCAGCACAGTTTGTGTGTCGGCGGCAAAACCCGGAACGCTGGCTACAGCCAGTGCTCCCGCGATCACGCTTAGTTTGAAAGTGTTCATAATAACGTTCCCTGTCAGAACCTTGTCGGCTATCTTTGAGCCAATCGTAAGTAGGGGTTTCTATTTCAGGCTAGCACTTTAGTTGGTAGGGTGGGTTTATTCAAGTTTCGAGCCGTCTAATTGTGCAATTTACAGCCCAAAGCGTGCAATTTCTGCCATTTTTGGTGGCCGATGTCCGCTTTTGCAAAGTTTTAAGGTTTTCTAGCCCATGATAGATCTTCACTGCCATATGTTGCCCGGAATAGATGATGGGGCCCGCAATCTCGATATTGCCCTGAAAATGGCTGAAATGGCGGTGGCAGACGGCATTACTACCACGGTGTGTACGCCTCATATTTACCCTGGCTTGTTCCCCAATACTCACGAGGGTATTCGGCAGGCGGTTGAGGACTTTCGAGGCGAGCTCTCCGGCGCCGGAATTCCCCTTCAGCTGGCGTATGGTGCAGACATTCAGGTAGTGCCTGAGCTGGTGCAGGGGCTCGCGTCCAATACCCTGCCCACACTGGCGGGTAGTCGCTATTTTTTGTTTGAACCGCCCCACCATGTGAGCCTGCCGCGTCTTGGTGACTTGCTCCACGACGCTTTGTTATCGGGCTATGTTCCCGTGATTACTCATCCAGAGAGGCTCACCTACATCGAGGACGAGTACGACACCTTTGTCGAGGCTGCTCGACAAGGCGCCTGGATTCAGCTTACGGGCGGCAGCTTGCTGGGGCGCTTTGGTCCTCGGGTTAAGCGCATTACCGAGCGCTTTTTAAAGGACGGAGTGACGCATCTTGTGGCCTCTGATGGCCACAACCTGAAAAACCGAACTCCCGAATTGTCAGAAGCGCGGGAGGCCACTGCCGCACTAGTCGGCGAGGAAGAGTCCTGGCGACTGGTAAAGGGCCGGCCCCAGGCCGTTATGAACAACCTGCCAGCGATTGAAGTGCCGTTACCTTCAGGGCTTGACCCCAATGCGCCGTCACCAGTGTCAGCTAAGGGCAAAAAATCCTTGTTCGCCCGCTGGTTTACCTGAGATAAACATCTCGCTGCCAAGTTACTAAACGCATGGGTTTTCGGTATCCTTAGCGGCTTGCATTGAGGCTGCCTAATTAGCCTAAAGGAATGTTCTGAAATTTATGCGTTGCACTTACTTTTTACTGGCCTTCTTTTTATCCTGCTTTGTTGCCGCATGCGGTTCCAGTGGCATCAAGTCGTCTGGAGCAGATGGCCCCGCCAAGGTGGTGGGAGACGATACCGTTGAATCAATGCCCGATTTACCAGATTCGCCCGGAAGTATCGGCACTGTCACCTACCAACCAGAGAACGAGTACCGTTTGGGGCCTACCGACCACGTAGCCATTGAGGTTTTTCTCATTGAGGAGCTCTCAGGCGTTTATGTCGTCGATTCGCGCGGTGAAATCAGCATGCCGCTGCTCGATAACGTAAAAGTGTCTGGCAAGACAATTCCTGAAGTGGAGTTGTTACTGGAAACGCTGTACGGACATAGCTATTTGCAGGACCCACAAGTAAACGTAACAGTGGCGGAGTACGCCAGTCAGCAAGTAACCGTAGTGGGGTCGATCGAAAAGCCTGGGATATATCCTTTGAAAAAGCGCACCACTTTACTGCAGGTGATGGCCATGGCCGGAGGGGTCACGCGCATCGCGGATCAAGAAGAAATTGTGCTGTTCCGTCAAGACCCCGATGGGGCAGTTTACGGCTACCTGGTTCAGTTAGAGCAGATCAAGACCGGTATAAAAAAGGACCCGATTGTTTTGGCAAACGATCGAATCGTTGTGCCAGAGTCAGGAACCGCTACGTTTATGAAGAGCTTCTCGCTCGGGGTGCCTGGTTTTGGCGGGTACAGACAGTACTAGCGGCTCAACCGCTATAATCGATCGTTATTTAATTTTAGGGACAGGCCATTGGCTTCATCAAGATCAGACGAGGGTTCGATAGCACCGGACCATCAGCTAGCGCTCGCAGATATGCAGAAACAGCTGGCGCGCTACGAAGAAGCTCTGTCCACTATGTCAGATGCCCAGCCAGAAGCTGACGACGACTTTATCGATCTGCGCGAATTGTGGAATATGCTGGTGCGCAGGCGCTGGACAATTATTATCACTGCCGGCGTTATTCTGGTAGCCACCATGATTGTCACAGCGATGATGACGCCTATTTATCGGGCTATGACCGTCGTGCAAATCGAACGTGACTCGGGCAAAGTTTTAGACTTTGAAGGCGTTACTGCCGAAGAAGCAGCGAACTCTAAGGACTTCTACCAAACGCAGTACCAACTGCTTCAGAGTCGGACGCTTGCGCGTCGCGTAATCGACCAATTAGGCATGCAGGATGCGCCTAAGGAAGAGGTGGAGCCCAGTGCTTTTGCTTCCATGATCGCTGATGTGAAGTCGATGTTTGCCAGTGAAGAACCGGCGCTTGAAGAGCCGCTCCCGCCCAATTTGGAATCACGTCTTCTGCGCAACCTTACCGTACAGCCGGTGAGTAATAGCCGCCTGGTGCGCCTGCACTACGATAGCCCAAATCGAGAGCAAGCGGCGCTTATCGTCAATACCATCGCCCGCGCGTTTGTAGACATGAATCTCGAGCGCCGCTTCGAGGCCTCTACCTATGCCAAGAGCTTCCTTGAAGATCGTATTAAACAGGTGAGGGCAGACCTCGAAGACTCAGAGCGCGCTCTGGTGGAGTACACCCAATCTCGCGGCATCATCAACCAGGAGGACAAGCAAGAGATCCTCATGGAAAAAATGCGAGAAATGAATCGTGCCCAGGTTGAAGCTGAATCTGACCGAATTGAAGCAGAATCCCAATACCAGGAAATGCTGACAGCCAGTGCTGATGGTCTCGCGCAGGCGTTAGACAGTGCGGTCATTCAGGGCTTGAAAGCTCGTCGCACCGAATTGCAATCAGAGTACCAAGAGCTTTTGAAAATTTATAAGCCCGGGTACCCCAAAATGCAGCAGCTGCAGGATCAGATGGACCAGATAGAAGCGGAAATTGTGATGGAAATTAACAATATTCGCGAGGGCATTAAAATTAAGTACCAGGCCAAACTGCGCGAAGAGGCAAAGCTGGACGAGAGCATTGCCGCTTACCGCGATGAAATTCTCGACCTCAATGCCCGCAGCACAGATTTCCAAACACTGAAGCGCGAGGTTGACACCAATCGCGAGCTCTACGACGGTCTGTTACAGCGCATGAAAGAAGTCGGTGTTGCCGCTGGTGTGACCAACAATAATATCTCGGTGATCGACAAAGCCGAAATTCCGCGTGGCAAGCACAAGCCCAAGCCACTTGCCAATATGATTTTGGCGTTAGTGCTGGGCAGCTTTGCAGGGGCTGCCTTGGCCTTCCTGTTTGAAATGCTGGATGACACAGTGAAAGGTGCAAGTGATCTAGAGAAGTTAATCAACAAACCGGTACTCGGAATTATTCCCAAGCTGACTGGCAAAGGTGCGCCGGAGGGTGACAGGGTATCGCTTCACAGTTTCCTCGAGCCAACCTCTGCATTGGCAGAGGCGCACCGTTCCATGCGCACTGCACTAATGTTCTCTACTACCGAGGGTGCCCCCAAAGTGCTTCACTTTACCAGTGTGGGGCCGGGCGAGGGTAAAACGACGACCGCGGTTAACACTGCCATTACCTTCGCACAAACGGGCTCTTCGGTACTCTTGGTTGATGGTGATTTGCGCAACCCATCGCTGCACAAAGTATTCTCAAAGCCCAATGACAATGGTCTCACCAATTACCTCACGGGCGATGCAGAGCCAGCTCGGGTAACGCAGCCCACAGGTGTTGATAAGCTCTATGTGATGACATCCGGACCGGTGCCACCAAACCCGGCGGAGCTATTGCATGGTTCTCGCATTCTGGATCTTGTCGCACTGGCGGGTAAGCGTTTCGACTATGTCATTATTGATGGGCCGCCTTTGCTGGGTCTTGCTGATGCCTTGTTGCTGGCTGATGTCGCTCACGCAACCTTGTTTGTCGCGGCCGCGGGCCAGGCGCGCAATGGTGGTGTAGAGGCGGGGCTTAAGCGCTTGCAGCACTCGCGCGCGAATGTGATTGGATCGGTGCTCACCAAGTTCGACCTCAACAAATCAAGCTACGGTTATGGCGGCGACTACGGCTATGCCTACAGTTATAGCTATGGCGTAGACGACGAGCGCAAGAGCGCCTGAGCCGCCGGTGATACCGGAACTTCTCTATCTGGCGCTGGATTTTTATCGTGAGCCACGCCGTTTTGATCACTTGCGACAAGCCGGGCAGCCACTGCCGCCTGGCGTCACTGAGCTGTTAGCCGCGCCTGCGCGGTGTCTGGCAAATGACGAAATAGCAGCGACGGCAGCGGCACTGCATGCCAGTGAGCAGGAGTGCACCGACTGTGTGCCGTTTTTTATCAAGCAGGTCATGCTTGAAGTGTCTGGCGATTACTACCGTATTTTGGGTGTAGGCCGCGATGCCACCCAGGCTCAGGTGAAAGAACACTATTTCTACCTCATGCGCCTGTTTCACCCTGATCGTGATGTGCATAACGAGGGTTGGGACGATCTGTACGCGCCGCGCATTAACGAGGCCTACAACACACTGCGCAATGCAGCCAAGCGAGCGGAATACGACGCTAGTTTGTCACCTCGGGATGGCTTTAATCCAGAGCAGTTATCTCAGGGCGCGCAATCTTCGTTTCAATCGGCACCGGCGAGTCTTTCCCCCGCGAGCAAGCAATCGGTAACGCCCGGCTTTTTGCGTAGCCCCTGGTTTTACGCCTTACTCGCTGGGGCCTTTGTGCTTGTTCTATTTGGCGTCTTGTTAGGATCCAATCAGACCACCGAGCTAACGGTCACGCAGGTCGAAACTGTTCAAGGTTCCAAGCACGCGCCCGTGCCGGATGACGGTGATACACCGGTTGATCGCGATCCACCCAAAGCATTGGAAGCTCCCTCTGAGGCAATGCATAGAAGTGCCAGCGCGAGTAATGAAGATATCGAAGCGCTGGTCCGCGCCAAAGTGAACCAAGCGACGGTGGCTGTGCTTGGTCGGCCGAGACCAAAAGTGAAAGTTAACGCTCAAGCTGAATCCGTCATTGAGCCAAAGGTTGTGGCTCAGACAGAGCCTGAACGGTTGCCTGAGACACGCCCCCTGGAAGCGGTTGAAAACCCAACTCAAGCGAGTGTCGTGGCACATTCAGAGTCCAAGGTCGAAAATGTGACAGCATCGCTGGCTGTTCCTGAACCGGCTAAAGATGCACCCATTGAAGTGGTTAGCGTTTCCTCCCCTGCGGTCACGCAAAACTTGGCTTCTGATTCTGAAGTGTCAGCGGAGCTATTAGCACCGCAAAGCGCTGGTAAGGAAAAAACTGCGGTTAAACCGGCGCAAAGCAGCTTGCAAACAACCGAGGAGCTCGCCAAGAGCATGCCGACTGCGACTGCGACTGCGACTGCGAATGAACCTGAATCTGAAGCTGAGATTGTGAACGTACCAACGACGTCTGCGTTAGCGAGTGTTCCTTCTGCACAGCCACTTCCACAGCCTCAGGCAGTGGAAGTGGAAGTGGCTTCGGCTGATACGTCTATGGCTCCAGTGGTCGCCCAAAAACCCGAAACGGAAATGCCCACCCTCGTAAGCGATGCCGACGTGGAAGCATTACTTTCACAATTTGCTAGTACCTATGAAGCAGGCGATGCTGCCCGTTTTGCTCGCTATTTTTCCACTGATGCGCGTACCACCGATGCCGATGGCCGGCCAGCTATTGAAAGTCTTTACGCTGGTTTTTTTGCCGAGACTGATGTGCAGGCATTTAACATCGAAAGATTGAAAATCAAGGGCGGCGATGCGCTGCAGCGTGATTGTCGCGCCTCTGTCAAAATCGTTACACGGCCTGTCAGTGGGGGTGAACTGACAGAAGTAGAAACCGATATTCGTTTTGATATCGGTCGTGACTCACGTGGAGCATTACAAATTACAAGGATGCGTTACTGATGACAGAGAAGGTGGCCACCACCCATGCAAACCTGCGGCGTGCGGTGATAGTCGTTGCCGGTGTGCTGTTGGCATGGCAGGTTATTAGTTTGCACATGGCTAACTATTACGCCGGCAAAGCGGCTGATGGAGACCAGTCGGCCGCAGATACCGCACTCTCATGGGATGCCAGTCAACCAAGAGCCTTAGAGTTGAAGGCGCGGTTTGTAGAGCGTAATGCAGGTGAAACTGTGTCGGCGCGTTCGCTGGAAGAGGTAACGGCTCTGTTACGGGCGGCCATAGCGTCGGATCCTGCGCGCGGTACCGCAGTGTCACAGCTTGCTTTGGCCCAGCAGCAAGAGGGCGATGATTCGGCGGTGTCGCTGGCGGAATTGGCAGATCGGCTCGCCCCGGTAGCGCCTAGGAACCAGCGTAACCTGGCGCGCTTCGCTTTCGAGAATCAGGATCTTGAAGGTGCCGTGGTGCACACGGCGCGAGCCATGGTTGGAGCTCCCGAGTCGGCGAGTAGTTTTTATCCGCTGTTGATGGAAGTGGCGGCTGTTCCCCGAGCCCGTGAGGTGCTGCTGGCCATCGCGCGCGACCCAACGCCGTTCCCCTGGTGGAATGGGTTCTTCGCCCATGTGTCGCGCAATGCTGAAGATCTCGACGCCTTACGTGCTTTGGTTGAGCTGCGCCAACAATCGGTGGCACTGCCACTGCAGGAATATGAACGCAATCTCTATATTAATCGTCTGCGCACAGAAGGATTGGTCGCCGAGGCTTATCTGCATTGGGTAAATGGCCTCAGTAAAGCTCAGTTAGGAACGCTGGGTTACCTTTACGACGGTAGCTTTGAACAGCCATTTGCTAACGATTCGGGCTTTGGTTGGGTTGCGCGCCCACCGAAAAACAGCGGGATTCGTATTACCCGGGGTGATACCTACGGAACCTCTGGCGACCAGGCCTTGCGTTTATCATTCCGAGGAAAACGCGTTCGCTTTAGTCACCTTTACCAGCAAGTGTTTTTGCCCGCCGGAAATTTCAAAGTGGCGGGCCGGGTGCGTCCCGATCAGCTTCAGGCGCGCCGAGGATTGCAGTGGCGATTGTACTGCAGCGCTGGTGGCAGTGAGTTATTGGGAGAGAGCGAGTTGATAGTGGGCACGGGAGACTGGCGTACCTTTAACTTCGACGTTGCAGTGCCCCCGAACTGTAGCGGGCAAATTCTAAGGCTTTACTCTGCCGGCAGTCGCGATGTTGATCACGAAGTCAGCGGCACGGTTTGGTTCGATGACTTGCAGATCGGAGTGGTGAAATGAGTAAGCAACCGCAGTCTGTGGATCTGCTATCCAAATTAAGTTTTTACGCATTGTTTGCATTGATGCTGCTGGCGCCGCTGTTCCGTTCTGGCAAGGTGCCCTTGGCAATAATGTTGTTAGAACTTATCGCTATTGCAGGGCTGGCATTAGTGTTGTGGCAGCGACCTCGCGCGGCCCAACTAAGGCGAGTTGAGTGGCTGATGCTGTTGGCGTTGCTCATCGTTCCTCTGCTGCAATTATTACCATTGCCCGGCCTTAGTCGCTTGAGCTTGCCTGGGCAGGCGGATTACTACACAGCGTTGCAGCTGGTTGGTGATAGCAGTTGGACAACGTTATCTGTATTGCCACGGGAAACGCTGTTGGGCTGGTTGGTGATATTAGTGCCGGTGGCGGTGTTTTTGTTGGCGCGCACTGCCACCCAGCAGCAACTTCAAACCGGCATGGTGTTGGTGCTTGCCATGGCAGCGGCACAGGCACTGCTGGGCTTGTTGCAGTACGGTACGGGGCCAGATTCACCCTTTATGATGGGCATGGATCAATCAGGGGGTCTGTCGAAGGGAACCTGGCGGGGTCGGAACAGTTACGCCAACTTCCTGGATATGGCGTTGATGGTGTCGCTGGCATTATTCATGGCCACGTTGGGTCGGCACAAGCGGGACAACCGCGAGCAGACTCTGCGTCAACGCATGGTTTACTGGTCTACCTTGCAAGGGCACAAGGCGTTTTTGTATGGCGCGCTATCGGTGCTGCTGCTACTTGGCGTGATTTTCAGCCGCTCACGCACCGGCATTGGCCTCTCCATCGTTGGAATTTTGATGGTCGCAACAGTGTTCTCTCGACGGATTGGTGGGGAGAACGTTTATGGCCTGGCAGGTACGGTGGCGTCCATCGTGGTTGCCTGTGGTATTGCTATCGGCTTGGGTCCAGTGTGGGAGCGTTTCAGCCAGACTGACCCCATGTCCGACGGTCGTTGGACAATCTTCGAGCACGTGCGTGATGGCATTGCACAGTTCTTTCCGTTGGGCGCAGGTAGCGGCACCTTTGAACAAGTGTTCCCCGCGTTCCATGCGCTGAGCATGTCTCGCGTCACCATGAATCAGGCGCACAACAGCTATCTGGAATGGTTGTTCAATGCGGGCATTTTCGGTGCGCTGCTTATCATTGCAGGTTTTGTTTTGTTCCTCGCCCGCTGGGTAACGGTTTGGAAAAAGGGCGTATGGGGTGACTTTCGTTACATTCAGGTGGGTGCGGGTTTGGGTATGGTGCTCACCCTGATGCACGAAATGGTCGACTTCAATTTGTTTGTTCCAGCCAATCTGGTGTATTTCGCGTTTTTCGCAGGCGTGTTCTTTTATCCCTACGAGGAACCAGCCCCAGCCCCGAGACAGCGGCGCACGCCAAGGGCGAATGATGAGCGCAGCCAGCCGCTATTGCAGCCCACGGCGCAAGAGCAGGCTCATAACCCTTTTATGGACGATTGAATGATGGCGCGGTGCGGTTGAGCTAAGCGCCCTTATTCGGATTGATTTTGCGGTCGGATTTGATGATGAACAGACAGTGCGCGCAGAACAACGCAAAGTAACAGGCCAGACTTAAGTATTCGGGAATAGCCTCCAACGCGAGGCCAGTCAGCGCTCCGAGAACACCGTACGCCACCATCACTAACAGCGCCTGACGCGGGCCCAAGCCCAAGCCCAAGTCCTGAAGCGTATGGTGCAAATGCCAGCGATCTGCTTCCATCAGTTTTTTGCCGTTCTTGGCGCGGCGTAGCATGGTGGCCAGCATATCCATAAGTGGTACCGTGACCAGCCAAAGCGCGGTAACCGGCAAAATCAGCGCTTGCTCACCTTGCGAAAAATACACCAGCGACGCCGTCACCAGAAAGCCCAGCGTAACGCTTCCTCCGTCGCCCAAAAACATCTTGGGCAGCAGTCGGTTATTGGGCCCCAGGTTAAACACGAGAAACACAGCAATGGGGATTATCATCAATAACAGTGTGTCGGCCATAGGGTGGCCAGCTTTTAGTGCTAATAGATAAAGCATCAGCAGTGGCAGGGCGATCAATGTGCCGGCCAGGCCATCAATGCCGTCAATCATGTTGTAGGCATTGGAAAGCCCAGCAACCGAAAGAGCCGTTAACGGCACGGAGAGTAACAACAGGGGAATGTCCCCCATGGCCAGTAAATTGCCCACATTGATAATGGCGATGCCGCCTACCGTAGCCAGCGCTACCCCGGCGGCGTATTGAATGCCCAGCCTGACCCAGGGGTTGATGTGGCGGATATCGTCGAACAGACCCACAAGAAAAACGGCGAACGCGATAACAAGTGCAGGCATTGTGTAGGGCGGAACATCAAGGGCCAGCGTGCCGAATAAAATGGTAAGAAAAATGGCCACGCCACCCGTTAACGGTATGGCGCCCGAATGTTGCTTTCGCGTGTCGGGATGGTCCACCAGACCGAGGCGAAAGCCGCTGCTTACGCTAATTCGGGTAATGATGAACGATGCCAAGAGAATGTTTACAGCTAACATACAGTGTTACAGCGAAAGGCTTCCTTGCGGCGATGGTGTTTCGACTTGGTCGCTAAAGTGTAAGTGAGTTCGGTTTTTTAGGCAAAAGAGAACCCGGGTATTGTAAGCGGTTGTAATAAAGTCGCAGAATCTGTTTTGGTAACGCTGGCCAGATAAAAGCCTTTTAAGTGATTGCTGGTCGATGATGTTCGCGCCCGTAATTTCAGCGGGTTACAATCATGCTTTTCTCAATTTGCAAAAGCTTGTTATGAGTCAAACTATTTTGGTGACCGGCGGCGCTGGCTATATTGGCACACATGCCTGTGTGTGCCTGATTGAAGCGGGCTACTCGGTGGTGGTGCTGGATAACCTGTGCAACACGAGCATGGAAGCGATTACCCGTGTTGAAGAGCTCACGGGTAAATCGGTGCCGCTCGTGCGGTGTGATATTCGCGACGCCGCTGGCCTTGATGCCTTGTTTGCTAATCACGCCGTTGCGGCGGTAATGCACTTTGCCGGACTAAAGGCGGTGGGTGAATCCGTCGAGAAGCCGCTTGAGTACTACGACAATAACGTTAATGGCACCTTGGTGTTATTGGCAGCGATGGAGCGGGCGGGAGTCGACAAGTTTATCTTTTCTTCGTCGGCGACGGTTTATGGCGACCCTGCCTCTGTGCCGATTAAGGAAGACT
>JBDWQQ010000099.1:0-13663 GCA_039986455.1 Halioglobus sp.
ATCTTCGCCGCTATCAACACCCAGCACCAGAGGGCAGGTATTCGCCAGCGGCGACTGTGGACTGGTAATGCCAACCACCTGACAGCCCCTGCTAACGGCCAGTTGCGCGAGCTCTATCATGGCGGTGGTGCGACCGGTGTAGGAAATGCAGATCAGTAAATCGTCTGCGCCCAACCCCGCTGCAACTACGCGCTGGTTGATGATGTCGGTATGTGCCATGACGGGTATCGGAAAGCGTAATAATTTGTGCTGCGCATCCAGTGCCACGGAGGCTGAAGCGCCAAGGCCGCAAAGGGCGATGGAGCGAGCATTTCCCATGGCGGCCACCACATCCTGAAGTGCTGCTAAATCCAGGTGGTCCTGAGTGCTGCTCAGGCTGGCGTGGGTGCTATCGAAAATTTTGGCGGCAACCTTACCGGCGGAGTCACCCGGGTCAATATCTCGAGTCATGCGCGGTTGCTTGCGCGCGAGCTCCGCTGCCAGGGACAATTTAAAATCTGGAAAACCTTTGTAGCCCAGCCCGGTGCAGAAGCGATTGACGGTGGGTTCACTCACGCCAGCCAGGGCGGCAAGAGATGCCGTGGTAGAGGTGAGTATGGCCTCAGGGTCGGCAATAACGCAGGCGGCTATTTTATGGGCCGATTTGCTGCGTTTGCTACGGGGGTCGGCAAGGTCAGTTAGCAGTGTCATTCCCAGTTCGCTCTACTTAAGGGCTAAAATGTAATAAAAATACTATATACCTTGCGGTCTGCATTTGCATCTTTAATAAGGCGAATTTGCCTTTCGATGCCGTTATTTAGGGGTTTAATGTGATTTAGGGCCGATTTTAGAGAAATATCTCGAATCGCTTGCAGGAATCTTCTGGAAGGTCTAAAGTTCGTTTGTGTAATAAAATTTCATTGGTGAGTTGTGTACGAGCATAATTTAAGTGAGTTTCGGGTGTTGCCAGTCGTGACGGCCACGGATGTTGAGTCGACGTTAGCGCTGTCTAAGGCATTGTTGGCAGGTGGCATGGGGGCGATTGAAATCACCCTGCGTACGCCAGCTGCGATGGACGCCATTATAGCGGTAAAAGAGGCGCTGCCAGACATGTTGGTGGCGGCGGGCACCGTGACCACGCCCTTCGAACTGGAACAGGTAGTAGCAGCGGGTGTTTCAATGGCACTGAGCCCCGGGGCGACTGATCGACTGCTTGAAGCAGCAGCCGAGGCGCCGCTGCAGTTTATTCCCGGAGTTGCCAGCGCCTCGGATGTGATGCGCGCTGTGGATTATGGCGTCAGCGTTTGTAAGTTATTCCCCGCGACGGTTCTGGGTGGGCAGTCGATGCTCAAAGCGCTTTCGGGACCGTTTCCCGAGATGCGTTTTTGTCCCACCGGGGGACTGAATCCAGACAACTTCCGTGATTTTCTTGCCCTGCCAAATGTGGTGTGTTGCGGCGGGTCATGGATGGTATCTGCCGAGCTGGTGGGTAATCAGCGATGGGATGACATTGAGCAATTGGCTCGCGAGGCGATGAGCTAAACAATTAGGCATTCAGGAGAGTAAAAATGACAAAGCAAGGCCCCATCAAGGTGGGTATTATGGGATTTGGTCAAACTGGACGGCAGTTGTTCGAACTAGCCTCCCGTAGCGATGACGTAGAAGTGGTTGCGATTGCTGATATCGGGCAACCCGAGATTCTGCACTATCTTCTGACATCGGAAGTCGACGAACCGGAGCGCCACCGACTGGAAGGCAATTTTCTGGTTAACGATCGTTTTCGTGCACGCCTCATGGAAATTGATCGACCCGCGGAAATGCCCTGGGATATTTTTGGCGTAGATATCGTTATTGACTCAACGGGTAAGTACCGAGACCGCGTATTCATGGATGATCATTTGTCTAATGGCGCCCCCCGTGTGTTGCTGCGTACACTGCCGACTGATCACATTGACCGTATTGTTATTCCCGGCCTGAATGCATCCAGCGCATCCGTTGCTGATCGTATGATTTCTGCGGGTTCAGCGACGACTACGGCGCTAGCGCTGCTCTTAAATAGCCTTGCGGAAAGCTTTTCTATCGAATGCGGAAGTATGACTACGGTACATGCTTTTACCTCAGACCAAGCACTTCAGGATTACGCCGGATCAGATTTTCGGCGCAGTCGGTCTGCGGCTAAAAACATCATTCCCAATAGCCACGAAGCTAGCCTTTGGTTGGGACAAATTTTGCCTGAGTTTGACGGCAAAGTGCTGACCTCGGCGCTTAACGTGCCCGTTCAGGAAGGCTGCCTGCTAGACGTCAACCTGGTGATGGCTGACAGCAACGTCGATGCGGAAGCGGTCAATGAGGTGATGCGTGCCGCAGCGGCCAAACACCCCGGAATTATCGGAGCGGTCGAAGATCCGATTGTGTCTTCGGATGTGATTGGTAATCCGCTGTCTCTTCTGTTTGATACCAAAGGCACGATTAAGGCGGGTAGTAGCATTATCAAAACCCTCAGCTGGTATGAAAACCTGGGGCACGCAGCTCGGTTGCTTGATGTTGTCAGGCTTTATAGCGCATTAGATCAGCAGCAGGAGGCAGCGTAATGAAAGTGGGTATTAATGGATTCGGTCGTATTGGACGCTCGGTCTTTCGAATTCTTGAAAATGTACAAGGTGTTGATGTCGTCGCTATCAACGATCTTTTCGATAACGATGCGCTGCGCTATTTGCTCAGCTACGACACCGTGATGGGTCCTTTTGGAAAGAACCTTAAGTTGGAAAACGATCACTTTGTCACTGACAAGGGTTCGGTCAAGTTGCTCAATGAGCGTAACCCGGCAGACATACCCTGGGGCGAACTGGGCGTAGACGTTGTTGTTGAAGCGACCGGCGTTTTCCGGGCCCGAGAGGAGCTCGAACAACACCTCACTGCTGGCGCATCACGGGTCATCTTGACTGTTCCGGCCAAAGACCCGGTTGATTACACAGTGGTCCTCGGGGTTAACCATGACGGCCTGAACCCTGATCATCGCATCATTTCCAATGCCAGTTGCACAACTAACTGCCTGGCACCAATGGCCAGCGTATTGAATGATGAGTTTGGCATTGAGGAAGGTGTGATTAACACTGTTCATGCCTACACCAATGACCAGCGTTTGGCTGATGTGCCGCACTCTGATTGGCGTCGCAGTCGAGCTGCGGCGGAGAACATCATTCCGACCTCCACCGGTGCAGCCAAAGCCGTGGGTGAGGTGCTGCCTGATTTGAAAGGCAAGCTCCACGGTATTGCTGCCCGGGTACCGGTGCCAGACGGTTCTGTGGTCGATCTGTTCGTCAAGCTAAGCAAATCGGTCACCACTGACGACGTTAATGCGGTGGTGCGTTCGGCTTCAGAGTCTGATCGATTCAAAGGCATTCTTCAGTACAGCGACTCACCTATCGTTTCCTCCGATATCATCGGCAACTCTCACTCGTCGATTTACGACGCAGGCTTTAGCGGCGTGACCGCCAATCGCTATCTGCGAGTGCTGAACTGGTATGACAACGAGTGGGGTTACTCCTCTCGCGTTTGTGACCTGTTAGCGAGGATAGACAGCTGGTGAATGAGCCGCTTCCAGAGCCTGATTACACGGGGTTGCGCCGCAACGTCAGCGACCTTGGTCGCATTCTTGGAGATACGGTTGCGGCCGCTGAGGGCGATGAATTTCTTGCCCTGATCGAACGTGTTCGCGGCCTTTCCAAAGGCGCGCGAGAGGGCTCAGTCGATGACAGGGCGCAATTACTTGAGCAATTGCGGGCATTGGATCCAGAGCAGCTAGTGCCGGTTGCCCGTGCGTTCGCCCAGTTTCTCAATTTGGCGAATATTGCCGATCAGCAGCACCTGGTTTCCAGGGCGATGGATCCGTTGCTATCTGCGTCGCGCAATCTCAGTAACAGTCTGGGCGAATTGCGGGAAGAGGGGGTCAGTGGTGCGGAGATTGAGCAAGCGATTGCCGAGCTTAAGATCGAGTTGGTGCTCACTGCACACCCCACGGAAATTACTCGCCGGACCCTGATTCACAAGCACAGTGAAATTGGCTCCTGTCTGGGCAAGCTGGAACTGGGCGGTCTCACGTCGCGTGAGGAGACGCAGTTGCAATCCCGGTTGCGTGAACTCGTGGCTCAAATTTGGTATGGCGATGACTTTCGTCGCGAGCGACCCACACCCGTTGATGAAGCGAAATGGGGCTTTGCGGTTGTCGAGGAATCGTTGTGGCGGGCAGTACCAGAGTTTTTGCGGCGACTCGATGATGCGCTCACCCAACACTGCGGTATCAATCTGCCGCTAGACGCGGCGCCGGTTAATTTTGTCTCCTGGATGGGGGGCGATCGGGACGGTAACCCCAATGTGACCGCCGAGGTCACGCGTGAAGTGATGTTGTTGTCTCGCTGGCAGGCGGCTGATCTTTACTTAAACGATATTAATCAACTTTTAGAAGAGCTATCGATGACTCGCTGTACTGCCGAATTGCGCAGTATGGCGGGCGATGCGCACGAGCCTTATCGCGCGATACTGCGTGAGATACGCAAGCTTTTGCGTAACACGCTGACCAGCATAGAGCAGCAGCTGGAAGGTGATTCCGGCGGTGAAACCGAGGTTCTCGAGAGCGAACAACAGCTATGGCTACCACTGTTGGCGTGTTATCAGTCGTTAAATGAGTGTGGCATGGAGATTATCGCGGGCGGTAGCTTGCTTGATGTGCTGCGACGAATACGCTGTTTTGGTGTGCACCTGGTTCGTCACGATATTCGCCAGGATAGCTCTCGCCATACAGATGCGATGTCAGAAATTACCCGCTGTCTCGGCGTTGGTGACTACGCCGATTGGGACGAGGAGGCGCGACGCGCGTTTCTATTGCGGGAGTTGGGGAATCCGCGACCACTCATTCCTCGCCACTGGCAGCCATCTGCTGAAGTGCAGGAAGTGCTGGATACTTGCGCGGTCGCGGCAGAGCAGCCTCCCGGTGCGCTGGGTGCTTACGTTATCTCCATGGCCAGACAGGCCTCCGATGTGCTGGCGGTTCATCTGCTGTTACAGGAAGCCGGAGTCAGCGACAGTGTTCCGGTGGCGCCGCTGTTTGAGACGCTGGACGACCTTTCACGCGCTAAAGAAGTGATATCCGACTTACTTCAGAACCACTGGTATCGCGGCCATATTGCCGGCAACCTGATGGTCATGATTGGTTACTCAGACTCCGCCAAGGATGCCGGCGTGCTGGCTGCTTCGTGGGCGCAATACCGCGCCCAGGAGCAATTACTCGAGGTTTGTTCCAGTCACAGTGTTGAATTAACGCTGTTTCATGGTCGTGGAGGCACAATCGGACGGGGCGGTGCTCCGGCGCGCGAGGCGTTGCTCTCCCAGCCTCCAGGTTCTTTGAAGAATGGCCTGCGGGTGACAGAGCAGGGCGAGATGATCCGTACCAAATTGGGTTGGACTTCATTAGCAGTAAAAACACTCGCTCTTTATACCGTGGCTATATGCAGAGCTAACCTGCGAACTCCGCCCGCGCCAAAGGATAGCTGGCGTGAGGTGATGGATGAGCTGGCAGAGGATTCTTGTCAGGCCTACCGCGCCATTGTTCGTGAAGAACCAGAGTTTGTGCCTTATTTTCGCCATGCGACTCCCGAGCAGGAGCTGGCCAAACTGCCTTTGGGGTCGCGACCAGCCCGGCGCAAAGGGGGAGGTGGCATTGAAAGCCTGCGGGCGATTCCCTGGATTTTTGCGTGGTCGCAGAATCGCTTGATGCTGCCGGCGTGGCTGGGTGCCGGCGCCGCTCTGGCGCGAGCGAAAAGCAACAACAGAGAGCAACTGATCACTGAGATGGTTGCCAACTGGCCGTTTTTCGCGACGCGTTTATCGATGCTGGAAATGGTTTATGCCAAAGCTGACATTGGACTTTCCGCCTACTACGACGAATCGCTTGTGCCCGCAGAGCTTCGTTTTATAGGTGAAAGACTGCGCGAGCAGTTGGCTGCAGATACCGAGACTGTTCTCGCTATTCACGGTCATGACGAACCATTGGTGGATCAGCCGTGGACCGCCGAATCCATCCGGCTTCGAAATATATACACCGATCCATTGAACTTTCTGCAGGCGGAATTGCTCAAACGGAATAGGGAGAGGGAAGAGCCTAGGGTAGAGCGCGCCATTATGGTGACGATAGCAGGCATCGCCGCCGGCATGCGCAATACCGGCTGAATACCTTGACCAGGCGCTCAACGCTGCCGACAATAGCGGCCTGCTATTGAGCGTTCCCTTACTTCGAGGTAAAAACATGCAACAAACTCTTAGAGCCAGTCTGCTGATGATGCTCCTGGCTTTTATCGGCCAGGGCGCTTGGGCGCAGGAAAGCTACGATAAGGCTATCAGCGCGTTTAAAGACGCAGGGGATAGCGCGCAATTTTTTAACAGCGCCTATGGCTATGCCATTTTTCCGACCATCGGCAAGGGCGGCATTGGTATCGGCGGCGCGCACGGTAAGGGCAAGGTTTTTATCGGTGGGCGCCATGTGGGCAATACGTCGATGACCCAGATCACGATGGGGTTCCAGCTGGGCGGACAGGCTTTCAGCCAGATTATTTTCTTCGAGGACCAGCGCTCATTTCGGGAATTCAGTACCGGTAACTTTGAGTTTAGCGCCCAGGCAACTGCTGTTGCGATTACAGCAGGCGTATCGGCGGAGGCGAATACCGGCGGCGGTCTGACAGCTGGCGCCAGCGGTGGCCAGAATAACGCGGCGACCAGTCACGGCGGCTATCGCAAAGGGATGGCGATTTTCACTATTGCCAAGGGCGGCTTGATGTACGAAGCGGCTTTAGGCGGTCAAAAGTTCGATTACACGCCGCTTTAGACCTTCTCACCCGGATGCCCGATCGCAGGTTTAGCTGCCGTCGGGTATTTTTTCGCCTGCAACAATTGCCTCTGCCGCTGCTAGCTGTTCCGGCGACACGCCACCCGTGAGAATCACGTGCCAGCCCCGAGGTCCGTGGGCGCCGTAAACCAGTTGCGACTCAATATCTGCGGTACTGGAGGGCCCCGCGATACAGTTAATACCTCGAGGTCTTGAACCGGCCTCGATGTCTGGCTCGAGTTGCCGCCAGAGTGATTCCAGATCAGGCAGCAGGTTGTTCATATCCAGCAGCACCAAGTGGCGCTCCGGAAGTAAGTTGTTGCGACTGGGGTTTGATTTACCTGTGAGGATGATGGCGGCCCCGGTCTCGGCGACGCCCCATTGTGCGTAGCTCAGAGCAACTGGCTCACCCGGCTCCACTTCGCCAAAGCGCGGTAGCACGCCGCCGTCGCGCCAGGGCATGGCAGCCAGATGCGGATCGTTTCCCGCGACGAGTCGATGGCTGCGAAAATGTTTGTAGATATACTGGCCAATTGACTTCACTGCATCGCTTCGGTCTTTTGCGATATCCAAAGTGCCCTGATTGCGCAGCACGTTGACCATGAAGGCGACACAAGTGTCCTCGTGGGGAAGGGGGGCCGCCGGTGCAACGCCCAATTCAGCAAGTTCTCTTTCAATTGAAGCTGCGCCCTGTCCCAGGCTGGCACCTCGAATCTTTGCCATGACCCGGGATCGACTCTCGCTACTCATCGCCCTTGCTCCTGGCCTTGTATTGCTTCATGAAAGTGCCCGACTGTGGTGTAGGAAAATCTCGTCCACCGGTCCAGCCGCTGGCGAAAGGCAGCTTGGCAAAACCACCTTTCTTTCGCCCCAGTCGATTCAGCGTGGAGATGATTAAAGCGGTAAGCGATTGGTATAGGCCCGGGCGTAATGCCAGCCAGGCGTGAAGTTTCATTCCGACTCGCCAGCGCGAGGGGGTGATTTTCTGCACGCTTTGTTCGTGTCGTAGGTCACGGAGCAAGTCGGGAATGGGTATGGCTGAAGGACACACCTCTTCGCATCGGCCGCAGCCAGTGCAAGCATTGGGTAGGGCCTCGGTAGCTTCCAGAGAAGTGAGCAGTGGCGATAGAATCGATCCCATGGGGCCCGGGTAAACCCAGCCGTAGCTATGTCCCCCGGCGGCGGCAAAAACAGGGCAATGATTGAGGCACGCGCCACAGCGAATACACTGCAGCATTTCTTTGTAATCGCTGGCTAGAATGTCGGTGCGTTTGTTGTCCAGTAAAACGATATGTGTTTCCAGCGGGCCGTCTGATTCGCCTTCGCGCCTGGGCCCCGAATAGAAACTGGTATAGCAGGTTTGTGCCTGGCCCGTCGCGGAGCGGACCAACAATCGCTGCATAGCAGTGGCGTCTTCGCCCCTTGGCAAGATTCGGTCTAGCGTTGTGCAGATGATTAAAACATTGGGCAAATTCGCACAGAGGTCACCGTTGCCCTCGTTGGTCACAAGCATGGAATAACCATTCTCTGCGATCAGGGCATTGGAGCCGATGATACCGACATCGGCGCGCTGAAATTTATCTCTCAGGACAGTGCGAGCTTCATTCACCAGGTCTGCCGTGGTCTCGAGTTCACGTGGGCCCAGATTGTGTTTTTCCAAAAACAGTTCACGGACCTGTTGCTCGGATTTATGGAAAGCGGGGCCCACAATGTGACTGGGAGTTTCACCGGCTTGCTGGATGATGTACTCGCCAAGATCGGTCTCAACAACTTCCAGTCCGCCGCGCTGCAGATAGTCATTAAGGCCGGTCTCCTCGGTAACCATGGACTTACCCTTGGTAACGAGGCGGGCGTCGTGCTGTTGGCAGATATCCAGCACTATTGAATTCATTTCATCGGATGTGCCGGCGTAATGCACTTGGTTGCCGTTGTTGGTGGCCTCCAGTTCAAATCTTGCGAGGTAATAGTCGAGGTTGTCGAGACTGTGCTGACGAATTCGCTTGAGATGCTGGCGCAGTGGCTCGAAGGAACCGAACTCCTCCATGGCTGCATCTCTTAAAACAGGGGCCAACAAGGCAATCTTGTCGCGCTGTGCCACCGCCGCAGGATCAGTTAGCGCCTCTCTGGTCTTCTCATGAAAATGTTGGCTCTCCACTTTCACCCTGTCTACTCTCCCTCTCCGATGGCGGGGGAGTAGAGGTCCCCGCTAAGTAGCTCAGCCACGTGACGAACCTCTATATCAATGCCCTCTCTGCGAGCGCGTCCTGCGATATTCAACAAGCAACCGAGGTCGCCGCCTGTGATCATCCCTGCGCCGCTTTCGAGTGCATCGCGCAGTTTGTCATCAACCATTTTTTCTGAAATCTCAGGCATCTTGGCACAGAAGGTGCCGCCAAAGCCGCAACAGACATCCGCTTGCTGCATCTCCTTCACTTCGACATTACATAGCGCTCGCAGCAATTGACGTGGCTGATCTTTGATTCCCATTTCGCGCATTCCGGCACAACTGTCGTGGTAGGTCACGGTGGGCATTTGGGTGGGTATGGCAGGTGCACTGTCGAGTTTTACAACCTCCGCCAGAAAACTGGTGAGTTCATAGGTCTTGTCCGCGAGGGCGATGGCCCGTTCGCGCCACTCACCTTCCAATAGTTTGGGGTAGTGTTGACTGAGCATACCAGCGCACGAGCCAGAGGGCGCCACCACGTACTGTGCATGCTCAAACAACTCAATGGTTTTTTGCGCAAGAGGGACAGCAGATTCATAGTCACCGCTGTTATAGCCAGGTTGTCCGCAGCAGGTTTGCTGCAGGGGAACGTCGACAATGCAGCCTGCCTGCTCCAGCAATCGAATGCTGGAAAACCCGACAGAGGGGCGTATCAAGTCTGCCAGGCAGGTGACAAACAGGGAAACGCGAGGAGGGCTGGGGTTGCTCATGCTGGCAAAAGTCCGGTTTTCTGTGTGGTCAGTATATCTGATTCCCGTCGTGTCTCTAGTCCCTCACCACAGTAGCTGTGCTAGCGCGGCCACTAATAGTCCAGCCAGAGCAGAGACAGCGGTAATCTGTACCGCACGAGCGACAGGGTGATGACTCTCCATGAGTTTAACCCACACGGTTTTTCGGTCTACCCGAATACCCGCATGGATGAGTGGGGCAGCCAGTGTCTTAAGCTGGCCCTGATCCAGGGCTGGGAGAAGCGATGTTCCGGTGAAGATCACCACATCATCGATCATGACGAAAGGTCCTCGATAATGAATTCGAGGGCCAAGCGCCAGATGGTACATTTGGCGATGATCCGCCACGACAATCTGCTCATTGCGCACGCCCAGGTGTTCGGGGTCACTGCGCAGTATCAGCTGTAAGGCAGCAAAAGGGCCGCATAAGGCAATCATTGCTGCCACCAGGCTCACGGCTGATACGCCAAATCCAATCAGAATAACCAGTACGGCGACTGCGAGCACACCATAAGCGATACTGGCGTGGCGCAACTGCTCCGATCGGGTGGGTTTTTTGTCGATCCATTGAATTTGGTCGGCGATGTCGTCCAGTGGTTCTGCACCTAAAGTAGGTCGATTCTTGTAGACGAGCGCGCGAATGGAATACAAGTACGCGTAGGCAAAGCCGCCTAATGCAATCGCGAAAGCAACGAGCAGCGATAGTTGCCACGCAAGGTCTATTAATTCTGTGTTACTCGTTTCATCGGCAATCATTTTCCCCAGCAATTCGGAGCGCAGCAGTGCTTCTTCTTCGCCGCTTTCCCCATATCGCTTGATAGCGGCTTGATGTTGGCTGAACAACAAGACCTTGCGGCCCCAGTTTACCAGGTGACCGCCATCGAGAATTTTCCCTCGATCGAGTTGCTTGGTGTAATTCCAATCCCGATCAAACAGGTAGAGAGCGCTGTCACCTGTGCCCGGATTATAAAGTGTTACCCACCAGTGATTGCCGTTGGAGGTAAAGTCGTGGACCCGGGTATGCTCCCGCTCCAGCGCAGGGGGAGGCAGTAGCAAAATTTCATCCAGCTGCTGGCCAAAAGCCTGGTCCTCATAACGCAATACGCTGATGGCAGGTCCTTGTTGGCTGCTGACGAAGAGTAAACCGGAGTCAAGCCAGAGAGCAGTTTGAGCTGCTAGGGGCCGTTCTACAGTGGCTTTTAACTCTCCGTCTGCCGATACCTTTAGCAGTGTTTGCGCCGAGGCATCAGCAATAAAAATATCACCGATCAATGGGTGCACTCGAAGATTGCTGATGGTGACAAGCTGATCTTCTACTTCGAAAGGCAGGCAGGATTTTAAGCCAAGGTCGCATTCCCAGAGTGCTGGCGTTGTATCGATACTGCCTTTTGCCTGTCCCTGTAAAAGTAGCTTGCCCGATGGAGTGTAGTTTAGCGGGCCACTCAGTTTCTCAAGCTCTAGATCGCTGCTTGCAATGGATTCGCTGGCTACGCCAGAGCGGTCGTGTATCAGTAGTTGATCACCGGCCAGTATCGTCAATTCGCCTTTGCTGTTGGATGCGATCGCTGTGGGGCCTGAGATGATCGTTTGCGTGGTAAGACT
This sequence comes from Halioglobus sp., assembly GCA_039986455.1. Taxonomy (GTDB): domain Bacteria; phylum Pseudomonadota; class Gammaproteobacteria; order Pseudomonadales; family Halieaceae; genus Halioglobus. The sequence continues at coordinate 11,411 of JBDWQQ010000099.1, forward strand.
GGCGAATCGACCCAACAGTAGTAGCAGTACGGCCAGTGCTGCGGCGCCTATCAGTAGGCCTTTGCGCGCCTTCTCCCTAGCCAGGACGGGCCGCTGTTTGACCTCGGGTTTGTTTCGGAAAGCTCTGAGTTGATAGAGATTGGGGGCCCCTGTCTGATGTTTTCCTGCACCGGAGTGATAGGCCGTATTTTTGCGGGGTAGTTCAAGTCGGGATTTTACTTTTGCCGGCGTGGCTTTTAGGTGGGGCGTACCGGTAAGTGCTTTGGCCCCGCGTTCTATCGCTTTTTCCTCGAGCTCCCTTTCTCTTTCCGCCACTTCTTTTTGTTCACGAAGTTGTTGCTGCTGTCGCTGCGCAAGCGCTTTTTCCTCGGCGAGTTTGGCTTTGCGCTGCTCTTCTTCCCGTTGTTTGCGACGAAGGGCATCCTTTGCCGCTTGTTTTTTGCGCTCTGCATCCCGGCGCTTTCTTTCCTTTGCGATCTGCTGTGCTTTTTCCTGCGCAATTTTTTCCGCGCGCTGCCGTTCTAACTCGGCTTTCTCCGCTGCGGCGCGGGCTAACTCAGCCTCCCGGCGCTTTCTTTCGGCCTGTTGCGCCGCCTTCTCAAGAGCTTGTTCTTCAGCAATACGCCGCTTTTCTTCCGCTGCCGCAATCTTTCTGCGCTCTGCTTCCTTTGCTTTGCGTTGCTTCTCTTTCTCGATTTGAGCTTTGCGCAAAGCGGCTTCTTCATCGCGTTTACGTTTTGCTTCAGCGGCTGCTAATTTTTTGCGCTCGACTTCTTCTGCTTTTCGTTTTCTCTCCTCTTCTAATTTAGCCTTGCGTGCGGCGGCGGCTTTCTCGCGTTTACGTTTCGCTTCAGCTGCCGCAATTTTCTTCTTCTCTGCTTCCTCTGCCTTGCGCTTTCTCTCTTTTTCAGCCTGTGCTTTACGCAGTGCTGCTTGCGCTTCTCGCTGACGCTTTGCCTCAGCCGCGGCTATCCGCTTTCTCTCGGCTTCTTCAGCTTTACGTTGCTCTTCTTCTTCAAGCTGGGCTTTGTGAAGGGCCGCTTTTTCCTGGCGTAAACGCTCTGCCTCCTGCGCGGCTATGCGCTTGCGCTCTGCTTCCTCAGCCTTACGTTGCTGCTCTTCTTTGGCCTGAGCTTCGCGCAAAGCGATTTCTTCTTCGCGTTGACGCCTTGCTTTCTCAGCCGCAATTCGTTGTTGTTCGGCCTCTGCCTCGCGCTGGCGTTTTTCGTCAGCCAGGCGCCGTGAGTCATGCTCGGCTTTTGCCTGTGTCTGGGCCTCTAGCGCAGCTTTAGCGCGAGCCTCTTGCTCAGCAATTCGCAAGGCTTCTTGTTGTTGCGCAACTTTTACTCGATCTAACTCAGCTTTCTTTAGCTTGGCCTGCTCATCGGCTTTTTTTGATTGCTCGGCTTTATGGCGATTGAGGCTTTCCAGTTCAGCCTCACGACGGGCAGTCTCCCATTGATTCGAATCGCTGCCCGTTGCGCTGGGTGTTTCGGGGGCGGAAGGGCGGGGCGCAGGGGGTGCATCGATGGAAGTTTCGACTTTGATCAGCTCAGCTTCAACGCCAAGCTTGTGTAGTTTGTGGAAGTACTCGGCGGCGACTTTGCGGTCTAGATTACGCCGCAGAGTGATAGTCTCGCCCGAAAAGAAGTGTTCTATGCGCTCGGGGTCATCAATGCCGAAAAGTTTGCCAAAGCGAGCCTTAACCTGCTCCGGGTCTTTACCCGGCAGAATCTCGCCCCAGAACGTGAGGTTAAACCTGTTCACCTCGCGTTGATGTCCCCTATTTGATCTTGTTTATAGCCTCAATGTAAGGGGACGGGAGCGCTTTGCCAAGACTTGATCGTTGATTAGTGCACTCCTTGCATCATTTTGCGTAATAGCGGTGATAATAAGAGCATTAGCACCCCAAAACCGACGCCAAAGTACAGTAGATCGTTGAATAGGCTAGTGTAATTTTCAAGCGCAGCGCCCACGTCTTGCACATTGCCACCGACAGTCTCCACTGCCGCCAGCTTGGAAAGTTGTGCGGCAACGAACTCGGAGTAAGCTGTTGCCAGGAACCAGGCGCCCATCATGACGCCTACCACCCGGGGTACCGCGAGCTTAGTCACAGCCGATAGTCCTACCGGAGACAGACATAACTCCCCGCTGGTGTGTAACAGGTACGCCAGCACCATCCAGTAACCGGTCACCAGTCCCGCCTGATCCGGATTGGCAGCGCCGAACACAAGAGCACCAAAGCCGAGTCCC
>JBDWQQ010000100.1:0-95774 GCA_039986455.1 Halioglobus sp.
TCAGGTCCTAAATCAACCGAAGAAATTGCTTTGAAGTTGGTTGTGCTGGCTCGGCCATTGGATGTTTATTTGGGGTATCTGGTGGCCATGGGACTTGCAGAGCGCCATGAAGGCCTTTGGCAGGCGAGTGCTCAGGGTGCCGCTTGGTTAGAACCAGGAAGCGGCGGCTACTGGGGGCCCCTTTTTGAAGCTTTTCAGCAGTCAAAGCCACTCCACCAGCAGATACTGATGACGCTCAAGCAGCAATTGGTTGCTATTAGCCCACAGTCGGCTGTTCATGAGTGGGAACGAGGTGAATTGCCGCCTGAGCGAGCAGCTGCTATCGCTGCATTTATGAACTCACTGAGCATTTCTGCAGCTGAGGCACTAAGCCGGAACTACATGTTTAATGATTCCAAGAACGTGTTGGATGTGGGTGGCGGTTCGGGAGCTTATGCGATTGGATTGGCTAAGGCACACGAGCATTTGCGCGCTACGGTCCTGGATATCGACAGTATGTGCAGAGTGGCGGATGAATATATTCTGGCATCCGAAATAGCTGACCGAGTGAATACCGTGGCCATGAATATGTTTATAGACAAGCTTCCCAAAGGCTACGATACACACTTGTTTTCCAATATCTTTCATGACTGGTCAGAAGAAACCAATGAAATCTTGGCTTCGCGAAGTTTCGATGCTCTACCTCACGGCGGCAAAATTCTATTGCATGAAATGCTAGTTGATGATGACGGATGTGGCCCGCTGACCACGCTGAGTTTCTCCGTTTTAATGTTGATCGGGACTCGAGGCCGGCAATATAAGTTATCAGAACTGCGTGTTATTTTAGAAAATGCAGGGTTCGTAGAGGTCCAGGCAACCCAGACTGGAAGCGGTTATTACTCAGTTGTAAGCGCGAGGAAGCCATAAATAACCATCTGCCTCACTTTAATCTATATCAGGTGCTAAACTGCAAGAAGCTTGTATTATCCATTCAGCCGGCTATTAGGATTGTCGAATGTTGCGGAAAATCTCATGACTAAAAACATCGTGGTAACAGGAGCCGGCTCTGGAATTGGTCGAACTATAGTATCTGACTTGGCTGCTAGCGGGCATGCTGTTATTTTGCTGGGCCGTAATATGGGTACACTGGAAGAAACCCGTAAATCACTTGAACAACCCGATCGGCATCGGAGTTTAGTTTGCGACGTCACTAAGTCGGATCAAATTCGAGCGGCTCTCACTGAGAGTGGTGTTTCTTCACTTTACGGTCTTGTAGCCAATGCAGGAAAAGGTAATCACAATCAGTATGGCGAGAGTGATGAGTGGCAGGACATAATCGAGTGCAACCTAACTGGAACATACAATACTGTACATGAGTGCCTGCCGTACATCAGGAAGAGTACGGTTCCATATCGAAAAATCATCGTAATGTCTTCCGCTTTGGCGCATCATGGTGTGCCTGGGTTTACGGCATATTGTGCTGCGAAGGCCGGACTGCTCGGTATGATGCGTTCGTTTGCTGTTGAGCTTGCCCCGGAGAAGATATTAATCAATGCCATTTGCCCCGCCCTGACCGATACGCAAATGGCGCACAGTATTTTTGAGAATATGGGTTTGGCTATGGGGACTTCGAGAGAAGCTGCTTATGAAGCAACTATGAGTCAGGTGCCTTTAGGCAAAATGTCTGAGCCCGAAGAGATCGCCCGTCTCACGAACTTTTTAATGTCAACGGCAGAAACCTCCATCACAGGTCAGGCAATCAACATTAATAATGGCCTGATTATGGTCTAAGTTATGCTCTACAGTTAAGCGACCTTTTTGTAACAATAATACTCCAAGCATAGGGAAGTGATATGAGAAGAATGCAAAAGCGCCATCAAACGACGGTACTTTCACCAGCTCAAACCGGGAAGCTCAATTTTGATCAAAGCCAGCTGGACGCTTTTAGTCACGCTGTTGTGGGGCGGATTGTTTTACCGCAGGATCCAAGCTACAACGCTGACCGCCAACCGTTTATCTGTGCGTATCACCACTATCCTCAGGTCATCGTTTATTGTATGGGAAAAAGCGACGTACTGGCGTGCCTGCGCTTTGCTAAAGAAGTTGGCTTAAAAGTTGCTGTACGAGCCGGTGGTCATAGCTCAGCCGGCTATTCAATAAACGACGAAATGGTTATAGATGTAAGTGGCATCTACTACGTAAACGTTAATCAAGAGTCTGAAACAGCTGTTGTCGGAGGAGGTGCTAAATTCGGTCAAGTCTATGCAGAATTGGATCTATATCAGATGCATATACCGGGGGGTGGCTGCGAGACGGTGAGCGTTGGCGGTTACATGCAGGGTGGTGGGTATTCTTTTACCTCCCAGATGTTCGGAATGAACTGTGATAGTGTAATTGGTGTTCAGGTGGCCCTGGCCGACGGAGAAATTGTAAGGGCAAGTGCGGATGAAAATCCTGATTTGTTCTGGGCAGTTCGAGGCGGTACCGGCAATAATTTTGGGATTGTGCTGGAGATAGAATACAAACTGCGGAAGCTGGGCCAGATTTGGGGCTTCGGTTTTAAGTGGCCGCTCACGACTGACGAGCAGGCCCGCTCGGCGAGTATCGCAGCAGCAGCTTGGCAGGAGAACTTCACGGGTCCGAACATCCCCTCGAATTTTAGTGCTCAGTCACAGTTAGTCTATACCAAAGAAACGCCGGATTCAGATGAACCGGGCCCGTACTTCATTCTTCGCGGCATGTTCAACGGCACGGAGGAGGAATGTCGTGAAGCGCTTCAACCTTTGTTTGATTCTGCGCCTAACGCGGAAGAAAGGCGCGATATATGGCGTTCGGGAAATTACACAGAATTGAATGCTTACATGTTTAGTTATCCGACCGATATTCCTCTTAATGTGCCGTTGTCATCTCGCTCGATCGCAATGTCGCATATCGCCGACCGATTTCTTACCGCAGACGAGTGGCGAAGCCTCATAGATTTTTACCGCAACGGTCGCAACACTGACAATTTCGTTGGCCTTGAGGGTTATGGTGGCGCAATTAACCAAGTCGCTTCCGATGCAACCGCGTATTGGCACAGGAACGCTTCAATAGATATTTTCTTTTACGCCTTTTGGCTGCGTGAATCGGATGCAGACGGGGCAAGGCAATGTATGGAGGAGTTTAATCGACTAGTAGAACCGCTGAGCAATGGTCATTCCTATCAAAACTACCCCGCGCGTAATTTACAGGGTTTTGGCGAGCGTTACTTCGGCGGCAATTTACCTCGACTTATTGAAATCAAGAAAAAGTTCGACCCAGACGATCTTTTCGCTTTTGAACAAGGTTTGCTTAATACTGAGGCTTGAGGTGTCTAGCCGTTTAGCCAATTCAGCAGTTTGTCTCCTCTGGGAGTCCCCAGACCTGTGCAAGCATCCCAGCCCGCCTGGGCCTCGTAGCCTTGTGGGTCACTAATCATTCGGATTTTGTTGTCGCCATCTACAACGTCTTGCAATGCTCCGTCTTCTTGCGCGCCCCCTGTGTACAGAAGAGGTGTTAAATAACCAATATCGCTACCGAGAGATTCGTTAAGGCAGGCGATTAGACTCGCCCACAAAGGTGCGGCAGCGCTAGTCCCGCCCATAGACATCTCGGTATTGTCGGAGCAGATAAGGTACCCACTATCGGTGCTGGCGTTAGCAGCTACGTCTGGAAGCCCGCGCCCCTTGTGTCCAGTTTTGTGTTGTCGCGGAACACCGGCATTGGCTTGGTATGGTGGCAATTCGTGATACCGGCTGACGCCTCCAGCCGAAGCAAGAGGAACCGTATCTGATTGATTCCAGACCGCTTCGCGGGAGATGCGGTTTTTTGAGGTCTCCGTCAATGTCCCTCCGCATGCCAGCACAAGAGGGCTGGAAGCTGGATAGGGAACAGTAAAGGGTTGTCGAGTGGCTGGATCTTCGCCAATCTGTGTCTCGTAAACCCCAAAGTCTCCGGAGGAGCAGCAGACAGTGATTCCAAGATGTGCGGCTTTGAGGAATAAGTTTTCTATCCCCTGCATTGCGTGGGGCCCCCAGTTATTTTTCCAGTCGCCCTCTGCCATTCCCCAGCTGATTGATAGGGCAGAGGGCTGGTTATCGGTGTCATGTATAGCCGCGCTCACCGTTTCAATCCAGCCTTGCTCAGTGTTCTCCCCGAAGTAAACAACGATTTTGGCGTCGGGAGCCAAGCTGGCCACAATCTCTATGTCCATATAGACTTCCGTATCGGCATTGATTTCATCGGGCTGATTTATGGGGTTGTTCCGCCCTTTGCCGACTTCGCGGACAACTATATCAGGCTCCTTTACGCCGTTTCTGCGCAGATAGCGATCAAGCACCTTTCTATCGAACCCTCCATCGAACTCTACAATTGCGATGCACTGTCCCTTGCCAGTAGCCAGTGAGGGAAAAGAGTATAAATTGGCGAATGCCGCAGGCGGCTTGGTGTTGTCATCAACCGGTGGCGGTGGCGGTCCCGAACCAGCGGAAAATCCTGGCCTACGTAATGCAGTCCGGTTGTCCAATCCAAATATATTTAGGACGATACTTTTCAGTTCAGGAGGGATGCTGGCGTCTTCGTCGTGACTGTGAAACGCCTCCTTACCTATTTGATAATGATGTAGCTTGATGTCAAAGGCGCGGCCCACGTCCTGGCATTTCCCCGCCAGCACAATCGTACGAGCTGCAGAGTCAACCCTAAGAACGGCAAGGTCGTATTCGATAGCAAATGCTTTTATCACGTCAATGTCGCCATCAGAAGCTCGGGAATTTCTCAAAAGCTCTTCATGCGAAAGGTGCTTGCGCTCTTTTACCGAGGTACTGCCCAGAGTGAAAGCTTCTGAGAGTGGTGCGGCGCCCTGATCACGCAATAATAAAAGAACCTCCATTACATGTGTTGGTTCAACCTCCTTGATGCGTCGACGCTTTTCTCCCGTATGCCCGGTGCCGGAGATTAAGATTCTTGGGCTATTCGCCACTTTGCACGATCTCTCTCATGACCCGAGTCATCAAACCTATGGTACGCATGGCACTTACGCCAATGAGCGCGATGTGCTCTTTCGTCAAGGGTAGTGCGTCCAATACTTCGTCTAAATCGCGGCGATGCTGAGGGTCGATTTGAGCGTGGTATCGAAAGGTCGTAAAGCATTCCAAGGGTAAATTATGCTTTTTTGCCACCTCATCAATCAGCTCGAGGGTTGGAGGGTTGCCCTCGAGTGTCGCAATATGGCCGATTAGAGCGATTGGGTTATAGTGCCAAATCCAATAGTATTGCGCTCCGACTAAGTGTGTCGCCTCCGCGCTGGGGACGCGCTTCAATATGCTTTCCCGTTTAAGCCCCATGGCTTCACCGTCGTCTAGAATCCAGTCATCGTGACCAGTTTCCTCCGGGATGTGCTTGTGTAGGTAGCTAGCAAAATCTGGTAGCGCTGGATCTTTCTTGTGCTGCGGTAGGGCACAGGCCTGTTCAGCGGCCTGCATGAGTGGGACGCTGGCTCGGATGATGCTATGGCTTTGGTAGATATACTCGCAATAGATGCGCGCGAATTCTGGATGATTCCAAAATTCATACGAAGCAAGACCCAACTGTTGATCAAACAGTTGAATCTTGGAGCGGATGATCTCGCTGTTGCTGAGACTCAAAGAGGGGGCAACCGCGGTCAGGGCGTTGCCTGTAGACTACTTATTAGTAGGCCATTCCGTGTGGTTGGTGCTTTTCCATTATGTCGTAAACTTTTGCAGAAGCGCTGATTACAGCGTCGACTTCATCAGCGGACATGCTGTTAATGGTAGCCGTCTCTTCGTCAGACAGCTTGTCGTAGCCTTGTGGAATGATGTTTGCATCGATCAGTTTTTGAACATTTGACATTATTTTTGCCTTCCTTATGCAGTGGTGTCCAATTTAATATAGACGAGAAAAATAACTAATCAAGAGTAGATGCAAGAAATTTGCCCTCGAATTGTTTTATCCAATTTGGCGGTTGCTCCCAATGCGCATAGCGCTGAGCTAGCTGCTGGGCTTCAGCTGTAAAGCTGCTTGCGAGCCAGCGTCTGTAGGAGATCAAGGCGTCCTTTTCACTACAGCGACCGTGGTAGGCTTCCGAGGCATAGTTGGCAGCTTTGATTCCGCTCTGCAGGGCACGAGCTACTCCTCGTGAGGCTCCGGGATCAAGCACGGCAGCGGCATCGCCGCAGATGAAGTATCCAGGGCCTGCAGACTCTCTAACTAGTCGCCATGTGACATCAGCTCCTCGGAGCTTTGCAGGGAACCCCATGTCTTTCGGAGGCGCAGGTGCTTCTTTGCCCGGTAATAGCGAAAGTTGCACACATTGCCAGGTGTTGTTTTGCACTTTAGCCAACCAGGTCCATCCGCTGGCATGTGCGAGTAATCTGGGAATGTCTCCCTGCCCGAAGTCGTTCTCGGAGTACCCATATCGCGCCACTAGCTTTGGCGATAGTAACTCCGGTTGAAGAGAGAGCTTTTGAGACAGCCAGCAGCGGGGACCGGATGCATCAACAAGATGGGTCGCCATCAAATCAGCGCCCTTGGTCTTTATGCCTGTAACTCGCCCATCACACAGTATGACATCGCGAGCATCTGTCTCTGGCAGCACGAAAACTCCACAGGTCTCTGCATGCTCTAAGAGGATTGTATCTAAATCAGCGCGCCAGGCCTGATATCCAAACTGGAGTTCTTGTGGTTCTCCGTATGGAATGTACGTTTTAACGCCATCGTGCTCTAGTATCCAACCCGGATTCCTAACAAACCCTGCTGCAGCGACCTTTTTCTTTATGCCTAGTTCATCGAGCAAAGAGCTGATTTCCGGGTGCAGAGACTCACCGGGGAGATTTCGGGGAAACGAAGCCCGCTCGATTAGTCCAACATGCAGCCCTTTCATTGCCGCTCGAGTTGCTGCCGCACAACCCGCAGGCCCAGCGCCGATCACTAACATGTCGAAAAACTTGTCGTTATTACCGGAAATCAAGTCTCTACCGTTGGAAGTCTGAGAGTCGTATAATATCAGTGTAACCCGTGGCGTACTATAAACGCCCCAGGGCCCGAAAGCTCCCACGTTTTACGCAAATAGGCTAGAGTTTCCGTCCGCTAAAATTAGAGCAATTCCGCCGTATGTCTTTTTTCGGAAAGTTACAAGAACGACACGTTTTCAGAGTTGGCGCTGGCTACATGGTCTCAGCGTGGTTGTTGATGCAGATAGCCGATGTCGTCATGCCAACTTTCGACACGCCGCAGTGGGTGCTACAAGCGCTCATAGTGTTTCTTGTCCTTGGTTTTCCGGTATCACTATTGCTTGCATGGGCCTATGAACTTACGCCGCAGGGTTTGAAACGAGAGCGTGATGTTGAGCCGGATAGTAGTGAATCCAGTGTTGAGAGGTCAGATGCGCAAGTTCAGACTGGTGCTGAGTCTAGGGCGAGGCTTGAAGACTCAATAGCTGTTCTACCCTTCGCCAACTTAAGCCCGAACGCAGAAGACAAATTTTTTGCTAGCGGACTGCATGATGAAATACTCAATCAGCTGACTAACATATCAGCTTTTAATGTCATCGCCCGTACATCGGTGCTGCAGTATGAGAACTCGCTAAAATCGGTTGGACAAATCGCACAGGAACTCAATGTCGAACATATCGTAGAAGGTAGTGTGCGCTTCGCACAAAACAGAGTAAGGGTTACGGCTCAGCTTATAGATGCCGAGACTGAATCACACTTGTGGTCAGAAACCTACCAAAGACCCTTCGATGATATTTTTGCCATTGAATCAGATATCTCGCTCAGCGTTGCAAAAGCATTGAAGGCGACTCTCTCGCTTGCTGAACAGATGGAAATTAAGCGTGCACCAACAACTTCCCCTGCGGCTTATGGTTTGTATCTTCAGGCCCGCTTCATAATTACTACTGGTGCAGGTGCAGCCTCGCAGGCCCACGACCTGCTGGATAGGGCATTGCGGATAGATCCTAGGTTTTCTAGAGCATGCGGTTTGAAAGCCATGCTTTACTCCACCTTATATGTGAATACGGAGCAAAGTAGCAGCGCAGACGCGACTGACCAAAAAGAGCTGGAGAATACCGTACGAAGTTGGGCTGACCGCGCATTTGATTTGGAGCCAAAAAACGCTGAAGCTCGATCAGCGATAAGAACGTTGAGCATACTTACTTGGCGCTGGACTGATTTTCAAAGTGCACTAGAACCAGGCGATGAATCACGGTTGCTGACATTTGGTTTATGGTTTTATTCCTGGATCGGTCAAAAGGAATATGCAGTGGAACTGGGGGAGCGAGTCGTTGATTTGGATCCTAACGACCCTGCTGCACATATGAGCTTGGGCGTTGTCTATGCTTATGCAGGCAGGCGCCAAGCCTCAATCAATAGTTTTCGCCGGATGAATGAGCTTAGTCCTGAGGTCGTGCTGGGACACCACTGGATGATATTCAATGAAATTGCGCTAGGGAACCAAGAGAACGCTCTGCGGGAAATGAGTCTGGTGAAAAATCTTCTAGCCGACGACGATAGAAAGATAGTTTTTCTGCCTGATCTCGCTTATGCACATGCACGGCTTGGCTTGCATGATGAAGCTCGTAACATTGTTGAAGAGATGGCGGCGATTGGTTCAAAATTGGATCTCGGAGCCGGTTCGTGGGCCACGGCCTATTTGGCCTTGGGTGACGAGAAGAAAGCTTTAGAGCAGCTAGAAATCGTAGCTGAGAAAGCGCGTAGAAATGAGCCTGATGCGGGTTTCTTGAATGTAATGAGCCTCAGAATGAATCACATGGATGATCCCAGCCTAGCAAAGCCTGAATTTGAAGAGGTTTTTAAGAAAATAGTAGGGGAATGAATGAAACTCAGGCGCCTCTGTCAGAAACGTCGCCCGCTAACCGAGTAGAATCTTCACTCAATGCAGTTGTAATAATAGGGTATAGCGTCAATCGGCAGCGTTCCTTGCAAGTGGATACATTAGCCTTGAAAACCGTGCCCTAGTTAGCCATGTCCTCTAATTGCGCCCGGGGTGATCCTTAGGGATCCACGTCAAATATCGTAAAGCCGGCTTCCAACCCAGCTGTATTGAGCCTATCTTGCTTTCAAAGCCAGAATTTTTTGCCGCTTCTATACCGATCGCAGCGAGTGCTGTTTCCACAGGCGGGCGCTGATGACTGCTCTAAGTCTTGTTGTCACTGGAAATATGCTTTGGCGGTGAACATTCGAAGCATCCGGCCGATTAGTTGTGCTCGAACGGGTCAGGTCACACGCACCGACTCCAGTCTATGAGTCAGCATCCATAGTCGGACGCTCTAAGCAGTTATAACTCTATGAATTATATAAAAAATGGTGGGCCCAGAAGGATTTGAACCTTCGACCTGCCGATTATGAGTCGGATGCTCTAACCAACTGAGCTATGGGCCCACTTGCGGGGAGGCGGCATTATAATGAAGATATCGCCCGGCGGACAGCCCCCTAACACAACTCAATGGAGCTATGGATGACCCTAACCACGACACGGCGTTTTCAAGTCAACGGCACGGTAGCGCCGGGCTTTGAGTCGGTTGAGCAATTGTTCGAGAATCAGATGCAAGCCCTCGCCGAGCGCAATGCTCAGCTCTGCGCCTACCACCGTGGCGAGAAGGTTGTGGATTTATGGGGATCGAAAGAGGGCGATTCCGAATTTTCATCAGATTCCTTAATTAATGTATTTAGCAGCGGCAAAAGCCTGGAAGCGATTGCGATAGCCTGGTTAGCGGATAAGGGCCTGCTTAGCTACGAAGCGGAAATTATTCAGTACTGGCCGGAGTTTGGTGCGCAGGGCAAAGACAAGCTGACAGTTGCCGACCTTATGCGTCACGAGGCGGGGTTGGCCAACTTCGATACTTCCATTGATATGGAGGATTTATTTGCAGAGCAGATCAAGCAGAATGCTGTAGGAAAGATTATTGAAGGACATTCACTGGCTTACACGTCAAGCACAGGCGGCAAAAGAGAGTATCACGCACTCACCCGCGGCTGGATAGCCAATGAGCTGTTCCGCAGAGTGGACCCAGCAGGGCGTACCATTGGCGAATTTCTTCACGAAGAAATCAGCGGACCTCTAGATGCCGATGTGATGATCGGCGTTCCAGAAGATCAAATGGCGCGTATGTCTAAAGTGCATGACCTGGGTTTTGGTCGTCAGCTATTACTGAGCCTGAGGCCAAAATTCTTAGGTAGGCGAATTGTGCACAACATTTTTCAGATACTGGGTCGGTTGATTCGCATAGTCCCGTCAATGGCCAAGAGCCGAAAAGCAGGTGCACCACCTCCTTTAACAGGAATGACCAACCTCGACATCTTTAATGAACCCAACTTTGCGAAGGGCGAAACCCCGTCCGCCAATGCCACCTGCTCGGCCCGCGGTCTGGCGAAGGTGGCCGCCATGATGTCAGCGGGCGGCAAATTTGAAGGGAAAGAGTTTATAGGTGAGCCAGCTTGGAAAGCAATGCATGAACATCCCTTGAAGGCCACGATGGGTGGAATGCTGACGACTCGTTTTACTCAGGGCGGTGTCGACTGTTTCACGCTCACTAATGCCCAAAGTACTCGAGCCGAACGGGAATTCAATGAGGGGCGAGAAGGTTTCTATGGTTGGATGGGACTCGGTGGATCCATTTTTCAGTGGCACCCAGAGCTGGACATAGGTTTTGCTTTTGTACCGACGTCACTGCATACACTGGATTTGTTTAATGAGCGGGGCAAGCGATTTCAGGCCGAGGTATTGCAGTGCGTAAAAAATAGTCCTGCACAGGAATAGTGACTGCTTGAGAGAAACATCTACTCTCTTAATATCAGGCCCGATAGCCAGCGACCGTTATTAATGACGATAGGCAGCAACTGGCCATTGCCGTAAACTGAGCGCCTTTCTGACCACCGGCTACTGGCGCTCACTGTGTCCCGCAATACTTCTCAATCGCTGCCTGCTGTATCAGGGGTGGCGCTGTCCCAGCAAAACTTCCTGCTGGCGGCTGCCTTCATCATGCCACTGACGTTTTCAGTGTGGCAGGCACTCTTGGATAACTTTGTCGTCGAACGGGCGGCCTTCACCGGCGCAGAAATTGGCATGTTGCAAAGCCTGCGTGAAGTGCCTGGGTTCCTGGCTTTTACTGCAGTGTTTGTTCTTCTCATTGTTCGTGAACAACGTTTTGCATTGGCTTCGCTGTTGGTGATGTCTGTCGGCGTGGCCTTAACGCCTTTTTTTCCCTCGACCTATGGTTTGTATGCCACCACCGTGCTGATGTCTATGGGGTTTCATTACTTCGAAACCATCAATAAATCCCTCACGCTGCAATGGATCGAGAAAACCCAGACTCCGCACTTTATGGGGAGGGCGATGGCGGTAAAGGCGGCAGGCGCTTTATTGGCTTACAGCAGTATCTGGTTGCTGATGGAGTGGGCCGGCTTTGGGTTTACGGCCATGTACGTGCTGGCCGGTGGCATTGGCGTGATCATCACCCTCGCATTGTGGATCGCTTTTCCTCACTTTCCAGAGGGGGCTGTTCAACACAAGAAACTCATCTTTCGCCGTCGCTATTGGCTCTACTATGCGTTGACTTTTCTAAGTGGCGCCCGCCGTCAAATCTTTATGGTCTTTGCCGGATTTATGATGGTTGAGAAGTTCGGTTACTCGGCCGCCGATATCAGTTTGCTGTATCTCGCTAACTATGTGTTCAACTTGTTTTTTGCACCGCGCATTGGCAGCTGGGTAGGTAAGGTCGGTGAACGCCGCGCGCTTCGCGTTGAATATGTAGGTCTTATCTTTGTCTTTAGCAGTTACGCATTCGTTGAAAACGCGAACGTCGCTGCCGGTCTGTACATCGTTGACCACTTGTTCTTTGCACTATCGATTGCGATCAACACCTATTTTCAGAAAATTTCTGATCCAAAAGATATTGCGGCCACATCCAGCGTTAGCTTTACCATCAATCACATCGCTGCCGTGTTCATTCCGGCGCTACTGGGTATTCTCTGGCTTACGTCTCCCAGTGCAGTTTTTCTGGTGGGTTCAGGCATTGCGGTGTTCTCGCTGGTACTGTGCAGCTTCATACCTGATGCGCCCGACCAAGGACGAGAGACGCGGTTCTCGCGCTGAGTATGCTGCGTCGCCTATTTCTAGCGCGTCGCTGAAGGTTCCTCAATATCCAGACGCTGCAGTTTATGCTCTCCGCGACCAATGGAAGGTGGCAGAGTTGTATTGGCTACGTCCTGCATAAAGTCTGGTCCGGTGTAGCGACTCATTTTGGTCAGGCCTTGCTCGTTGTAGTCCAGAAGGGTGAAACTGAATCCAGTGGTGCTTCGCGTTCCTACCAACCGGCGCAGATTGCCTCCCAAATTGCCCATTCCTACCATATTGATGCCGGCGCGCGTCCCCGGGTAATAGGCATGATGGTGACCGCTGAGATAGATGGCCTTGCCATGGTTTCGCAGCGCCTCTTCCAATCGAGCATCCTGAATAATGTCTTTCTCTCGACCGATGCTTATCGGCTGTAAAGGCAGATGACCAAATACAATGGTAGGCCCCGGTTGGAGTTGCTCTTGCAACCACGCCAGCTGCGTATCCGGCAGCTGCCCAGCTTTGGTTGCATCCAGAGAAATTAAATGGAGTCCATCGAGCGCTACTGAAAAATGATAGGGGAAGTTCCCGCCTGGGCGGGGTGTGAACTTTGGGGGGTGTGCCTGAAAGTACTCAGCGTAAACGCTACGCTCCAATTCAAAGCCAGGATAGGCTGAGGCATCGTGATTGCCGGGAGTCATCACTAGGGGTATGCCTGCACTTTGCAGTGGCTTTCTAACCTGTTGATGGAAGTTCGTCCACATGGCTTTCAGCTGGCTTCGGGTCAGTTTAGGGTTTGGCTTTTGTCCCGCAACCATGTCACCGGTGCTCACCACCATGTCCGGTTGCAGTGCAATGATGCGCTGCACAGCGGTCGCGACACGCAGATGATAATGGCTGCTGCCGTAGCGGCCATTGATGTCTGAAATCACAGCTATCCGTACTGTTTTTTCTGCGTCAGAGGCGGCTAGGCTTTCCAGAGACAGCAATAAAAACGCCGCTAGCGCAGCCAGGCTTCGGCCTGCCTTTACAAGCCGCGTAGCTGTGAAACAGGCTTTTGCTTGTCCGTAAGAATTGATTTGATTGATCTCAATGGGCATTGTGCAGTGGATTATGGCAGCATATGGTCGGTCTGAAAAACACAGCTTTTTGAGGTGGTGCAGCGATATGTCTTTCAAGCAATTTTCCAGAGGCTGGTTGGTGCCGCTTATTCTGCTGCCGCTGACTACCGGGGTCATGGGAGATGACACACTCACCATGGAATGCGAGCAGCTGCCACCGCTCGACGGTGTGCTTTCAGAAGCCGATCTAGCGGAGCAAGCGGCATACTGTGCCATCGATCTGTCGGCAGATGATATTGCCATTTGCCCGAAAACCTGGAGTACCAGCCCGGGTGCCGTGATCTATGCTGTTACCGATACGGATTGGCAGGGTCGCACAGCGGAGTTTGAGCGCGTCGCTTGCGCTCCGGGCGGTCATGCGCGCGAACTTGCCACTGCCCAGTTGGCGGTGTTTAAAAATAGCCTTAACGGACGCGAAACCAGCGGAACCTTCTCTCCCTCACCGCTGCTGTACTACCACTTCAGTCGATTGTTGCAGACCAAGCTGCAGGTACCGGTTGCTGTTAGGGTGGAATTTCCATTGGCTGCCTATGGCCCAAGTATTATCGAGCCTGGGATGGTCTTCACTGATTCTTCTCGCAGAAAAATGCTGCATGCAGGCTGGCAGGAAATGCAAATTGCAGCCGCTGCGCCGGCCGAGTATTCGCATCGACGGGAGCTGTTTACGGCTGATAATCAGCGGCTCTGGGGCGTGTTGCTGCGACAAAACGGTAAGCGTTACGGACCTGAGGTTAATGGCACCCGTGCTTCGGGCTGGGGCGATGGTCAGAATTTAGACTTTCAACGAACGGCGGCTTTTCTGGCTTTGCGCACCGACTTGCCTTTAATTGAGGCAATTCATCTTGGGGTGAAAGAGTCCCGCAAAGATGAGGCAATGGCTGCCAAGTTACCGGCGCAGGTTTCTACAGCCCAGGTTGCTCGCTGGATGGAGGAGCTCACGGAGTTGGTGATACTCGACTACCTGCTCAAACAACAGGACAGGATAGGTAACATTGACTATCTGTGGCGCTGGCATTGGGTGGAGGAGGGGGAGCTAATGACTAGCCCCACCCAGCCCGAGGGCAAGGATGCAGTGAAGCTGCGGGTAACAGTGTTGAATGACAATGATGCGGGCGTTCGATCCGGTTACGCCAACTATGCAGCTCGCACTAACATGCTGCAGAAATGGCACCACATGGATTACAACTTGTATCAGCGCGTGCAGCGGCTCGCTCAGGACTTTGGCGCTTCAGGCTCGATTGCCACCGCAGTGCGCGACCGTTATCGGCTGTCTACTCGAGAGTCCGAGGGCATTATAAAACGTGGCGTTGAAATTGCCCGGCAACTTCAGCTCAAATGTGAGTCTGGCAGCCTTCGATTTGACTTGTCGTTGGCAGACAACCTGCACCCGGCGGAGCCTTCCCAGTCAGAAACTACGAAGCCTGCCGAGGCAGGAGTGGCTGAACCTTTAGTGGAGAGAACGCAGGCAATCTATGCCTGCGAGGTAAGCGACTCGGTCGCTCAGGCGGTTAGCCCCAGTATCAACACTGAGTAACCAACGAACAAGACTGTAAGCTGCGGAAAGACTCTGGGTACCGCGATCATAAGGCCAGTGAGCGCCATGCCTACTGCGGGTAAAACCAGCGAGGGTACTAGCGGGTTCCCAAACATGGTTACGTTCACATAAGGGCCAACCAGAAAGTACAGCAGCATCGACAAGCAAGACAATCGACCCAGCCCCTGACTATGAATCAAGAAGTCCAAATTGCCCGAGCCCTCGGGCACTGGCAGAGCCATTTCAGCCGCACCATAAACGCAAATAGCGCCAATGATTAAGACGACGAAGTCGCCGAAGTGCCACGCCTCCAGGTCGCGAAGCCCCCAGCCTACCCACCAGAACTGTAAAACATAAGCCAGAACACAGATGCCCCACGCCGCAGTGGACCAATGGAAGGAAACGTCACGATGCACCCGGATGAGCATGGCAACCGAATGCAGTAGTCGGGTTATGGCCAGACCAAGAATAATGGATATCGCTACAAAGACGTATTCGTGCTGAGTCATAGTATTTTTGAACTTAGGTTGCAGGCCGATGCCCGACTGTTATCATTTTTGTACACCAATAGTCGCAACTAGTTTACGCCATAGCAACCTCTGTGTTTCTGTGTCGTGCGATACTGTTGCCTGGTCTAAATCAAGTGCAGGAGGGCATTGGCGGTTACTTCATGAGTTTCCAGAGTTCATTACTTGACCCTGAGAAAGGGGAGTCGTTGCCGCTGACTGAAGCGGATCTAGTGCTGTTTCCCAATGTAGAACTAGGAGCAGATTCTGCTCAAATATTCACACATCTACAGGACGAGACGCCCTGGTCTCAGGAAACGATTAAGCTCTACGGCAAGACGCATCTGCAACCACGATTAATCGCCTGGTACGGTGATCCCAATGCGGTGTACGCCTATTCCGGCAAACAGTATCAACCGCTTGCCTGGACACCGCTACTGAACGATTTAAAAGTCAGGATGGAATCGATCTGCAATGCTTCGTTTAACAGTGTGCTGTTGAACTTCTACCGGGATGGGGCTGACTCGATGGGCTTGCATGCTGATGACGAGCCTGAACTGGGGCCAGAGCCGTGTATCGCGTCTTTGAGTCTTGGCGAAGAGCGCACCATTTACTTCAAACACAAGAAGCGTAAGGAACTGAAGTCGCACAATGTGGTGTTGCCCAATGCGAGCGTACTGAGAATGCAAGGCGAGACGCAACAGCATTGGAAGCACGGAATTCGCAAGGTAACTCGGAGGTGCGGCCCCAGAATTAACCTCACCTTTCGCTGGATCTACTCCCGCGAGGAACTACCCGGCTAAAAGCCACCAACACAGTAGTCCGGTGATGGCACTGCCGGTACTGGCGCGCCCCAATACTTTGGGAGTGATTTTGGATAACTCCTGTAGCGGGTTTTTACTGCGACGCGTGCGGGCTAAAACAGGCCATTCGATAATGGATCCAAAAGCGAAGCTTGCTGCTGCGCCTGCTACCAAAGCGGCCCTGCCTGCCGTATTAGCGTCTACCGCATTAGACACTGCCCATAAAGACAGAACGCCGCCCACGGTGCCAGCAACACTCATTGTGAAGAACTGGTTCAGGGTATTTTTCTCGAAGTTCCAATCGAACACGAACAGACTGGGCTTATCAGTGATCGTGTAGTTGCCTGATGTGAACTTTGCCCCAAAATAATGGAACCACTCGTGCACTAGGTTAACGGTGATGAAGCCTGCAAAGATGCCAGTGATCACGTTGACCGCGGACGCCAATGTCCAACCGGTCAGATGAGACCAGCTGTCCGTGGCGGCGAAGAGTGACACTGCGATAGTCCAAAGGGCCAAATGCAGGGCTGCCTGTTTAGCGAGCAGCGCTGCGGGTGCTTTCGCCATTTTCTCAAAAGCTTCCTGAGGCTGTTCCATTTAGTTGACTCCCTGAAGTTGAGCGGCGCCGGTAATAGGCGGCAAATCCAGTAGGGTGACAACGCCGGGGCGGGCGTCACACAGTCCCGGGATGGCATTGATCAACCAGGCCGCGGCTGATGAGTTCCCGCCGCCTGCAACGCCCGGTTCTACCGGGTCATGACCGTGTACTGTTACTTCCAGATTGGGGCTACCGCTAATCATAACCTGATGGCAGCCTTGACCTTGTGGTGGGTAAGGCCAGTCCGGTGCGCAGTTGTCGTCGATGCGGGTAATGTGCTCCAGTACGTAAAGCGGCTGATCGTTATGGTAGCCGGTGACTTCAAATCGAAAGGCACCTTGTGTGCCCTTTTCAAATACACCCATGCTGGCGACCTCAACGGTGGACTCCAGTGGCCGCCGTTCCACGCTGATCTCGATGCGTTCGACGGGCTTACCCAGTGCTTTACCGACAAGCTTAAGCATCGGCGACCAAACCATATCGATGGCAAAGTCGTGCAACATCATCGGCAGTTCATCCATGGATTGACCAAAGCCGATAACCTCTCGTACAACCTGGGGTTGGTCATAGAGCGCGTAGTTGAACACTTCCCGGGTGCGAATCTCTGTGATACCGGCCACAGCACCACTCAGGGTGACGGGAAGCATGTCCATCACCCAGCCAGGATCGATGCCGGATGCAAATAGCGATGCTCCCGATTCACGACAGACCGCCTCGATAGGTTCAAGGGCTTCTTTGGGGGTGGATTCTGGGTCCAGGTAGAAATAAAGACCGGGAGCGACGACGTTGATGCCGGCACTGAGGCATGCAATGACTTCAGCGATCGCCTCCTCGGGTCTGGTGTCTGCGGTGGCGCTGTAAATGACAGCATCAGCGCCCGATGCAATCACCGCCTGCCAATCGCGCGTGGCGGTAACGCCGCAACAAGCATCGATACCGGCTATCTCACCAGCGTCGCGGCCTGCTTTTTCTTCACTTGAGACGATGACGGCCTGCAAATTTAGGTCGCTGTGCGACAGCACAGCTCTGACGGCGGGGCGGCCCACGTTGCCGGTGCCCCAGACGATGACGTTTTTATTCATTGGCTTGATCCTGTTTTTATTACTGAAGTATACGCCTTCAGGCGCTCGGGGGATCAACCCGTGGGATGGTGCTGATACCTGCCATGCTAAGCGGGGGCACCTCATAGACTCGAGGCACAAAAAAGCCGCCCTAGGGCGGCTTTCGATCGAGCTGAGGTAGTTTACAGGGCGGGCAGCAGCACGCTGTCGATGACCCATACAGTGCCGTTGTCAGTCTTCACGCCCTGGCAGGAAACGCCGGCCATGTTGACGCGGGCTTCGCCATCGGCGCGGCCAAAGTAGACAGATTGACCGTTCAAGGTAGCGCGGCGAGTCGCAACGCCTCCGGCGAATTTACGAGGATCTTGTTGGCCTGTTGTCACGTGATAAGTCAGAACGGCAGACAGAAGGTCTGGATTCCCTACGACCACATCGACGAGTTCTGAAGGCAGAGCGGCAAACGCGTCGTTGGTGGGTGCGAACACGGTGATGTTTTCAGTGGTGGCCAGTGCTTCGTCTAAGCCTGCAGCGACGACTAAATCTACCAGGGTGCTGAGTTCGGGAGTCGCGATGGCTGCATCGACAATGGAGCCTTCAAATTGCGCCGCGCTAGTGCTTGCGCATTGCCCGAAAGTTTGAGCGTTAGCGCCAGAGATCATGGACAGAGAAAGAGCGGCGGTTGCCAGCAGAGAGGTTGCTTTAGTTTTCATATGGTGTGCTCCAAAAAGTGTGTATAGCGTCAATGTGATGAGTTCGTTGGTCTACATCGTAAGCTGCTGTCGTGCTGAGCCAGGCAGCCCCTTTTGCAGTCCCGGCAGCAGTTACATGACTAAAATTACGGAGCGATTTTCAGGCCGGATTTACTGAAATGTGGTTTGTCTGGTTATTGTCTAGAAGGGCGTTTTCTCGATGGGGGCGACTGGATCAACCGACAGTGAGGGTAACTGACTGAATCAATTGCAGAATCGTGAGGCCAACTGCCCAGGATCGGTCTATAGTTTAAATTCAGTCCAAAGGGGAAATGTTTTATGAACCGCTACACTTTCAGGCTTCTAGTGTCCTTATTGGTGGCTCTGCCGATGGCCGCTTGCAGTGATAAGCCGCTTCCAAATCAGCCTGCAGAGGTCGTCATCCCAGAAATTGTTGAGGAGTCGACTGCCACTGTTGCCGATACCGAATGGCCGCTGCATGGTAATGACGTGGGTGAGCAGCGATATTCTACTCTGGACCAGATCAACACCGACAATATTGATCAGCTCGACCTGGCCTGGTCATTTGATATGTACACGCGCAGGGGCGTGGAGTCGACACCCATTATGGTCGATGGAACCCTCTATGCCACGGGTAGCTGGTCCATGGTGTATGCCTTGGATGCCCGCACTGGAGAGCTGAAATGGTTTCATGATCCGCAGGTAGAACGCGGATTTCTCGCCAAGGGTTGCTGCGATGCAGTCAATCGAGGCGTTGCTTATGTAGACGGTCGTATCTTTGTCGGCACCTACGACGGACGACTGGTGGCATTGAACGCAGAGGACGGCAAAGTGCTTTGGGATGTTCAAACCACCGATCGTGATCAGTCCTACACCATTACCGGTGCACCTCGAGTAGTGAAAGACATGGTGGTGATCGGCAACGGTGGAGCTGAGCTGGGCGTGCGCGGTTACGTGAGCGCTTATGATCAGGCCACGGGCGAAATGAAATGGCGCTTCTACACCATTCCCGGAAACCCCGCTGACGGATTTGAGAATGAAGCGATGGAGAAAGCGGCGGCGACCTGGTCTGGCGAATGGTGGAAGTGGGGCGGAGGAGGCACCGCTTGGGATTCGATGGTGTTCGACCCAGCGTTGAATTTGCTCTATATAGGCGTTGGCAATGGCTCGCCCTGGAATCAAAGCTTGCGCAGTCCCGATGGTGGCGACAATTTATTCCTGGCATCTATTGTGGCACTTAACCCTGACACGGGAGATTACGTTTGGCATTACCAGACTGCACCCGGTGAGACCTGGGACTACACGGCGACCCAGCACATCATGTTGGCAGAGCTGGATTTAGAAAGCGGCAAACGTAAAGTGTTGATGCAGGCGCCCAAAAATGGCTTTTTCTACGTGATTGATCGGGAAACAGGTGAACTGATCTCGGCTGAGCCCTATTTAGAGAATGTTACCTGGGCAACCCACGTTGATATGGAAACTGGCCGCCCGGTGGAAACCGAAAATGCGCGTGTTTTCGATGGTAAGAATGTGACCATCCCGGGCAATGCGGGCGGACACAACTGGCCGCCTATGTCCTATAACCCCAATAATGGATTGGTTTACATTCCCACCATGATCTTCCCCATGCGCTTCCTACAGCCCACGACCAAAGAGTACGCGGAGCCCGGACAGGGCTATTGGAACACCGGGTTTGATCGCAGCGCGAATATTTTGCCCGAAGCGAGCACCGAGACACTCAATGAGATATTGGCGAAGGAGTATACGGGCGCGCTCATCGCATGGGATCCAATCAAGCAGGAAGCCCGCTGGCGCCAGCCCCTGGGTATGCCCAATACCGGTGGTACCCTGGCAACAGCCGGAGGTCTGGTATTTCATGGCGGTAAAAAAACACACATGGTGGCGACAGATGCAGATTCCGGTGAGGACCTGTGGTCTCGTGATACCCAGACAGGGGCGTGGGCTGCGCCCATGACTTATGCTTTGGACGGAGAGCAATATATTGCGACCGCCGTGGGCTTTGGCGGCGGGCTGGCTTCAGAGGCTTCCGCACTGGTGCACGGCTGGGAGGTTCCCAACTTGTCGCGGGTGCTGGTCTATAAGCTGGGCGGCAAGCACGAATTGCCACCGCCACCCGTTGCGAATCGTCAGCTGGCTAAGCCACTGCCCGTTAGCGCATCGGCGGATACGGTGGAGCATGGCAAGCAGGTTTTTCATCGGCATTGTGCCATGTGCCATGGCGACAGTATGCGCGGTGGTGGCTTGACCCCCGACCTCAGGTACTCCAGTGAAAATGTGCACAACATCTGGCAGGACATTGTGATCGGCGGCGCGCTTAAGGCTCGCGGCATGGTGAGCTTTGCCGAGTTCGTCAGCGAGGAAGACGCCGAGGCAATTCGCCAGTACGCGTTGTATGAATCCAACCGCCTCTACACGGAGCAGAACCCTTCACTGGCGGCGGGTGACTGAGCACGCTGTGCTTTTAGGGTGAGTTGTCGCGGTATTGGTTGATTGTCTCTGGCTTGCCGAAAAAGAGTGCGGCGCTTAACAACAGTCGCTCTGCCGGAGACAGCTCTGCCCGCTGAGCCAGGATTTTTTTCGCAAGCGCAGGCTCATCGGTGATTACACCGTCCACGCCCATGGACATCCAGTGAGAGAGTGAAAGGGCGTCGTTGACCGTCCATACGAAAACACGCTTACCCGCATTATGAGCCCTGCGAATAAAAGCGGGGTTTGCCATGTTTTGGTTAACCGCCAGAAAATCCGCATCCAGCTTGGTGATATCACCTACCGAGGTGGCTGCGAGCAGACCACCGGTCCATTCAGGGCGCTTGCTCTTTAGCTTCTGCACGCCCTTCAATTTCAGCGACATAATGGAAACGCGGTCTACCATATCGGCAGTTTCCACAACATCAATGACGCGTTGTTCCAGTTGTTGATCATGGCCATAGTATTTGAGCTCAATGACTAGCCGTGAATTGCCCTCTTTGATGACTTGTAACACTTCCGCCAGGGTAGGAACTCGCTGATCCGCAAATTGTGGATCGAACCAGGTGCCCACATCAATCTGTTGTATCTGTTTCAGTTCGCCGTCCCACACCTTGAGGGGGTCGCCGGCAAGTTTCATGAAGTCACTGTCGTGGATTACGATGACCTGGCCGTCTAGCGTTTCCTGAACATCAATTTCCACCCAGTCTGCACCGTCTTCAATGGCCTGACTGATAGCAGCGATCGTGTTTTCTGGCGCGGCGCCGGCAGCGCCACGGTGGGCGATGATGAGTACCTGATCGTCCAGCTTAACGCTGCGCATCATGGAGAACAGGACCGCTGCGCCTATGATCGCGACGACGCCAACAATCAAAGCGAGCTGGATGCTGGTCCAGCCGCGCTTGCCACCCATATCCTCAACTGCGGCTGGAAGCGCTTGCTCCTTGGCAAGTTTCGGCGCGAGTTCTTTAAAGAGTTGGGCAATGACCGTACTAAAACCGGCGAGATTCAATGCAGCCACAAGAAAGTTGAGAGCGACCCATAGCGCACCTGTTAATCCAAGCATAGCTGCTAATGTGGTTAGCTCACTCTCGCGACTACCGAGCACCAGGTCCATCCCAAGTTGCAGCACCAGCACTGGAATGATGGACAACAGCAGCGCAACCACAAGCCAAACTCCCAGACTTCGAAAGCAATAGGCGCGATGCCCGTTCACTAATGATTCGCTGTTGGCAAAGGCTTCGGCCGGGTTTTTTGTGGTGAACAGGGCGATGGGTAATACCAGGCACCAACCAATCAGCTTTCGACCAAGAAGCCAGACTAGAGGAATCGCCAGTGCTCCGGCGGCTGCCACGACCAGCAGGAAAGCGGGCGGCTTTTCCGCAAGATAGTAGTTGATGTCGTACTCGGTAAGCTGGGTCCAGGCTATAGCCGCCACAATGGCCAAATAAGGCAAGACGTAGGCGAGAACGTAGAGGGTAAGTCGCAGGGTAATGTGTAATAGGGGAAGTGCACGGCTCAGGGCAAAGCGTGCTGCCGTGGCTGCGCGCATTCTAAGGCCGGCTTGCTTGGCCAGTGCCAACGCCTGCATTGCGCCCAGTTCTAAACCAGCAATCGCCAGTAAGACGGATACCAACACAATGGCGCTGATCATCCCCAACGGTGAAAGCAGCAGCCTTGCAATGTCCTGATCTACCACGGCCGCTGAGCCGCTCAGTGCAAGGGTGCCTCGAAGGAGCAGGCCAAACAGCGGCGCTAGAATTGCTGCCCCCAGCAGCGAAAACAGTAGATGAAGTACCAGGAAATCTCGCCAGGATGATTGCAGCTGGCGGATGAGTGTTTTCGTTTTCATGCATGGCCCTTTTTTAAATCTAGGTTAAACATAGCACGTGAGGAGTCTTCTGCTGTTTTTTCCGGGCACAAAAAAGCCACCCTAAGGTGGCTTTAGCGAAAGTGCTTATTGAATGAGGTTTACTCGTCCAGAAAGCTTCGCAGATAGTCAGAGCGCGTAGGATGACGCAACTTGCGTAGTGCCTTGGCTTCAATCTGACGGATACGCTCACGAGTCACATCGAACTGCTTGCCCACTTCCTCGAGGGTGTGGTCGGTGTTCATATCAATACCGAAACGCATACGCAGCACCTTGGCTTCACGAGCGGTGAGGCCTGCCAACACATCTTTAGTGGCTTCCTGCAGGCCCTGACCCGTAGCGGAGTCGACGGGTGAGGAAATGGTGTTGTCCTCAATGAAGTCTCCCAGGTGGGAATCTTCATCGTCGCCGATCGGCGTTTCCATGGAGATAGGCTCTTTGGCAATTTTCAGTACCTTGCGCACCTTGTCTTCCGGCATGTCCATGCGCTCGCCGAGTTCTTCCGGCGTGGGCTCGCGACCCATCTCCTGCAACATCTGGCGAGAGATACGGTTGAGCTTGTTGATAGTTTCAATCATGTGCACGGGAATACGAATGGTGCGGGCCTGGTCGGCAATAGAGCGCGTAATGGCCTGACGAATCCACCAGGTTGCATAAGTCGAGAACTTGTAACCGCGACGATATTCAAATTTGTCGACAGCCTTCATCAGGCCGATGTTGCCTTCCTGAATGAGGTCAAGGAACTGCAGACCGCGGTTGGTGTACTTCTTGGCGATGGAGATCACCAAACGCAAGTTGGCCTCAACCATTTCTTTCTTGGCGCGACGGGCACGGGCTTCGCCCATGGACATGCGTCGGTTGATTTCTTTGATCTCGGAAATTTGCAGACCGCATTGCTCTTCAATGCCCTGAATACGACGCTGCAGGCGCTGAATGATCTCTTTCTCGGCATTCAGCTTGGGGCCGTATTCCTTTTTACGTGCCTGGCGCGAGACCCACTTGAGGTCTGATTCTGAGCCCTGGAATGTAGTGATGAACTCCTTACGAGGCATGCCGCAGACTTTGATCGCAATGCGCATAATTTCGCGCTCTTGATCGCGTACTGCAACCAGGATGTTTCGGGGCGTATCAGAAATGGGATCGAAAACACGTGGAGTCAGCTTGAAGAACTTGAACAGATCACCCAGCTTTTCCATTTCTTTAATAGCAGCGGCGTCGGTGCGGCCTTTTGCAGCAATGACTTTCTCAGTTTTGTTGTACTGACGCTTGAGTGCACTGAAGCGCTTCTTGGCTTCCACTGGATCGGGACCGTTGTCGGTCTCATCCTCTTCGCCAGCTTCGGCTTTGTCGGCTTTAACTTGCGCCGCCTCTGCCAACTCGGCAGCGGTGGGGACGTGCTGGGCTGGATCCAGATAGCCGACCATGATGTCAGCGAGCTTGCGCTCTTCTTTGGTCACCAGCTCGTATTCGTCGAGAATGTTTTTGACTGCGCCGGGGTAAAGGGCGAGAGCAGACAATAGTTCACGAATGCCTTCTTCGATGCGCTTGGCGATCACAATTTCGCCTTCACGTGTCAGCAGCTCGACCGTGCCCATTTCACGCATGTACATACGCACTGGGTCGGTTGTGCGGCCAGCTTCCGTTTCAACAGCGGCCAGAGCGGCGGCGGCTTCGGCGGCAGCAATGTCATCGGCAGAGCGGTCGCCCTCGGTCATCAGCAGTTCGTCGGCGTCTGGGGCCTGCTCGAATACCTGAATGCCCATGTCGTTGATCATCTGGATGATGTCTTCAACCTGGTCGGGATCGGAAATATCCTGGGGGAGGTGATCGTTCACCTCGGCGTAGGTCAGATAGCCCTGCTCTTTACCCTTGGCGATCAGGGTCTTCAGGCGGGACTGTTGGTTTACGACGTCGGTCATTAAGGTGACACCTTTGGAAGAAGCAAAAAAATTTCAGCCGGCAATTATAACCGGATAACAATGGCTTAACTACAAAAAAGCCTGTTCATTTGGCGAATCTTGGCGCATTTAGGCCCTTGATCGCCCCAAATTCGCGGTTTTTGTTATATGGGGGCGAATCGGTCAAATGCAACGGGGTGTGCGCCCGAGACAAGGGTATTTTTTGACCACAGTGGGACTAGTGGTCGCGTCGGTTTCGCTCTGCGTCGCGCTGCCGTTTTTCCTGCAGCAGTTCCCTGAGGCGTTGCTTTTCCAACTCGCTGACTTGAGCGTAGTTGGTGAGTTTCAGTTTGTCGACCTGCTGGGCCAGTTTTGATTGCTGCGGCAGGTGGTGAGCCAGATTGTAGATGATGTCGTTGAACTGCTGCTCAATGCCCTCCGTGGGAATTAACCTTTCCTGGCCTGCCAATTGGTTTAGTAATTCGCCTTCGGGTGTGCCGTACCAGTGGCCTAACAACATGCCGGTGTTCGACTCGGGTCGGCGTTGCACCAGAGAGATTAACTCGGTCAGCAGGCTGACAAACTCGCCGCTTAATTCTTCCAGACCTTCAGCTTTAACCTGCCGGGCAATTTCCGGTTGGTGCAGAATGAGGGCAATGGCACTCTGCGCGAGATTGGAGTAGTCGGCTCTCTGCTGTTGATGCGGCGCGCGCTGACGTGGCCCAGTGTTGTCATCATCCGGGCCGAAGTCAGGATAGTCGCCTTGATCTGCAGGTGGAGTACCACCCATGTCTTGATCGTAATGGGCGCCGCCGGATTGATCGTGGCCCGGGTGATATCCGGGGTCGCTGGATGCTGTTGAGTGCGTAGCAGGTGCACTAGGCTGAGGCGGCGGTACTTCCAAACGCATCAGGCTGTCGAGTTCCAGGCCGGTTCTTTCTGCCAGTGCCTGAAACATCAGTTGCTTGAATACGCCTTCGGGCATTTGCCGAATGTAGGGTAGTGCCAGTTTGCTTAAGCGCGCGCGGCCATCAAGTGAGCTGGTATCAAGCCCATCAGCCATTGAGTCGAATAGAAATGTGTCCAGCGGTGTTGCGCCAGTCAGCAGTTGCTCGAATTTATCGGCACCCCCGCTGCGGACCACCGTGTCTGGATCCTCACCTTCCGGCAGGAATAAAAAGCGCGCTTGTCTTCCGTCTTCCATACAGGGGAGGGCGGCTTCCAGAGCGCGGAAGGCTGCTTTGCGACCCGCTTCATCGCCGTCGAAACAAAAGATGACTTCCGGACAGCGCCGATAAATTCGATCCAGGTGAGTATTGCTGGTGGCCGTGCCCAGGGTGGCAGTGGCGATGGTTATGCCGTGCTGTGCCAGGGCGATAACATCCATGTAGCCCTCTACAACCAATAGCCGTTCGAGTTTGCGGTTGGCTTGCAGGGCTTCGTAAAAGCCGTAGAGCTCTCGGCCTTTATGAAAAATATCGGTTTCGGGGGAGTTGAGATACTTCGGCTTGTCGTCGCCCAGTACTCGGCCACCAAAGGCAATCACGCGACCGCGTTGGTCTCTAATTGGGAACACCACCCGGTCGCGAAAGCGATCGTAAATGCGGCCCTTATCGTTTTCCACCAGCATGCCTGCCTTCATCAGCAGGGTTTTCTTTTCTTCGTTGTCGCCTAGGGCTTTTAGCAGGTTGTCCCAGCCCGGGGGAGCAAAGCCCATGCCGAATTGCTTGGCGATCTGTCCGGTGAGCCCGCGTTCCTTGAGGTAGTTAACGGCGTTGCCTCGCTGCGGATGCTGGCGCAGCTGTAGCTTGTAGAAGTTGGCGACTTGTTCCATCAAAGCGTATAGCGACTTGTTGGATTCCTCGCGCTTGGCTTGCGCCGCGCCGCCGCTGGATACTTCCCGTTGGACTTCCATGCCCACGCTGCTGGCCAGCGATTCTATGGCCTGCGGAAACTCGATGTTCTCGTAGTCCATGACAAAGCCGAGGGCATTGCCGCCGGCACCGCAACCGAAGCAATAGTAAAATTGCTTGTCGGGGCTGACTGAGAAGGAGGGCGTTTTTTCTTCGTGAAACGGGCAGCGAGCGCTGTAGTTCTTACCGGTTTTACGCAACTTCACCCGCCGATCAACCACATCGACAATGTCGACACGGTCTAGCAAGTCATCGATAAACGTTTGGGGAATACGTCCGGCCATAAGAGCGATAGTGTAACGTCAATTAGATGAAGGAAGCACCGAATTCATGCTGGTTTAGTCATTCCCGCGCAGGCGGGAATCCAGTGCATCTCTAGGGATATGGCCGAGGCCTGAAGGATTCTCTGGGCCCCCGCCTACGCGGGGGTGACTGGAACTAAAAGTTGGTACGTGGATCGAGAACTAAGCAGTAAGGCGGCTTTTAACTAGCCCACTCACCTTACCCATATCCGCTTTACCAGCAAGCTTGGGCTTCAACTGCCCCATCACCGGTCCCATGGCCTGCATGCCAGCGGCGCCTGATGCAGCAATCGCTTCATCAATCATGGTGATAATTTCGTCTTCGGTCAGCTGAGCAGGGAGGAATTCCTGTAGAACGGAGATTTCGGCGTTCTCGACATCAGCCAGCTCAGTGCGGCCGGCATCAGTGTATTGCTGAGCAGAATCGCGGCGTTGCTTGACCATTTTGTCGAGCACGGCCAAAGCACGGGCATCATCTACCTCGATGCGCTCGTCGACTTCGATTCGTTTGAATTCGGCTTGAATCAGCCGGATAGTACCCAGTCGCTCTTTGTCTCTGGCTTTCATGGCCGCTTTCATGGCGGCCCTGATAGTTTCAGCTAGCGACTGGTCACTCATAAGGAGGGATGCCAGCGCTTAGTACAAACGTACGCGCTTGCGGTTTTCCCGGGAGAGCTTCTTCAGGTGACGCTTAACAGCTGCAGCGCCAGCGCGCTTGCGAACTGTAGTGGGCTTCTCGTAGTGCTCACGCTTGCGCACTTCAGCCAGAACACCGGCCTTCTCGCAAGAACGCTTGAAGCGACGCAGTGCTACGTCAAAGGGCTCGTTTTCCTTGATCTTGATGTGGGGCATTAACTCTATACCTGTCTCAAATTTTTGTAACAAACACCGGCAAACGGCCAGTGAAAGCCTGAAAGGGCGCGCATTCTATACCGATCAGGGGGTGTTTGCAAAGGTGAATAGGACAGAAAATTGTTTCCCTCACTCCCTCGAATTTGGCCAGAAAACGCCTGTGGAAGCTAAAGCGTACGATAAGCTTCCTTATCCGCATCAGAGGCCCACTCCGAAAAGGCATCATTGCCAGGTGCCAGCGCGTCTGTTGCCGCTAATTCTAACCCTGAAATGAGTGCGTGACTTGCGCTAACCTGAAAGACAACCGTGTCGCCGGGCTCAATTTGCAGCAGTGTGACCAACTCCTGTGGCAGCTTCACGCTCAGGCTGTTTGTTAACGTTTCCGTGTAGATTTGCATGATTCCATTCCTCTACTGGTACATGGTGACCACCTCAATTATCATTCGCGGCTTGGCTCATGGCCAATATTTGCACTAAATTGATGGAAATTGACGAGAACGACGGCGAAATGTTGATTCTGGGCCTGGAAACCTCCTGCGACGAGACCGGTGTGGCGCTCTACGACACAGAGCGCGGCTTGCTGGCGCACGCATTGTTCAGCCAGATCGATATTCATGTGGAATACGGTGGCGTGGTGCCGGAATTGGCATCTCGTGATCACGTGCGCAAGACGCTTCCCTTAATAGAAGAAGTGATGGCTGAAGCCGGGGTCACCGCAGCTGACATTGATGGTGTGGCCTACACCGCCGGCCCCGGTCTGGTGGGTGCATTAATGGTGGGCGCTACCCTGGCTCGATCGCTGGCCTGGGGTTGGGGCGTTCCAGCACTGGGCGTTCATCATATGGAAGGCCACCTCCTCGCGCCCATGCTCGAGGAAGAACACCCTGAATTCCCCTTTGTGGCGCTTTTGGTTTCCGGCGGTCACACCCAGTTGGTGCGGGTAGATGGCATCGGCCAATACCGTTTGCTGGGCGAGTCACTGGACGACGCCGCTGGCGAGGCATTCGACAAGGCCGCCAAAATGTTGGGGTTGCCTTACCCAGGGGGTCCGCATATTGGCCGTTTGGCCGAGAGCGGTAATTCCGAGCGTTTCGACTTCCCGCGTCCTATGGTGAACCGACCGGGGTTGGATTTCAGCTTCAGCGGCCTCAAAACCTTCACCCTGAATACGGTGGCCGATTGCCGCGAGAAGGGCGAGCTGTCCGAGCAGGACAAGGCCGATATTGCCCGTGCTTTCGAAGATGCCGTGGTTGCAACGCTGGTGATTAAATGCCGTCGGGCGCTGAAACAGGAAGGATTAAAGACCCTGGTGATGGCTGGAGGAGTAAGCGCTAACTCATCTTTAAGGGCAGAGCTCAAAAGAGCTTTGGCCAAAGAAAGGGCAGAAGTGTTCTATCCTGCACCGCTTTTTTGTACCGATAACGGCGCAATGATCGCTTACGCCGGTGCCCAGCGTTTAAAGGCCGGACAAGTGGACACTGAAGAATCCAAGGTGCGCCCCCGCTGGCCGATGGAAGAGTTGCCACCGATAGAAGGTGCAGCCTAATGGATATGGTTTACATAAAAGGCCTTAAGACCGATGCCGTTATTGGGGTTTACGACTGGGAGCGGGGAATCCGCCAAACCCTGGTGTTAGATCTGGAGCTGGCGTCCGATAATCGAGCGGCAGCCGCCACCGATGGCATCGCCGAGGCGGTGGACTACGACGCCATTTCCAAGCGCATACTGGCCTATGTTCAGGCCAGTGAATTTGAGTTGATTGAGACTCTGGCGGAGCGTGTTGCCGATATAGTCTTGACTGAATTCAATATCCCTTGGCTGTGCTTAAAGCTTAGTAAGCCCGGCGCCGTAGCTGAAGCCGATGATGTGGGCATTATCATCGAACGCGGTAACAGAACCTGATGGCCCGCGTGTATCTAGGACTGGGCAGTAATATAGAGCGCGAGCGATACATCACCGCTGGTCTGGATGCGCTAGAGGGCCTTTTCGGTGAAATGGACACCTCTCCCGTTTACGAATCTGCCGCGATTGGTTTTGACGGCCAACCCTTCCTTAACATGGTAGTGGGCGTAAATACCGATTTGCCTCTCGCTGAGATGGCGAAACGTCTCCGGCACATCGAATACGAGCACGGTCGTCCGCAAAATGCGTCACGATTCAGTTCACGACAGCTGGATATTGATATCCTCACCTATGATGACCTGGTGGGGGTGATTGATGGTGTGGAATTGCCCCGGGGAGAGATTCTGGAGAATGCGTTTGTATTGCAGCCGCTGGCGGATGTGGCGCCGGAGGTACTGCACCCCGTAAGCCTGCGTCCGTATGAGGAGCTCTTGGCTGCTATGGATAAGTCTGGTCAGTCACTCGTCAGGGTAGAGTTTGTTTGGCGAGGTCGATATTTGGAAAACAAGTGATGGGCCTTGGCAGCATGGTGTTAAGGAGGAATGTTTCTGGTAATGGGGCCTTTACCAGACTGTATCAACCATCGGGTTCGCGATCAGGTTCTGATCGGCCGTAACCAGCCGAGCATTATTAACGATGGCTGTCGCAGCGATGATTCTATCTGCTGGATCCTTGTTAAGTTCAGGCCCGAAATTTACTGATAATTCTGCAACCTCCGGGGTTATAGCCTTAACAGCGACGCTGCGTGAGGCCAGGAAGAGGTTCAACAGGTGACTGGCGGACTCGCTGGTTTTTAGTCGCTTTTTCTCAATGAGCATTGCAACCTCCCACAACGAAATATCGGAGATAATCAGGGCATTTTGCTCTTCCGCCCGAACGATCGCCTTCGCCGCCTTGCGAGACAACTGCTCTGGGGCTAGCGCGTCCCAGATGATGGCGCAGGTATCGAGCAAAATCATGCTTGCGCTTCCCAGTCCTCGTCTAATGGGCCGACAACATCGCCTATCTTGGTGCTTCGTGCGATGTCCTCAAGCTTGTTTCGAGCCTCTTGTGCCTGATTGGCGGGTGGCGTTATTGTCGCCAGAGTTCGTCCGTTAGAGGTGACTGAAATTGCTTCCCCTGTGTTAGCTAACTCCAGATATTTCAACAAGTTAGCACGAAATTCGCTGATATTAACTGTATGCATCTCTATGATACCTGCATTGTACGTTCTCGTTGTACAATAGTACTCTAGCCTGCTTGAATTGTGAATTAGCGCTTTCGATCAAATGC
This sequence comes from Halioglobus sp., assembly GCA_039986455.1. Lineage (GTDB taxonomy): Bacteria > Pseudomonadota > Gammaproteobacteria > Pseudomonadales > Halieaceae > Halioglobus. The sequence goes on from JBDWQQ010000100.1 coordinate 30,917, forward strand.
GGCCTGTGAAGAAGGTCAATCCTGCTCACTTCTGATTTCGCAGTAGCTCGGCTGTTATTGGAAAATGTAACCAGCAGCATTCACTGGAGCATCTAACGTGGCAGCCATAGCATTTGATACACTTAGATTTGCCCGCCGCCTGATTGAGGCCGGCGTGCCCGACCATCAAGCAGAAGTGCAGGCTGAACTTATGGCAGAAGCGTTTTTACTGAATATGGATAGCGTGGTTACCAAAGATTACCTTGACGCCCGTCTCGGTGAGCAGGAAGCTAAAATCGAGGCTAAATTCAATGCCCGTTTTGCGACCGTGGAAAGCAAGCTCAACTTGCACTGCTGGATTCTAGCGATCATCGCTGCTAGCACTGTGATTCCAGCTATCACTCGATTGATCGGCTACTGACCTTCCTCATCATCCCGGAACGGATGGTCATCTCGCGAAATCAGTCATTCCCGAGACACCAGTCATCCCTGCGCAGGCGGTGGTCCGTTATTGCGGGATCCAGATTCTGATCCAGCACCCGCCCTATAACCATCCAACCTAAGAACCCTCTCCCCCGAAATAGCCTCCCCCAAAGCCTTACCCTCCACCCCAGGAAACAACCCCGCAGTCACCCCAAGCGCAATTTCCCTAGCCTCGCGCAGGTAATTAGCCTGAGGATAAGGCTTATCTTCAAGCCCCAAACGTCCTCGCGCATCCGCTTCACAAGCTAGCAAAAATGCTTCAAACCGATCCGGCCTGCGCAGAGCATCGGTCGCATTCAACAGCTTCAGCAGTGTTTTGCCCCGCAATTCCATAGCTCTGTGACTATGGAGATGGTATTCGCAGGCTTTAAGCGCTAGGTCCCTATGCTGATTGGGAGCTTTGAGGCGCTTACAGGCCGCTTTCACTAGCTTGATACCCCGAAACTCGTGCGCAATATGTCGGGGTAGATCCTCTTTGGGGGTAATGCCCTTGCCCAAGTCATGCAGCAAAACCGCGAAACGCACGTCTTGGCCACCTCCGAGGTTCACCGATTGCTTAAGTGCCATTAAAGTATGAATGCCCGAGTCTATCTCCGGGTGATGCGCTTCGGGCTGTGGCACGCCAAACAGAGCATCCAGCTCGGGTATCAGTTTGGCCAGCGCGCCACAGTCCTTGAGCACTTCAATAAACACCTCTGGGTTACGCTCGCCCAGAGCTCTATCCAGTTCAACCCATATGCGCTCAGAGGGTAGGTGAGCTAATTCATCCTGATTTACGATCTCGGCCATTAGCTCCATGGTTTCGGGGGCTACTGAAAAACCAAGATGAGCGTAGCGCGCGGCAAAGCGGGCTGTTCGCAGGACTCTCAGTGGATCTTCCACAAATGCATTTGAAACGTGACGCAGGACCTTATCGGCAAGATCTTTTTGGCCGTTATAAGGATCTGTGATGTTCCCTTGAGAGTCTTGCGCTATCGCATTAATCGTCAGGTCTCTCCGCAGTAGATCTTCTTCCAGCGTTACAGATGGGTCGCAATGCACAGAAAATCCCGTGTAGCCATGGCCGGATTTACGTTCTGTGCGGGCCAGGGCGTATTCGTCTTTGGTGTCGGGGTGAAGGAATACTGGAAAATCTTTACCTACCTGCTGGTACCCAAGTTCGAGCATTTCGTCCGGCGTGGCGCCGACTACCACCCAGTCGAGTTCATGAACGGGGTAATTCAGAAGTGCGTCGCGGACCGCGCCGCCTACGAGATAGGAAATCATGAGATTAGTTTAGAGGATCTGCTCAATCCAGGCACTTACCATCTCTGCAGCGGCATCGAGTGAGTTCGCCCGTCTCCAGGCAATAAAGCGACATTGCTCCTCCCCATACGCACCCCGTGTCCAAGCCAATCGCGTTTGGTGTATCGGTTTGCCCCTCGATCGATGCCCAATGGCCAAACAATATATTGTCGTCCGCCGCTTTTCGATTGGGATGACTAAACCAGGCAGAGACCTTTTGCTTGCCTGCAATCGGGCTTGCACCCTTACTTTCCAGGTCGAGAATGCCATTTGAAGTGCAATAGCGCATGCGCGTCAGGTAGTTTGTTATGACCCTGAGCCTTTCCATGCCCTCTAGCTCTTTTGACCATACCGCAGGCTCATTGCCATACATGGCTTTGAAAAAGTCGATGCAGCGATCACTGCGCAGAACACTCTCAACCTCTCGGGCCCGTTTGACGGCCTTTTTAATAGTCCACTGCGGAGGGATTCCCGCGTGCACCATGGTGTAACCGTGCTCATGATGAACAAGCGGACGATGAAGTAGCCAGCGCAACAATTCCTCTCGATCTGGTGCGGCAAGAATTTCATCGAGAGTGTCTGTCCTGCTAGGTTTGCGGACACCGGCTGCAACAGCTAGCAAGTGAAGGTCGTGGTTACCCAGAACCATGACTAAGCTTTCTCTCATCTCATGTAAAAAGCGAAGCGTTTTCAGACACTTGGGACCTCGATTTACGATGTCGCCCACCGACCAGAGTACGTCGTGATTGGCATCGAACTTCACTTCCCGAAGAAGGCACTTCAGTGGCTGTAAGCAGCCCTGAATGTCCCCAATTACGTAAGTCGACATCGAATCAGTTGAGTGCGTTGGGCGTATGCAGAGTAAATGCGGGAATAGGTACCTCGAACGTAGGCAATTCCTCAGGAGGCACCGTCATCGGTTCTCTAACCACCATAAAATAACTGCCCTCCATGTAGCCGATCTCGGTAGTGAGCGTCGCTCCGCTGGTATAGCGAAACGATGCGCCTGGCTGAATGATAGGTTGCTCTCCTACCACCCCTTCGCCTCTAACTTCCTGTACTTCATCGTTAGCATCAGTAATGAGCCAGTGCCGCGAGAGTAGCTGCACCGGCAGATCACCGCCGTTACTAACGGTGATCGTGTAGGCGTACGTGTAGCTTTCGTCAGCAGGGTTCGAGTGGCTGGGCAGATAGGTGGTGACGACACTGACGCCAACCAGGGCCGGATTAAAGGGGGTCTTTTGCATGAATAGCGTTAGTGATGGCAATGAAATTAGGCAGAGATAATGTCTCAGCTCTGGCGCCGGGGTCAATACCTAGCCGTTCGAGTTCTTCGGTGTCAATGAGGGCCTTAAGGTTATTTCGCAAAGTCTTGCGTCGCTGTGCGAAGGCGGCTTGTACAACCTTTCGCAGCTGACTCTCCTTACAGTCAGGCCAAGGGGGTTCGTTATAGGGTACTAAGCGAACAATTGCAGACTGAACCTTGGGCGGCGGATTAAACGCTGTAGGGGGTACATCAAAGAGGTGTTCAACCTGACAGTGATATTGAGTCATTATCCCCAGGCGGCCCCAGTGTTTGCTCCCGGGCGATGCCGCCAGCCGTTGCACAACCTCCAGCTGCAGCATGAAATGCATATCCTGAATGATTTGTGTATTTTCCAGGAGTTTAAAAATAAGTGGAGTGGAGATGTTATAAGGGAGATTGCCGACAACTCTCAGAGGCTTGTCGTTTTTCACTAGTGTGGCGAAATCGAACTTCAAGGCGTCTGCACTGTGCAGTGCAAAGTCATCGTAGACGCTAAAAGCTGCCAATAGTCCTGCGGTAAGGTCCCGGTCAAGTTCGATCACATCTAGACTGCAGCCTGTCGGGGCCAGCATTTCGGTTAGTGCGCCTTGTCCTGGGCCAATCTCAACCAAGTGATCGGTGGCTTTAACATTTACCGCACTTGCGATCGCGCCTATGACTCCATGATCGGTCAGGAAATTCTGGCCAAATCTTTTACGAGGCGCATGTGTCGGTGGGTTAGGAGGCATGAGGCTATTGTACCGACGAGAAATGTGAATACTACTCCAGACTCCTAGGTTCACTCAAACTCTGGTAGAATTTAGGTGTTTTCAAAGTCACTTCAACCAAAAGCGAAAATTCAATAGCCAGCATGACCCTACGCCAATACTTCAGCCTAATTGATGTTCAGGCACGTATGCTGCTGAAGGCAGATAACTCCAAGTATAAACTGGGCGTTTTGTGGTGGTTCCTCGAGCCTCTGCTTTGGGTGGGGGTGTTTTATGTTGTCTTTAACATGATTCTTGATTCGGGTAGGAAGGGCGGTGATTTCATCCTCTTCTTAACTTGTGGGAAATTCGCCTTTATCTGGTTTTCCAAAGCGGTCAATCAGGCATCGGGTAGCATCGTTGCCAGCCAGGGACTCATCGGGAAGGTGAATATGCCTAAATCGCTATGGCCGATGTCTGCGATTCAAGAGAGCCTCTATCGTCAGGCTGCAATTTACCTTCTTCTTGCCATAATCCTGATTTTGTTTGGTGTGTATCCGAGCCTTTCTTGGCTGTGGATGCTCCCTATCGCTTTTGTCATGTACTTGATGATTGTTGCCTGTGGCTTGATAGGCGCATGCCTGGTTTGTATTTTGAGAGACTTTCAAAAGTTAATCCCTCTTGGTTTGACGTTTCTTATGTTTACCTCCGGTCTATTCTGGGACGTACGCAAACTCGATAGCCAGGAGAAGACAGAATTTCTACTGGCCGTTAATCCGCTCGCCTTTATGTTGGATGCTCATCGACAAGTGCTGATGTATGGAAATTCACCTGATGTGTTTCACTTGGTGCTTATCGGGATAGTAATGACGGCCGTGATTGCTGGCATGATCTTGTTTATGGCGCGTAATAGCCAATACCTGGCGTTGAGGGCGTTGACGTGATCGGCAACGAGAAGCGAAAAGTGATGCTAACCCTGCAAGATGTCTCTTTGAGCTTTCAAAGTGACAAAGGTGCGTTTGACCGCGGTGTTCATCACGTACTGGACTCTGTGTCGTTCAAGCTCTATGAGAACGAAACTCTAGGCATCATAGGACGAAATGGAGTAGGAAAAACAACGATGCTGCGGATAATGGCCGGTATTCTGGCTCCAACTAGCGGCCGCGTTGTTTCGCAAAGAGGCAAGTCGGCCTCGTTGCTGACCATTGGTTTAGGTCACAAAGCGGATTTAAGTGGCCGCGATAACGCCATGTTATCTGCAATGCTTCAGGGCGCGACCAAGAAAGAGGCGCTAGGGTATCTTGAAGACATAAAAGAGTTTTCCGAGCTGGGAGATTCTTTCGAAGAGCAGGTGAAAACTTACTCGTCGGGAATGAAGTCTCGACTCGGGTTTACCACCGCCTTACTGACTCATGTAGACATTCTATTGGTTGATGAGGTGTTGAGCGTTGGCGATGCGGAGTTTAAAAAGAAAGCAGAGCAAGCGATGAAGGAGCGAATGGGTGGTGACCAAACAGTTGTTTTCGTATCCCACTCAGATGCGCAGGTTGCCTCTTTGTGTGATCGCGTCATCTGGATTGATAGCGGAAAAGTTTGCGGACAGGGAGCTCCAGAACAGGTAATAGCCCAGTATCGAGAGTCAATCCACGAAAAAGCTCAGTTGAAAAAAAAGTCACTGGAAAGCGCCGGCGCATGATGGCCACGCGTTGAGTTACGGCATTCTCGCCGTTGTGTAATGCCTGAGTCCTCATTTTGGCGACCTAGCTTATGCCCTTACCGAATATAGTTCATGATATGAAAACGATCTATCTACATGTAGGAAATTTAAAGACCGGAACATCTGCGATCCAAAAATTCTGCAGTGATAATCGAAGTGAATTGCTTGATCATGGGTACGACTACTTATTTTGTGCACGCCCAAAAAACAACAACACTAACCACGGAAAACTACCCATAAGCCTCATCCAGAAATACGGAGGACATGTGCCCCTATGGTATGGGGAAGATGACAGTTTTGAGAGTGTGAAGCAGCATGTTGTGAAGGCGATCGAAAGCAGTAGCTGTGACAACATCATCATTTCCTCCGAAGAATTTTATCGAATAGCAGGGTACAAAGCGGGGGTTGTCGAATCCGCTAGAAAGGACCTTCAAGATTTATTCGGTAACTATCAGCTTAAAGTAATCATGTACGTGAGAGAGCCTCTGGAGTTTTCCAAGTCCTGGTACAATGAAGTCAATAAGGCGAATGTGCCTAGAAAGCGATTTATCGATTTCTTCTATTTTCTCAATGACTCTTACCTGCTGCCACATCGAAATGTCGACTTTTGGCGTCAATCATTTGGGAATGAATGTTTGACGATAGAGCCCTATCAGCTGTCCGGAATCGAGCATATAGCCAGATTCACTTCGTTGATTGGCTGCGAAAGTACGTTCCCCGTAAGCTTTGAAAACCCTATGGTCAATATCAAGCGTGACGAAGAGACACTCGAACACGACCGTATTCGTCGAATAATGAGAATGCCTGATCGGGAAGAGCAGGCCGCTTATTTGAGGCATTTTGTCTTTGAAAGCCCCGCCAATTTTAAGGCCCTAAGAGATAAAATAGAGCGCGTAAATAACGCTTTTAAGCAGTTTTGTGACCAGGAGAATTTCGATTTACCGACAAAAAAATTCTATCTGAGAGACTTGTTGCTGCATGAGGAATCGGTCAACCGCAACGATTACCCATTGGAGCTTTTTCGGCTGAAAAAATCAGCCAAATTCAATCTGGCAGCCCTGGGAGATTATCTGAAAAAACTACGGGATTCGATGCGCTGATCAAATGAATCCTGCAGTGAAAGCTATACGTGAGTAAATTACTCAAAAACCTTGTTTATCAGAGAAAGTCTCCCGTTAAGGGAGCGGCGCTAGCCTGTGCTTCTTCTCTTTTGTTGATAGCGGCTTTTGCGCCGGTTTCGATTATTCGCGATATAGCACGGTTATACCTAAGCGCAGATTATTTCAGAGCCGTGCAGTGTACCTTGTGGATCTTAAATAGAAGCTATTTAAAGATAAACGCTATGGGCCTGGGTTTCCAAATCGGTGCCGCGGTATCTGAAAAATCAAAACGAAAGCTATTGGCAAGCCGCTTTATTTCTAAGCGCGACAGCTCTTTTGTGGATAAAGGGCGATTGATTCTCTGCGCACTGCAGGCGGACCCTGAATCCGCTTTTTGGATGGAGGAGTTTCACAAGCAATTCAAGGATTATAGAAATAAAACAGATATATCAGGCAGAAAGAAAAAGGCCAAAGAGAGCAAAAGCAGAAGAATTAAAGAAACAGACGCGCTAGATGCACTTGCCGACTTTGACAATCTCTACAGTAGCCTCCCAGGTGACTATTTTCTTGTAAGCGGAACTTTCCTTGGCATGATTCGAGAAGGCCAGTTTTTGGGCCATGATTACGACATTGATTTCGGGTGTATGGACACAGAGTTCGACTTGGAAATTTTCTTATCGGCTGTAAGCGCCAGCAAATCATTTTTTCTCAAAGAGGTCAGCTATTATCTTGATGAGAATAAAGACGAGTCGAGCTTTAGCGTCAGCAAACAGCCTTTAATTATCAAATTGCTGCATGTTACTGATATAACAGTTGATCTCTTCGTGCACTATGAAAGCGGGGGAAATTACGTCCACGGCTCATCCATTCATCTTTGGTCTAATAAATCGTTCGCTCTCAAAAACTACACCTTTTATGATCGGAATTGCTTAGGCGCCGCTGACTACGACCTTTATCTGACCGAGAACTACGGCGACTGGCGACAGGAGAAGCGCGATTTTGATTGCGACTTCGATACGCCCAATTTACAGGTCCCAAACACACCAGCGGCCTACCTTTATGTATTGAATAATTTCTCTGGTGCGAGCGAGTAAAGGCCTTTAATTGTTACTCAAGGCCGAAAAATCAGGGCGTGGAAGTGTGGTAGTAACGAATCTTGCAAGCCTTAGTAGGATGAGCGAATGAAAGAAATCAAGCGTCACCACCAAACAGGTCCCTGGTGTAAACTTTGTCTTCCACGTCATTCAAGTCTGCATGTTGGCGGTTGGCAATAATCACATCACTACGCTGCTTGAATTCATCAAGATCAGTTAGGACTTCAGAGTGATAAAACTGTGTTTCATCCATGCTTGGCTCATACACAATAACCTGAACGCCCTTGGCCTTTAAGCGCTTCATAACACCCTGCATAGCAGATGCGCGAATGTTATCGGAACCCTCTTTCATCACCAGACGGTATATGCCAACAATGTCGGGGTTCCTGCGTAGAACGGCGTCAGCGATGAAGTCTTTACGGGTTCTGTTGGCGTCTACAATTGCCTGAATCATGTTGCTTGGTACATCGGCGTAGTTAGCCAATAGCTGCTTGGTGTCTTTGGGTAAGCAGTATCCGCCATAGCCGAAGGAAGGGTTGTTGTAATGCGCGCCAATGCGAGGGTCGAGTCCAACTCCATCAATGATGTGACGTGCGTCCAGCTCATGAGTCTCGGCGTAACTGTCGAGCTCATTAAAGTACGCCACCCGCATCGCAAGATAGGTGTTGGCGAAAAGCTTGATGGCTTCCGCTTCAGTGCTACCCGTGAGCAGTATCGGTGGGTCCTCGTTTTCTGCGCCTTGGGCGAGCAGGTCAGCGAATCTTTGCCCTCGGTCGCTGACTTCGCCAACCACAATTCGAGACGGGTGCAAGTTATCGTAAAGAGCCTTGCCTTCTCGGAGGAACTCGGGACTAAATATTACGTTCTGTGTGTTCGATTTTTCACGCAATTGGCGAGTATGGCCGACCGGTATTGTAGACTTGATCATGATGATTGCCTGAGGGTTGATGCGGCTAATATCCGCAACTACCCTATCAACGCTGGTGGTGTCGAACTTGTTCGTGTCCGGATCGTAATCAGTAGGTGTTGCGACGATTACGTAGCTAGCCCCGATATAGGCTAACTTGTTGTCTGTGGTAGCTACTAGATTCAGATTTTTTTCTTTGAGAAACTTCTCGAGACCGACATCCTCTACCGTTGACTCACCTTGGTTGATCATAGTGACGCGCTCTGTATTAATATCCAGCGCGACGACTTCGTTGTGCTGGGCTAGCAACACAGCACTGGCCAGACCTACATAGCCTGTACCCACTACCGCAATTTTCATCTTCGCTCCTTAAACTCCAAATTATTTCAATCTCGGTCTAAGTCGGGAAAAGCCATGGCAGTCGCTAATGCAATTTCTCTCCGCGTGACAACACAATTGAAGCTCCTGTCCCGAAGCGCTAGTCTCGAAAGCTGTCCTGATGTTCCAGAAACCAGCCATACGCATTTTCCAATCCTTCCTCCAGGGAATAATGATATCGCCAGCCAAGCTCGGCTAGCCGTGTTACATCCAGGAGCTTCCTTGGAGTCCCGTCTGGCTTGCTTGTGTCCCAGGCAATGTGACCACCATAGCCAACCACTTTGGCGACAGTATCTACCAGCCCCTTGATCGTACAATCGACACCTGTGCCTACGTTAATGTGACTCAGGGTGGGCTCAGTATGGCTTTGGTAGGTTTCCTTGCTGAGCTCCATCACATGAATTGACGCGGCTGCCATATCGTCAACATGCAAAAATTCGCGCATCGGCGCACCTGAACCCCAGGCAGTGACTTCCTCATTATCGTTTAGTTTAGCTTCATGAAACCTTCGCAAGAGTCCGGGAATAACATGGGAGTTATCGGGGTGAAAGTTGTCGTTGGGCCCATACAAATTAGTGGGCATTACTGAACGATAGTCGCAGCCATGCTGCCGGTTGTAGGATTCACATAGTTTGATGCCAGCGATTTTGGCGATGGCATAAGGTTCATTAGTGGGTTCCAGGGGGCCGCACAGCAGCTCCGTTTCCCGCATGGGCTGGGCCGCCAGTTTAGGATAGATGCAAGATGAGCCAAGGAATAGCAACTTCTGAACGCCGCATTGATGCGCTGCCTGAATGATGTTGCATTCCATTATTAGGTTTTCGTAGATAAAATCAGCGGGGTAGGTGCTATTAGCGATGATGCCCCCAACTCTGGCGGCAGCCAGATAAACCTCATCTATATCGGTTGCAGCAAAAAACGCCTGCACCGCCGCTTGGTTGGTGAGGTCTAGTTCGGCGCGGGTCCGGGTGATGAGCATGACATCGGGCCTGCTCTCTAGTAGCCGGACCAGTGCTGAGCCAACCATGCCGTTATGACCGGCTACATATGCGTTCTTCATGCTGGCTGGAACCAAGGTAAATTAAACAAAAGGGAAGGAGACACGGCTACTACTCTTTGGTCGTTGTTACAGCATACCCATGAGCAGCAAGCAGGGCGTGTTGCCTGGCTTGGTCCAGATCGTACTCCACCATTTCGGCGCACATTTCTTCCACGGTGATTTCAGGCTCCCAACCCAGCTTTTCTTTGGCAAGGGAAGGATCACCCAGCAGCGTTTCGACTTCGGCTGGCCGGAAATAGTTTGGGTCTACCCTGACTATCACATCACCCGGCTTTACTCCAGGCGCCAAATCAGGGTTTGCTGAGCGAACGGTGCCGATCTCATTCAGGCCCTCGCCAGTGAACTCCAGCTCGATGCCAGCGTTTGCGGCAGACAGGCGAAGAAACTCCCTGACCGAAATTTGACGTCCAGTGGCGATAACGAAGTCTTGGGGTTCATCCTGCTGAAGCATCATCCATTGCATGCGCACATAATCTTTTGCATGACCCCAGTCGCGCAGCGCATCCATGTTGCCTAAATAAAGACACGACTCCAGCCCCTGTGCGATGTTGGCGATACCACGGGTTATCTTGCGGGTGACAAAAGTCTCCCCCCGCCGGGGCGACTCGTGGTTAAACAAAATTCCATTGCAGGCGTAAATACCGTAGGACTCACGGTAGTTCACTGAAATCCAGTAGGCATACAGTTTGGCTACGCCGTAAGGGGAACGCGGGTAGAAAGGAGTAGTCTCTCGCTGTGGTGTCTCCTGTACCAGACCGTAGAGCTCTGATGTAGAGGCCTGATAATAGCGGGTCTTCTTCTCCAGGCCCAGAAAGCGAATAGCCTCTAAAAGCCGCAGCGACCCCAGGGCGTCCACATCCGCAGTGTATTCTGGCGCATCGAATGAAACTGCAACGTGAGACTGGGCCCCAAGGTTGTACACTTCGTCAGGCTGAATTTCCTGAATGATGCGAGTCAGATTCGAAGAGTCCGTCAGGTCACCATAATGCAGCTTGAAGTGAGAATCTTTGATATGGGGGTCTTGGTATATATGGTCGACTCTTGCGGTGTTGAATAGGGAAGCGCGGCGTTTGATGCCGTGGACCTCGTATCCTTTTTCAATTAAGAGCTCAGCCAAGTAGGAACCGTCTTGGCCGGTGACGCCCGTAACTAATGCTCTTTTCATTCGAATAGCGGTATCTTGTGAGTTAGATCGGGAAGAGTAGCAGATATAAAGAAGTGTGTGCACTAAGAAAAGCGAGAGAAAAGACTACCGCGGCGCTGCGTGATTGGAGGCCTAACTACGTTCGATTTTTGCAGCAGCCACCATCCGTCTCCAAAAAAATATTCCAGAGCTTCGTTAGTTTAAGTGAGTGTTAGATAGAAAGATGTCTGAATCTTCTGCAAATACTGGAAGTCGTGTGAGGTATTTCGCCTCAATAGATGGTTTAAGAGCAGTAGCGGTAATTGCGGTGATAATCAATCACTTTGATTCGCGAGCTCTGCCAAGTGGCTATTTGGGCGTTGATATTTTCTTCGTGATTTCGGGCTACGTGATTACCGCATCTCTAGCCAACAGAAATGATCAAACGGTTTCGGAACTTCCTCGGCGGATTCTATCAAAGAAGAATTAAGCGACTATTTCCTGCACTCGCTGTATGCGTGTTGATAACGAGTGTTGTTTTTAGCTTCTTTAGTTCGGATCCCTTAGCCTAGTTGAGAACAGGGGCGTATTCGCTGGCGGGTTTGTCGAACATCCAGCTTCATTTGAGCGCAATCGATTATTGGGGCGAATCAGCTAAGATAAATCCGTTTACTCATACTTGGTCTCTAGGAGTGGAAGAGCAATTTTACTTAGTTTTTCCTCTGCTTATCTCCTTGACGGTGCTGGGAACTTGGTCAACCCCAGACCGGGCTAGGTTGAAGTTATGGATAGGATTGCTGAGTGCTATCTCTTTAGGCATGTTTATCTCAGAGGCAAGATTCAATGCGTCATCCGCATACTATTTGCTGAACTTTCGTTTCTGGGAGCTTGGGGTCGGCTGCTTCCTTTATCTGGCCTTGAGTGAAGGTCGGCTGAAGCGTACTAAATCGATAGGCTCTTTAGCCGGGGCCACATTCAGTCTTATTGCGCTTATTGCTACGCTATGCTTACCGGCAAGTTTATCTGCTGTTTCCACGCCTTTGGCAGTGGCGTTCACCGCGTTATTAATCGCGTTCGTTCAGCTAAGCCACTCTAGGTTTACTATGCTGGATAACAAAATTTTAGTCGGGGTTGGCTTGATCTCTTACTCTTTGTATTTGTGGCATTGGCCTATTATTGTTATCGGTCGGATGACAATAGGGGTTGACGCTAAAAGTATCCCCGTTTTGTTGCTCATCATTGTATTGGCTTCTGCTGCGAGCTACTTTTACGTAGAGAAACCTTTGCGAAGCGCTTTGAGGCTAAAAAGCAAGAAACAGATCGGATTCACCGTGATGGCCTTTTAATAACTTATGTCTTGCTGTCTGCGCCCTATCAGCAGCTATACCTCGGAGAAAAGACGGAAGATCTGCCCGCCGCTAACGCCAGCCATAACATTGATTGCGGGGAAAGGAATAATCAAAGTTCTCTCGGTCCAAAGACTATGAGAACTGTGGGTAACTCTCACTCGCTTCACATTCTGCCACTGCTTAAGAAACTCGGTAGAGAATGCGGCTGGGAGATTATTCACGCTATTCACCCAGACTACATCAATATGCCGAGTGCTTTCAACGGTCAAATTAACCGAATTGAAGAAGTTCTAAGGCCTCTAAGGCCAGGTGACCTTCTGATTCTTTCGAGTAGATATCGACACCTTTATAAGACCACCTACCTAAGCGCATCCGGAGATAAATGGGTCGACTGGCATCTAAAGAGAGAGCATATTGATGCGCGATTGAATAAATGGCTTGAAGAGCTAGACATAATCCTTTTGGAAGCGAAATCGAAAAGTATCCAGGTAATTTTGTTTCTTCCCAATGTAGAGTTTGACGTGCCCGTCATGAAAGAATCGATGTGCAGAGGTGAATGGTTTCAGGTGTCACCTGACGGCTGCAATCCTTCTGTGTCGAAAGAATTTCTATACCGCCGCTTTCCCGAGCGACTATTTTCGGAGATAGAACGTAGGTCTTTGAATGTTGCAAACTTCTATGTTTTCGACCCTTTGCCGGTCTACTGTCAAGCAAGCGACTTTTGCTCTAGAAAAGTCAACGGTGTCCTTGCTTTTAAAGACACGAATCACCTGAGTTTACAAGGAAGTCTCCTCATGCTTGATGACTTTAATGAATTCCTTGTTGCAAATAAGCTACTTGAGTGATTATGCGCAGCCCAAGTTTGAGATGGTCTTGTGATCCTATCAACGGACTCTGTAGCGGGTAGTTCTCCCGAGCTTGCGTTTCCCTGGCTCCGGTGCTTTGCACTTCAATGCGCATAAGCGACCTCTGCCGTGATAAATTCTTGTATTTTCAAATTTAGTAAATTCTGCGATTACACGCATTACATACTTACTAAAAGGTAATCAGCAGAGCATGAAGAGTACTAAAAGAAGCCGTTAACAATATCGAGCAAAGTTTACAGAGATAGCATTTACTGATTGCATGGTGATCACTGAAAGCAGCTTATCTTGACTACCGACATAAGAGCATCATCTCTGTCAACAGCAGGCTGCGAGTGATCAAAAATAGCCGTGCTTAACAAACCATTCACCGAACTCGTTTTCAATCTCTCTGAGTAAGTGCACAGGTATACCATCATCCCAGGAGCCATGTTCTCCATTAGTAATGTGATTCTTGTGAAGGAGATTCACTGGATTGTAACGATCTCCATGTCCTTCCTTTGGATCATGTCTGAGGCGGCCAACACGGTTTGCTATTTTATCAGGATTGATGTTTGTTAAACCCAAAACGTTGCAAATACTAGAAATAGTCTCATCTGGGGATTGCTTCATGTTCTCGTACTTCATCGTGTAGTCTGCGATTTTCGACCACGTCTGATAATTTTCGTAGTAAAGACGTGCGCGCGCGAGGCTGGGGTCATGACCAAACATGCGTTTTGCGCTTGCTAGCGAGTCACGTATGTCTCGGAACGAGTAGAAGATTAGTGCCGACTGATTCCTGAACTCAGCCTCGAAATGATGTGTCTTAATTAAAAGCCGCTGTATTCCTATCTGGTCTCGTTTGTCGTCAAACCAGCCGCTATCGAACTCGAGTAGTGACTCCTCTAGAATAAGACGAAGAGCATTGTAGAGCCAAGTGCTGCCAGAGCGCGGCATTCCTGCGGAGATGATCAGGGAGTTGGGTCTTAGATCTAGTAGTTTGTTAGTCAAAAATGATTGCTCGTTAGTTGATGAGTATGGCAGATAATTTACAATATTGACTTCTCAGCAGGGTCCGTTGACACTGTTTTGAGCATATCAGGGCGCTCCATCAAGGCCCGATAAAATTTCGTATCGTTGTCAAACATATCTTTAAGATGATCAAAATTATCTTCGTGTTTACTCGAGTTATCGTGAACTCGATGGTCCAAATTGATGTTAGAGACCTCAAAAATTCTCTTAAATGATTGTTCCATCTTTTCCATTGGAAGAACTAAGGTCCGATCATCTGTGGTGATATTGTGTAGATAGTTTTTACTATAAAAATGTCGGATGTGATCTAGCTCGGTGAATTGTTCTATGCACATAAGACCATCTTTTATCGGTCCCACTTCTCTGTGTCTCCTTCTCGTTATATGATGGTCTGGCAACTTCTGCTTAATATAGTGATAGTGTGAAACTGCTCTTTCCAGTGGATCTCTCAACAGAAGAATCAGGATTTGGTGCGGCAGGTCTTGGTAACTGTTAGGCGCAAAGTGACCGAAAACTATCCATGAGTCCTTATGTCTGATGACAGACTTTAATTGTTCCTGCTTCCTCTTACCCTCTTCTCGGTCCGGCGGGTATGCCCATGTCGGGTGATCGAAGTAACCCTGGTAAACATCATCTCGTAGTGCTAATTGTGATTTTATTCAGGTTCCTGCGCACTTCGGAATATGAGGAAAGAGAATCTTCACGAGAATATTAACCTCTAAGAACAGTAATGGTGTCACCGTCTCTACTAGAGTAAGACGATAGTTATATGGCGAGACGAGAGTGTACTTATTTTTTCTTGGCTTTACACCCTTGATGCTTCGCCAGCTTGATAGGGAAGGGAGCTAAGTTTATGCGGGTTCCTTTTCCATGACCGACTCTACGATTAAATTGTTCGGTCAGACCTATGGATAAGAAACTGAGCTCACCAAGCGAATATCATTTTGTTTTTCAATGACACACACTTGCTGCGAAAGATTAACCAAGGAGTTTGCATGCGAAAAAAAGTAGTAGAAGAGATTTTGTCGGACATCGATGCTATTCAGAAAGTTGGTGGCCAAGAAGAGTTAGAGCTCAGGTTATCCATCTTCATAAAATTCGCAATGGTAGCCGACTTAAATGAATTTGTATCGTCTTCTTCAAATCGCTTGGAAAGTTACGAATTTGTGGATAGGCTCATTAAGAAAATAAAAGGGGCACGGGTTTAGCTTAACGGCTCACGGTATATCTCGTACAATTGAATCTAGATACAACATGTCCAGAAGAGTAGAGATCTTACAGAGTATTTATTAGTTTTCGAACTACATAAGTGAAAAGCATCAAGTTGAGTCTTTTCTAACGTCTGGAACGCTTCTTGGGTTTGTCCGGGAAGGAGACTTCCTTGGCCACGATGATGATTTCGATGTCGCGTACATCAGTGAGTTCCAAAATCAGCGAGACATCTTAAGTGAACGGGTGTCACTGTAAAAAACTATTAACCTACATCCCATGTACACTGCTAAAGAAAGAACAGGCGGGCGACTTGTAGTAAAAGTGCGGTGTAGCGACTTTTCTTTTGTGTTCGATCTTTTCACGGGCTGGGGGGAGAAAATGGCTATTTCAATGAATTTCCTCTGAGACCTGAGACAATCCGTTTCGCGGATATTAGCCCAGTGAAGAAAGCTGGTTTCTATGATACTCCGGTTTATTTTCCCAAAAAGCCAGAAGCTCTTCTTGAAGTAAACTATGGGCCAGGGTGGACAATTCCCGATCCATCATTCCGATTCAGATATGGAGAGCATCAGCCTTTTTATGCGTTCTTGATGAAGAACAAGATAATTAATGAGAATGGAGATCAATTTCCATGAAGACAGTCATCACCTACGGAACATTTGACCTATTCCATGTTGGACACGTAAATCTTTTAGAAAAATTAAAATCCTTGGGAGATAGGTTGGTTGTCGGCTGCTCTACAGATGAATTTAACCGCCAAAAGGGAAAAAGTGCGATTTTTTCATATGCAGATCGCGAGAGAATTCTACGATGCTGTCGATTTGTTGATGATGTTTTCCCTGAGAATGACCTGGGCCAAAAGCCTAGTGATATTAGTAGATTTGAAGCAAGTATTTTCGCAATTGGAGATGATTGGGTCGGCAAATTTGATGAACTACAAGAATTTGTGGATGTGGTTTATGTACCCCGAACTAAAGGTGTTTCCACGACTTCAATCAAAGGGTTCGGAAATATGTTAGGTCACGAAAAGCTTTTGGAAATTAAGGGTGCAGTTTCCCACCTACATCAGTTGCTAGAGGAGTTGTAAATGATCGCCAGACAACAGCTAATAGCACATTCAGGTGGCGCGTTCGGTGATAAAAAATACACCAACAGTCTCGAGGCAATTACTTACTCCACGCAGTACACAAATTTAATCGAATTAGATGCTGTACTTTGTGCAGACGATCTGCTGATTGCACATGATGGTTTAGAACGACATTATGGAATTGAAGGTAATTTTTCAGGAATCACGAAAAAGGGGTTTTCTTCCTGCAGATATATGAAGAAGCTAACGCCCTTATCATTTGGGCAACTGGCGGAGTTATCAATAGACCTGAATGCAAAAATTCATCATTGATATTAAGGGCAAAGACAGCGAATTTGATAAATCAGTCGACTATATTGAAGCACTGTACAGATATGTCGGTACTCGGCAATTTTATTATTCAGGTCTACTGTCCTCGAGATTTCCAGAAGGTCGCACATCACCCATTCGCAGGCGTACTTGTCACTATGTGGAAGTACTATGGAAACTTATTTTCCCCAGACGCGCTTGGTTTCCTAGAGCTCTGCTTTAACTCAGAAACTGAGGCGCCAATCAAAGGACTTTCCATTTACTATAAGCATCGTCAAAAGCAAGTCCCAAACATCGGCTTTGATGAGTTTTCTAATTTTGTAACACATTATGTGCCAATTTACGTGCATGGTCATAAGGAGCCTGATGAGGTCGATATACTTACGCAACGGTATGGTGTGTTCACTCACACCCCTGACCGTTATGTTAGCCCCAAATAGTGATCTAGGACTCCATCTTCGGCCCGGTCTTCACCAGCAGATAATTGAGAGTTAACTAACGTGAATGTGGTGGCAGCTTACTCGCCTCTTACGCCTCTTACGCCTGTTTTGCCAAGTGCGTGGACCTGCATAGAGTAAATTTTTTGAATGCGTTAAAACCGTCGCTATGGCTTTCTATATACGCTTAGTCAGTGCCTGCGCTTGTTAAGTCGAGGCCTGTAGAAAGGGATATAGCGCTTTTTAGGAAGTTTAGAATAGATTTCGCGCTTCCGGATGAGCAGCTTTCTTCAGCTATCTAGTTGAAAAAAAGGTTTGAAGTGATCTTTTTTAGAGGCAGCGCCGAAGGACACCAATCAACGTCTAGTGCGAGGTAAAAATTAAATTTTCGACGCTTAAAAAAGCGTACTATTGTAGAGAGTCTCACGTAGGTGACTCAGACTGTGAGTAGGAACCTTAAGACTTAGAGAGTGCAATGCCCATCACTGGGAAAAGTCGTCGAATTTTGGAGGAAGCAAATAAATTGGCTTAGTAAACGGGTTATCAACGATAAAAAACTATTTTTTGATATAGCTAATAGTCTGCTGGAATCTGTGCTTTGACGAAGTAATATCCCGGATTCAAAACCCTTTTGTCGAATAGTATATTAGTCAGTGAGCGGGTAAATTTTTTAGATTTGGTCTTCTCTAATCGAGAGGAGGGTAGAACCCCTGTTGTATCCTAGAGCATCAAATATGCTCTCGTCGATTCCATCAATGATCTCATAAAAATCATCTAAGGTATCGGAGGATTGTAAGTCCGTTATCCACTTTGTGGCGACTTGTTTGTTTGGGGATGAATAATTGTAGACGTTTTTATGGTCACCGAAAGTGAACGTCTTTGCGGTTTCGCTCTTGTTGTACTCTGAAGGGTTTATGGGTGTAGCCACGCCCAGAAAATTGAATATTCTCTTCATTTCTGTTTCTGGATGAGAGACTAAATTCTCATATTGTACGAGTGTAGCGTTTCTTTTGTGACTTATTATTGCCTTTGCAAGCCTGGCTAATCCATTGGTAATGTCGAACATCATCTCTTCGCTTTTCAACAAAGTCTTAAAAGAGCCATTGCACCATGTTGTTGCATAGGATGAGATGATGGAAGCCGGATTTCTTGCTAGAAAAATGAACTTAGCCTCAGGGTACAGGCGAATAATTTCATCAATAACGTATATATATCTCGGTGTCTTGTCCAAGAAAAACATCGTCCCTGTTGCGGTTAAAGCCTCTCGATAAACCGTGTCCATATATGCTACTTTCGCATCTTCAAAGACAGCTTTATTCACTACCGATTTTCTAAACTCTCCCATCGCATCTTCTGCCAAAGCCGTATCGTATTTTGCAGACACGAGAGATGGATCTGTCCCCCCAAGAAGTGGAAGCAAAAACCAGGGTTCACCTAATGTACCAATTTCAGGTGCGCTTCCAAGTAAATGTTGGAGCATTGTTGAGCCTGAGCGTGGGAGGGAAAACAAAAAGATGACGCTTTGTGAAACATCCCCACCGGTTGTACCAATCGAGCTACACGAATTGAAGTTTAAAGGAGCAATGGAGCCGGAGGTTTGGGTAAAAGCGCTGTAGAAGCTATCAATACTATCTAACTCTTTCTTATCAGCGCAATGAGACCGCACTATCTGCCATCTTTCTATAGTCCGTGTCTTGAAGTCATCTGATACACCTCCTGGAGCGCAGTTGGCAATTAACACTCCTAAATTTAAAAAAGATTTTCCCTCAGTGTACATTCGGTAAATAAAATCAAAATCTGCAGCTATCTTATACTTTGTGTCCAAAGCGTGGGATTTAAGTAGTGATGTCTTTGCAAATAACGCCTGATGACTAAATGGCATACACTTCCACATTGTCTCAAGCGGTCGTGGATCCCATTGATGACCTGTGCCTAATTTCGCTGCGCCGTAGAGTAAGTCTGGTTGATCTGCCCCCGATTTACTTATCGCAGGTTTGATCTTCTGGAGTACGTCTAGTTCAGCGAAAGTGTCGCCCGAATTCATGAATATTGTGTATCTTGCATTCGCCATCGACACTCCACGATTCATTGCATGATAGATGCCTTCGTCTTTTCCGCTCACGCATACATCGAGAAGCGGCGCCACTTGCTTAAGCAAGCGAATTGATTCGTCATTGGACTGACCGTCGACAACGATAATCTCTATTTCCTCTCGAATAGTTTGATTAAAAACTGAAAGAAGTGTGTCTCGAAGACCCAGAGCATTGTTGAGATTGATTGTTACAATTGAAAAAAATTTTTGACTCTGAGTTTCATTCCTGTTTTTCTGCGATGGATTTTGAAGCTCACGGCAGAAACGATAAAAATTATAGGGTACTAATTTTCGGTCGCAGTACTCTTGTTCTATCTGGGAAAAGTCTTTACTAGGGTTATTCTTTCTATCGGTCAGTAGCTGCTGCATTACCTGGCTGTGGAGATCAATGGAGAAGTTTGTGTTTACCTGTGAACATCTTTGTTGCAAATACAGCTCTAGTTCTCGGATGTTTTTAATCTGCAGCAAAGAGCCTACTCCGTACTCCTCAGACAATGCATCATAAAAAGCAATCCCCTCAAGCATGTCCTGAAGAATTTTTTCTCTGGTTACCTTATGCTTAGGCAGAAAAAATTCTACATTTTTTGCGAAAATATATTTTGGCTCGCCTGCGAATGCCTGCAACAGAGGGTCGTATAATAGTGAAGCTCCGCTGTAACCGAGATCACTGAATTCTGTGATTAAGTCGCCGTCATACGCAATCAGTACTCCTAAAGCCTGATTCACAATGAGGCTTTCATGGTATGAACAGTGCCTTACATGTCGTGATAACACATTTTCAAACCTATTAATTTTTTTCAACAAAGTAAGTTCTTCTTGTGGCTCCGCGTTTTCTAGCTTCTCTCTGAGAACTTGAAGATATGAGGCTTTTGGGTGTATTGATGACTCTAGTTCACCCGTGCTCCAGGATTTTTCTGAGAAAATAGGCGGACTTGAAATCATTCGGTCAATACCGTCACGCTGATCGCCATGTATCATTACGTCTGCAGTATGTGACACCTCCTTTTCGATTTTTTCTACTAGTAATTTGGCCGCTCCTAAATTGACTGCGTAAGCGGGGTTCGACATTGTGTTGCTATCGTCTTTTTCGAGCTCGAATACGTCAGTGTAGCTATGTCTTGAATCTAGAGCCCAGCCAAGCTTCAGTATTGTCGGTTCTTCCCTGTCCAAAAGCCCTCTGGCCAATTGGGACGCCCTAAGCGAGTTTTGGCGTTGCTGGATGAAATCATGTATTACAGCATCATCTTCTACAATCAAGTTGCAGTCTGTTTCCGCCTCGACAATACTTCGAAGCGCGTTGTAGTGTGTCAATACACAAGCAATCTGCGATTTGATAAGTATATTGTTACAATCAGTTGAAGTGCATCGCAGTGCCTTACACCTAAAGCAGGTCGGGAAGCTTTTTATATGCAGAGTCTTAATCAGCTCTAAGAACTCATCTTTATCTGGAGTAACTGCATTTTCGATCTTTAAAGCCGTGTTCGTACCAATCACTCTCTTTAGTGTTCTAACGTTCTCAGCTCTCTCTTTTGACTCTGTGAGATGGAGGATTTGAATAGATTGAAATATATTGAAAAAGTCTTTCATTGCAGGTCCTTTTGCTGTTTCCGCTGGAACGATGCTTGGCTTTTTTCGGAGTGATTATTAATGATTAAAACGGGCACTCTAATATATGAGGTTCTGTGTGCATTACCGTTGTTACTCACGTGTGCGCCAAAGTTTTAGAGGTGCTGTTAGTGATTTTTTAGATAGTAGTCGTCCCACTGGTTTTCTATACGAGTGTAATCAAAGGCGGTTAAGAGCGCATAAATATCTTCTCTTTGGGCTTCAAAATTGTGTTCAACACTAATGATTTCTATTGCCCATTCGTGAAAAGGAAAGCTTTTAAGGATTTCAAACTCAGAGCCCTCGGTATCGATACTCAAGTAATCAATTACACGAGGAGCGTTCTCCGTCAATAAGAAGTCATGAAGACTAGTAGTTTCTATTTCAATCGAAGCTCCAGCTTCT
Organism: Halioglobus sp.; assembly: GCA_039986455.1. Classification (GTDB taxonomy): domain Bacteria; phylum Pseudomonadota; class Gammaproteobacteria; order Pseudomonadales; family Halieaceae; genus Halioglobus. Next base: position 52,404 of record JBDWQQ010000100.1, read on the forward strand.
TGGTAAGCAGCAACTTTGTCAGCATGTTTTCCGCTAACAGCTAAATCAGCTATCCCTCCGAACTCGTTGGCCAAAATAAACTTGACTACATCGCCACTTACGGCTCCAATACATGCATCTGAAACTACACAATTCCGATTGACCTCAAGCTTCTTGAAATATTCCGGATTTGGCTCTGCGCATATGCCCTTCCAATCAAACAATTTTTCTAAAATGTAGGTATTGCTCAATAGCACGCCGTCGGTAGCACCGAACTCAACGAAAAACCCACCTCGCTTGTAATTCGTCTTTTCGAGAACCCAAAGATCCTGACCTATCTGAGAGGTAGACAGGTTTTTTAAAGCTTGGATATTAATTGAACCATCGGCATTGACAATAGTTTGTTGAGGATTTGATTCTTGAAAAAGAACTGATTTTTTGTGTGCAAGCAGCAACTGATGGTTGATAAGTTCCATCTCACTTTTTAATATAGCGATTTGTGCCGTTTGTTTGGAAGGCCGGCCTGCATTTTCGCTGAGATTACTCAACTCATTTTTCACAATACCCGCGGCATCATCAAGAAGCCCCAGGTTTGCAAGCTCACGCACGAAACGTGCTTGAATAGCCAGTTTATCGCTGGAAGATCCGGGCTTTCCCGTGCCATCTAGCGCCGCCTCAAAGTGTCTTTTTGCCGCGTCAGTTTCTTTTCTTAAGGCTGCTATCTTAGCCAAAGTGTTGTGGACTCCAGACAGTAATAGCTTGTTTATAACCTGATTGCCACAGCCTAAATCTCTAGCAAGTTCTACATGCCTTTTACAATCGGGCATGTTATTGAGCTGTTGATATCCCACAGCTTTCAGTGCTGCTAGAGTGGATAAATCGGCATTCCCTTCATTTTCCGCCAAGTCTATATCTGCGAGAGCTTGCCACTCGCCGAAAATCCAATTCGCTTTCGCTTCAGCCAGCGCTTCGCTATTACTGTCGCCTAAGATTCTGCCGACTGTCTCTGCAGCTAGGGCCATTGATTCGTTTGAAGGCTCTTTCCCCGCGATTTGGGGTGAGTTCAGGTTCTCAGAATGCTTTGTCACGTAACACTACATCCTTGATTAGCTCTAACTGAGCTTCTGCCTTGACGATTTCGCCATCTAGCATGCTTTGACGAAACTGTAATTCTTGGTTCACTTTCTCCAGAGCTTTTATTTCAGCGATGGATTCGTCGCGAGCTTGGGTGGCATTGGCTAGCAGAGCGCCTTGCTCTTGGTCTCGTTGATTGAGTGATTCTATCTGTTGGTCTTTGTCAGCGAGCAGAGCGCCTTGCTCTTGGTTTCGTTGATTGAGTGATTCTATGTGTTGGTCTTTGTCAGCGAGCAGAGCGTTTTGCTCTTGAAGCTGATTTTGAGTTTTCTCGAAATTTTGCTGCGCTTCTTCTAATTCAGCCACCAATTTTTGATTTTCGACGAATTGGCGATCGAGATGGAGGTGCGTAACTGGAAAGTCAGGGTCTGATTGATCTGGCTGCCCCATCGTTTTGTATCCCAGCCTATCAAGATCAGCTGACAGATCTTGCGCTGAGAGTTCGCCAGCATAAAAAGTGTCAGTGCCGGTCCGGATGAATATGTCGCAAAATGATTCAATTGCGCCAGATCGGATCATCGCGTTTAAGAGTTCCGCCTCCACCCCTGGCGTGTCGATAAAGAGCATGTGACTTAATGAGGCGTTCAACTCAAGCGCCTCTACGAGCCCGTTGATGTCTAATAGATCTACGTTTAATTGCCGCTCTACTCTCAGGCCAGGAAATAGTTCAAGTAAACCTACAGGTTCTCTTAAGCTACTGAAATTCGGATCGCTCATTATCTGCAGGCAGTTATCGCTCGCCTGGCTGGAGACTGCAGACTCTCTGATATGTATATTTTGCGCTGAGTTGGCCTTACTCTGGAGTATTTCTACCAGCTCTGGATTGGGCTCAACGAGAATGATCTGCCGTGGAGCCAGGGACTGGTAAGCATCCAGCTCACGACAGGTTCCCGCTCCTAGGTGCAAAATGGTATCAGGACTTTTCAGACCTTGGACTTGGTTAGTTAGCCAATTCATACTATTTCTTGGGTGCGATGAGATGACGAAGGCCACGCAAAGGGGCCAGGTAACGCCAGGATCTGGATTGTTTCAAATCGGTGAGTCGTTTTTTCCCAATTGCAACTTGCTTTCGCAGGTCACTTTCAATTTTGGCAAGGCGTGCTTTTTCTTTTCTGACGGTCTGCAACTCTTCTTCGACTTTGAGCAGGTGTGACTTTTCCGCTAAAGCGGTCTGTAACTCTCTACCAACACGTTTAGTATCAGCCTCTTTAGCACTCAAGCTTTGCTCTAAATCTTGGCTTCGCTTGAAATAGACCTCTAACTCATCCTGAATTTGATGTAGCTGCAAAAGAAGGAGTTCTTTTTCTGTATTTTGCTCACTCTGATCCTGACTGGCAGCGTCAAGTTCATCTCGCAGTCCCAGCAAGCGCAATGATACGCTGGAGCCAGTATCGACAGAGTGGAGAGTGCTGCCGGCTTCAATTTCGTTGGCCAAAAGCCTTAACTCATAATTTTCCTGGAGAACGCAGCCGGCAACAATGGTCGGAAGATCGGTACCGCTAGATGTTTCTATGGGCCGTGCAGTAGTATGTTCTTTAAGGCGCAGTGGTACATGGCCCTCTATCGCTTTGATTGCCTCATTTGGATCAGCCTCAAAGGCTCTAACGTCAATCATAGTGATTCGGCGTCTATGACCGCGGTAGAGTTCCAAAACACTCAGCGCGTAAGCTTTGCAGTCAGTCACCGCTGACTCCAAAGGGTCGTGACCCTGGATTCGCGCGGCCAATCGGTCTAGCGGATTTTGGTAGAAGAGTACCAAATATGCTGTGGGGTGCTGATCTAGTAGGTTGGCTGCATTTTTTAGATTGACAACGACTGCCGGAGCCTCGGATTCCGGCTCGGGTAAGCCCGCTGCTGATTGGATGTCAGAATCAGACTGTATCAATCCTATCGCATCTAAAATGCTGACCACGCTTTGGTCTATAATTCCTGTAAGAAAAACTGATCCAGTAGGTTTGGGTATGCCTTTGTTGTCTATAGATTTCAACTCTTCTGCAGGTACCGCGGTCATTAAAACTACTCTCTATTGTTAGGTTGCTAAATTCTGATAAATATCTTTATATATCAATGGCATAGAATGAGGGCTGAGAGTTCAACAGTATTCTCAGGAGTTCAAGCCGTCTGCCATAGTGGATCCTTGATAATCATACCACCGCTCCCTTAGCGTAGTATAGAACATGCGTGAACCGGGGGTGAGCTGCTATAGTAGCGTCCTCGATTTGTGACCAACCGACTAAAAAACCGCGGATCTGGCGTCTTGTTTGACGGTTAGTCACGAATTTTGCGAGCGTGATAAAGTGAGATCGTCTACTGCTAGCCTTGATAAGGCCATATTCAAAGGAAACAGATTATGCTCAAGCTTTACAGCCACTAATTCGCGCTCTCAAGTTGCTTATTAAGGTCAGCTATAACTTTTTCTTGGTAGGCGATTCTATTGTTATAGGCGATTTCGTTGAACTGCTTTTTCTGCCACAGTTCCGAGAAAATTAAAAACTACCGTCTTATGACCCACCATCCTTATGGGAGATCGTAGCCGCTGTTCTGATTATTACTCGCATAAGCACTATCAGCGAGCAGATCCTTGAAAGTCGCCTTGGGCTGCTTTCGCCCCGCCTGCCTTACGTGGCTGAGTAGACAATTAACAATGCATTGTACCTTACTTGGTATTAATATAGCCGCGCTATCGCGTGGTTATATTAGGTTATTTCCGCCATTTTCTCTACAAGCTGAGCCTTCTACTCAGCGCCTAACTTTTTAGCTATGGAAGAGGAATTTGGTCAGGAAAATCCAGGCGTTAGAAATCCATGAAGTAGTCAGGCTTTTACCTTCACAACTATTAACAAAGTTAGAGATAGTGATATGCGTAAGAAGAGTATTTATAACCTCAAGATAATGGGGGAGCGCAATTGCGGTACCAATTGGGCTGAGCTGCTCGTCAAGGACAACTGCGACGCGCGACTAATACACCATAGGGGCATTCTCGATCGAGAACCCACTGAATTTCAAAAGTCAGTAATTCGAGAATATTCAGGTTTGGCCAGGGCATATGCGAGAGAGCAGGTTAGAGACAGCATTTTTGATTTACAAGGTGGTGATTTTCTAGGCTGGAAGCATGCGTGCCCCAACATCGAGACGCTCTCCAAAAGTGAACTATTTGATCAAACCGGAATACTCTTTTTTGTTCGGCACCCAGTTACGTTTATTAAGTCTCTGCATCGTAGACCGTATCATGCACTCACTAAAGTTTCTGGCTCCATTGATGATTTTGTGAACAGCCCATGGGTTTTAACTAGGAGAGACAATATTCCAAAGCCGATTCTGAGGTCACCCATGGACTTATGGAACTACAAAGTGAAGAGTGCATTAGAGCTGCAGAGCGAGCTTAGTAATTTTAAGGTAGTGAAGTATGAGAGCGTCTTAGAGGATGTAGATACACTGTTTGACACAATTAAATCTGAATTCGATGTTTCACGTTTAGGAAGAGTCACTATTGATAAGTCTGCAAAGGGCGATGATCTAACCACCGGGGACTATAAAAAAAAGTATCTCAATAAGAAACCTTCTAGTGACCTCTCTAAGGAAGAGCTAAAGGCCATTGTCGAAAGCATTGACTGGGATGTAGCAGCGCAGCTTAATTACGACAAGATTTGATCTCATCTGTGCGCTTGTTGACTAGCCAACGTTCTTTCCACCTTTTCTAATTGGGCAGAGTAGCGACGTAACTTTTGTCTAATTTTTCCCATCGCGCCGCAAGCGCGGGTTCTCAATTTCAAGAGCAAAAACCGCATCGCAATACCAGATGCCGTTCATAGGTTGACGGGTTTTATTGACCCTGCGTACGGGATTTATAATGTCAGATAAACGATAGTTGAATGGATGTAGAAAATGTATAAAACGTTCTAGATGAACGTGAAATCGATTGTCCAAATTGCTGCTGCATTCAACTTGGATATTGGCGATATTGCCATCCGCAAGCATTCTTGTAAAACCAGCGAGTACGTCAAGGTCATAACCTTCGGTATCGATTTTAAGATAGTCAATATTTACAACACTGTTTTCTTCGCAGTATACGTCCCCGGTTTTTATAAGTACTTCTACGCTATTGGCGCTGTTGTCTTGCTCGTTACCAAGCCTGTGGTTGCCTGTATCCAAATTCGACGTGAATTTGACGACCCCCGACGAGCGCCCTAAACCTGCGTTGTTCAAATGCAATTTTGAGTTCAAAGACACATTCGATTTAAGAATATCGAATGTTTGGGGAACCGGTTCAAAGCTGTGAACGTGGGCGAGGGGAAATATTTTTTGGAAAAGTTGCGTGGACTGTCCTTTGTTAGCTCCGACATCAAAAACCGTGCCTATACCGAATCCAGGATTCTGATCCTGTAACCGTTTTACTATCGACTTTAAATTGCTCAAGGAAAACTCCAATTAAATTAAATATCGGAAATGGCATGGTTAATAGGCCAACCAGTATTCTTCCATGCCCTGGCTCCAATTAGTTTTGCTCTATGTAAATTCCATATCTTTCAACCGACCATTTCCCAAAATTGGAAGTAAGCAGCATATAGTAATTCTCGTCTATTTGGGGTGTGGCTTCACCATGAGAAAAATTGGAATCCTGTGCTCTCAAGAAAGCATCTGTCAGACTGTCGCTATCTCCGAATACTACCGTTTCATGAGCTATGCCGATGTCGCTGAGTTCGTCTGAGATCCATGTTTTACTTGAAGCGAAAAAAAACTTATGGGGCCCACTTCTTAACGCGTCCCAAAATACTCCAGATGTCTTGAACTCGTATTCGGAGGGATCGTAAAGCAGGAAAAAAATATCTGATCTTGCTATGACTAGAGCGTACTGCTCTTCTCCAATGGGTCCCTCTATTAAATGGAAGTTTTCATATTCGGCGAGTTTACGAAGGTCAATACTACACTGACTAAAGTCCTCTTTAGTGGGGAATTCATAATTATAGTGAAATATGAAGTCGATATTGGGGTACGCCAAAACATGGCTTTCAGCCCAACCAAGTGTAAAGCGCATACCCTTGGTCTGCTTGGGACAACCTAAATACATTAATACAGTTGTTCTGTTCTGTTTGCTAAAAGTCCCCGGTGCTAAATTGGAATTACAAATAGAAGGGTGTAAGTCAATATGCTTGTGAGGCCAGAGCTCTTGATATGTCGTCTGGTAGGATTTAGATGGAGCACAAATATTAATGTTAACTGATGGCCTAGAATCCAATAGCCGAAGCAATTCGAATGATGACCTGTAACGAATCTCTTCTATTGGGCTTAGAGAGGTATTATTGTCACTAGATGATTTGAACCCCGGGTTGAACATAGTAGATAAGGTTAGATTGACTCTGAAATCGACTTTTAACCTGAAGAGCGCAAGCGCGATACCATGGACGCAAAAGCTGTAAGCGGTGTGACAAAAAACTATGTCGGCAGGCTCAATCCTATCCGTTTCGAAGAGTGTGCTTATGTCTTGGGCAATTTCCTCCACCATATGAATGTAACGACTGTAAACCATGTCGATTGGATTATCGGGATAGCAATGTGTTCTAAAAAAAGGAACAACTTGGCCCATTTCTTCTTGAAATAATGCTAAGGGTTGTGCTCCCATCATTTTGCTTCCGTAGACTACCGTCTGGACATTACGCTGGTTCCAGGCTTCTACAAGCGATTTGTTCGCAGCTCGGTGATGCGAATGAAGGTGCTTGAATCCGGGGTCGATTACGACAACTTTATTCATGACATGAACATGCTATATGCATTTTTTTGCCCTTCCAGAGCATCGAAGTATTTCGAAATATCATGTTATAGTTTGGATGACAACCGCTTTGATAAAGGCTCCAGGCCTAAGCGAGAAAAAAGGCGTTTGATCTTCTCAACTTTTCTAGCGGCCTGAGCATTTCGTCGATTTTGATCAAACAACAGACCAGAAGCAACAAGATCGATATAGTCTATTTCCATCGGCGAGCAGTCCATTAGCGTGTTCTTTCCCTTAAGTAGGTATGATTCTTTTAGAATTTCTCGCCATCCAGAGATGAATCTTTCAAGAGAAAATTCGGAAACAGAAGAGGGAGCATTTTTAGCCATATTCATTCTGGCAGAATGGCTTCCCATTAAACTGCGGAGTCCACCAGCGAAGGCAGAAATATCTTTGACGCTACCTGAAACCAATACTCCGTTAATTCCATCTTTAACTAATTGATTAACGCCGTCACACTGTTCGAACGCTAGAACGGGAAGGCCGACGGATAATGCCTCTCCAACTACCAACCCAAAGCCCTCGTAACTGGATGGAAAAGCGAGAAAACTCGAATCAGATAAAACCTCAGCAACGTTATCTATAGAATCATTGAGCTTTATACGGTCTTCTAGTCCATGCTGCGTAATCAACTTATCGAGAGTTTCTCTTCCATTTCTCCAATCACCTCCATAGAGCGATAGCTGCCATGTGGGATAGTCCTCCGCTACAAGGGCAAAACTTCTAATCAGCACATCCTGTTGCTTTTGATGTAGATGGTAGCGGCCAATATGAACAATTGTATTTGTCGATTTTTCGCTGACATCTGCTCGCTCTTTTCGTTGAACTATAGGATTGGGTACCGCTCTAATTTTCGTTGTTTGCGCGAAATCGGCTGCAAACTCCGCGAAGATTACATGGTTGATATCTGCAAGATTTCGGACCGCGTTATAAAATCGGTAGTCGTTACCGAACGTTCTCACAATCTCTGTGTTTGTGTTGTGTTCAGAAAGGACAATGGGATAAGGGAGGCCTACCAGCGCCCGAGGCATTTTATACAAGGCTCGTGTAGAACCCATTGCAACGACTACGTCCGGATTTATCTTCAGAGCCAAGGTGCGAAGAACTTCTCTATTCTGTTCGTTAAAAGGAGTGAAGTTTCTAAAATAAACTGAGGCGCTATCAGGCAATACATACTGCTCGGCGGGATCAGGGACATCTTCGGTAAGAATAACAATTTCAAAGTGCTCACTTGAGCTATTTAAACCATCAACGAGGTACTTTATGAGCTTCTCTATACCGCCTTTGGTCCAGTATTGTGTGTATATTAGTACTTTCATCAATGAGCCTTTGAGTCGATAGCATGGAGAAGGCGCTTCGAGTTTGCAGAGTCCAGTTTGAAAGCATGAAATCTCTCAAAAACCTTGTAGAAGCTATCGTCTAGGTGATGTTTTCCGTCTAGGACAGACTCAAGCCGAGCCATCAACTGATCAAAATCCCTGATCTCTTCGTCATGCGGCACAAATTCTTCCGAAGAATAATTGAAGCCTCGATGGTTGCGATAATCGTCTATATCTGGCGTATATAGTATTATGGGACGTTCAAGCTTCATAAAATCAAGGTATAGGCTAGAGTAGTCTGTGATTAGGACATCCGTCTCCTTTAGCAAAATGTTTACGTCCGGAATATCATTTAGTGATATCACGTGATCAGAGAGCAGCATATTCAAATTCTGCTTTCTCAGCATATTTGGGTGAAGTCTAACACCTAGCACGGTGTTCCTCTCTCGCATTAGTCGATCCAGAATTTCGAACTGCGCAGGGGAAAACATACAAGGCGCTTCATATCCATAGCGCCAGGTAGGGGCGAAGAGAACAAGTTTCTTACTGCCTACTCTCATGTGTATTTGATTCACAAAAAGCTGGTAGTCTGCAGGCAAGGTAGAATAAGTGGCGGCGAGGAAGTCGTGACGCGGAAGTCCTGTCAGTTTTACTCTGTCTTCGTGTAAAGGCGCAAAACTTTCGGCCATTATCTCCTTGTCCCTCTGGGAGCTTGCCGTGAGCACCTGGTATCGTTTTGCTTCTGATCGCCAATAGGGCTCTAGGCTGCTTTTAACTTGAAGGCCGACTTTCTTGATTGGGATACCGTGCCACAGTTGAGCAATCTTACGCTTTTTTATGTCCCTCAAGCGTCTGTATCCATAAATATTGTGCAAACTATAGGCAGTAAAAACTCGCCCCGCAGAAAGCATTGCGTACAACCCTCTAAAAGAGTGCAGGGGGTAGAAAGAAACGCTTTTGTTTCTATTCTCGATCTCGCTGGATGGACAGTCACTATTTAAGATCACAATTTTTCTGATGCTGTAGTCATCTTTAACCGACTCGAAAACAGCTCTGGGATTGTCCATGGTGTGTTTTTCATACCGCGCCCAGGATGTGAATACCCAAGTTTTATCTTGCTTTGGGATAGCAAAATCAAGGGTGGACATACCTCGTTCAAATATATTAAGAATTCTGCGCCTCAAGCCACTAATCTTTTGGCTTACTAACGGTCGTCCGAATATGAAGCCACGATCTGCATGGCCCGAGAATTGCATTTTCTTAGAAAAGTTTTTCAGGATATCTGTATATTCAGCGCTTAATGTATCGGGAGCAGCAGTCTTGATACTTTCACTGAATTCAAGGAAACGGTCATGAATGAGTTTCAACTCAGAGCGATCATATTGGTCTTTGAATTCAATAATTGAATTTAAGAGATTACGTAAATTAGCTGTTGTAACCGTCGGCTGCTTGCTGCTCCATTTGTCCGTCATCTTCTGAAATTTAGAATCAAAATAGGGCGCGAGGGACGTGATAACTGAATCGAAATACCACTGAAGTCTGAGTGGATCTTTTCTCTGGAGCCCAGTTAACACAGAATACCGTTTGTTATAGTTGTACAAGACATCTGAGATACATACAAATTTTTCACATTTGTCTAAAAGATGCGGCAATATTTCGGCATCTTCGTAGCATATAGATAGGTATCCGTTTTGAGTGAACAGCTTTTTTCTATAAAGTTTGTTCCAAACTTGAGGGTTAAGGTACGGCAATCCATCATCGATATCGATACGATACTTGCAGTGTTCTCCTTTGATTGTTCCTGAAGGGGAGCCATATGGATGATTTCTGTCGTTGTAGATATACCTAACTTTGCATTGAACAATGTCGGCCTTGTTTGTCGTGATCGCGTTGTAGAGAGTTTCTAGAAAATCAACTTCATAGAAGTCATCACCGTCTATAAATCCGATAAAATCGGCTCTGGCCAGCGAAATACCGTAATTTCTGGACAAGCCAGGCCCAGAATTCGTTTCATTTTGTAATAGGACTATCCGGTCGTCTGTTCTGGCGAGCTCCGTCAGGATGCTGAATGTACCGTCGTCACTAGCATCATCGACACATATCAATTCGAAATCAAGGAGTGTCTGCTTCAGGACAGATTGTACTGTCCATGAAATTGTCTTCTCCGCGTTGTAGCATGGCAGTATGACGCTGATCAAAATGTTTCTATCCGACAATGTGGATCCTTCCATTAGATTGGATGTTATGAGTCAAAATATCTATATTAATCAAGAGTTCACGGTTGTGATGATAAGCCGTCATCAGTTGCACTGATTGAATGGTGGAATTTCAGCAAGTTTTTGAGAAAAAATAGGTTACTTTTTACATGGTAACCCTCGACGATGGAGATTGTAATTGAACTTGAAGAGTATTCATACCTGCTTAGTAGAGAGCATGCAGGTCGAGCAAATACCGAATTCCATGCTTAGATGACGTTAATAGAAGAACATAAAAGCCTGGAGTTGGTGAGCATAATAATTCCTGTATTCAACAATAAGCACCTCTTGCTCGATGCGTTGCAATCCTGTGCCGATCAGATTTACAAAAATGTTGAAATTTTGGTCATAGATGATGGATCGACTGACGGCCTTAGTCAGGCCTATATTGAGAACAATGGGTTCTCTGTCAAATATTATTTGACTCAGAATCGGGGCGCTGGTTTGGCGCGTAACTACGGCCTCTCTAGGGCCTCCGGAGAATATGTTTTCTTTCTAGACTCGGATGATACCAACCCCAAAAGAGCAATTGCTGATCTAGTTTCGGGTATCTCGGATTTAGATTTTGTTATAGGTAAATCCAAGAGGTGTTTTATTGATCGTTTCGGTGATTTTAACCGAAGCGAGATTTGGAAGCCGGCTAACTTTGCGCCTGGATCTGACCTAAAAAGGTGTATTACTGATACTTTATCCACAAATAAACTATATAGGCTAGGGTTTCTAAGATCGAACGAAATATTTTTTGAAGCAACAGCTCATGAGGATATTCTATTTATTTGTAAGCTCTTTGAGGCAACTGAAAGGTACGCTGTTATTGATAGTTTTGTCCATCACTGGAATGTTAGAGAGGGTGTTCGGACACTGTCCAGCGAACTCACGTTGGAGACGCTCCGGTCTCGGATGGAGGTAGTTGATTCAGCAATAAATCAGTTAACGGATGAAAAGTTGCGGAGAATTTTTATAAGGAATGTGATTAACCATGACCTCAAGCGCTACGTAAACTGCTCGAAGAATTATAAGAAGAGTGAACTCGATGAACTATATTTTAGGTACAAAAAATTCGTTGAAAAGTACTGGGACTACCTGGATGCAGATGCAATGCCCGCCAGTCGCAAAATTTTGCTTTCGATAGAAAGCATAGATCTCACACAGCGGGAGTTTCTAGCGGTATCCAATAGACGTGATTCGTTCTTGCGTAGAATCTTACGGTCACTCGCTGAGTATTTAAAAAATGAACCATGATTTTATTACGTATAGCAAAGACATTTTAATAATGAGTAATCGAGCTGCCGCTATTCAAGATCTCTCTTTAAGGTCTCGATTATATTGAAAGCATTCAGTATGTCTTCTTTTGGTATGGATAAAAACTTTGTTAAAGATTTCTTAAGCTGTGTGGTGGAAATGTCTTTCGTTCTCTCGACATAAATGACCTCGCAGTATTGCGACAGAAAGTCGAACTTACCGCTCCAGTCATCGCCCATTATGAATATGTCAACTTCGTTTTCAATAATATCGTTTTTCTTTTGCTCCCAAGAAGATTCCGGAATTACCCTGTCAACACCCTTGATATTCTTGACGATTTCAGCCCTCTGATCATACGGTATGAGAACAGTCTTGTTCTTCAGTGCATTAAATTCGTCTGTTGAGACAGCAACAATTACCTCGTCTCCATAGGTAGATAGCCTCTGCAGCAAGCGAAGGTGGCCAATGTGGAACATGTCAAAAGTTCCGTATGTAATAACTGTCTTTTTCATGGCTCCATCAACTATACGGAATTCAAGCCTTATTTTCTGATGAGTTAAGTGTAGATAGGGACTCCGCTCCCAGTCTAAGTTAGAATACACCATCAGCAGACACCAAAATATTGAATTTTGTAGGTTTATGTATTGCTGGCATCGATAATAAGCAAGGAGTGCTAGTTAGTAGTTATGTATCCACACGGTTTTCTAAGAGAGCACTCGAGCATTCTTGTGGGGTTCATGCGGATTACGGACTGTATCGTGCTCCTTGCTGCTTGCGCCGTTGGCTACCTATTGGTTTTTGGCGCTAAGCCATTACAACCGCACTACCAGATCGCAGTCCTGTTTTCGGTACTCCTCCAGCTGATTGTATTTAACGCATATTCTCTTTATCGAACTTGGCGGGGGGTGGACTATGCGCAGGAGTTTACGGCCGTCCTCATCGCTTGGACGACGGTATTCGCCATTCTCGTGTTTTTGGCGGTAATAACCAAGACTTCTGAAAAATTCTCGCGAGCCTGGCTACTAATGTGGTTTTCTTTTGGTGGCATAAGTATGCTGCTAATGCGGTATATCTTGCGAAGGCTTCTTCAGTCCCTGCGTTCTAAGGGGTTTAACCTCCGCCATATCGCCATTATTGGTGCAGGGGGCGTGGGTAAGCACGTTTTCGAAAGCATTCAGGGCTCCCCCGAGTCCGGTTTTAATATATGTGGCTACTTCAGTGACGATGAGGTGCAAGTTGAGCAGGCTAAAGGCTTGCGTCGTGGAGCGGTTATTGATGCGTTGGATTTTGTAACCAGTCGTCATGTAGATCAAGTCTGGATAGCAATGCCGCTCGCGGAGGCAGATCAAATCGATACTCTGGTTAATCTGCTCTCGGAGCACACTCTGGATATAAGGTTGGTGCCCGATATATTCGGGTTTAGGTTGATAAACCATTCGGTAAGTACAGTTGCGGGTATGCCTGTCGTCAACCTTTCAGTGACACCCATGGATGGGGTGAATCGGTGGATTAAGCTAATGGAAGATAAGGTGGTGTCATTTCTTGTGCTGATACTGATGTCTCCTTTTTTCTTGATCATCGCCGCTATGGTGAAACTGAGTAGCCCTGGCCCGGTACTTTACAAACAAGACAGGCTTAGCTGGAATGGCAATTGCTTTACCATGTATAAATTTCGCACAATGCCAGTGGGCGCTGAGGAAAGTACCGGAGCCAAGTGGGCAACGCGAGATGAGCAAAGGGCAACCTCGTTCGGCAAATTATTGAGGAGAACATCACTGGATGAGCTGCCCCAGTTCTGGAATGTATTAACTGGTCATATGTCTATCGTCGGGCCGAGGCCTGAACGGCCTGTTTTTGTGGAACAGTTTAAAGATGAAATTCCTAGTTACATGAGAAAACACATGGTCAAAGCGGGGATTACGGGCTGGGCGCAAGTCAATGGCTGGCGAGGGAACACTGATCTCCACAAGCGAATAGAGCACGATCTTTACTATATTGACAATTGGTCGCTCTGGTTGGATATCCGTATTATGATGCTCACCGTGGTGAAAGGGTTTTTCAACAAAAACGCTTATTAAACAATAGTTTAGTAGAAGCGCTCTGACAGTCAGGTGATTATGGGTAGGTTTGCCGCAGTAGGCGCGGGGTTTTCTGGATCGGTGATCGCAAGAGAACTGGCGTCTCAGGGCAATACCGTAGAAGTATTTGACAGCAGGCCACATGTAGCGGGTAATTGTCATACTGAACGGGACCCTGATTCCGGTGTGATGGTTCATAAGTACGGCCCCCATATCTTTCACACGGATGACGAAAGAGTTTGGAGTTACCTTGGCGATTTCACTGAATTTATGCCGTATACAAATCGGGTGAAGACGACTTCACAGGGTCTGGTTTTTTCGCTTCCAATCAATTTACACACGATAAACCAATTTTTTGGCAAAACCTTCTCTCCAACAGAAGCGATGGAGCATATTGAGGCACAGGCCGATCTCTCAATAGAGGATCCACAGACTTTTGAAGAGCAGGCCCTCCGGTTCGTGGGCGCCGATCTTTATGAGGCCTTCTTTAAAGGTTATACCCAGAAGCAGTGGGGGTGTGCACCAAGCATGTTGCCTGCCAGCATCCTGAAACGGCTACCTATTCGATACAATTACGACGACAATTACTTTTTCCATAAGTTTCAAGGCATGCCCAAGGATGGCTACACGGCACTAATAGAAAAAATTCTCGACCACGAAAACATTTCAGTCACGCTTAACTCGCCGTTTTCGCGCCATCAGGCCAGTCACTACGACCACGTATTTTATAGCGGCTCTATTGATGCGTACTTTGAGTACGAGCTGGGGCACTTGGGTTATCGAACTTTAGACTTCGAGGAAATTCGCGCTGACGGCGACTACCAGGGCTGTGCTGTTATGAACTATGCTGACGAATCTACACCCTATACCCGCATAGCTGAGCACAAACACTTTTCGCCCTGGGAAACACACGATAAAACCGTCTGTTATGCAGAGTACAGCCGGGAGTGCGGCGAAGGCGACATCCCGTACTATCCAATAAGATTGACACAAGAGCAGAAGACGCTAGCGCAATACGTTAATCTTGCTCGGCACGAGCAAAACGTCTCTTTCATAGGCAGGTTGGGCACTTACCGTTACCTTGATATGGATGTGACAATTGCTGAGGCGCTTGATGCAGCGGCACGGTTTACCGCACTGGCTTCAGCGAGTAAGCCAATACCCGCTTTTTTCGTCAATCCAATTTAACGCATTGAAAATGAGTCAAAAACTAGTTGCCGTAATTGTTACTTTCAATCGTCTGGAGCAGCTGAAACTGACCCTGAAGCACTCTTCTAGTGAACCTTTTTACCGCATTGTTGTGGTCAATAACTGCTCTACCGATGGCACAGAGGAATGGTTGGGTTCGCTTGATGATCGCCGGCTCATTACTATTAATAGTGAGTCTAATGGGGGTGGTGCTGGTGGCTTTCATCAGGGTTTTCAGTATGTGGCCGAAGAGTTACCTGAAGCAGATTGGCTGGTTTGCTTCGATGATGATGCCTGGCCAGAAAGCGGTGTAGTTGAAAGTTTTTGCGGCTTAACCATTCCCCAGGATGTCGCCACACTTGCGGCAGCTGTCTACTTGCCCGATGGTCAAATCAGCGAAATGAATAGGCCTAGCCGAAACCCTTTCTGGCACCTGAAAGCGTTTTGGGGTGCGGCTTTTAGAGGCCGGCATGGCTTTCACGTGGGTGATGACTGCTATGGGCGCACTGAGCCAATGGAGGTTGATGCTTCATCCTTTGTGGGCTGTTTTATTCGTCTGCAGCTCATTAGGCAGGGAAAGATCGGTTTACCTCGCAGTGAGCTGTTTATCTACGCAGACGATATAATCTATATTCTTGAGGCTCGAAAAGCGGGTTACAAACATTGGTTTGTGCCGCCTATTGCCTTTAGCCATGACTGCCAGACACTAGTAAACCAGCAGGACGTCTACCATCCGCTATGGAAGGTTTACTACACGTTTCGCAATCGGCTAGAGATGTACAGGATCGCGTCGGGCGTGTACTTTCCCTTGATACTACTTAATAAAATTCCGAGATTTTTCTATACCTGCAGATACTACGCAAAGGGGGAGCGGAAAACGTTTCTGCGCATCACGGGACATGCCGTTTGGGATGGATTGCGACGATCCTACTCCAAGACTCATTCTGAAGTCGTAAAAATAAGCGAAGGGGCTAAATGATTGCGCTGACAAAGCTTGATTTTGGCTATCAACTTAACTGTTAAGAAAGTGAATGATTTTGGGTCTGCCGGAGCTTAAGAAACGTGTTCAGCGCTCCTGCCATCAAAAATACCGCTACGGGAGTGCTGTACATTAATGCACGATTAATCTGTGTAAAGTCCTCTGCGAACATGAACCGTTCTGTAAAGTAGTAAACAAAATAGAGAAAACCAAGAGTTGTTACCAGGGCAAAAAATTCCGGCCTGTGATTTTTCAACACCTCGGGTGTTAGAACAATGGCCAATGTACTTGCCAAAAAAATATACCAAAGCAAATTCCAGTTTATCATCAGAAACATTGTTTCAATGACTGCGTCAGTCACGTCATGATAGGCGACATCAAAAGCTCCGATGTAGGGCACGACGATTGCGCTTCGACTAACAGTGATCTCTCCGACGTAGGGTAATGTCGCGTTTATGCCAACGAAATAAAGGGATAAAAGTCCCAGGGAAGCTGCGATGAACAACGCAAGCCAGAGCCTTTTTCTCAGAGGAAAAAGAGTTAGCAGGAATGCAGCAATAACTATCGCTCCCATGATTAGCCCTGGAATTTTTAATTGAGAACAAAAAATGGCCATAATCAAGGCAAGCAGTAAGTAGGGCCATTGCCTGTTTCTTGCCCACTCAGCCAGTGCGAAGATGCCAGCTCCAAACGCTACTGTGACCCACAAGTCGGCGTAACCCGCTAGCGCAGAATGAACATTTATGAATGGTATGTTTAAGTAGGTATAGACGGCAGCTATGGCTAGCAGTGAATGGACACTTGCTAGCTTCAGATGCCCATAAAGCGCTGAACCTGAAGCCAACGCGATACAAATCCAGGGAAGGTAGATCATCGAGTTGTCACTAGAATTTAGGACGAGCATTCCCCAAAGCTGCACCAGCGGCACTGTTATAGGGTACTTCCAGGCATTTTTCGCCCCTTCAATATAGGTGTGCGCTTCAGCTGGCGCGGCGAGCCAGACTTTTTGACTGGCAAATGGCACAAGTTCATTGTAGTGAAACCAGACGACTGCTTTAGGAGCCCAATTCATCCACGCGTCCCAAGGAAACAAAGGACGAAGAGCTAATTCCTGAAAAATGGTTAGATAGCGAACTGCGATCATGGCAAGTAGTAGAAAAATCGCGGCTTGTTGCCATTCAGGCAAGCGGGGCTCCGCGTGTTTAATTCTGCTCTGACCGGGCTTTAAGTAGATCATTAGCGCAGCGGCCGCCGCCAAGGCGGTCAAGCATAGACTCGTCCCCAAGAAGCTTTGTTGCAGGCCGGCTAGCTGAAAAACACGCATGATGACGGTCGTAGTGAAAATGCCTAACAAATAGCCATGACCCAAGACCGCTGCTGGATGCCAATTGGAGCTTTGGGACGTCAACCAATAGGTCCATGCTGAGCCTGTTAACCACGGCAGCACGAGACCGATGACGACCACAATCCAGCTGTCAGTCACGGCCTACCTTCATATTGATAAACGCTTGCCAGCGTACTTTCTTCCAATAGCCTAGCTGGAAGAGCACGTCCGTGCCAATTTAAGGTGCCAGCGTTACTATTGAATTGAAGTCCTTCGATTTCGCCGAGAGCGATCAGGTAGTCACCGGGCTTAATAGAACTGGTTCGAGGGTATTTATCGAAATTAAAAATATTGTGTGGTAACAGAAAGTACTGGAGCCTTAGGCGCCGGTAGGTTCGGTGGGGTTCGTTGTCGAGTAAGAAAATCTTTGCTCCGGGTTCTGGAAGTACTTTGCTTTTCAAATGGTTAGCATACTGGTATAGGTCTGGCTCCCAACTCGCCATGTGCTTTTCGTGTTGAGTTTTGTCGGCAAATAGGTATTTCGTTTCTTTCAACTGTTTCGAAAGATTGGACTGCCAAAGTAGATCGAGTGCTATCCACGGAATGGCCACTGCGATGATGTAGCTGGTGAGGCTCGATTGGCCTTTAATACGTGCGACAAAAAATAGCAGCAACAAAGCGAGACCTGCCCATGCTGCGGCAGCCATTGTTGGGGAGAGTATCGGCGGCTTGAGAGTCCCCCTCAAATGGTGTGCAGATCTTTGTGTCCAATTACGAAACACTGTCCACTCATCCCAAACCGCTCTTGCCATTAGCGAGGGTTGGGACGGTTTTAAACTCAGGTACTCAATGATAGGCGTCTGTTGCCGTAGGTCTCCATAAACATCGAGCCCGACCTCGGTGATTGTGCCTTGCCAGTCGGGGTTGTTAGCGAGGTGACTCACGCTGGCATGATCGCCTGCCCAGTCAATTCTGGAGTTAAAGACCTCCTGTGGGTTTTCCTGCCTGCGCCAAATTAGGTAAAAAGTAGTTCCGGGGTTTCTGCCTGTAATTTTGTACTCTAAGAATGGCAGGTCCGCGGCTTTCAGATTTGTTCTTCGGGTGAAGATGGCTCGGTCGTCAGTGCCGTGGTCCAATCGAGTGATTGAAAGATAATCCTTTTCAGTAGTTTTGCCGCTGCCAAGTCGCGGAGTCAGATCGCCGCCAGAAACTTCCCAAGGCCGAGGATCAGCGCGGGTGGCGGTTTCTTTATGGCTGGCCAGGTCAGGTGACAATATCAGGAAGCCGGTTCCGAGTATCAACGCGCTGAAGATCAGCATCTGCAGTGACAGGCTTAAGCTATGAGATAGTTCTTGGTTACTGATTGTCATTTAAACTAATAAAGTTTCGTCACTCATGTGCCAATTCTGAGTTTTCTACAAGCTATGGTTATACATGTTGGCACCCACTACTTTAGCTGTTCGCCTAATGGCTCGCCATTGTTGCAGGGACTCTGCAAAGCTTGCCGCATAACGTCGAAATGTCTCGAGCACGGCATCACGGCATTCTCCTTTTGGCAAGCTGGGCATATCGGTAATTACAGCAGCCTGCTGCATCGATTGATTAACGTTACTCGCACTCTGTTCGAGCCACCCCTGCCACTCAGGTGAACGTATAGTGCCATCCTTGAGTAAACTGTCGAGCTGAACCTGGTCCAGCCCTTGTAGCTCAGCCACTTCTTTTCGGTACAGAGATTGAAGCCCGCGATCATCGGTTTCTGAAAGCCGCTTGGCCATTGCTGCTAGTCCAGCTAGCCGCGCCTCGGGGCTGATACCCGCCTGATAGTCGGTTCGATCGGTTACATATTTGCCGATGCTAAGGCGGCTTTTACCATCGCTTGGTTCGGGCTCTGCACTCGCGCTGCGCTCGTCAACCGGTATATGGGGTACGCAGAAGTCATAGTGTAAAACTGCCGAGTTTGGGTGCAGGTACTCGGTCATAGAGCCGAACAGGTAGTCTTCGCCTCGAAACACTGGGAAGTAGGGCGGTAGTAGCTGTGAATTATCGAGCCCGGTGACCTGTGACATCACTGCCATCTTGGCAAAGCAGGGGCGCGGGTGACCCATCCAGTAGTTACGGCCAGTAAGAGCGCCCTGCAGGCCGCCGGGAAATGACATCAGTCTCTTGAGAGAATCTCCGCTCGTGAAGTACAGCCAGGAAGTATTGGGAGAACCGGGGTCGCCCAGTGTGCCGCTCTGCGTGACCAGGACGGGTGACTCGGCATCCCATAGAATAAATGAACCGGAGTTGGCGTCGGCGAGGTCGTTTGGGGTTATGGCTTTATCGCCCAGTTTGCGGGCGGCTTGGCCAATAGTGAGGCCAAGGCATTGAGCGTGTCCGGATAGCGGATCCAGCTCATTAGGTTGTGCGTTGTTCAGCATATCTTGCTGATTGGCGTAAAAGTCCACCTCCCTGTCCACCGCGCGAAACTCCAGGCCTTCCTTTTTGTGGGGCGACTGGAACGCGTTACAGATGACGTCATCGTCCATAACGATGGCGCGACAGTCTACCGAAAGCAGTAAACTCAAATTCCGCGCAACGCCGTAGGTTTTGTGGTCGGTCCATTTTTCACGATCAATAAGGAACCGTATCGCATCTTCCTGCTCCGGCTGCTCCGTAACCAAAGCATCCATAAAATGCCGGGCTTCATCAGCACCAAAATAATGCATGTCGCGTGGTGAGGTCAGGTTGAATCGTTCTACTGCATCACGGTTTTGGTCGGCGTTTGCAGAGTCTCTAGAATCATCGATTAAGAACAGGGCTTCGTGCCGACTGAGGTTGCCTGTGCGAAGCATGGATTCAAGTAGTCGCTCCACGGCGGTGGGTCGGTCGCAGGTAATGATGAAAACCCGGGTAGGGGGGAGGTCAACCGGAGCCGCGACTTCAGCATTCAGCCGCTCGCATACGGAATCTGCAGTAACCAACAATCCTGCATCCTTTAACATTCCAAGCACGTTCAATATGTCTGCCTGTTGGCCGGCAAGTTCAGGTACTGATAGGGCTAATACGTCAGCGTGTTGCTCCAGAGTGCGAAATTTACGGCACAGTTCCATGGATTGAGCGACGGGCGCTGCTACCAAAAGCTGTCCATCGCTGAATTTGTCGATCAGCATCACAGCGCCATTGAGCATGTGCACCACTTCGCATTCGGTAAAGGCATAAAGGCCCGAGGGGGCGGTGGTTTGTGCGTCGGTCATTTGGAGCTCTTGGCAGAGGAAAAGAGGGAGTTTAGAGGGGGTGGCAGTAGGTGTAAACCTGGCGTTTGGGGTTCTCTGGATTAAAAGCCTATGGATTTCGCATTAGCACAACGCCCACTTTGCGGGAATGACGGCCTAAGTTCATGGGGCTAGCGCTTTGGGAAATGCTACTTTTGCAGTGAGGACGTAGCCATGCCTATGGCCATTTCGAGGGCTGACTTCAGACTGCCGGTATCGGCTTGGCCTGAGCCTGCAAGGTCTAGAGCGGTGCCGTGGTCGACCGAGGTACGGATTATGGGGAGACCCAGGGTTATGTTTACGGCCTCGCCGAAGCCCGAGTATTTCAGCGTTGGCAACCCTTGATCGTGATACATAGCCAGAACCGCGTCGCAGTTTGACAGTACTTTCGGGTTGAAGGCGGTATCAGCGGGGAGGGGGCCCTGCAATTCCATACCCGAAGCGCGCAGCTTTTCGAGAACGGGGATGATGACATCCAGCTCTTCCCGGCCCATGTGACCGCCCTCTCCAGCATGGGGGTTCAGTCCTAGTACTGCGATCTTTGGGTTTGGCAGTCCGAACTTCGTTATTAGGTCCCGATGGAGGATGTTTAGTGTTTCTTCCAGCATCACGCCATTAATGGCATCGGCCACGTCGCGCAAGGGCAGGTGGGTGGTGGCCAGGGCGACACGCATATCGTTGCTGGCGAGCATCATCACAACTCTATCAGTGTCTGTGTCTTCAGCCAGCAATTCGGTGTGCCCTGAGAACGCGATGCCGGCATCGTTGATCACGGACTTCTGTGCCGGAGCCGTGACCATGGCATCGCAGCGGCCTGCAATGCAGGCGTCCACGGCCGCGTGAAGGGTGTAGAGCACGTAGCTGGCGTTAGCGGGATCTAGTTGGCCGGGAGTGCACGGCGCGGTCAGGCTGACAGGATAGACTTTCAGTGTGCCGGGTTGGTGTGGTTTCGGTTCGCTCAACGGGCCGTCGATCACTTCTACTTCAATGGCTAGGTTAAGAAGCTTTGCCCTTTCTTTCATTAGCTCGGGATCGCAGATGGCGACTAGTTCTGCGTCCCATTGCTGCTGGGCGATGGCCAGAGTGATATCCGGGCCGATGCCCGCGGGTTCACCGGGGGTTAGGGCGATTCTGGGGATCACGTTTCGTCACCCCCTCGTTTTACTTAATATCCACAAAGGCTTCATCGCGAATCTGTCTCAGCCAGGCATCCAGTTCTTCCTGGTACTTCCGGTTGTGCAGGTAATTCATGGCCATGTTCTTGGTGGCCGTGTCGGTCATATCCTCGTCCCTGCGCTCTAGTACCTCGATTACGTGCCAACCGAATTGGCTTTTCACCGGATCGGATATTTCACCCACTGCAGTAATCTGCATCTGCTGCTCAAACTCCGGCACCATCTGCCCGGGCGTGGTCCAGCCCAGGTCACCGCCTTCTTGAGCTGAACCAATGTCTTCAGAGTATTCCTTGGCCAATTCTGCAAAGTCTTCGCCAGCTTCAGCACGGGCCTTCAGGCTGGAAACCAGCTCTTTGGCCTGTACGTTGGACATGATCTCCGACGGCTTAACCAGAATATGGCGAACTTTGGTTTGAGCAACCATCATCTCTTCACCGCCGCGCCGATCGGCCATGTAAACCAGGTGAAAACCGCTGTCAGATTGCACCAGTTCGGTCTGCCCCTTGCCGAGGCCAGGAGCCACGTCAGAGAACAGAGAGGGTAGATCATCCAACTTGCGCCATCCCAGGTTTCCCCCGCTGAACGCGTAAGGGCCAGGTGCGCTGACCACCTTATCGAAGGGGGCGCCTGCTTGAATTTCGCCCAGCATGCGGTTCACATAGGACTCCGCTCGCTCAACTTCCGCTGCTGGAGCGCCAGGCGATACCGCGAGTAGTGCGTGCATAATCTGGTATTCAGGCTGCGTCAGCTTCTGCCCTTCCTCGGTATCCAGAAAGTTATCCACTTCCTGTTCGGTAATTTCAATGCGCTGATTGACGTTGCCTTGTTGTACCCGCTGGATAGTCAGTTCCTTACGAACCTGTTCGCGCATGGCTTGATAAGACTGGCCTTGCTGCTCCAGTGCCACGCGAAACTGATCCAGCGTTAGGCCATTCTGTGAGGCCACGCGCTGCATAGCGGCGTTCAGTTGGGCGTCGGAAATGCGCACGCCCACTCGAGCACCTTTTTGCATTTGTATGCTTTCAAGGATCAGCCGGTCCAGAGTTTCCCGAATCAGCACGTCCTCGGGGGGCATTTCAACGCCTCGGGCCGTGATATTTTCGGTGATGGAAGCAACACGCTCGCGCAGTTCACTGGCCATGATGATGTCGTCCTCGACGACAGCGACCACCTGGTCGAGCATCTGGGTTTCCGCCTGGGCAAGCCCAGTGACGAATGCTGAAATTGTCAGGCAAGTGCCTAGCAGCAGGGTTTTAATATTCACTATCGGTAAAGCCTCGAATCATATCTTTCATTATGCCGCTGGCACGGCTGCCAAAGCCGCCCATGCCTTTGAGCACGATTTGTACCTGGGTGGAGTCTTCCCGCTCTAGTAGCGGGTCGTTGAAGTCGGGATTCTCCCCGGAGGCGTTATCAAAGTAACGCAGGTGCAGCAGTCGCACTTTCCAGCAGCAGGTATCATATTCCACTCCGAACATATCTTCCACGCTCTCACCGGCTTCAATCGAGTAGTTCACCGCCGCAAAAACGCTCCAATTACGACCGGTGGGCATATAAAACGAAAAGTGGGCCTCCTCGGTGGGGGGCTGAGTGGTGATAACGGTGGTTAACGGGCGTCGGTACGTATAGCCGACATTATACAGGCTGCCATCGTCACGCTGGTAGCTGGTGAAGAAGTTCCCTGAGTTCATTTTGTCGCTATAGGGGTCCCAGACGACGCTGGTTCGCGCACTGAGTCGCTCATTGGGATAAAACGTTAATTCACCCGCGACCTCGGAGCCGCCCGTTTCCAGAGGCGGATCGATGCGATTCAACCGTACTTCTCGGTCTTTAAAGTAAAAAATCTGACCGAGGCTGGCGTTGAACTCTTCCCGGCCGTCTTCCTGGTCGATAAAACGGGTGGTGATACCCACCGATAGCTGGTCTGAATCGTCGATGCGGTCTCTGCCGGAAAAGCGCGTATCTCGGAACAACTGGTTGTAGGTGAAGGTGAGCTCAGCACTGTCGAAATCGGGCTGATCGGTCTGGTCCTGGTACTCGCTGTAGAGGTAGTAGAGTCGGGGCTCAAGCGTTTGCAGCATCGAATTGCCGAATAGCTGTGTATCGCGGTCGAAAAACAAGCCCGCGTCCAGGTTAAGCATCGGCGCGCCCGTATCAGGCTTCTGATCGTCAAAAGTGCGGCTTTCATCAAGGTTGTAGCCGAGATAGCGGTACTTGGCCGTAGGCTTGAAGAAGCCATAGGCCCAGAGCATGGGGTAGGACGCGCCCGCTTCAGAGTAGATGCGCTCACCGGTGACCTTATTGGTATCGGTATCAAAGTTGGAATACTGGGCCAGAAAGATGGGGTCTATTTCGAAGGGTGTGCCGTCAGGGCGATATTGGCCGGTCAGCTGGGGCAGTTTCTTATAATCGTTGTTAATGTCATCGGCGAGACTTTGGAACTGCTGAACCTCCAGATTGGCCATCCACTTGTCCCCAAGGTAGTCCAGGGCGCCTAACTGCAAGAGGGCGGTGCGGCGTTTGGCATCCAGGCTGGAGGTTTGCAGATCTTTCATGTAATTGACGTCACTGGCTCGGCTGTAATCTATTTTAGAGCGCCAGCGCTGCTCGAAAAGGCCGTTTTGCTTGACCACTGCCAGCCAGCGATCATAGTTTCGCTCGCTGGGGTAATCGTCCTCGTAGCGCTTGTCGTTATCCATAAAGGCGCCACCAACGGTCCAGCTTCCGACGATTGGGTTGAGGTATCTGGCTTTGGCCTCGTGATTGATGCCACGTTCTTCGATGTAGCGTGGCGTATAAAGTAGGTCGTAGTTGGGGGCTGCATTCCAGTAAAAAGGCACTGCAATGTCGACGCCACCGCGTGAATCAGAGCCTATATCGGGCCAGAGCACGCCGGTTCGACGCCTGTCATCGATCGGAAACTGCATCCACGGCAAATAGATAACGGGTATGTCTGCAATTCGAACTTTGGCCGCGCGCGCAACGGCCAGACCCTCTTCAAGATCTAGCTCAAGTTCTTCGGCCTGAATGAGCCATTCGTTGTCATCGGGGGCACAATAACTCAGCTCGCCCCCGTGAATGTGAAGAATGCCATTCTCGTCGCGCTTGAGAACATTTGCGCTGCCGCGCATGTGCAGGTCGTGCAGCACCCACTGACTGGACTCAATGGAAGCCTCGCCTGTTTGCGAAAAGATTGTTGCCCGTTCACCACGCAGTAAGATGCCGGGCTCGCGCAGGCTGATGTTGCCTTCCAAGGTGCCTACTCTGTCTGCTCGATCCAGGCTGACCTGGTCGGCGCGCATCTGTCGGTAGCCCTGGTTTAGCTCGACGCCGCCGCTGAATGTGGCTGTGGTTTCTTGTAGCTCAACTTGATTAGCATCGGCATCAATGGGGGCGTTGTCGGGCGGTATGGACGTGTCTGCGTCGCGCAAGGGGTCCATGTAGCGGCCTTCGCAGTTGATGCAGTGGTCATCCCGCAGCTCTTCAGGCACGTTCGAAATATCAACCCAGTCCAGGGGGTGTGCCTCGGGCGGCTCACTGCTATCCTGTGCCAGCGTCGGCAGGGTCAAAAAGGCGAATGCCATAGCGAGGCCCAGGCGACTCTTGGTACTAATTCGCGGTTCCGGATGGGCAGTGCTGAATGTCATTCGTCTCAGGAGTTCTTCTTGGTAGATGGCGAATTCTAATGCATAGGTCAGCCCTTGTCCGAGAAAATTTGACCGACAAACGCGCGCTAAATGTATTCAAACGGTTCAAGGAGAGATCATTGGCAGTTCGCCCCCCAGCAGAAGAGCTTTTACCTTGGGCGCAGTCTACCCTTGGAGGTGTATCGGGAGGTGAACTTGTCCCGGTAGCCGGCGACGCCAGTGCCAGGCGCTATTTCAGGCTTAAGCAAAAAGGGCAATCTTACATTGCGGTAGAAGCGCCTCCGGTCAGCGAGAAAAATACCGAGTTTTTGGCGATCAGGGAGCTGTTTGAGCAAGCTGGCATCACGGTGCCCACTTTCTTTGGGGCTGATTTGGAAAGAGGTTTCCTTTTGCTGGGTGACCTAGGGGACCGCCTGTTGTTGGACGAACTGACGGCTGATACGGTTGATGACAGCTACCGTCAAGCCTTTGACGTTTTGTTGACCATGGGCGCTATCGACCCGGGTGACCCTCATTGGCCCGCTTATGATGACGTACTATTTTCCGAAGAGCTCAGTCGCTTTCCACAGTGGTTCGTGTCGGAACTGCTAGGCGTCGAGTTCCCCCCCGAAGCGGCTTGGCTGCCCTTTGCTGACCTGCTAAAGCGCAATGCCCTGGAGCAACCTCGCGTGCTGGTGCATCGCGACTTTCATAGTCGCAACCTGATGCCACAGGCAGATGACTCGCTGGCGGTGATTGATTTTCAAGACTCGGTGGTGGGACCAGTCACTTACGACCTGGTGTCACTGTTGCGCGACTGCTATGTCCAGTGGCCGTCGGAACAGGTGCAGCAATGGGCTCTGGAATATTTAGGCTTGCTGCAGAGCAGGGGGCAGTTGGAAGACATCTCTCCAGAAACATTTATGCGTTGGTTCGATCTGTTGGGGCTGGAGCGCCACATTAAAGTGTTGGGCACCTTTGCCAGGCTGTACCTGCGTGATCATAAATCGAGCTACCTGCAAGACTTGCCGCTGGTGCTTGAGTACGTTCGAGAAGTGCTCGAGAAGTATCGATTGGAATTCGCCGAAGTTGCGGCTTTTGCGGATTGGTTTGAGGTCTCTTTAACCCCAACTATCGAAACCCAGCCCTGGAGCAAGCCGTCTTGAAGGCGATGATTTTGGCCGCCGGTTTTGGTGAGCGCATGCGCCCGCTGACTGACCATACGCCTAAACCTCTGCTGAGGGTGGCAGATGTGCCCCTCATCGAATACCACATTCGCGCCTTGGCAGATGCTGGCTTCAGAGAGCTGGTGGTCAATGTTTCTCACCTCGCATCGCAGATTACTGATTACTGCGGAGACGGTTCCAAATGGGGGGTGAGTATTGTCTACTCACCGGAAAATGAACCACTAGAGACAGCGGGAGGCATTCACCGCGCTTTACCTTTACTTGGGGAGGGTGATTTTTTGGTGGTGAATGGCGATGTATGGATCGATTATGCTTTCGATCAACTCAGTGATTATCGCTTCAAATCATGGGAGTCTGCTCACCTGGTGATGGTCGATAATCCGCCGCAGCACCCGCTGGGGGATTTTTGCTTGGGCGACCAAAATGCCGTGCACTATCGCCCGTCCGATGCGACTGGCTATACCTATGCGGGAGTGGGTGTGTTTTCGGCGGCGTTTTTTGCCACGATGTCACCAGGCAAACTGCCGCTCAGGCCACTGCTAGATAATGCGATTGGCGCTGGAAGCCTGGGTGCGGAGTACCACGACGGAGAGTGGGAAGATGTGGGCACACCTGAGCGATTGGCCGCACTGGATACCAGAATCCGCGCTTTGCGCTGATCGCATTTTGCCTGCTCATCTCGTCGCCGACGGCGATAGCAGGTAGAATGGCGGCAACTACCCTAAGGAGCCTTGGCCAATGGCTGAATACCTGATCGCCCCCTCTATTCTCTCTGCTGATTTTGCCCGCCTGGGTGAAGAAGTCGACAACGTGTTGGAAGCGGGTGCCGATGTGGTGCACTTCGATGTAATGGACAACCATTACGTACCTAATTTAACTATTGGCCCCATGGTTTGTAAGGCCCTGCGCAATCATGGGGTCACTGCGCCGATTGATGTGCACCTGATGGTAAGCCCGGTAGATAGCTTGATTGGAGATTTCGCTGAGGCGGGCGCGACCTACATTACCTTCCACCCCGATGCGTCTACCCATGTGGACCGATCCCTGCAAATGATCCGCAGCGCGGGCTGTAAATCTGGCCTGGTGTTCAACCCAGCCATGGGGCTCGATGCGCTGAAGTACGTGATGGACAAGGTTGATATGATCTTACTGATGTCGGTTAACCCGGGCTTTGGGGGGCAATCCTTTATTCCCGGCACTCTGGAAAAGTTGCGCGAGGCGAGGGCGTTGATTGACGCTTCGGGCTATGACATCCGCCTGGAAATCGACGGAGGTGTATCGGCGAAGAATATTGCTGAAATTGCGGCCGCTGGGGCAGATACCTTTGTCGCGGGCTCTGCGATCTTTAATCAGCCGGATTATGCCGAAGTCATTGCTGAGATGCGTGCGCAATTGGCGACTGTTTAAGCCTGTCAGCGACAGGCGGCTGGCGAGCGGCTGAACCCCGCGAAACGGCCGTGAACTCCGCCGCGTTTTCGGGCAGCTGCGGAACTCGGCAGGGGTTGCTGAGCGCAACCCCTAAGCAGCCTCAGACAGTCCTCGCCGACAGCCCCCGAAACCGCAGCTCCGCAAAAGCGACGGCCTGACCGTTTCGAGGGGCTCAGCCGCTCGCCATCCGCTTTCCCGCCCATTTGCCAATACATTTCGTCGATGTACAATAGGCGTCCTTTGAATCCGGAGAACGCTGTGCAAACAGCCCTGCGTAACAGCATTGAGCAGCTCTCAATGCGTGAGATCACTTGCTGGCGATGGTAGCCAGGAACCCATCACGACCTGATTACGCACATTCAATCTCCGAGGAACACCCATGAATTCGCAGGACTTTGCCGCGCTGGCGGCACAAGATTACAACCGTATACCCGTTAGCATCGAAGTGCTGGCCGACCTGGAAACGCCCATCAGTGCCTACCGCAAACTGGCGGAAGGGCCTTACTCTTTCTTCTTTGAGTCCGTTCAGGGCGGTGAAAAGTGGGGGCGCTACTCCATCATTGGGCTGCCTTGTCGCACGGTGCTAAAGGTACATGGGTATCAAGCTGATATTTATGTCGACGGCGAACTTAAGGAAGGTCAGGAGGTAGAGGATCCTCTGGCGTTTGCTGAGGCTTTTCAAAACCGCTATCGCACTGCCCCCAGAGATGACCTCCCTGTTTTCCACGGTGGTCTGGTGGGCTACTTTGGTTACGATACCGTCCGCTATGTTGAGCCGCGGCTGGCACCCGGAGTGCCTGAAGACGAACTCGGTAATCCCGATATCTTGTTGATGGTGTCAGAGGAAGTACTGGTCTTCGACAATCTTGCGGGCACCATTCGCCTGGTCATTAACGCTGATCCGTCGCAGGAAAATGCGTTGGATAGGGCGAACCAACGCCTTGAGGAGTTGGTTGCCAAATTGCCTGAGCCGATGCCGGCACTGCCCGAGGTAGTGCTGGGTGCCGCTGACAGTTCCGAATTGGAGCAGCAGGCCGATTCGCATTTCACCGAGGAGCAATATTACGAAGCGGTGGAGAAGGTGAAGGACTACGTGTTGGCAGGTGATGTCATGCAGGTGGTGCCCTCCCAGCGCATGAGCGTGCCTTTCTCTGCACCACCGCTAAACCTCTATCGTGCATTGCGCAATTTGAATCCTTCGCCGTATATGTACTACCTGGATTTGGAAGATTTCCACATCGTGGGTTCATCGCCTGAAATTTTGGCTCGCTTGGAAAAAGGACTGGTTACAGTGCGCCCAATTGCGGGAACGCGTCGGCGTGGCTATACCGAGGAGGAAGATCAGGCGCTAGAAGACGAGTTGCTGGCTGACCCCAAGGAAATTGCCGAGCACCTGATGCTAATCGACCTGGGGCGCAACGATGTGGGCCGTATCGCCGAGACGGGTACGGTGGAGTTGACTGACAAAATGGTTGTGGAGCGCTACTCGCATGTTATGCATATTGTTTCTAATGTGACTGGCGAGCTAAAAGACGACAAAACCGCGATTGATGTTCTCAGGGCGACGCTCCCCGCCGGCACCCTCAGTGGTGCTCCCAAGATTCGAGCGATGGAAATCATCGATGAACTGGAACCGGTGAAGCGTGGTGTCTACGGCGGGGCTGTCGGTTACATTTCATGGGCGGGTGACATGGATACAGCCATCGCCATTCGCACTGCCGTTATCAAAGATGGAAAGCTTTACGTTCAGGCTGGAGGTGGTGTAGTGGCAGACTCTGTGCCGCGACTGGAATGGAAAGAAACCCACAACAAGGCACGTGCAATGTTTCGCGCGGCCTCTATGGTCCTGGCAGGGGAGGAGTAAACCATGTTGCTGATGATTGATAACTATGACTCCTTTACCTACAACGTGGTGCAGTATTTGGGTGAGTTGGGTGCAGACGTTCATGTGGTGCGTAATGATGAAATTGCAGTGGCGGATATTGCCGCGCTGAACCCTGAAAAGATCGTTATCTCCCCCGGTCCCTGTACTCCCAACGAAGCCGGTGTTTCCATGGCGGTGATTAAGGAGTACGCGGGTAAACTCCCCATTCTCGGAATTTGTCTGGGACACCAGAGCATAGGCCAGGTGTTTGGGGGAGAAGTGATACGAGCTCGTAAGGTGATGCACGGTAAAACCTCTCCGGTACATCATCGCGGCGAAGGGGTTTTTCGTGGTCTTAGCCAACCCTTTGAGGCAACGCGCTACCACAGCTTGGTGGTAGCCAAAGATAGTTTGCCCGACTGTCTGGAGGTCACCGCCTGGACTCAAACAGAGTCTGGTGAGGTGGATGAGATTATGGGCCTTCGTCATAAAGAACTGGCGATAGAAGGCGTGCAGTTTCATCCGGAATCCATTCTTACTGCGCACGGTCACGACTTGCTGCGCAATTTTTTGGAGCAATAACATGGATATTCAAAAGGCCGTTGTCGCTCTGGTTGAGCCCAGGGATCTCACGCGCGAAGAGATGGCGGGCGTCATGCGCCAGGTCATGTCGGGAGATGCGACGGACGCCCAAATTGGTGCCTTATTAGTTGCGCTGCGCATTAAGGGTGAAACCATCGATGAAATTGCCGGTGCCGCCCAGGTGATGCGCGAGCTTGCTACCCCGGTAGCAGTAGACTGCCCTCATTTGGTGGACCTCGTCGGCACGGGTGGAGATGGCGCCAACCTGTTTAACGTGTCCACCGCATCGACCTTTGTGGTGGCTGCAGCGGGTGCGCACGTTGCCAAACACGGCAACCGCGGTGTCTCCTCTAGCAGCGGCAGCTCAGATGTACTCGAAACATTGGGCCTGCCCTTGGACCTGGATCCCACTCAGGTTGCCCGAGCGATTGAAGAAGTCGGCGTGGGCTTTATGTTTGCGCCGGCCCACCACAGCGCTATGCGCTATGCAGTTGGCCCCCGGCGTGAGCTGGGCATGCGCACAATTTTCAACGTATTGGGCCCACTCACCAATCCTGCAGGAGTGAAGCGTCAGGTTATTGGTGTTTTCTCAGCAGATCTCTGCGAGCCTCTGGCGCAAGTGTGTAAGGCGTTGGGTGCGGAGCATGTGATGGTTGTGCATTCTGATGATGGTCTGGATGAGATATCCATTGCTGCAGGAACGCAAGTCGCCGAGTTAAGGGCGGGCAATATTGAGACTTACCACATTAACCCCGAGGACTTTGGCGTTCAGCGAGAGAGCCTGGAGGGTTTATCAGTCGCTGACTCACATGCGTCAGCAGAATTGATTCGCAATGCCCTGGCGGGAAAAGGTGACGACGCTTCCCGTAAGGCAGCAGCCATTATTGCGCTTAATGCCGGTGCCACGATCTACGTGGCAGGTGTCGCCAGTACCTTAGCTGATGGCGTGGACATGGCAGAGGATTTGTTGGCGACGGGTCAGGCGGCGGAAAAGCTCAAGTCTTTTATCGATTTTACGCAGTTGATGCGTGGCGGAGCTTGATTAAGCGATGGCTGTAAATCCCCCCACTATTTTACGCAAGATCCTGGCTCGCAAAGCGGAAGAGGTAGCTTCGCGCCGCACCAAGGTATCTTTTGGTAGCCTAGAGTCGCTGATGAAAGAGCAGTCCTCGCCGCGCGGTTTTGCCGCCGCAATGGCTGCAACCGTCGCTCGCTCAGAACCCGCGGTTATCGCCGAGGTGAAAAAAGCCTCGCCCAGCAAGGGTGTTATTCGCGAAGATTTTCAGCCTGCCGCGATTGCCGAAAGCTATGCTTCAGGAGGTGCGACGTGTTTATCGGTGCTCACCGATATCGACTTTTTCCAGGGTTCCGATGAATACCTGCAGCAGGCGCGCAACGCCTGCGATCTGCCGGTGATTCGAAAAGATTTTACGGTCGACCCCTATCAAATAGTAGAAGCGCGAGCCATTGGCGCCGATGCCATATTGTTGATTGTGGCAGCACTTGCCGATGATCAAATGCGCGAGTTGGCTGAGACGGCATCCGAGTTTGGGCTAGACGTATTGGTAGAAGTGCACGATCGTGCGGAACTAGATCGAGCCTTGGAGCTGGAGACCCAGCTGGTGGGTGTTAACAACCGTGACTTGCACAGCTTCGACATGCGTCTAGAAACAACCTTCGATCTATTGCCACATATTCCGAGTGACCGCGTTGTGGTGACCGAGAGTGGTATTCACACACCTGCAGATGTGGCAGTGATGCGTGAGCGGGACGTGCACGCCTTCCTAGTAGGCGAGGCCTTTATGCGGGCGGAAGACCCGGGCGAAAAGCTGAAAGAGTTGTTTTTCTAGCAGTCTAGGGCGGCACAGTGGCAGCCCTTGATCTGGTAGTCGTGACTGGGCTTTGAGCTCGGGCTAACGCGCCCCAAACACCACCATAGTTTTGCCGGCAACGGAAACAAGGCCGTCCTGTTCCAGAGCCTTGAGTACGCGTCCCGCCATTTCCCGGGAACAGCCCACAATTTTACCCAGCTCTTGGCGGGTTATTTTGATCTGCATGCCGTCCGGGTGGGTCATGGCATCGGGTTCGCGACAAAGGTCCATCAGCGTATGAGCGATACGCCCAGATACATCGACAAAGGCGAGATCTGTGAGCTTACGAGTTGTCTGGCGCAGCCGTTTGCCCAGTTGTCGAGCAAGGGCGTAAAGCACTTCCGGGTATTGAGCGCTGATCTGGTGGAACTTTTCGTAGCTGATCTCTGCGACCTCGCATTCTGTCTTGGCAACCACCATGGCGCTGCGCGGAGTCACTTCATCTTCAAACAGGCCCATCTCGCCGACAAAGTCACCGGGGTTAAGGTAACTGACCACCAGCATGTGGTCTGGCTCTGATTCATCCTCCACCATGACGGAGACTGAACCTTCCAGAATCAGGTAGAGCTTGTCGCCCGCTTCCCCTTGTTTCATGACGGTCGCCTTGGCTTTATATTGCTGCCTTTGGCAATGACGCAAAAAATTTTCCACGTTGGGAATGCTGTTTGTCACTTGCGGTTTTAGCACCCGCTTTACCCCTACCTTGAATAGTTATGGGTCGATTCTAGCCCAGACGCCTCTCAAGTAAAACGATATATGTTGTGCTAAGCTGCTGCGCCTGTTTTTTTGTAGTTGAGGATCCGATGAAAGCGACGGTTAAGTGGACTGATGGCGCCATGTTCGTGGGCGAATCTGGCAGCGGTCACGCGGTGATCATGGATGGCTCCGAAGATCTGGGCGGCCGTAATATGGGCCCGCGCCCTATGGAAATGCTCCTGATTGGCACCGGAGGTTGCTCCACCTATGACGTGATGGGCATGCTGAAAAAGTCACGGCAGAAAGTCGTTGATTGTCGCGTGGAAATCGATGCCGAGCGAGCTGATGCGGTGCCGGCGGTGTTTACCAAAATCAACTTACACTTTGTAGTAAGCGGCATAGCTCTAAAGGAAAATCAGGTGAAGCGGGCGGTAGAGTTGTCAGCCGAAAAGTATTGTAGTGCGTCCATAATGCTAGGCGCTGCAGGCGTCGATATCACGCATAGCTATGAGATCGTCGACGCAGAGGCTTGACGATTGCTAGCGCTCGAGACGATAGAAGCGCTCGCCATCACTTCTGAAGGTTATATCTCCAAGCTTGTAGGTCATCAAAGACTGAACGGAATAATTATCAAGTCGGTTCAGAATTTCTGCGGATGGGTAGCCACGTAAGTTGTCTCGATTAATAGAGATGACGGCATACTCCGGGTCGACATGCTCTAAAAATTCCGTTGAAGTGGCATCCGAATGACCATGATGCCCTAGCTTTAGTAGGCTGGCCTTTAGTGGTACCCCGCTCGCGATCAGTTCTCGCTCAACGGACGTGTCCGCGTCTGCCATGAGCAAAGCCCGGCTATTCCCATGACTGAGCATCAGCACAATGGAATTTTGGTTCCAGTTTGTGCGCTTCTGTTGCACCGCATTGAGTACCTGAAGGTGGGCATCCCCCAGTGTGAGCCTGTCGCCGGCCTTCAATATACGATAGTTGTCACTGCGATAGGCCTCTCGATACCAGCGGTACAGGTCGTTTTCAGGGTCAGGGTTCTGGCCGTTGTCGTATCGTTGGTCGAAGATGAAGTGCGAAAGGAGCTGGAATACGCCACCTAGATGATCCAAATGTGGGTGGGTGATGATGATTGTATCCAGAGATTTTAGACCTCTGGCGTTCAAAAAAGCGGCGGTCTGACCGCCGCTTAGTGGGTTCCCGCTGTCGATTAACGCAGTGTGTCCAGCTGACTCCAGGAAAATGGCTTCCCCTTCGCCCACATCAATGAAAGTGATTTCGAGAGCATTCGCTTTCAGGGAGACTGCGGTGGCGAGCCAGAAGAGGGTTGTCCAAAGAGTGTTTTTCCAATCCATATTCCTAGGATAGCTGCCACGGTATTAAAAGCCACATCTCTTAAATCTCCGACTCTATTTGGTAGGCACCATTGAATCGCTTCGTCGATCACGCCTACTAAAATAGCGAACACGGCCAGTTTTGCAACAAGAGTAATCGACTCATCGCGGGCAGTTGCGGTCACCATTACCCCAAGCAAGCCATATTGGAGAAAGTGAACCCGCTCTTCTGGTATCGACAAATTGAATGAGGTAACGCCGATGATAATGAGCGGAATAGCGGCTAAAGCGCAGTGTTTTAGACTGCGGCGTCCACCCCAGATCAAAATCACTAATCCGACAAATAACATGGTGAGTGAAAGCAGCAGTGAGAAATTGGACCGCCCCAGCGATTCCTTCAAGAAACCGAGGATCGAGCGCATGAACGGCAGCGATAAGTAAATGGAGAGAATATAGACCCAGATGAAGGTCCACAGGCGGGAACGGTAGAAGACTGCGTTACTCGATGCCATGATTAGATAAGAATCAAAGCCGGTAACTGCTGCCAGTCATTAACCCCGAAACTGCTGTCATAGCGTCCTTCACCGACTTGGGGAAATCTTTACCGCCTGCTTCCAGCGCATTAGTGCCGTGGCGCTCTTCGTCTTCCAGCATTTTCTGCAGAATGAGCTGCGACTTGCGATCATCTTCAGGGAGTTCCTTCAGGTGGTCTTTCAGGTGGTTGCACACGCGCTCTTCTGTCGCAGCAACAAAGCCGAGGCTCACGTCATCGCCAATCGCGCCCGCGATGGCGCCCAGGGCAAAAGACATGCCATACCAAGCAGGATTCAAATAGCTGGTGTGGCTATCAAGTTCTCTCAGGCGCTCTTCACACCACACCAGATGATCAATTTCCTCGTCGGCGGCATGCTGCATTTCTTCGCGAACTTTGGGTAAACGGGCGGTCAGCGCCTGGCCCTGATAAAGGGCCTGGGCACACACTTCCCCGGTATGGTTGACGCGCATCAGGCCGGCAACGTGTTTGCGGTCTGGCTCAGATAATTCGGTATCCGAATGGCCTTCGGCGGGCGAGGGTCGGCCCGCTGAGTGCCCTTGATTGGTGATGGTGCGCATCACCGAGTCTGCCTCGCTGATGAAACGGTCAACCAGTGAAAGTCTGCGTTTGCGCATGAGTCGTTGCTCTGAAAGCTCAGCTTTGACTATAGCGCGCGATGGCTCGCCAGCCAATGTCGCGACGCAGGGTGACGCCTTCCCAGCTGATCTTATCGGCGCCCAGATAGCAGTCCTTTTGAGCGGCTGCGATGTCTTCACCCAGAGCGGTTACGCACAGCACGCGGCCTCCACTGGTGACGATATTGTCGCCATCTTGCTGGGTTCCGGCGTGAAATACCTTGATATTGTCCGCTTGTGGCGCATGAAGCCCTTCGATGACGGCGCCTTTGCCATAGCTTGCCGGGTAACCGCCGGCGGCTAACACCACGCCGATGGCGCAGCGCTGGTCCCAGTCGGCACTGGTGGTGTCCAGCTTTTTATCCAAAGCGGATTCACAAAGAGCCACCAGGTCTGATTGCAGGCGCACCATAATGGGCTGCGTTTCCGGATCGCCAAAGCGGCAGTTGTATTCAATGACCTTGGGCTCACCGGCGGACGAAATCATGAGGCCCGCGTACAAAAAACCGGTGTAGTCGTTACCTTCTGCAGCCATCCCGCGCACGGTTGGCATGATCACTTCATCCATAATGCGCTGGTGAATAAGCTCATCGACTACGGGGGCAGGGGAGTACGCGCCCATGCCTCCGGTATTGGGGCCGGTGTCGCCCTCGCCAATGCGCTTGTGATCTTGACTGGTGGCCATAGGAAGGACGTTGCTGCCATCAACAATTACGATAAAGCTGGCTTCCTCGCCTTCAAGAAATTCTTCTATCACGACACGACAGCCGGCATCGCCAAAAGCATTACCGGAAAGCATGTCGGTCACCGCTTCTTCGGCTTGCTCAAGCGTCTCGGCAACAATGACGCCTTTACCCGCCGCGAGGCCATCGGCCTTAACTACTATTGGTGCGCCCTGCTCGCGCAGGTAAGCCAGTGCAGGTTCTACCTCGGTAAAATTAGCGTAGGCGCCGGTGGGTATTTGATGACGCGCGAGAAAATCTTTGGTGAACGCTTTGGAGCCTTCAAGCTGAGCTGCGCCCGCGCTGGGTCCAAAGCAGCGGAGATTGCGCTCGGCAAAATAATCGACAACGCCCTCTACGAGTGGCGCCTCTGGGCCAACGATCGTGAGGCCGACTTCGTTGTTCTCAGCAAAGTCCGCGAGAGCGGTAAAATCCATGACATCAATTGCAACGTTTTCAATGCCGGGCTCAGTCGCCGTGCCGGCATTGCCAGGCGCAACATAAACCGTTTCCACCTGGTCAGATTGGGCGGTTTTCCAGGCGAGGGCATGTTCACGACCGCCGCTGCCAATAATAAGTACGTTCAATGCTGTCTCCTCGTCACTGTTTGACGGTATTCTGGCGAAAGTGGTGGTCCGCCATTGCGGAATCCAGCTTTCTGGGCCTCGAAGGTTTTGGGCTCAATCGTTACTGGACCCCTGCTTGAGCGGGGGTGACGAGGGATGCTTAATGGCGGAAATGGCGCATGCCAGTAAACACCATGGCCATGCCGTGTTCGTCCGCCGCTGCAATGAT
This sequence comes from Halioglobus sp., assembly GCA_039986455.1. Classification (GTDB taxonomy): domain Bacteria; phylum Pseudomonadota; class Gammaproteobacteria; order Pseudomonadales; family Halieaceae; genus Halioglobus. The sequence continues at coordinate 89,376 of JBDWQQ010000100.1, forward strand.
TTCTTCATCGCGAATGGAACCGCCCGGTTGGATGACGGCAGCGATGCCCCGTTCGCCGGCGGCATCAATGCCGTCGCGGAATGGGAAAAAGGCGTCGGACGCCATCACTGATCCCTTTACTGCCAGGCCCGCGTGTTCAGCTTTGATGGCAGCGATGCGGGCAGAGTTGACCCGGCTCATTTGACCAGCCCCTACGCCCACTGTCTGGCCATTATTGGCATAGATAATCGCGTTGGACTTTACAAACTTCGCCACTTTCCAGGCAAATAGCAGGTCGTTTAACTGCCGCTCTGTAGGCTGAACTTTGCTCACCACCTTTAAGTCAGCCTCGACGACCATGCCAAGGTCTCGGTCCTGCACCAGCAGCCCGCCGTTTACGCGCTTATAGTCCAGCGCTGGCCCCTGAGCAGACCATTCGCCACATTCCAGCAGACGAACGTTTTTCTTTTCAGCCACGGCAGCAGCAGCTTCTGCACTGACACTGGGTGCAATGATCACTTCAACAAATTGACGCTCGCAAATGGCAGCTGCGGTGGCAGCATCGAGCTCGCGGTTAAACGCGATAATGCCGCCAAAGGCAGATTCTGAATCGGTATCGAAAGCCAAATCGTAGGCCTTGCCAATGTCGCTGGCGACGGCCACGCCGCAGGGGTTGGCATGCTTGACGATGACACAGGCGGGTTCTGAAAAGTTCTTAACGCACTCCAGCGCCGCATCGGTGTCAGCCACATTGTTGTAGGACAGTTCCTTGCCCTGAATTTGCTTTGCAGTGGCGATGCCTGCTTCCGCGGGCTCTTTTTCCACGTAGAAAGCGGCCTTCTGGTGTGGGTTTTCGCCGTAGCGCATTTCCTGCACTTTGTGGAATTGGGTATTGAAGGTGCGCGCGAAGGTTTCTGAGCCACCGGGTACCAATTTACCGAAGTGATTGGCAATCGCCCCGTCGTAGGCGGCGGTGTGCTCGTAAGCCTTTATCGCCAGGTCGAAGCGCGTCTCCATGCTGGTGGCACCATCGTTGGCCTGCATTTCCGCCAGAACGGTGGTGTAGTCACTGGCGTTGACCACGATGTTTACAAAACGGTGGTTTTTAGCCGCGGCCCGGACCATGGTGGGCCCGCCGATGTCGATATTTTCAACGGCATCTTCAAGGCTGCAGTCCGGTTTGGCGACTGTGGCTTCAAAGGGGTAAAGGTTGACCACCACCATGTCGATGGCATCAATGCCGTGATCTGCCATCACCGCATCGTCTTGGCCGCGTCTGGCAAGAATCCCTCCATGCACTTTTGGATGCAGTGTTTTAACGCGACCATCCATCATTTCCGGAAAGCCGGTGTACTCCGACACTTCGGTCACATCAAGATCATTGTCTTTCAGTAACTTGTAGGTGCCGCCTGTTGAAAGTAGCTCCACGCCCATTGCGCGTAGGCCAGTGGCAAACTCGACAATGCCGGACTTGTCAGACACGCTGATTAAAGCGCGAGATACTTTTACCAGTTCACTCATTGCCTCAGTCCTTGCTGTCAATCAGGTTGTACTGCTTGAGTTTTTTGCGCAGCGTACCGCGGTTCAGGCCCAGCATGATGGAGGCCTTGGTCTGGTTGTTGCGGGTATAGGTCATGATTTCCTCCAGCAGAGGTGCCTCCATTTCTGCCAATACCATTTGGTAGACATCGGTGGACATCTGGCCGTCCAGTTCTGCGAGGTATTTGCGGACACTGGCGGTCACTGCGTTTCGGAGATTGGATGCTTCGTTGGTTTGAAGCTGCTCATCGTTGGCGGCGCTTTCGCCGTCTACTGGCGAGTGAAGGGGTTCAGCCCTGGTCATGCTGCTAATTCCTTATGACAATCGTAATGAAAAAGTTGGGTTATCTGCTGCAGTTGCTCGGTCGGTGTTTGTAAGCTGTTGAAAGCTGTCCTACGCAAGCGATAGTCGGGTTGGTCCTGCAGATACCAACCCACGTGTTTGCGGGCAATGCGTACGCCCATGAATTCGCCATAGAAGCCGTGTAACGCCAAAAGGTGGCGTTGCAGAATGGCCAGTTGTTCTTTGGGAGCAACCTCCACGACCGCTTCTCCGGCGAGGTGCGCTGCTATTTGGCCGCATAGCCAGGGTTTGCCCTGGGCGGCGCGGCCGATCATTACGCCGGCAGCACCGGTGCGCTCTAGTACAAGGGCTGCTTTTTCCGGCGAGTCAATGTCGCCATTGGCGAAGACGGGAAAGTCGGTGGCCTCGACGATTGCGGCGATGGTGTCGTATTCTGCTTCGCCCTCAAACTTGCATGCCCGCGTGCGACCGTGCACAGCCAGGGCCGCAATGCCTGCATCCTCTGCAATACGCGCGATAGTAATGGCATTGCGAGCGGTTGGGCTGGCCCCGGTGCGGATCTTCAGGGTTACTGGTACGTCGACCGAATCAACGACCGTTTGCAAGATATCCTTTACCAATGCCTCGTCAGCTAACAGTGCAGACCCTGCAGATTTTTTGCAGACCTTTTTCGCCGGACAACCCATATTGATGTCGATGATTTGGGCGCCCTGGCTCGCGTTGTACTGGGCAGCCTCGGCCAATTCGAGAGGCTCGCTACCGGCGATTTGTACCGATCGTGGCTCAACTTCAGAGTCATGGACGCTGCGCCAGGCTGTCTTGCGAGAATCTCTCAGGCGGGGGTTGCTGCTGATCATTTCAGAGACCACCAGCCCGGCGCCCATTTCGGCGCAAAGGCGACGAAAAGGTAAGTCAGTGACCCCTGCCATTGGGGCGAGGGCAACCTGATTGGCCAGCTTGTAAGGTCCGATCTGCGGCATTAAAAACGCTATGCAAAGAATGGTGCGAAAAAGAGGCGGTATCATACTCCCAAGGCGCTATTCGTGGAAGATTATCTGCACAAAAATTCGCCAATTTTTGCGGTGCGTCAGAATGGGTGTTGGGTCACCGACGATGCTGTCGACGATGTTAGGGCGCGATCTCGCCTCTCAGGCAAACCCAGCCTTCGTGCTCTCCAGCAATTCGCAGTGAAATAAAGGGAGCGTAGTGTTCGATCATGGCCGGGGCCTGGGTGTTCAGTAGGCCGGAGAGCATGAGCGTACCGCCGGGTTTCAGGCAATGCAGCAGTGTGTCCGAGAGTTCCATCAGCGGGCCGGCCAGGATGTTGGCTATTACGGTGTCTGCACGATGATGCCAGTGGTTCTGGTCATATTGCCCCGGGAGCGCGACAGTAAGTGCCGCTGAATCGACGCCGTTACGCTGCGCGTTGTCTTTGCTGGCCACCAGTGCCTGTGGATCGTTGTCGACACCCAGGGCTTCGCTGGCTCCCAGCTTCAGTGCCGCCACGGCGAGAATGCCAGAGCCACAACCGTAATCGACGACGTTCTGCTGTTCCAGATTCATGCCGTCAAGTTCAGTCAGACACAACGCAGTCGTCGGGTGGGTCCCTGTGCCAAATGCCAGGCCGGGATCCAGTAGCAGGTTTACTGCCTCCGGCTCAGGGGGCTCAAGCCAGCTTGGGCAGACCCAGAGGCGCGTACCAAACTGCATGGGCTGATAATGCTTTATCCATTCCCGCTCCCAGTCCTTGTCTTCCAGTATCTCGATGCGCTGATTGCATTGGGCGAGAAGTTCAGGCGGAAAGTGCGCCAGAGTGGCTTTCATATCGGTGTCTGCGGGGTAGAGCCCTGTCAATCGGGTCTGGCCCCACAGAGGCGTTTCGCCGACTGCTGGTTCCAGTACGGGTTGGTCGGCGTTGTCTTCCATGGTGACCGCCACCGAACCGCTGGCGAGCATCAGTTCTTCCAGTTGCTCGATTTGCTCGGGGTCGGTGTCCAGTCGAAGCTGAATCCAGCTCATTGGGGCGGGCTCCATAAGGCCTTATAAGGCGCGCGACCTGCGCTGGAGCTCATGTTGCGAACTCCAGGCGAAGGGCGCTGACTATCAGTCTTCCAGCTTGCTCTCGAGGTAGTGAATGCTCACACCACCCGCTCGGAAGGCGCGGTCTCGGGTGAGGTCCCGGTGGAGGGGAGTATTGGTCCGAATACCTTCTACGACCAATTCATCGAGGGCCTGGCGCATGCGGGCGAGGGCGACATCACGGCTCTCGCCGAAGGTAATAACCTTGGCGATCAGCGAGTCGTAGAACGGCGGTACGGTATAACCATCGTAAAGGTGAGAATCGCAGCGCACACCCAATCCGCCCGGCGCGTGGAATGTGGTGACTTTGCCCGGCGATGGCAGGAAGTTCTGTGGGTCTTCCGCATTGATTCGGCATTCAAAGGAGTGGCCGTGAAAGCTGATCTCGTCCTGGGTAACCGACAGGGGCATTCCCGCTGCGATGCGCAGCTGCTCTTTGACGATATCGAAATTGGTAATCATTTCTGTCACCGGATGCTCTACCTGTACCCGGGTATTCATCTCGATAAAGTAGAAACCGCCATCTTCATAGAGAAATTCGAAGGTGCCGGCGCCGCGATAGCCGATCTCAATACAGGCGTTGACGCAGGCTTCCGCAACCTGAGAACGCAGGTCCTCCGGGATCCCTGGCGCAGGGGCTTCTTCCAGTACTTTCTGGTGTCTGCGCTGAAGTGAGCAGTCCCGGTCGCCCAAGTGAATTGCGTTGCCCTGGCCATCGGCGATGATCTGAACCTCTACATGGCGTGGCTTTTGGAGAAATTTTTCCAGATATACTACGTCAGAACCAAAAGCCGCTGCTGCTTCACTCTTGGTCACTTCTATCGAGCTAATGAGAACTTCTTCGTTGTGCACCACTCGCATGCCCCGGCCGCCACCGCCGGCGGCGGCTTTAACGATCACCGGATAGCCTACGCGTAAGGCAATTTCCTTGGTGCGCTCGTGGTCATCCGTCAGGGGGCCGTCGGAGCCAGGTACGGTGGGTACGCCAGAGCGTTTCATGGACTCAATGGCGGAAACCTTGTCTCCCATTAGCCTGATGGTGTCGGCGGTTGGTCCGATAAAGGTGAAGCCGCTCTTCTCGACCTGCTCAGCAAAATCAGCGTTTTCTGCCAGAAAGCCGTAGCCTGGGTGTATGGCGGTGGTGTCTGTCACCTCTGCGGCGGAAATGATGGCCGGCACGTTGAGGTAGCTGTCGGTGGAGGAGGGCGGGCCTATGCAGACAGATTCATCCGCCAGACGCACGTGCATCAACTCCGCGTCGGCCGAAGAGTGTACCGCCACGGTTTTGATATCCAGTTCTTTACAGGCGCGCAGTATACGCAGGGCTATCTCGCCGCGATTGGCGATCAGTACCTTGTCCAGTATGGGCATTTGTTGGTCCTCGGGGGCCTTGGCCTTAGACGATGGAGAACAGTGGCTGGTCGAATTCTACCGGCTCGCCGTTTTCTACCATGATGGCTTCGATGGTGCCCGCCTTGTCTGCTTCAATCTGGTTCATCATTTTCATCGCTTCAACAATGCAGATCACATCGCCGACTTTCACGGTCTGCCCGACTTCAGCAAAAGACGGGGAAGTGGGCGCTGGTGATCGGTAGAAGGTGCCTACCATGGGCGATTTGACCACATGTCCGCTGGTGGCAGGGGCGCTTTCGGCAGCTGGGGCGGCGGGTGCTGCAGTAGCAGGCGCTGCTGGTGCGGGTGCCGCTGGGGGTGCCGCGTACATAGGCGCCGGGGCAGCCATCATATTCTGGTTGCCGTTGCGACTGATGCGAACGGACTCTTCGCCCTCTTTGATTTCAATCTCGCCAATGTTCGACTCTTCCAGGAGTTCGATCAGTTTTTTAACCTTGCGAATATCCATAGTGATTTCTCTTTGTTGGTTGTCAGGATTGTTCCAAGTAACGCAGGGCGGCCTGTAGTCCCAGTTCGTAGCCCTGTGGCCCCAGCCCGCAGATCACTCCCTGGGCGAGGTCGGAAAAATAGGAATGTCGACGAAACTCTTCCCTGGCATGCACATTGGAAAGATGAATCTCGATAAATGGAATTTCAACGGCTGCCAGCGCGTCTCTTAGTGCGACGCTGGTGTGAGTAAAAGCGGCCGGATTGATCAGGATAAAATTAACACCCTCGTGACGGGCATCTTGAACGCGTTCAACCAGTTCGTATTCGGCATTGCTTTGCACGTAAAGCAGGTGATGACCCTTGTCTCGGGCCAGTTGTTGCAATTTTTGGTTGATGTCGTTGAGTGTGGTTTGACCGTAGATCTCAGGCTCGCGCTCGCCCAGCAGGTTCAGGTTGGGGCCGTGCAGTACGAGTATAGTCGCCATGTGACCAGGCTCCTGAGTGTTTTCATTATTGAGCCAAGTTTGGCGCAATATCAGAAGCCTGTCTAGCAGTTAACCCATATTTTTGCATGTTGGCAGCATTTAGCTGCTTTATTGACGAAGTTAGCCTTTTTTAGGAAGTTGCAGTGATCTTCGGCTGGTTTTTGGCTAGAT
>JBDWQQ010000101.1:0-26885 GCA_039986455.1 Halioglobus sp.
GCAGGAGCCTTACGCTTAGGTGCAGCCTTCTTGGCAGTTTTCTTTACAGTTTTTACAGCTTCATCGATGGTCAGTTGCTCAGCCATGGTTTCACTCCTCAAGTTTCAATATGCAGCGGTGTATCCCGCCAATGAGTGCAGACTACGGAATAAAATTAGAATAAACATACTAAAAGAAGGTGTCTTTTTTGCGGGGTATGCACAGGCAACAAAAAGGGGCCTCAGGGGCCCCTTAAGATGTCACTGAGTCAGATTTAGCCGCTGACTGGTCCTGCTGCCACAATAGCGTCGGAGACATCGAAGTTCTTTATGTTGTCGGCGAACAGTGAGGCCAGCGTGGATGCCTGTTCGTCGTATGCAGCCTCATCTCCCCACGAGGCGCGCGGATTGACGTACTTGGCATCAACCCCGGGAATTTCGGTGGGGAAGTCCAGATTGAGGGTATCCAGGTGTGCGGTTTCTGCGTTGAGTAACGCGCCACTCTGGCAGGCGTGCACAATAGCGCGAGTCACCGGGATCGGGAAGCGTGAGCCAGTGCCACCGGGAGCGCCGGAGCCGCCGGTCCAGCCGGTATTAACCAGGTATACCTGCGAGTCGAAATCTTCTACGCGCTTCATCAGTAGCTCAGCATAGTCGCCTGCGGGTCGCGGCATAAAAGGCGCGCCGAAGCAGGTAGAAAAGGTGGGGTGAATGCCGGCTTCTGCGCCAACTTCAGTAGACCCGACGCGAGCGGTGTATCCGGACAGAAAGTGGAACGCAGCGGCTTCTTTGGACAATATTGAAACTGGGGGCAGTACACCCGATACGTCACAGGTTAGAAAAATCACGCACTTGGGTTCGCCGCCGGCATTGGTGTCGGTGCGCTTGTCGACATGTTCAAGTGGGTAGCAACAGCGCCCATTCTCGCTTAGCGCAGTATCATCGTAATCGGCATGGCGGTGGTCATCGACAACCACGTTCTCGACAATGGCGCCAAAGCGAATGGCATCCCAGATAATCGGCTCGTTTTTCTGTGAAAGGTTGATGGTTTTGGCGTAGCAACCACCTTCCAGATTGAATACTGAGCCCTTGGCCCAGCCGTGTTCGTCGTCGCCGATGAGATACATTGCCGGGTCGGCCGACAAAGTGGTCTTGCCGGTGCCGGAAAGACCGAAAAACAGGGTGGTTTCACCGTCTTCGCTCACATTGGCGGAGCAGTGCATGGGCATTACATCTTTTTCCGGCAATAGGAAGTTCTGTACCGCAAACATGGATTTTTTCATTTCTCCGGCATAGCGCATGCCTGCCAGCAATACTTTGCGCTGAGCAAAGTTGACGATCACAACCCCTTCTGAGTTGGTGCCATCACGTTCGGGAACGCACTCGAAGCTGGCGACGTTGAGAATGTTCCACTCTTCCTTGCGCCCCGCATTGTAGTTGTCGGGACGAATGAACATATTGCGGCCGAACAGATTTTGCCAGGCTGTTTCAGTCGTTGCCTTGACTGGAATGTAGTGATCGCTGTGAGCACCCACGTGCAGGTGAGAGACAAAGCGGTCTCTTTCCGCCAGATAGGCCTCTACCCGGTCCCAAAGTGCATCGAATTTGTCTGGGTCGAAGGGGCGGTTAACGCTGCCCCAATCGATGGAGTCCTCGGTGCTGGGCTCCTTAACGGTGAAGCGGTCGGCGGGAGAGCGACCCGTGCGTTTGCCGGTGGTTACCAGCAGAGCGCCGGTATCGGTTAGCGTAGCCTCGCCTCGGGTCAGGGCCTCCTCGATGAGTTGAGAGGGCGCCAGATCGGTGTATTCCTGGGCGATCGATGCGGTTGCGGTCATTGTGTGTCCTGTTTTTCAGTCAGGGCTGTTTGCCATGACTAAGGTTGCGGCCGTTTTGGGGCGCCAATTATGTCAGACTCACGAACCTTTGCGAAACGTCAGCGGTATGAATTGTTTTATTCTCGCTATAAACAAGACTAATGTAATGTGCCTGGATCATCAGGCTGGAGAATGTTTTTGAGATCCTGCTCAACGTAGCGATATTGCTGGTTGCAGAACTCGCAATCCATGGTGATGCTGCCCAGTTCCTCCAACAGCTCCCTGATTTCGGCTTTCGGCAGCGATTTCAGCGCGTTGAAAGTGCGCTCCTCGGAGCAGTTGCACTGAAATCGGACGTTCAAAGGGTCGAACAGCCTCAGTGGGTCCTCATGGTAGAGACGGTGGGCCAGCTCCGGGGCAGACACGCTGAGCAATTCCTCGTCTTTCAGGGTGCTGGCAAGGGTGGTCACGTGCTGCCACTGAGCACTTCTATCGGCCTTGTCCGTGACGATCTGAGCCGGCAGTTGCTGCAGTAACATGCCGGCGGCGGACTCGCCGTCGCAGCTCAGCCAAAAGCGAGTGCCCAGCTGCTCGGATTGTTTGAAATAGGCGTCCAGACTGCTGGCGAGGGATCCACCGGTCAGTAGCGCTATTCCCTGATAGCGGTTGCCTTTAGTGGGGTCGATGGTGATTGCCAGCTGGCCGCCGCCCAACAGTTGTTCGAAGCGGTCGGATGTAGCCTCCTGGGCTCCCCTGGCGATGGCCCGCAGATGCAGTTCGCTATCACATTCAACCATCAAAAGCGGAATTTGCCCCTCTGAACGAACCTGCAGCACAAGCTTGCCTTCGAATTTGAGGGTGGTCGCCAGAAGCACGGCGGCCGCCATGAACTCGCCCAGTAGCTGGCTGACGCCCGGAGCGTACTGGTGAATGGCGAGAATATCGCGATAGCTTTGATCTACCTGCACCACCTCGCCACGAATATCAGCCTCCTCAAAAAGGAAACGCTGGGTGCGGTCTCTGCTGTGTGCTGTGCTTTCAGTCATTTGGGTCATTCCAATAGCGATGTCAGGCCTCGCCCGGTGTGAATCAGTTGGTCGCTGCAGGGCGATCACGGCGGTGGGTTCAGTATTTGAGGCCGATGCACTGAATATTCAAGGCCCTACAGACCCGCTGGCCGTCAGGCGCTAGAGTGTTCGCTGAAGATGATAACAGGAGAAACAATATGAGATTCAGCTTACAGGTAGGATTGTGCGACCCCAGCCATTATTTCCCTATGGCCAAAGCGGCGGAAGAGGCCGGGTTTGATGGCTTGGCCATTCCGGACAGCATCTGCTATCCGCAGGAAGCCAGTTCAAAATATCCCTACAACGCAGACGGGTCCAGGGAGTTTCTCGAGAGTGTGCCTTTTGTCGAGTCCCTGATAGCGGTTGCCGCTATGGCAGCCGTTACCGAGCGTATTCGTTTTTCAACCTTTGTTTACAAGCTGGCGGTGCGTCAGGCAGCCGTGGTTGCCAAGCAGGTACAGGGCATTCAGGCCTTGTCGGGTAATCGTTTTGATTTTGGTATCGGTATCAGCCCGTGGGAAGAAGACTTTGCGGTCTGTGATGTGCCCTGGGAAAAACGCGGCAAGCGGTTTGATGAACAAATTGCGATCCTCAGGGGCCTGGAAACTGGCGAGTTTTTTGGCCACGACGGTGAAATACTACAAATGCCTGCCAATAAAATGTGCCCGGCTCCCACCGAGCCAACACCGCTGCTCATCGGCGGGCACTCAGAGCCAGCTTTGAAGCGCGCTGCACGGTTGGGCGATGGCTGGATGTGTGCTGGGGCCGACATGGAAGAATTGCAGGGCTACATTAGCCGCATCGCGCAGTTGCGAGAAGAGTATGGAACCCAGGACAAGCCCTACAAAATTTTTACAACGGGGCAAAATGCCTTTACTCAAAAGGGCATTGAGGAGCTTGAACAGATTGGTGTCACCGATGTCGTCATTGGCTTTCGTAACGTCTATGAGATGGAAGAGGATAAAAGCCTGGACGAAAAAATAGGCATGGTGCAGTGGTACGCTAACTCATTCATAAAGGCCTAGCATGAACGATAACACCCCCATACTGGTCGGCGTTGCGGCGTTTCAGCAGCACAACTCGGATTTTAATCAGGCCCTTGAGCCCGTTGCGATTATGGAGCGGGCGCTGCGTGATGCGGCGGACGATGCGGGTTGTACCGAGCTGTTGGCGATGGCCGGTGAAATTATTGTGCCCCGAGGAATGTGGGAGTACTCCGATCCCGGTCGACTATTGGCTCAGGCATTGGGCGCGCCTGCGGCTCAAACGGTATTCGCCGAATTCGGGGTGTCCCAGCAGACGCTGCTCACTCGCGCCTGTCAGCGAATAGCGAACGGCGAACTTGATGTCGTCTTGGTTACCGGAGCGGAGGCCAAGTACCGGGCTTTGCTGGCCACCAAGGCGGGGTCACAGGCATCCGAAACGCAACAGGATGGCGCAGAACCTGACGTAAAGCTGGTACCTGATGATGAACTGTGGTCCCAGGTGGAGTCTGCCAGTGGCTTGGGTATGCCGGTGGGTTACTACGCCATTATGGACAGCGCCCTGCGCTACGAACAGGGACTGTCTCCCGCGCAGCATCGTGACCAGATGGGGGCAATGTATCAGCGTTTTAGCGAGGTTGCCGCCGCTAACCCGGACGCCTGGTCGCGCGATCCGGTAGAGGCGCAATTTATCCGCGATGCGTCTCCCGGTAATCGGATGCTGGCTTTTCCTTACACCAAACTGCATAACAGTCAGTGGAATGTCGATCAGGGCGCAGGCTTGATACTGTGCAGCGTTGGCGTGGCGCGCGAGCGTGGCATTGATCCGGGTCGCTGGATTTATCCGCGAGCATTTGCCGAATCCAATTTTATGTCGGTGGTTTCAAGCCGCGGTGAGCTGGGCCGATGTCCGGGGTTTCGTATTGCCGGTGAAATGGCCATGTCCCGAGCGGGGGTGCGCTTTGAGGATGTTCAATTGCGTGAGCTCTATTCTTGCTTCCCCTTTGCCGTGCGCTCTCAGCTGCAGGAATTTGGCATGAGTGGTGATGGCGATCAGAGTGTGACCGGCGCCATGACCTTTGGTGGAGGCCCGGTTAACAATTTCGTCTTTCAGGCGACGGTTCGTATGGCGCAGCTGCTGCGAGAGCACCCGCAAGAAGTGGGTCTGGTGACTACGGTGAGCGGTATGCTGACGAAGCAAGGTGTGGCTCTGTGGTCAGCTGAGCCCAATCCTGATGGTTGGGTGTTTGACGATGTCACCGAGCAAGTGCGCGAGGCCAGTGATATTCGTGAGGTCATTGCAGACTACCAGGGCGATGCTGTTGTCGTCGGCTATACGGTGTTGTACCAGGGAATGGAACCGTGGCGAGCAGTGGCTGTATTTGATTTACCAGACGCCCGGCGCACGGTCGCCTACAGCGAAGACCAAGGCATTATTGATGCCATGTTGGCCGACGAGTGCTGTGGGTGGACCTATCACCTCGATAACGGCGTGTTCAGCGCCATAGAATGAGTGCTGGGCTCCAGAGCATGCCGCGATGCGTGGCATGCTCTATACTTTTATAAAACCAGAGGAGTGCCCGTGGCCGGATTTCGAATTACCAAAGCCTATACCATGCCCAAGGAAGACGTGCGTGAAGCCGCTGAACAGCTCGCCGACAGTCTTGCCAGAGAGCATGGCGTGCGTTCTCGATGGGACGGAGATCGGGTAAAAATCAAGGGTGCTGGCGTAGACGGAACACTGTCCTTTCACGATGGTCTGATCGACGTATCCGTCAAGCTTGGCCTACTCACCTCTATGTTCGAGGGCACCCTGCGACGCGAAGTGGAGCGCTTCCTGGACGAGCACGTCAGCTGAATCAGGAATGCACAGTCACTCCGTTCAAGGGGTTGCTGTGTTCAACCAGGGCGGCGAACTCCTCCGCCATGGCGGCACTGGCCTTAATACAATGTTCCCAATAACGAATCCGCTCATCTTCTTTCAGTTGACTGAAGTCGTTGCGATCTGGGATTTTGCCATGGGGCAGGGTGGCAATGAATTCCTCGCTGGGGCACAACAGTACTAGCTTATCGGTATCGTCGATGGCGGCGTGCCGCCAGGGCAGAAATTTGTCAAACCAACCGGGAACAATACCCGCGCGAAAGTGGGGATACAGCATTAACCCCTCACCCCGATACTGACCCAGATCGAAATGGTAATCGATAATGCCTCCGTCCCAATATTGACCGCGCGGCGCGCCGGGAATGTCTCTTTCACCAGTGAGTACAAAGGGTATTGCGCCGCTGGCGTGTAACGCTTCCAGCACACTGTCGTGCGCCAGAGGACAGTAAATAGTGTCGAAGTCCTCAAGGGATAAGCCGGCATGGGGTGTCTCGCCGCTGTGAAATACCACACGTTGGAAGTGATGCTTCAGCAAGTTTCGACTCACTGTATTACCCAGGGCGGCAATACCCATGCCCGTTGCTAACAATGCAGAAGAGCGTGAGCTGGAGGGTCCCTTCCCTCTGGCGGTGACGATGTGACTGCGGATACGAGGGTGTTCGATGATTGCCGTACGCCCCTGAGTCCCCAATACCGACTGCAGAATACCTCTGCTGACGTCGCTGATTTCTTCAGCGCTGGGCTTGCTGCTCTGGTAGGACTGGTAGAGATAGCCTTTTTCCATACGGTCTATGGCGGCTATCGGGTCCGCCTGGGCCAGACAGGCGTGACGCCACGAGCCAATACTGGAGCCCAGGGCGGTAAGTGGTTGGTTACTGCGCTGCAGGTAATCGCTAAATAGAAAGCGATCAAGCTGGTTGAGAATAAACCACTTGGGGCCGCCGGATGCGCCCAGCAGCAGGCTAAATAATGCTGGGTCCCAACCTTCTTTTTCGATGCGTCGGGCGGCCTCTCGGCCCAGGTGGACAGAGAGTGCTTTAGTCCCCACGCCGAACTTCGCCTGGAGTGAGCCCGGTCCACTTTTGATAGGCCCTGCGGAAGTTGGATGCATCGTTGAACCCAACTGTATACGCGATACTGGAAAGCGGGAGCCGGGTATTTTTGAGGTAGTGCGTTGCATGCTCCGCACGGACCCGATCCAACAAATCCTGAAACGACTGTTCTTCCAGTTTTAGGCGTCTGCGATAGGTTCTTGGACTGAAGTTCAGCATCTGTGCAATCGTGGGCATCTGCGGATATTGCCCTTCCAGCTTGCGTAACAAACGCAGCGTCTGCATGGAGACCGTGTCCCCCTCCTGTAAATCCATGAGCAGTCGAGCACACTCCTGCTCGTAGAGTGCTCTCAAGGCAGGGTTGGAAGAGGGTAACGGCGATTGCATTAATGCTGAAGGAAATACAATTCGGCCCTGGTCAGCTCCGAAAGAGACCTGCGGACCAAACACCTCCCTGTATTGATCGCCGTGCAAGGGTTCGCGATAGGGCAGCTCTACTTTTAACTGGAGCTCGGGCATATTCAGTAGGCCCCTTACCGTGTTGAGCATGGCGGCAAACAATAACTCCTGGGCAAAGTTGTCGGGCAACTCGTAGGGGGGTTCCAGAGAGGTGAGGCTGCACTCGCTGCCATCGTCTTCAAATTTCAGTTGGAGGTTTGAAGACAACAGGTGGTGATACTTCAAGAACAGCTCTATGGCTTCGCCCAGATTTCTGCAGGTCATAAAAGCCTGCCCAAGAACTGCATGTGTGCCGAGGTTCAGGCGCAGGCCCAGTTGCAGGCCCAGCGCGGTGTCGCCGGTAAGATCCAGAGCATTGATGGCCAGTTGGCTGAAGTCAGTGTCTTCAACTCTGGCACCAATGGTGTCAATCCCAGACGTGGCTAGCGAGGTGCCTTCCAGCAACTCCCGGCGATCGCAGCCCGCCTGCTCGGCAAGGTCGATCAGGATAAGAACATACTGTGCTGGTGTGGTGGGTCGTGGCATGAGTGTATTTGGCCACATATGACCGCAAATTGACAACACTTTACCTTGTTGGGTTGAAATTCATCGACCATAGTATGGTCACCAAATAAACAACAATGGGTGATGATGATGAAAGTAGAGTGGCAGGAAGATGCTCCAAGAAAGATTCAGAAATTTGCGGGCGCTGACCGACCTTGCGAAAACCCCGACCTGGAAGAGCTGCTAACCGACGGCGATGTGGACCATATTGCTGAAATTTTTCAGACCCCGCTGACGGGTTCCTACAACTGGAACTATGCGGTGCAGGATGACCGAATCAAAAAGTTGTATGACCTGGGCAAACAGCTCAACTGGGATCCAGAGATGGATATCGACTGGGATCGTCCATGGCCAGAACTGGATAGTGAGTCTCAGGCGGAAATGATGAACCTGAAGGATTATCCCCCCTACATGGCGCTGTCAGAGGAGCGCAAAGAGGAATTCTGGCTGCACATGAATGCCTGGAGTCTCTCTCAGTTCCTGCACGGTGAGCAGGGCGCATTGCTGGTTGCCTCGCAGCTGTGTTCTTGCGCGCCCACCCTGAACGCTAAACTCTATGCTGGCTCGCAGACTTTTGACGAGGCGCGTCACGTGGAGGTATTCAATAAGTACCTGCAGCAGCGTCTGGGCATGATGTACCCGGTCAATACCCACTTGAAGAGCATTCTTGACAAGATTCTCACTGATGAACGCTGGGATATGAAGTTCATCGGAATGCAGATCGTGATCGAAGGCCTGGCCTTGTCTGCATTTAATACGACGCGGGAGACCACGCCGGATCCTGTATTAAAGGACGTGGTGTATCTGGTGACTCGCGATGAGGCCAGACACGTGACTTTCGGTGTTAATTACCTGGAGGGTTTTGTGAACTCTCTTCCGCAGGAAGAGAAAGAAGCGCGAGCCCAGTTCGCCTACGAAGCCTGCGTGATTAGTCGTGAGCGCCTGGTCGCCACGGACGTCTTTGCCTATTTCGGCTGGGATGTTGAAGAGGCTCGCCAGCGGGTGCTGGATGGCTTTGTGATGGCGACCTTCCGCAATTTGTTGTTCCAGCGCGTTGTGCCTAACCTCAAGCGGATTGGTCTGATGACAGATGCCATAAGGCCTAAGTTCGAAGCCCTGGGGATTCTGGAGTACGAAAACCTGGCTACTGATGGAGACATCAATTGGGCCGCCTTGGAGCGACCTCTGGATACGGAAGAGGCGCAGTCCTACGAGCAGAGCATGTTAGAGGAGTTCGCCAAGGAGCACGAAAAGATGGAAGCAGGGAGCTCAGCTGCCTAATTACTCTTCCCGTCCAAGTAAATAGACGGGCAAAAAAAAGCCGGCTTAAAAGCCGGCTTTTTTGTATCAGCAGAGAACTTACGCAGACAGCGCTTTAACCTGCGTGTTCAAACGGCTCTTGTGACGAGCAGCCTTGTTCTTGTGGATAATGCCCTTGTCGGCCATTCGGTCGATCACAGGAACCGCCGCAGCGTAGGCTGCTTTGGCTTGCTCGGCATCACCGCTATCGATAGCAGCAACGACTTTCTTAATGTTGGTGCGAACCAGCGAACGCAGGCTCGCGTTGTGAGTGCGACGCTTTTCAGATTGGCGAGCACGCTTCTTTGCTTGTGGAGAATTGGCCACGGTATTGGTCCTCTAAAGGGTCAAAAATTCAAGAGGCGCGATTATTCACATTCACCCCTCGAATGTCAACCGGATTAAGGCCTCGCGGGAATAATGCCGACCCCTGCGCGGGCTGGTCTTGGGAGCGTTTGCTAGTCCCTTTTATGGCGGAACTTCCGTCCTGTGTCATGGCTGGCCTGCAGGGGGTATACTAATGGCTATTAGTTATTATTGTCGGCAAGGGCACATCAGGGCAGATCTCCGAAAAATGACCAGCGAATTACCGGTAAACATTAGCGCCCCCTCTACAGCCGAGAGAATTCTCGATGCGGCGGAGGATCTGTTTGCGCAGAAGGGGTACAGCGCCACCTCCCTTGGCGATGTCGCCGATCGAGTCGGTATCCGATCCCCCAGCCTATACAACCACTTTCGCAACAAAGAAGCCCTGTATGAGGCGGTTTTGGAGCGGCTTCT
Source organism: Halioglobus sp. (assembly GCA_039986455.1). Lineage (GTDB taxonomy): Bacteria > Pseudomonadota > Gammaproteobacteria > Pseudomonadales > Halieaceae > Halioglobus. The sequence continues at coordinate 9,858 of JBDWQQ010000101.1, forward strand.
GGTGGAATTCAGCCGCCCCCTGACGGAGATGCAGGAGACCAGTGAGCTGAGTCAGGAGCGCGTGCTGGAGTGGCTGGAAGCCATTGTCCGCCAGCACCATGCCAATCCCAATCTGGCCAGACTGCTGCAACACGCGGCGCTTTCCGGCGGCCCTCACACCAATGAAATTATCGAACGCCTGTTTAATCCGATGTTTCGGCCGCCAGAGTCTGCAGAGCACGATGAAGATTATTTTGGCGAGCTGACTCAACTGGGTTTGCAGCCCTGGGCGGTGATGGCTTTTAATAATCTGGTGATGTCCTACGTGACCATGGCGCCCATGTACCGTGACCTGCTGGGCCAGGACCCTTTTAGCGAAGAGGCCCTGGACAAGCAGTTGGCGCTGATAAAGACCCTTCTCAAAGCGGTCTTTGCCTACAAGCAAGACTGATTTTTTTGCAAAAATGGGGAGCCAGGCCGGCTGCCTTTCTAGAGAGTTATCTTCATGTTGAAGTCTGATGCAGTTCATATCTGGCGCGATTCCAATGGTGAATATCACCTTGAGTGGCAGCCTACACAGCCAGATACCCAGGTTACCGTAGAGCCATTGGGCGATGGCGCAGTCTCCCACGTAGTCACTCACCATGAAGCGTCCCATGGCGCGCGGGTCAGCGGCCTGCCGCAGGGCAATCGGCATTTTTTCCGCCTGCGTGATCAACACGGCAATGAGGTCCTAGCTACCGAACGTAAGTTGGGTATGGAGGGAACCCCTAACTTTCGTGACTTTGGTGGTTACCACACCCAAGAGGGCAGGCAGGTAAAGTGGGGGTATTTGTTCCGCTCAGGCCAATTGTCCACCCTGAGCGACCGTGATTTGGCGCTGTTGGCTAGTTTGGAGCTGGATCTGGTGTGTGACTTCCGGCGTGAGGAAGAGCAGGAAAGTGAGCCGAGTCGCTTCCCGCAGGATCGTCGTCCCAGAGTCGCCAGCCTGCCTATTATTCCGGGAAGTAACTCGCGGTTCTTTGAGGAAGCGGAAAAACAGGGAGGAGGGCAACTCGAGTTTGAGCGCCAGGCCATGTTTGATTTTATGGTGGAGATAAACCGGGATTTTGCCGAGGGTCAACGGGAGACCTATTCACGCATGTTTCGGGAAATACTGGAACTGGATGACGCCAGGTTTCTGGTTCACTGCGCCGCCGGTAAGGATCGCACCGGCTTCGCGGCTGCTCTGGTGCTGTCAGTGCTGGGAGTCCCGCGAGAGGTGGTCATGCGCGATTACATGCTGACTCAACAGTTTTTCAGCCCCGATCGTGAAATGGAGCGTTTGCAGAGCAAGTACGGAATGGAGGATGTCGACTCAGCAGCGGTCAGGCCCATGCTTGAGGTGCATGAGGACTACCTGGCGCGCGCTTTGCAGAGCACGGACGAGAGTTATGGCTCTATGGAGCGCTATCTGGAGGAGGCGCTGGGGGTTGGTTCAGCCGAGCGAGACGAACTTAGATCTCGCTATTTGGACTGAACCCAGAGTCGTTTTGCCGTGACGCGGTTGTCGCGTCACGTATCCGGCTAAGTGTTTAGAGCGCCTTGCAGGCAGCCTTGGCGGCTTTTATCTGCTTCTTTTCGCACTCTTCACTGGCAGCATCACCAATACACCACTTTTTGCGACTATCCCAAGCCGTCAGTTCGGCTTTCTTGCCGTTGGAGCACTTCACCATGTACGTGGAGTAGGGTGTTCCGTCAGTGGTTTCGGCGTTAGCGTCGAAGACGATACTGGTGGGTTTTGCAGCCAGGCTGCTGGCAGAAGCGGTTGCCAGGGCGGCAAAGGCCGCGATCTTGATGAAGTTCATCACAAATTCCTTAAGGATTACTATGGAGCTCGGCCTCGGCAAGTGCCCAGTCTGAGTATGGCGGAGTATACGCGTGGTAGGTGACGATCAGATGTTACTAATTGGTAATTAATTGGGAGAAAAAGTAACAATCGTGAGGCAGGTTTTTGGCGTTGGTTCTCAAGACATTGATTTTAAAGAAATAAAATGCAGTTTTTTGTTTGTGTACGTAGGAAGCATTAACAAGAGTTAATACTTCCTATGTAACATTTTGACCGCTTAAATCGCCAGGAAAATGAAAATCCAACCGACGACGGCGACCAGAACAGCTTCGCCCGCCTTGTCCAGGCGAGACAGGGCGTACAGGTAAGACAAGGGCGGAAGGAATACCGTGCAGAGGCCCCAGGCGTAATCCTCTTTCCAGGATGTCACTAACAGTATTACCCAACTGGTCAGCAAAGTAGCAGCACCATAGGTTAAAAAGGTGGCGGAACCGGCGTCCATAAATCCTCCGAAAGTCTCAGGTTTAAAATGCCGGCGCAGAGTAGCAGAAAGGTCGCTACAAGTCAGCGCCTGAGAGCCTCAGAACGGGCGACTAATGACTAGTGATGCGAATTTGGGTAAGGTGTTGCGCTTTCCCACCCGAGGTAAATTGCTTGACTGATCCTTTCGCCGACATCCGTCCCTATCGAGATGATGAGGTTACGGATGTGCTCTCCAGGCTATTGTGCGACCCCGAGCTAATTGATTCTCTGGCGAAGCTCCGGCTGCAGAGGCTGTTTGGCGTGCTACCGGGCCTTGCTCGCTGGCTGGTGCGCAGGGGTCTAGGCAGGCAACTGCGCGGAGTGAATGACGTTCACGGCATGCAAATGGTCGTCAAGACCTACGTAGAGCAGATGATCGAGAGCACGACCGGTGGTTTCAGCGTCTCTGGCCTGGAGAATCTGGACAGCTCTCGGTCTTATCTTTTTATGAGCAACCACCGTGATATCGCGATGGACCCCGCATTTACCAACTACGCTCTGCACAAGGGCGGCCATGAAACCGTGCGCATTGCGATCGGTGACAACTTGCTGACCATGCCCTGGGTGTCTGACCTGATGCGGCTCAACAAAAGCTTTATCGTTAAGCGCTCGGTGAGTGGCCCCAGAGAACTGCTGGCGGCATCAAAGAACTTGTCAAACTACATCCAGCATTCGCTGCGTATTGAAAATAACCCTATCTGGATCGCCCAACGGGAGGGTCGTGCCAAAGATGGGCTGGACCGAACCGAACCCGTGATTATTAAAATGCTCGGTATGAGCAGAGATAAAGCCAGCCAGAGCTTTGGTGAGCACCTATCCAGTCTCTCGATAGTGCCCGTTGCGATATCCTATGAACTGGACCCCTGTGATGCGCTAAAAGCAAATGAGCTTAACGAATTAGCGGTGAGCGGCAGCTATGAGAAAGGCGAGCAGGAGGATGTTGCCTCCATTGGACAAGGTATCTCGGGCGATAAAGGCCGGGTTCATGTGTCTTTTGGTGAACCCCTGGGTGATGGCTTTGAGAATGCGGCAGACGCAGCCGCAGAGATCGACCGCCAGATTATTGATCAATATTGCCTGCATCCCACCAACCTGTACGCCTACGACATGCTCTATGGGGAGCATGCCCCAAAACCAGAGAACCTGTATCTGGAGGAGGGTGACTGCGGTCGAGCTGAGTTTGAACAGCGCATTAATGCGCTGCCCGAGGCACATCGTCCCTTTGCGCTGGCCATCTATGCCAATGCAGTCGTGAGTAAAATGGATCAGGCGGCTGACTGAATCACCTTGCTAACCGATGAGCTAAAGGACAGGATTCGCGATACCTACAGCGGGCTGATGGAGAGTAAGCAGCTGACGCCCCGGTGGGGTCAGCGGCAGATGATCGCAGAGATCGCCAATACGCTCGGTCGAATTCCTGGCCCAGGTGAGGGCCCGGCAAAAGAACCCGCTGTCTGTGTGATTGAAGCCGGTACTGGTACAGGCAAGACCATTGCCTATGCGGTGACCGCAATACCCATGGCCCAGGCATTGAACAAGCGGCTGGTGGTGGCCACTGCGACGATTGCGCTGCAGGAACAGTTCATCCACAAAGACCTTCCGGATATTCAGCATCACAGCGGTCTGGATTTTACCTATGCCCTGGCGAAAGGGCGCCGTCGCTATATCTGCTTGTCGAAGTTGGACCGCCTGTTGGCCGAAGGTCAAGGCGAAACAGGTATGCTCGCACTTTACCCCGATGAGGTAGGTGCCGCCTCTGCCGCCGAAGCGACGCCGGTTTACCACGGCATGATTGATGCGCTGGGCCGCGGTCAATGGGATGGTGATCGAGACAACTGGCCGGATACGATTGCTGAGGAAGTCTGGTACCCGGTCACTACCGATCATGCCCAGTGCACGGGCAGGCGCTGCCCCAATATCTCCCAATGCAGTTTCTTCAAGGCTCGCGATGAACTGCAAAACGCTGACATTATTGTGACCAATCACGACCTGACGCTCGCCGATCTTGCGCTGGGTGGCGGTGCGATTCTGTCGCCGCCTGAAGACAGTATTTACATCTTCGACGAAGGTCATCATTTACCTGACAAGGCGCTGTCGCATTTTTCCAGCTTTTGTCGTCTCCACACAACTGCTGCCTGGTTGCAGGATTCGAAAAAAGCGCTGGCTCAAGGCGCAGCCTTTTTGGGCTCGTTGGATTCTCTGGAACGTTTGCTGCAAAAGCTGCCCTCCGATATGGACGAGACGATTGCCAGCTTGCAAACGGCGGAGCAATTGGTGGCGCAGTTATTTGAGAATGTAGATCCGGAAAATTCCAGGGATGATCCACAGGTGCGTTTCGAGCACGGCGTCGTGCCTGAAAATTTACGCTCACTGTCAGCTAGTCTGGCGAGTCAGTTTCAATCACTTGCCGGTGCTCTGGGGCGGATGGAAGCCGTGTTAGAGGATGCATTGGATGATGACTTCTCCGGCCTGGATAAAAGCGAAATAGAAACCTGGCATATCAACTTAGGTGGCATGTCGGGCCGAGCGGAAGCTGCGCTTGCTCTGTGGGAGGCTTATGCAACCGGAGGTGAGCGGGCGACGCCGCCAATCGCACGCTGGATCACGATGCTGACCGGTGGGGGGCAATACGGATTTGATCTTCGCTGCAGTCCGGTGCTCGCCGAGGACATTCTTCAGGAAAATCTTTGGAAGCATGCAGCGGGGGTGATTATCACTTCAGCGACCATTACCGCCCTTAACTCGTTTGAGCGTTTCATTCTTCATTCGGGTTCCCCTCGCGAAGCCAACTACAAGCAGGTGGCCAGCCCGTTTGACTATGCTAATGCAGTCTTTTCGGTTCCCCCATTGGACTGCGAGCCAGGGGATGCCCAGGCACACACCGACGCCATTATCGATTGTCTTCCCGATTTGCTAGACCCCGCTGAAGGGGCACTGGTGCTATTTTCTTCTCGTCGCCAGATGCTGGATGTCTATGAAGGTGTTGCGGGTAGCATGGCTGACCGATTGTTGATGCAGGGTGATTACAGTAAGCAAGAAATTCTGCGACGCCACCGTGAGCGCATTGATGAGGGCAGTGGTAGCGTTATTTTCGGCCTGGCCAGCTTTGCCGAGGGTGTGGATTTACCCGGTGATTATTGCCGACACGTGGTGATTGCCAAAATTCCTTTCGCTGTGCCTGATAGTCCGTTGGAGGCAGCCCTTGCAGAATGGGTTGAATCCCAGGGACGTAACCCCTTCATGGAAATCAGTGTGCCTGATGCAGCATTGCGCCTGGTGCAGGCCTCTGGCCGTCTATTGAGGACCGAAACAGATACCGGGCGAGTGACGCTGCTGGATAAGCGGGTACTGACCAAGCGCTATGGCCGGGCGATTCTCGATTCACTGCCGCCCTTTAAGCTGGAACTCGGTAAGGCCTAGTTTCTGTTAGAGGGATTGGTGTCTCGGCGGAGAGACGGGAATGAAAAGCATGGAGCGGGTGATGGGAATCGAACCCACATTAGAAGCTTGGGAAGCTCCGGTTCTACCGTTGAACTACACCCGCGAGTGTTAAGCAGACTAACCCTGTCGGTCAGCGGCGTCAAAGCACGCGCGCCAGCCACCTTTTTCGAAGACCGACTTTTGACAGTGCACTGCCCTGGGTACATAGGGCGTTAGTTCAGGCGCAATAGTCTCACCTCGCAAGCCCGCTGCAATCGCTTTTACTAAAGGGTTTTCCCGGTACACAAATCGAAAGGACAGTTGGCCGTCCAGATAGGGACCCCAGTCCATCCAGGTGGCATTTTGAGTTTCAATATTGGCGGGCCTAAGTTGTTTGCTGGCGATGACTAAAGTGTAGTAATCGTCTTCACCTCTCTGCAGCTGATTGTCCAGCAAGCAGTTGATCGCGCTGCCGTTCCAGAAGTTGTAGTTGCACAGGTTGTAAAGCCGCACCTGTTTTGGCAGCGCAGGACTCTCGCCGTTACGCGTATCCGGAGCACTCAGGTACTTTCCACGAACCACCATCAGATCACCGAAACGTGAGCTATATACGGTTGAAAGGTATTGAACATCAGCATTGGCGAGTGTGTCAGAGGGCGCATCAAAATTTGAAGACGTACTCCATTGGGGGGTCGCTTGAGCGCGATGATCAATCACCGGCAAGGCGGGAAAGCGCCTCTTTGAGACGATGGCATCGTTGCCCTTGGCGAACATGTCGCAAGCGGGAAAAGATTGTTCGAGCTCTCCGCGAGCATTGTAAATGCTCACCGCTGGCAGTGGCACGCCGCCGGCGCTTGCCACATTGCCCTCGTCAACGTGGTACAGGCGCAGGAGGTTCATTACAAAGCGATTGGTTTCGCCGTTCACGCTCTGGCCCACATAACTAGTGTTGAGCTCGGGGGTTAGCGGCGGGGGTGAGAACTGCAGTGTGGCTGTGTAGGCGTTCGGCCTCTTTTTCGCGTTCGGCTCTACAAAGGGGTTGTTGCTATCAGGGTCTGGTTGCAGCTCCGTATCTCTCAATGTATCTAGATTATTCAAGTCCATATCGTTGGGATGATAGGCAAAGTAACGCGCGTGTGGGTACTGCCCCTTAAAGACCACCTTGCCGCCGGGCTCAACGACGAAGGCGTCGCGCAATGTGTCGATTCCCAGCCAATGCGCCCAGCGCGAAACAAGGAATGTATTGGAAAAGTAATTGGAGCCTGCGATATCAGGTAGATTTGGGAAGTAATTGAAATTGAGGTGTGTGCCAACGCGAGGCCAACCCGGGCAAATGACAGCTTGTTCTTCGCCGGCTGCTTCAATCCAGCCAGAAGCATCGAGCGCAATCCCGCAGTTGGCCGCAACGAAGTCCGTTACTCGGCCCTCGCTGCCCACTAACCGAGCGTCACTCAGCTGTTTGAAGGTCTCTATCATCGGGCGCTCACCAGTGACCGCCGCAGCCCAGTCGTTGATCGTTCGATGAATTCTAGTCAGGTCTTCTTCAAGGCTGGGGGGTGCGACTTCAAGCAGTGCCCTAATGATTCGAGCGTGCCCCTCTAGCTCGTGCAAACCCTCGGTATCGATTGCGCCAGCGTTGACCTGGTGTAGCCGGTCGCAAAACGCGGCGACATGATCCGGCTCATCCGTCTGGGAGCATCCGGCGAGTCCCGTAAAGAGTAGGGCTAGGGTCATCAGAGGAAGTCGCATAGTGAATTTCATTCTGGGTGCTACTGGTCTCGCTGTTTATAAACTGACTTCAGATGAGGCGGCATGGAGCATAATAGCAGCGGCGGCTGTGGAAGAAACGAGGTAAAATAGGCCCATTAAGCTAATAAGTTGCAACGTAGCCTTTCAAAGGAATCATCTACCTGTCTATGCAGACGAACATCGCTGAAGTCCTAATCGATATTGAAGCTCAACTGCGCCAGCTTGGCATGTGGGACAAAATTCCGCCATCCAGCCATGCACTGGCGTCGACGGAGCCGTTTTGTGTTGACACCTTGACCCTACCGCAGTGGTTGCAGTTTGTATTTGTTCCCACGATCTACAGGATGCTCGAGGAGCAGGAAACGCTGCCGGAACGCTGCGGTATCGCGCCCATGGCGGAAGAGTTTTTTCGCGGCACGGGTCTCGCAATTGGTGACTTGCTGTCATCACTGGAAAGAATGGACGAACTCTTATCTGCTGCTTCGGAGGATTAGCGGAGCAGGCTCATCGCATTGGAAGAACCAAAAAAGCCCGCTGATAGCGGGCTTTTTGGGTTCTCGAAAGGGCTGGGATTTAGATGCGCTCTACCACGGTAGTAATGCCCTGTCCCAGACCGATACACATGGTCGAGATTCCTAGTGTCAGGTCTCTGTCTTCCATAACATTCAGCAGGGAGCCAGTGATACGTGTGCCAGAGCAACCGAAGGGGTGACCCAGGGCAATCGCTCCGCCGTGTACATTCACTTTCTCTTCCATCTGCTCGAGAAGACCCAGGTCCTTCAGAACCGGCAGTGCCTGAGCGGCAAAGGCTTCGTTGAGTTCAACCATGTCGATGTCATCAATGGTCAGGCCGAGCTTTTTCAGAGCTTTCTGGGTAGAGGGTACCGGCCCATAGCCCATGATAGACGGATCAACACCAGCCAGTGCCATACCTTTGACTCGGGCAATGGGCTTGAGGCCAAGGGCCTGTGCCTTTTCAGCCGACATCATGAGCATGGCAGAAGCACCGTCCGAAATCTGTGAGGACTGGCCGGGGGTTACTGTACCGCCCTGCGGGTTAAAAGAGGGCTTGAGCTGAGCCAGGCCTTCCAGCGTCGTTTCCGGACGGATGGTTTCATCGGTGCGCACCGAGACCAGCGCACCATTTTCGTCGTGCCCATCAATGGGAATGATCTCGCGATCAAACTTGCCTTCGATGGTGGCTTTGTGCGCGAGCTGATGCGAGCGCAGCCCGAGCTTGTCCTGGTCTTCGCGGCTGATGCCGTGCATTAGCGCCAGCATTTCTGCTGTCATGCCCATCATGCCGGCGGCTTTGGCCACTGAGCGTCCCATACGTGGGTTGGGGTCAACATTGGCTGGGTCCATCATCGGCAGGTGGCCCAGATGTTCAACGCCGCCCACTAGGTAGACATCGCCGATGCCCGCCATGATGTTGGCCGCCGCCGTTTGCAAAGCACTCATGGACGAACCGCAAAGACGGTTGACCGTTTGTGCGGGAATGGTGTGTGGCAACTCGGCATTGAGCACGATCATACGCGCCAGGTTCATGCCCTGCTCGCCGCGCTGGATGACGCTACCCCAGATCAGGTCGTCGATCTCGGCAGGGTCCAGCGCCTCGTTGCGGCCGAGCATACCTTTGATGACTTCGGCAGACAGATCGTCAGCCCTTACGTTGCGGAAGCAACCGTTCTTGGAACGCCCCATGGCTGAGCGGGCGTAATCTACAATCACTGCGTCTCTTGGATTCAAACTCACAGTATTTCTCCTTTAATTAGCCCGTTGTTTAGTAGTAAGTCTTGCCGTTAGCAAGCATGTCTTTCATACCGTCGGTCAGCTCATAGGCTTTGCCCAGGTGAGCGAACTTTTCAGACGCTTCGGCAATGTGCGCCATTCCGACAGTGTCCATCCAGCGGAAGATACCGCCGCGGAACGGAGGGAAGCCCACGCCATAGAGCAGTGCAAGATCGGCTTCAGCCGGAGTGCCGACAATGCCTTCCTCGACGCATCGGGCCATTTCAATGGCCATGGGCAGCATCATGCGAGCAATAATGTCTTCCTTTTCGAACTCGGCGCGTTCGCCACAGACCGGCGCGATCAAGTCGTAAACGTCTTCGTTAACTACCTTCTTGGGCTTGCCGCGTTTGTCAGTGGTGTATTCATACATCCCCTTGCCATTCTTCTGGCCCAGGCGATCATTTTCGAATAAGACCTCGGTGGCGCTCTTGTAGTCTGGTTGCATGCGATCCGGGAAGCCTTCAGCCATTACTTGAGCAGCGTGAACGCCGGTGTCGATACCCACCACGTCCATCAGGTAGGCGGGGCCCATAGGCCAGCCCCAGCGTTCCATGACTTTGTCCACTGCCTGGAAGTCAGCGCCGTCACGTAGCAGGGCGTTAAAACCGCCGAAGTACGGGAACAATACGCGGTTAACCAGGAACCCGGGGCAGTCGTTAACCACAACAGCTTTTTTGCCCATCTTGTTGGCGTAAGCCACGGTGCGGGCAACCGCATTGTCAGAGGTCTTTTCGCCGCGGATCACTTCCACCAACGGCATCGCGTGTACCGGGTTGAAGAAGTGCATGCCGCAGAAGTTTTCCGGACGTTTCAGGTTTTCAGCCAGACGGGTGATCGAAATGGTTGAGGTGTTGGAAGCCAGCACCGCGTCCTTGTCGATGTGCTTCTCGGTCTCGGCAAGCACAATGCCTTTTACTTTTTCGTTCTCTACAACGGCCTCAACGACGATGTCCACGTCTTCAAAGCCGGAATAGGTCAGCGTTGGATCAATACTGTTAAGAATGGCGCCCATCTGATCTGCGGTCATGCGGCCGCGATTGACTCGCTTGGCCAGCAGCTTGTTGGCTTCGTTCAAGCCAAGATCCAGGCCTTCCTGATTGATGTCCTTCATCTTGATGGGCGTGCCTTTGAACGCGCTCTGATAAGCAATGCCGCCGCCCATGATGCCCGCGCCCAGTACCGCTGCGCTCTCGATCTTCTTGTCGGCTTGTTTTTCCCAGCCTTTGGCTTTCTTGCCCAGCAATTGGTCGTTGAGGAATACACCGACCAGCGCCGAGGCGACAGGGGTCGTTGCCAGTTCGGCAAATCCTTCGGCTTCAACATTCAGAGCATCTTCCAGGCTCATGCTGCGAGCCTGTTCAATGACGTCCACCACCTTGACTGGAGCGGGGTAGTTCTTGCCAGCTTGCTGCGCCACCATGGATTTGACGGTGAAAAACGTCATCATCGCTTCGGTGTCATTGAGTGGCAGCGGGCCATGCTTGCGAGCCCGGCGCTCGGCATATTCGAGCTGGCCATCAACCGCGCCCTGTAGGGTCGTCAGAGTGACGTCGCGCAGCTGTTCGGGAGCAACTACTGCATCGACTGCGCCTGCTTTAAGCGCATCGTCAGGACGCTTATCTGCGCCTGTTGCCATCCACATAACCGCCTCATCAACGCCAATGATGCGGGGCAGTCGCACGGTGCCGCCCCAGCCTGGCAGGATGCCCAATTTGGTTTCAGGCAGTCCGATTTTGGCTGCGGTGCTCATGACGCGGAAGTCGCAGGCCAGGCACACTTCCAGACCGCCGCCCATGGCGAAGCCGTTAATCGCTACCGCACTGGGGTAGGGAAGGCTGGCGATACGATTGAAGTTCTTGTTATTGCTGCTGGTGAAAGGCTTGATTTCTTCCTTGGTTGCACCAAACAGGCTAGTAAATTCGGTGATGTCGGCACCGACCACAAAGACGGGCTTGCCACTGGTGACTAATAGCCCCTTGATGCCGCTTTCTGCTTCCAGCGCGTCCAGACCAGCAGTGAGGCTGGTGACGGTGGCGTTATCGAATTTGTTAACGGATTCGCCCTGCAGGTCGAAGTTGAGCTCGGCGATATCGCCTTCTAGGCGCTTGATCGTGAGCTGATCACTCTGGTAGATCATGTCGGTGTCCTGTCTCGGTATGATGGGGTTACGGCTCGGGCAGGAAGTCTAGCGAATGCCCGCGCCGGGGGCCATAGTTGCTGTCGATGGCCACGCTCTGGTGGGGCCCGAGGGCCCCAAACTGTGCTGAAGTTTACAGCGATTACATTGGTCGGTCTAGCCTGATTTTGACCCCCTGACAGGTCCATTTAAGTGCACTGTCATAGGGCCTAAGGGGCTTAGTCGTAAACGACTCGCTGTAGCGTGTTGCCGTCAGTGTGCTCAAATTGGCGACCGTAAATATCCAACGATGTGGTCTCTTCGTAAACGATTTGGTCGCCAGAGATCTTCAGGGTCATACGAAAAGCGGTGGTCTTGGCTTTTTCCAGCATGAACGGGCTCTGGGCGATGCCGAAACTGTCACTGCCCGCGGTGGCACTGACGTCAAATACGGTTTCATCGCCTACCTGCTCAAGTTTGCCGCCAGCTAAAACGCATACCGCCCTGGGAATGGAGAGGGAGTGGACGATCATTCCGGTGGCGGGTTCATATATCCAGTGACCGATTTGGTCGTGAAATATTTTGCCGTTGTTACGTTTGCGTACGATCTGATGATAAATAACCGACACCAGATTTTGCTCTTCGGCGTTTTCCGCTGCGCCAGAGGGCGTGATTTCAATTTCGTCGTAATAGGCGTGCTTGTCTTCACCGTCGGGTTCGGGGGCAACATCCAGCCCCTTTTCGCCGCGCCAGCTGCCGATCAGCTGGTGGAGAGGGCCGTAGTCGACGCCGTTGATCATTGTGCTCATGAAGATGTCCTTATTGGTTCAGTCAGTTCCGGTGGAAAATATACGCGGGTCTATTGAGGTTGGCCATAACCAGAGTTCGGCCGCCGGGGGTTAGTCCGCGCTGTGGCAAACGGCCTCTATGTTATTGCCGTCCGGGTCGATGAGAAACCCGCCGTAGTAATGTTCGTGATAAATAGGCCTGAGGCCGGGTGCTCCGTGGTCCTTTGCGCCGGCGGCAAGTCCAGCGTGATGGAACGCATTCACCTCTGCGCGAGACTCCGCGCAAAAGGCGATATGTCTGGGGCTGAATGTCTCACTCACTTCGATGATCCAGAATGCGGGGTTGCCCTGGGGACCAAATGCGCACATTCGCTGGGTAACACCGTCGTTATCGTGAGAGAACTCCATTTGCAGCGTGTGCCCCAGAGGGGTGAAAACCGCGGCGTAGAAATCTCGGGTTGATTCGTAGTCCACTGCGTAGGTGCTCAGGTGATCGATCATTAATCTAGTCCTCTGTTGGTCCACAGAAGATTAGTACAGCTGTGATAATTTAACAGGGCTTATGGCTGATTGATGCGTCGATAACCGGTATCTTGGGGCGCACGATCAGGGAGATGCCGCTTTGTCGTCAATGACCGAAACAACCCAGACGCCTTATCCCGGGACACCGGTAACCGTTGCAATATTTATAGCGCTCTTGATGGCAATGGGCGCAGCTATGGCCGTGCTGCTGAGTGTGGATGATCCAGTGAGGCTCAAGGCGCTGATAGAGGACAGCGGTCCTGTTCAATTGGTAGGCCAGACCGCGATTTTCATCGCCTTTGGCCTGGCTTGCCTTTTCGCTCTGTTAGACAGCAAGCGACGCGTCGCTTATACCCAACTGAGCTATTTGCTGATGTTTTATGCCCTGCGTGAGGCTGATTATCATTACGAAGTCTCTGAATATGCCAAGGCTACCCAGTTCAAGCGTTTCTTTTTGCATGATCAGATCCCGTTCGCGACCAAGTTGTTTTTAGCCACGATTGTCATCTTGTTTCTGGTGGTGATGTACCGCTATCTAAAAACTCAAAAGCCAGCTTTTATCGCCGCGTTGCGCGCTAAATTGCCCTGGGCTCTCTGCGGATTCGCCTGGGCGGGCGTGTTCTTTCTGTCGCAGGCTGTTGATCAGCTTCCGTTCTTTCACAATGTGATCGGTCAGGTCTTCGAGGAGATATTTGAGTCCAGTGCCGAGGTTCTGGCGCTGACGGCAATGATTTTGTTTCGCGTGCAGTTGCGTGCCCCAGGGGGTACTGCGCCTTAGCGTGCATTCTCTATGGGTGCCTCTATTTCGTAGAGGGCATCGTTGATGTCTTCGAACTTTGCGGCGATGACGCTGCCGGCATCTGACAGGCCCTTGTTGTAGTAGTGAGGGCCGATATGTTCAGAGATGAAGTCCAGCAGGAACTCGCTTTCGAATTGGCCAATTTCGTGGTCCAACTCCTTAGCGATATAGTCTTTGAGTTTGTGGCTCAAGGCGTCTTTTTCTTCTCGGCTAAACTCGATCGTACTCATGGGTATTCCAGTTAGTTGAGGCTGTTAATGACCTATCAGCAATGTCGGTAGGCCCAAGCAGTGACTTTTGACCGTGCTGACACGTGTGCCCGGCTTGCGTCCTTTACGAATGGGAGAATGCTCAATACCGGCGGCGTCCAGGCGTGCAGTGGTTTGCTCGATATCTTTGCATAGGAAAGTCATACCCCAGAAAAAATCTGCTGCCAGCGGTTTTTCGAGGTTTTGAATAACTTCCAGGGTCATCTTGCCCATGCGGAAAAACAGCATGCGCCCGCCCCATTCGGGAACTTGCTGGTCCAGTGCCAGGCGCAGACCCAGCTGGTCTTGAAACAATTCGATGCAGGCCTGCGCGTCGCCAGTCTGCAACACCAAATGGTCCACCGCATAAATCCCAGTGTCACTGGCGATGTTCTCGTGATATTCGCAGTCTCGGGCATTAGCTCGCAATAGAGGGATATCTCTAGGTCCGCCATCCAGCGAAAGTGTTGCGGTAGCGTCAAGTGTTTTGTCTTGTAGCGCCAGTGCGGACAGGGACGTTTTATTCGTTTCACTGGCTTCGCGTAATCGGAGGTCGATGTTCCCCAGTCGGACTGTATCCTCAGTAATCGGTTGACCCAGGAGTACGCTGTACTCCTTTTTTGCCGCAACGATATCGGGCACGTCGATCAGTATGTGGTCAAAGGATGAAAACATGATCATCTCCGGGGGGTTGAGCCAGTGACATTATCAAGGGGTGACTTTGCTTAGGTTTTTTTACAGCAGTTGATGGCAAATAATAGACTAAAGGTGTTTTTCCAGGGGCCGCGAGCGCCTCAGACGGGGGCCTGAGACGGAACTCCAGCCGGGGCAATCAATGAATGATGCGATCAGCCTGCAATTCAGTCGCGGTTTCAGCGTTGCCATCGCTGGCGGCCACATCGTGCTCCTGCACGTAGTTGCGCAAACGATTAACGACACTGGTCATCACATCAATGGTCTGGCTGATCTGATCCAGTGCCATCAATATGGTTTCGGTTTCCGTGGGCTTGTTTTCAGACATCGTGGTTCCTCAAAAGTAACCGCTATTATTTACCCTGCCGATATTGGTGCCATCCAGCTACCTCCAGGTTCAGAGGCAGCCGGCTGGTCTTGGTCTTAATCCCAGCTCAGGGCGCCGCCTGTCTGGTATTCAATAACCCGCGTTTCGAAGAAATTTTTCTCCTTACGCAGGTCCATGATTTCGCTCATCCATGGGAATGGGTTTTGCGCTCCGGCAAACTGCTCTGGCAGGCCAAGCTGCGAGAGGCGCCGGTTAGCAATGAAGTGGAGGTATTCCTCCATGATGGCCGCGTTCATTCCCAAAACGCCGCGGGGCATCGTGTCCCTGGCATACTGAATTTCGATCTCGGTGCCTTCAAGAATCATTTGGGTCACTTCCTGCTGGAACTTTTCTGTCCAGAGGTTCGGGTTCTCCAGCTTTATCTGGTTGATAACGTCAATGCCGAAGTTCAGGTGCATGGACTCATCGCGCAGGATGTACTGGAACTGTTCGGCAACGCCCGTCATCTTGTTGCGGCGGCCCATAGACAGAATTTGGGTAAAGCCACAGTAGAAGAAGATGCCTTCGGTAACCGCGTAAAAACCAATCAAGTTACGCAGCAGTTCCTGATCGGTTTCCTGAGTGCCGGTGTTAAAGGTCGGGTCTGACAGGCTGTGCGTGTGACTGAGACTCCAGGCCGCCTTGGCCGCAACTGACGGCACTTCCCGGTACATGTTGAAGACTTCTCCTTCATCCATGCCCAGAGATTCGATGCAGTACTGGTAGGCGTGTGTGTGAATCGCTTCCTCGAACGCCTGGCGCAGAAGGTACTGGCGGCACTCGGGGTTGGTGATCAAGCGATAGAGGGCGAGCACCAGGTTATTGGCGACCAGTGAATCAGCCGTTGAAAAGTAGCCCAGGGAGCGCATGACAATGCGACGCTCGTCTTCGGTTAGGCCGTCGGCACTTTTCCAAGTGGCAACGTCCGCCGTCATATTGATTTCCTGAGGCATCCAGTGGTTCGCGCAACCGTCCAGGTATTTCTGCCAGGCCCAATCGTATTTCATGGGCACCAGCTGGTTGAGGTCTGCGCGGCAATTAATCATTGCCTTTTCATCCACAGAAACGCGTGCTGCACCCATCTCCAGTTCTTCCAGCCCAGCGGCCACATCCATGGTTTGCACGGCGGCAGCGGCGGCGGCAACGGGGTCGGTATTGACTGCGGTATCGGCTGTTGTATCGGCTATTGTATCGGTAAGGGGGGCCGGTTCTGGTTCAGCGACAGGTTCTACTTTAGCGGTGGCCACTGCCCCGGGTGGCGTCTCCATTTCTGCCACCAGCGACTGAGGTGCTGCTTGCTGCGACGCTGCACTGGCCGCGGCGCCTTCTTCCTTGTGGTAGTCATCCCAATTTAACATTTATTGCTGTCCCCTGACTTTGGTCTCTATCGTTGTTCGGTTCATATCTGCTGTGTGCCTACTGGCAGGCCTCGCAATCCGGATCGTCCAGGGAGCAGGCCTGAGGTACCGGAGCGGGCCCCGCGGCTTCATTGGATACGGCGTTAAGCGTGCCAGTATCAATGGTCGATTTCTCGGTGCCGGTAGCCGCCAGCGAGCGCAGGTAATAAGTTGTTTTAAGGCCGCTATACCAGGCCATGCGATAGGTGATATCCAGCTTCTTACCATTGGCATTGTTGATATAAAGGTTCAGTGACTGGGCCTGGTCAATCCACTTCTGACGGCGACTGGCAGCATCTACCAGCCAGCGCGGCTCTACTTCGAAAGCCGTAGAGTAAATGGCTTTCACATCGGCAGGGACCCGGTCAATGGCCTGCACAGAACCGTCGTAGTACTTGAGGTCGTTAACCATGACGCCGTCCCACAGGCCGCGCTCTTTCAGGTCTCTGACCAGGTAGGGATTGACCACGGTGAATTCACCGGAGAGGTTGGATTTAACGTACAGGTTTTGATATGTCGGTTCGATCGACTGGGACACGCCTGTGATATTGGCAATAGTCGCGGTGGGTGCAATGGCCATCACGTTGGAATTGCGCATACCGTTCTGTTGCACCTGCGAGCGCAGGGTAGGCCAGTCAAGTGTTTGACTCTGGTCCACCTGAATATAATCTGCACCGCGCTCATCAATCAGGCGCTGCAGGGAATCGATAGGGAAGATGCCCTGACTCCAGAGAGAGCCTTCGTAAGACGAATAAGCGCCGCGCTCCGCAGCCAGTTCGCTGGATGCCTCAATCGCGTAATAGCTG
>JBDWQQ010000102.1:0-36465 GCA_039986455.1 Halioglobus sp.
ATAGGATAGTTCTCGTTATACAGCGTGATGTAAAAGAGGATGTTTTCGCCCTCCTGATACATGCGCCGAATGCCTTCTCGAACGATAACGACCAGTTCGTAGGCAAATGCAGGATCGTAGCTCTTTAAATTAGGCAGGGTACTGGCAAGGACATGTGAGTGGCCGTCCTGATGCTGAAGCCCCTCACCATTAAGAGTGGTGCGCCCCGCTGTGCCACCCAATAAAAAACCGCGCGTCATCATATCGGCACAGGCCCAGATCATATCTCCAACCCGCTGAAAGCCGAACATCGAATAAAATATATAGAAGGGAATGGTGGGAACACCATGCACGGCATAGGCGGTACCCGCGGCCATAAACGAGGCCATAGCACCTGTTTCGCAAATGCCTTCCTGAAGAATCTGCCCGTCTACCGCCTCGCGATACGACATCAACGAGTCAGCATCGACAGGGGTGTAGTTCTGCCCCTTGGGCGAATAGATACCCGCGACTTTAAACAAAGCGTCCATACCAAAGGTCCGGGCCTCATCGGGCACGATAGGCACGACGTAGCGTCCAATAGCCTCATCCTTCATCAACTGCGCCAACATCCGCACCATTGCCATTGTGGTAGAAGCCGCTCTTTCCCCCGTCCCTTCAACGAAACTTCGAAATAACTGCAGATTCGGGGGCGTTAGTGCGGGACAGTCAACAGTGCGCGTGGGCACATACCCACCCAGCTGACGGCGCTGTTCTTGCAGGTAGCGCATTTCTTCACTGTCTGCTGGAGGACGATAAAAGTCTGCTCGTGCGATTGCATCATCATCCAGCGGTATGCCATAGCTTCGCGCACAATCAATTCGCTCCTGGGCATTAAGGTCTTTTTTCTGGTGCGCTGTATTGCGACCCTGCGCCGCCGGCCCCATGCCATCTCCCTTGACGGTTTTAACTAAAATCACCGTCGGCTTATCGCTGGATTCGCTGGCCAGCTTAAAGGCGGCGTAGACTTTTTTAGGGTCCTGCCCTCCTCGCTTTATTTGTTTTAGCTCCTCGTCCGTTAAGGAGTTCATCATTTTCTCCAGGGCAGGATCACCATGAACCCAGTGCTCCCGTTGTGCATCGCCGTCCAGTATGGAGTAGCGTTGGTAATCACCGTCTACACACTCTTCCATACGGCGCCGCAGTACGCCCTCTTTGTCCATTGCCAATAAGGCATCCCAGCCGCTGCCCCATATCACTTTAATAACGTTCCAGTCGGCACCTCGAAACGATCGCTCCAGCTCCTGAATAATTTTGCCATTGCCCCGGACTGGGCCGTCTAGGCGTTGCAAATTACAATTAACCACCAGTACAAGGTTATCCAGCTGTTCCCTTGCAGCAATGTTGATGGTGCCCAACACTTCCGGCTCATCCGATTCGCCATCACCAATGAAGCACCAAAATTTGCCGCCTGCTCTCGGCTTTAGACCTCGATTCTCCAGGTACTTGGCAAAACGTGCTTGATAAATCGCTGATGGCGTGGAAAGCCCCATTGAGGCGTTGGGCATTTGCCAGAAATTCGGCATGGAGCGCGGGTGTGGATAAGAAGGCAGCCCTCCCCCGGGCCTGGTTTCCCGACGAAAGTTTTTCAGCTGCTCCTCGTCCAGACGCCCCTCGACAAAGGCACGCGCATAGATACCTGGCGCCGCATGAGGCTGCGGCATGATCATGTCGCCGCCGTAATCTTCGCTTCGCGCGCGAAAAAAATGCTGAAAACCAACTTCGAGCATGGTCGCCGCTGATGCATAGGTTGCAATGTGGCCTCCTACCCCCGCTCCTTCATCCTGACCGCGCAATACCATTGCCATAGCATTCCAACGGACAATATTTTCTATGCGCTTTTCCAGCGCGATATCGCCGGGGTAAATCGGTTGGTCTGCCACCGGAATACTATTGACATAGGCGGTGTTGAGCGTCGCTTCGCTCAGAGCAACCCCGCGTCCCAATGCATGATTTTGCAGCGCGCGGAGTATTTCCCGCACACCTGAGTCACCGAACTGGTAATGAACCGCATCCAGCGCCTCAGCCCACTCACGACGGTCCTCGGCCAATTCGTCGAGCCGAGCAGCATCCCGGTTATCTTCCATAGACACACCTGTCATAGCGCGACACGAGTCGGCCGTTGTTATTCGATATAGCCACCGGCTCTGGGTAAACCCAGCAGCCCCGGCACTTGCCTCGCTGCCGGCGTGCTTTCTTTGCTCCAGGGAGCAGGCATGCGCATACCAAAAGACGCCGCCAGCAGGGCTATCGTCTGCAACAGAATAAACAGCCAGTAATTTTCATAGACAGCAAACCACGTGAGGCAAAAAGTCATATTGGGAATGTGAGTGCGCGGGACTTTCTGGCGAATCGATTGCGGAGTATCGTGCTCGGGTGAAACATACAGATCCCAGTACATATCCATGAAAAGCGCCTGCCACACAGAGATCATCGAATAAGCCAACAACCAGATACCCCAGAGCGGCCAACCATCACCAATCCATAACGACAAATGCCACCAGCTTAGAAACAACAACCCTGTGGAAAAGCCCCAACCGAGACCGAACACCAGTTGCGCAATAACATTTAAATGCCGATTAAACCGCAGAGTATTGCGATACCAATAACCCCAGTAAGCGGCGATGATAAAAACAAAGAGCGCCATTGTGGTTACTTGCCACCAGAGGTCGCGCCATTGTTCCGGCCTCACGATTGGGCTCGACAACGTCGCAGATAAGGCGCCGCTATAAAACGCGAAAGTCATGCAGGCACAACAATAAATAGTCCAGCGAATCCATGCTGCCGGCCCTGACCAAACTGCGGGATCATGGCCCTTGTAGCGCCGCAACCACAGCGCGAGAACGCAGACTAATACGATCAGTAATAAGAGCGGTTCGATAATATCTGTCTCATCAATTTGTTACTGCCAAATTGTAATGCTTGACCTATTTGCAAAATTGACAATACGCAAAGAAGCCCTGATGCCTGTAAACGACACTACGCAAAAAAGGGATACGTGTAATTAAACTTGTGGAACCACTAAAGCACCCAGGGACAGTTAGCGAAATACCGGAGCTACCAGAGCTGCGTAACTACATTGATGGCAGTGTAGACGTTCCGCAGGAAGCTCGCGGCAGTTCTCTGCACAATCCAAATACGCTAGAGCCGCTGCAGCAACAACTTTCATGCAGCGATGAGCAGATTGCATGCGCACTCTCTGCTGCCGATAAGGCCCACGAGGCTGCTACCTGGGAACATACCCCGGCAGCAGAAAGAGCCGATGTGCTCGACTTGATCGCGGACCAGCTGAGTGATGAACATGTTCGCGAGTCCATAGCCCAGGTGGATTCACTGACCACGGGGGCGGTTATAGCCGTCACCAGAACAATGGCCGAACTGGCTCCTTTTAGCTTTCGAGGCGCCGCACAGTACCTTCGCGAAGGACATCTGGAGCAGCGCCACCCGGGTAAAGCGGGCGAAGTCGAGTATTTCAGGCGACCGTGGGGGCCCGCGCTGCTGGTTAATCCGTGGAATGGACCCACCGCTATCGGTTCACACAAAATTGCCAGCGCACTGGCAGCGGGTGCACCCTGCATACTGAAGCCTTCCGAATGGGCACCCCATTCAGCTATTACTATGGCCAGTATCATTCACAGCATTAATCTCCCGCAGGGAGTTTTTCAATTGACCTGTGGCAACCGCGTTGCCGGCGGCAAGATGGTTGGCGACCCTAGAATAAAGTCTATTTCGTTTACCGGCGGAACAGCCGGTGGCCGAGCCATAAGCAACGCCTGCGCCGATGCCTTTACGCCCTTGCAGCTTGAGTTGGGGGGCAACAACCCCATGATAGTCTTCGCCGACGCTGATATTGACAAAGCCGCGAAGGGTATCGCTTATGGTTTAACCAATCTCAACGCACAATGGTGTCGCGCGCTGGGTCGAGTCATTGCTCACCGGTCCATTAAGCAAGAATTGATCGAGCGGGTAAAAAGCGAATTTGCCAAAGTGGTTTTAGGTCATTCACTGGACGACAACTCCACCATGGGGCCGCAAATACACGAGCAACAGTATCAGGCAGTACTCGCAGAGATTGAACGTTTACAATCCAAAGGTGGAGCGCTGATACAAAACACACGACTCCCAGACCTTCCCGGGTATTTTATTCCGCCAACTCTTATCGACGGTTGTAACCCCGAAGACACAACCGAGGAAATATTTGGACCGGTGGCGACTGTGCACTGTTTCGATACCGATGGAGAGGCACTGAAACTGGCTAACGGTACCGACTATGGTCTGGCCGCTTACGTCTACAGTGAAAACGAAGAAAAGGCGTTTGCTTTTTCCAGGCAGATACGAACGGGTGGTGTGAAAATAAACGGCTACAATCTGTTATCACTCAGCCCCGCTGTACCACGCGGCGCCTGGGGCCTATCGGGCCTCGGTGAAGAGGGAACCGCTCACACTATCGAGTTTTTCACGGGCGCTTGCGTTGTAGGCCCCGCACCCAGCCCCACCAGCTAAATTTCGGTTATTGCAATTTGCTGCGTCAGCCCTTCTGCTGGCAAGGAAAAAACGGCGTCCTTGTATTTCGGCGGACCAAACTTCGCTTTAGCGTTGTTGGATAAAGCCACTGGCTCTTTGGGAATGCCGATGAAGTTAGTATCCATTTCTCCGTTGCCATTCGCATCGTAATACATGGAAATGGCGTATTCTCCCGGGGGTAACTGTATGTCGGCAACGACAAGATCGTCCACCAGAGCATCACCGATGACAACCTCCATTCGAGCGACGGTAGATTCACTGAGCCAATCGTCAGGATTACTGTAGACCGATATATAGACGCTGCCCTCAGCACTGGCCAGGCCAGTCAGTTCGATCTTTAATAGCGCGTCTTCCGCCGCATTGGCGCTGGCAGAACTCAGTAATAGCATCAGACACAGAGCTATCGTATTTTTCATCGCTTATTCCCTATTTATAACCATCTTAAGTACTGGCGAACGTCGTAGCATAACTCAGTCACAGTTCAGAGCAACTTGCCACGCACTCAGGCTAGATGCACGTCCCACCGGACACTGTCACTCTGATCCCAACAGTAGCGCTGCAATAGGTCATTTTCGTTCAACCAAAATCTGGCCTCGTTGCCATATTGACCACCAACAAACTGCCACAGAGTGCAGTTTACAGCCTCGCCGTTCATCTTTGTCAGTTGGCACTCGCCCAGTGCAGTTACCGCGCGAGTTGAAATATCCGGTAACAGCAGACTTTCAGCATGGTCAGGCGAACTAATCGATGGAACCAACACTGTGCCCTCACCGCCCTGCTCCGCTATCTGGCGAATGGCTGGCCCCGTGAAAACTCTCATTAGAGGATAAAGTACTGACGCGCCGTTGAGGACGGGCAAGTGCGACGAATTGTGCGTAGCATCGGGACCCACCGAACGCATAAATGCGATTCGGTCGCCATCTACCTCATAGCTCGCCGCAATTACTGGCCTGCCAGTTGCACTCCAACTTACTTTGCAGGCCCGGGTGCCCACCGCACCCACTGTTGCCTGAACGTCTATTGTCAGGCCGGAAACTTTGCGACTGCTGCGCACGTTAAACTGCCCACAAGGCAAACGCTCGCATTGCCAGGTTTCATCTATTTCTGCTAAGTCACCATTGAGGTAGTAGCGATAGCGCCCTTGGTTTTCGTCTTGGTCAGTCAAGCTCGCCAGCTCGCTCTTCGATCAACTCCACCAATTGCCCGCCGGCAGTCGCTGGATCAAGGTACAGCATTCGCTTACGCCCTATAGTGATAACCCCATCGGGCGTAACGTACCCGGGCAATACGCCGTGTTCTGCAAGCACACGTGCCGCTGCGTCAATATCGGTCACCTGCCAGGCAATATGATTGATGCCTCCCCCACCGCTGGGTGAAGCAAAGAGTAGCTCGCGGTAGTGATCATCACAGGGCTGAATGTACTCAAAGGTCAAACCGCCCACGGTGAAAAACGCAAAGCGTGTTGGAGCTTCAACACCTGGCGTTGGCTCATAGCGGATACTGTCTTCATCAATGCCATATAACTGCCGGGCGAGTTCCACTGCAGATTCCAGGTCTTCAACAACGAAGCCAACATGCGCCGGCGCGATGATATAGTCACTGAGTATCGTGGTCGCATCAGTCATTGCCAATCTCCCTCACGATATCGTCACTAAGCATCCACGGCCGATCAAGAATGAGGTCTGTTTGTGCTGACATAAGCTTGTTGTTCGCCGCCGGCAAATCCACCTTTGCAATTGTGACGCGCTGCCCAGGCAGTTGTGAGGTAATTAACGGCTGATTGATGAAACCGTCAAACTTTCGCTGGGCCCACGGGGTCATCAAGGTAAAATCTCTGTGCAGACTGGCAATGAGACCACTACCGTTTTCTTCTGCTGCGCTGCAGTAAATAAGACAAACTCGGTTTTCCGCAGCTCGACTTGGCAGCGCCAGCGAAGATTCCCACGGCTCCAAGGCTTTGCCAGGCACCGCGAGTAACTGGGCCCCTTCGATTGCTGCCAGTTTTGCCATCTCAGGGTGGCGCATATCGTCTGCAGTTAGCAGCGCAATACGACCCCATGGCAAATCGATGCATTCGAAGGATTGCGCTAGCTCAAGTCCATCAAACCGTGCACTCCCGTGCACCTGCCCCTGACTGGCCAGCAGTCCTGATTCATTAATTAACACGGCGGAGAGTCCGACGCCCTTCCCAACGGGCATGGGCAGCGCTGTCACCAACGAAAACTGCTCTCTGCCTTTACAGGCTGAAGCCAGGCGGTTGATGACCTCATTGGCATGATGGGTCGCCTCATCACTCGAATGCCATGGCATACAAAACAGTTCAGGAAGAACAGCCAGCCTGATGTCGCTGCCTAACTGCCCAACAAGCTCACTCGCCTCGACTATTGCCGCGTCAAGCTTTTGCTCCGGGTTTAAACAGGCCACAGAAACGCACTGTGAATTATGTGCTGAGACAACCTTGGGCGCAGATGAAATCGGGGTATAGAAATTCGGCCGCCTGGTTTCAAAGCGATCGGTGCCGTCTGAGAAACGCTTATCTTCAGATTGAGAAAGGTCTACATCGGCCCAAACGACTGCACGTTCGCCTTTGGGCGCCCTCGCCAGCACCTCCCCATGCGGAGACACGATCTGACTCTCCCCCGCACCATAGAGGTGTTCTAGCGGAATGTGGGTATCCTCACTGACCTGCTGTAACAGTTCCTCAGGGATAAGCGGCCCCACTTTATTTGCCGCCACCAGAAAACAGGCATTTTCAGGTGCACGCGCCGGCACATGGAGGCTCGCTTCGTCGAGGGCAAATGAGTTGAGTGAATCACAGAACAGTTGCGCACCTCGCAATGCAAGCCCGCGAGGGGTCTCAAAAGTGACTCCATCACGACAGGGAAACATGGCAAGCCTGCCTATTTCAGTATTCACTACCGGACTGATTTCGGTGGCCCGGGTAAACCAGAAGTTCTCATGTCCCATCAGAGTTTGCTTATCCGCTTGGGCTAATAGACTGCCGTCAGGACCAAACATCAATGAGGTAATTGTCAGCGATCGGTTTTTGCGACGCAGAGAAACATTGATCACGATATGCGTGTTGTAACGGTCCGCGCGCTCTGCAATCGCTTTGAGAAAAGCACCGTCCGGTTCCAGTGACACATCCCACACATGATCAGCATCGTCATACCAGGAAATGTGGTTGCAGAATTCCGGTAACACCATAACCCCGGGCTGGTACTGCGCTGCTTCATCAATCATTTCGGTACAGGTGGCCAGATTAGCATCAACATCGGTGCCACTGGCAAACTGCAGAGCCGCGACTCTGGTCATTGCTGTTCGACCCTTAACAGACAATGGAAGTAATCATTCTTTTGCATCTTGCCAAGACCCGCTTCGTTGTTCGTATTTTGTGATAATGATATAGTTTTAAGTCATTATAAACAGAATATTTGCGGCGTGTTACGCCCTTTGCAGTCAACGCACTGATTAAAAATGACCCTGCCAAAGCCCGTGACCCTGGGCTTGCCAAGGCAATGGTGAGAGCGCGATGAACTGCCCACAAAGAAGAGAACCCTCCGACATGGTAACGCGCTTTCTCGGCATCGATCTCAGCGACGGCGTTAAGCGCCATCACCTGCTTGCCTACTTCTTCGCCGCTTTTATTTCATCGAGCTACGCCGGCGCACTGGCCATGCTTCAGCCCGGTCTTTTGCAAGTGATGGATATAGATCGTGCAGCCCAGGCAACGCTCACCGGCAATCTGTCTGCACTCCAGGAAATCGTCTTGATTCTATTTTTCGGGCCAGTGGGTGCCATCGCAGACCGCTATGGAAGAAAGCCAGTTTATATTTTCGGCTTACTCATGACCGCGCTGGGTTTCAGCCTGTACCCTCACGCCAACTCAATGACCTCATTAATTGCCTATCGAATCATCATCGCTTTCGGTAGCGCGGCCATGATAGGCATGATGGTGACTGTCATCGCCGACTACACTCGCGATAGTACCCGTGGGAAGGCCAATGGCCTGCAGGCCATGATTGCGACATTGGGCGCCTTTCTGCCTCCGGCACTGGGATCCCTGCCCCAGGTTTTCGCCAACCAGGGCTACGATCAGTTGGCGGCTCAACAGATGACCTTTGGAATTGCCGGCAGCTTGGGTGTGATCGGCGCTCTGGTCGTTTTTATTGGACTGGCACCGCAGGTCGGCAAAGTCACCCACGAAGTGCGCGAATCATTGGCAACGATGCTGCGTGAGGGCCTAGAAGCGTCACGTGATTCCGGCATCGCTTTATCCTACGGCGCGGCCTTCATCTCTCGAGGCGACCTCGCGGTTACTGGCGCGTTTCTTAGTCTCTGGCTGGTTCAATACGGCACCGGAAATCTCGGTATGCAACCAAGCGAAGCCATGTTTGAACTTGCGGTACCGCGTGTGATGGCTGTAGTCAGCGGAGCACTTTTGGGTTCATTGGTCATGGGTTACATCAACGACAAAGTGAGCCGAGTTACTGCCGTCACTATGGCATCGGGGCTCGCTGCCCTCGTGTATCTCTCAATATTTTTCGTCGAGGACCCTACCGAGCCATGGGTACTGGGACTTCTCGGCGTGATGGGCGTCGCTGAAATTAGCGCCTTCGTCAGCAGTCAGGCGCTGGTAGGCGAGCGCGCAGCCGCCGATCGACGAGGCGCTATCATTGGCCTGTTTGGTGTCGCTGGCGCCATCGGTATACTGGTTGGCACAGCAGGAGGCGGCTGGCTGTTTGCCAATTTCGGACCCTCTACACCCTTTGTACTCTTCGGCTGTCTTAATGCCGTTGTGTTCTTCTGGTCACTCAGGGTGCGTTAGTGACTCCCTGAAGTTCCCGCTATAACTCTTCCCCTGCATGCCAATGGCCATGCATTGCACGCGGGCACAATAACGGTAACAATGCATCCTCCAGTAGCCTGACACCCAAGGTGCAGAAGGCATGGCCTCGAATAACACCGTCTATGTTATCGACCCGGCAGAAGAAATGAGCCGCTCTTTAGCCGCGTTACTGGGCACTTACGACATAAGCGTCAAGCGCTTTAACCATGTCGATAGCTTCCTGAAGTCTGGCAACGGTCACCCCGTGGAGCACAGTTGCCTTCTGTTTGGTCTTGAGAATCCCGGCGCCAACGACTTCGCATCACTCAACCAGCTACGCGACGCTTACCAGCAAATGCCCATTATTGTTGTCGTTGATGGCGCTGCTACGCAGGCCGCACAGCAGGCTAGAGACGCGGGTGCCACAGACTATATTGAAAAGTCATTGGCTGGTGCCTACTTGTTTCACCGACTCGCAGGTCTATTACCCGGGGCCAACAAACTGCCCCACACCGAACCCTCCGTAATGGATTTAGACAATGGCAAGCAAATCACGTTTCGCATGACTCACCCGGAGGATGCCGAACTACAACAGTCATTCATAGTGGGCCTGTCCGAGAAGTCCAGATACATGCGATTCTTCTCAGGCCTGAGTAAATTACCCGCACACGTGCTAAAAGAATTCACCTCACCTGCCTTCCCTATTAGCTATGCCGTTGTCGCGATTGTTTCTGAAGGAGAGGAAGAAAGGCAGATCGGCGTTGCCCGTTGGGCACCAACAGGCACCGAGGGAGTCGCCGAGTTTGCCGTCGTGGTCGCCGATGACTGCCAAGGACAGGGTATTGCGAGCCGGTTGATGCGAGTCTTGATCGCTGCCGCAACATTAGGCGGTCTTGAACGACTAGAGGGCCTGATACTCAAAGAAAACAAACCCATGCTTGCGATGGTCAAAAAACTGGGTTTTGAACTCTCGCAAGATCACAGTGCAGGATCATCGATCGATCTGTACATCAAGCATTTACGTCGTCCTAATATTGCTGCCGATAAAACAGATTCATAATGCACCTGTAAATATGCAACGAAAGCCTGCTGAGCTAAGTTACAACCTGCGGCACTAGTTAATGCGCTCTCGCCGACTGCAATGCATTAACCCGCCAGCGCACTTCTGCGCTACTATAACGCTTTGCCAATAGCGCAAAATCATTGCTATTAAAATGATGTCGCATCAGGATAAATCCATGAGTAATACTATTCACAAGAGTGTGCTGAGTAGCTTCGTCAGCCGACACTCGAACTTTAATCCTGAGCAGTACATCGCGGACACAGCATCCGATGAATACGATATATGGAACGGGTTTTGTTTACCCATGGACTATGGTGACGTAATCAGTGAATACCGCGCCATAAGGGAAAGTTGCGCCGTGTTTGATGTATCACCCATGAAAAAGTACTGCTTTCGAGGGGCCGACGCCGGGCCATATTTGGACCGGGTTCTAACGGCGCCAGTAAGCCAGTTGCCGCCTATGCGTTGTGCTTATGGACTACTCTGTAATGAACAGGGCTACCTGGTTGATGATGGCATCGTGAACAAATTCAGTGAGCGAGACTACTCCCTGTTTCTGTCTGAGCTAGATCTCGATGAGCACTTCGCCCGATACAACGATTTTGACGACCTTTCGGTCACTATTGAAACCGAGAAACACGCAGGTTTGGCATTACAGGGGCCGCGCTCCTGCGAGGTTTTGCTGCAGTTCGGATTTAGCAAGATAGAGCAACTCAAGCCATTCGAACTCACACGCTGTGAGCTTTCCGGGCATTCGATACTTGTCGGTCGATTAGGCTTTACTGGCGACCTGGGTTATGAGCTGTGGTTTGATCCAGCGGCGATCAACGCTATACAAAGTGCCTTTTCAGAAGCGGAAGAAAGGCTCGGTTTCGCGATTATCGGCTATGCTTTGTCGGCGCTGCAAATCGCGCGCATTGAGGCCGGCATGATTGTGCCCGGCTGGGACACTGCTGGAGAGTTTATCGACCCCGAGAACGAAAGGACCCCCTACGAGTTAACCCTGGGCTGGAACGTAAAACTGAATCGTGATGAGCCCTTCGCTGGCAAAGAGGCATTACGATCGTTCAAGGAATCAGGAGCGAGATACAAAATGACCGGCTTCACAATCTCCGACACCTGTGAATTAGAGGAAGGCCAAAGCTTGTTCGCTCGCATTGACGGCAAATCAACTCAGATTGGAACACTACCGTCAGTCGCATGGCATGTACTGGAAAACCAGTGGATTGGTTTTGCCTCACTCAGTCATCACTACGAAGCCGCAGATAAGACATTTATCGTTATTGACGGGACCGAGATCCCCTGCTACCTGTGTTCGCTGCCAATGATCAACCTGGCGCGACGCAACCAGCTTCCAGCCGCTACAGGTGAAACCTCACGCGACGGAGTGCATTGATCGTGGCAATTAATTGGTATCCAGGCCACATGCACAAGGCCAACAAGGAGATGACGGAGATCTTGCCGGAGGTTGATCTGGTGATAGAGCTTCTCGACTGTCGTCTACCCTACAGCAGCCAAAATCCAGCCATCGCCAAATTGAGGCAGCATAAACCGTGTATCAAAATTTTGAGCAAGTCCGACTTGGCCGATCCCGTTATCACCGAGCAATGGCAGCATCAATTTGAGCAAGCTGACTCAGTAAAAACCTTACTTACCGGGCTAGACCAGGCTGAAAAAGCGCAAAAGCTTCTACAACTGATCAATCAGTTGGTGCCCGAAAAATCGAAATCACGCACTCACGTACTGGCCATGATCACCGGGATTCCCAATGTCGGGAAATCCACCTTGATAAACGCACTGGCCGGCCGCAAAGTTGCCAAAACTGGCAACGAACCCGCGATCACCAAGGGACTGCAGAGAATTCGTATCAGAGATGATCTTGTACTGCTGGATACACCGGGCATTCTCTGGCCGAAAATCCACAACGAGAATAGCGGCTACAGACTGGCCACCTCCGGCGCCATCCGTGACACTGCCACTGAGGTTGAAGATATGGCCTTTTACCTCGCCAATTACCTGCTAGAACACTACCCCTCACTCCTGCAGGATCGTTACAATCTGGACCCCCTCCCTGGCAGCGACATAGAATTTCTGGAGCAGTTAGGCGCTATGCGCGGTTGCCTGAGGGGCGGCGGTCAAGTTGATTTGGAAAAAGTATCCAGCATTCTTGTTAACGAATTTCGCTCGGGAACCTTAGGCCGCATTAGTCTTGAAACCACTGCTATGGTCATGCATGAAGAGGAGGCCTTGGCAAAAAAACAGCAAGAAAAGTCCCTGCGAGAGGCCCAGAAAAAAAACGCCAAACATTCATCTCGCAAGCCGAAAGATCAAACTGATCGCTGAGCCTTCTAGCGCTCAAGCGCAGGACTCATTCAGCCTTGGAGCAGCTGGCCCCGATTCTCACGGGTTCGGCCCTGAAGTAGCACTTTTCGCCGGCATCAGCAGATACTCCATTTTTCAGGCCCACCATGGCATTTGTTCACTAAAAATAGGCGCTCTGGAGTAGTCTGAACAAGCCTTCGCCCCGTATCAATCGTTATCTTGCAGGCCCAAAGCCTGTTAACAACGAACAGGCGCCAGGCATGTCCAAAAATATCGTATCCGCTTCCCTCGTCATCGCAGCCCTCGCTTTGTGGCTGGGTTCGGGAAAGCTTTGGGGCGACTCTGCGCCCATGGCCGTTTCCCAACACGACAGTATAGAAAACACCGGATATAGCGAAAGCCAAAGAGCGACGTCGCTAGACAAGGTTCGTGTCGCCAGAATGACAGCACAAACACGTGACCGCACCCTGACACTCAGAGGCAGGACAGAGAGTAAGCGCACCGTTAAAGTCAAAGCGGAAGTTGCCGGTCAGATCGTTTCTCGCCCTGTGGAGCGTGGCATGCGAGTCGAGCAAGGAGACCTTCTGTGTGAAATCGCGGTTGATGATCGCAAAGTTACGCTTCAGGAAGCCCGCGCCGCATTTGACACCGCGCAAATTGAGTTTCAGGGAAGCCTGAAGCTCAAAGACCAGGGGTTGTTGTCTGACGTTTCCATTGCCAAAGCCGATGCCAATCGCGAGGCCGCCCGAGCTCACCTTCACCGCCAGGAACTCAACCTTGCGAGAACTCGAATCACTGCTCCCTTCTCTGGTGTCGTTGAAGAACTGCAGATGAATACCGGTGACTACGCCGTTCCCGGCGCGCCATGCGCTACCCTCATTGACCTTGACCCCATGCTGGTGGTCGCCCACGTTACCGAGGGCGAGGTTGACAAGGTGAAGGTGCGCCAGTCAGTTTCCGGGGACACTGTTAACGGACAGACTATCGAAGGTCTCGTCTCTTTTGTCGCACAGCAGAGCGACCCTGAAACGCGTACCTACCCTGTCGAAATCACCGTGCCCAATCGCGATTATCAGATTCGCTCGGGCCTCAGTGTCACGCTAGCTCTTAATGTCGAAAAGGTCCTCGCCCACCCTGTGACGCCCTCATTACTCTCTCTGAGCGACGAGGGTACTGTAGGCCTTAGAGTCTTAGATGCTGCCAATCGCGTCATCTTTAAGCCCGTCACAATATTAGAGGATGGAGCGCAAGGCATGTGGGTCACGGGACTTCCTGAAACCGTGAAAATTATTACGGTCGGCCAGGAATATGTCGCACTCGGTGACGTTGTCGAGCCAGTGTTCAGCGAAACCATTGAAGACCAGATAGCTAGTCGATGAATGCACTGATCAATGCCGCATTCAGCAGAACGCGGACTACGCTGTCGCTTTTCGCCGTTCTGTTACTGGTGGGCGTTATGGCCCGCATTGCCCTGCCTATTGCTAATGACCCCCACGTAGAGCTACCCCTTTTCTACGTCGGCGTGGTGCACGATGGCATATCACCCGATGATGCTGAACGACTGCTGGTTCAGCCGATGGAGGCTGAGTTGCGCAAACTCGAAGGCCTCGTCGAGCTGAAATCCACCGCTGCAGAAGGCATGGCATCGTTCTTCGTTGAATTCGATGTATCACAAGATCTCAGCCAGGCAATCGCAGAGGTGCGTGAGGCTGTCAATCGCGCTCGCGCTGAAATTCCTTCGACAGCAGAAGAACCTTTTGTAGAAGAACTCACCGCAGACGGCTTCCCCATGCTACAGATTAACTTTATCAAGGGCAGCAACAGCGAGCGGGACATCTATCAAGCGGCATTAAAGCTGCGCGACAACATAGAGTCCATCCCCGCGGTGCTCAGCGCTGACCTCCAGGGGCATCGTGAAGAAGTGCTTGAAGTCGTTATCGATCCGGAAGCGCTGAACACCTATCGAATTTCCGCCGAGCAATTAATTACCACCTTACAACGTAACAACCGCCTCATTCCCGCCGGCAGTATCAATCTGGAAGGAGGACGATTTGCGGTCAAGGTACCCGCAGTTGTCGAAACAGCCGATGACGTACTCAGCATTCCTATTCGCACATCTGCAGAAACAGCAGTGACCCTGCAGGACGTAGCGACGGTAAGACGCACTTTCAAAGACCGCGTCAGTCACGCGCGCTACAACGGTCGCGATGCTATCTCTATCGATGTAAAAAAACGTGCCAACGCGAACGTTATCGACACGGTAGACGAGGTGTTGGCCAGCATCGAGATCGCCAGACAAAGTCTGCCGGCAGGCATGGAGGTCGTGGTTTCACAGAACCAGGCGGAGTTTGCAATGGTTCAAGTCAGGGAACTTGAGGGAAACATCCTAACCGCTCTGGCACTGGTCATGGTTTTAGTGGTTGCAACTATGGGGTTTCGCAGTGGGGTCATCGTCGGCCTGGGAATACCCTTCTCACTGCTCTTTTCCGTGATCGTTATTTATCTGCTGGGCTACACGTTCAATTTCATGGTCATGTTTGGCATGCTGCTGGGCCTTGGAATGCTGATCGATGGCGGCATTGTTGTCACCGAGTACGCCAACAGAATGATGGCCGAGGGAATAGACCATCAGCAGGCCTACAAAGAATCGGTCAAGCGCATGTTTTGGCCCGTGACAGCATCCACTGCGACCACTCTCGCCGCTTTTTTGCCCATGCTGTTTTGGCCAGGTGTCTCGGGCCAGTTTATGGCTTACCTCCCTGTCACCGTTTTTACCGTACTCATCGGTTCACTTTTCTACGCGTTGGTGTTTGGCCCGGTGCTGGGGTCTTTGCTGGGCCGACCTTCAGCACAGGCAAAAAGCGCAATGCGGGACCAGGTAAACCGTGAATCCCAAGACCCGGTTCAGCTCAAAACGCTAACGGGGGCCTTCGCCCGACTGCTAACGTCGGTTTGCAAGCGACCGACGCTTACCATGACATTGGTACTGAGCTTACTCGGTACTATTTTTTGGGCCTATGGCAAGTTTGGTGTTGGCACAATTTTCTTCTCCGATGCTGATCCTCAGTTCATTAAGGTATCGGTGTTGGGACGCGGCAACTTTTCGGCCGATGAAGTTAATGATCTCGTTCGAGAAGTTGAAGATGAGATTATCGCCATTCCCGGTATTCGTTTCGTCAACACACAGACCATGTTGCCCGGCGGCAGCGAATCCAGAGGCAGCAGTAGCGACCGCATAGGATCCATTTTCCTCGAGCTTTTCCCAGAGTCAGAGCGCGAACTGAGAGGCAATGACATCATGCGAGAAGTGCGTGATCGCACGCAACACCTCGCTGGCATCCGTGTAGAGATCAGACCTCTCGAAAAAGGTCCTCCCGTGGGCAAGTCTATTCAGATCGAATTTACCTCCCGCGAGCGCGCTCTCCTGGAGCCCGCGATGGCGCGCGTTCGCGCCTATCTCGATACGCTGCCCGAACTGGTCGATATCGACGATACTGCCGCGCTGCCTTCTATTGAATGGCGCGTAGAAGTCGATAGAACACAAGCTGCACTTTACGGAGCCGATGTCTCTGCGGCGGGCCTTGCGGTTCAGATGGTCACTAACGGTGTAAAAGTTGCGGAATACCGGCCGGACAATGCCGATGACTCACTGGATATCCGAGTGCGCTACCCCACGGCTGAGCGAGGGACAACTGCGATTGAGCAGTTAAGACTCAGCACTAACGAAGGCATGATTCCGCTCAGCAACTTCGTTGACATCGTTCCTGCTCCCGGCGTCGATGCCTACAAACGTATCGATGGACTGCCCGTGGAGCTAATCCGCGCCGACGTGACAGAAGGCGTCATGGCGGATGCGATGGTGAAAGAGATTGATCAATGGCTACAGCAGCAACGCTTTGATCCTGCCCTTACCATTCGTTTCAGGGGGGCCAATGAAGAGCAGGCGGATTCAATGGCTTTCGTATCCGCTGCGTTTACGCTGGCGCTGGCGCTGATGTTTATCCTTCTTGTTACCCAGTTCAATAACTTTTATCAGAGCCTGCTCATTCTGGCCGCCGTTGTCATGTCCACAGCTGGCGTTTTACTCGGCTTACTAATGCTGGGAAGTCCTTTCAGCGCCCTGCTTACGGGCGTTGGGATACTCGCCCTCGCCGGCATTGTCGTCAATAACAATATTATATTGATTGACACCTTCAACCATCTGCGACGCCTTCACCCTGAGTTGGATACCCGAGTCGTTATTGTGAGGGCAACGGCACAGAGACTGAGACCCGTACTACTGACGACTGTCACCACGGTGTGTGGGCTACTCCCCCTCGCTTGCGGTTATTCAATCGATTTAATCTCTCGCACGGTCACGGCCAATGGTGAAATGGCGATGTTTTGGGGCCCCCTATCCCAGGCCATTGTTTTTGGCCTAAGCTTCGCAACCCTGCTGACTCTGATCGCAACCCCCGCCATGCTGGCTCTGCCGATCGCTGTTAAAGAGCACATGAAATCTGTCAGGAACAAGTGGCCTGCATCGCGCGGGGAAAGCTCAGCGCCAGTCTCTACCGAGGGCTAATCAACCCTCAGGCCAGACCGCTACGGAATGATCCGCCGCACGCCGGCAGTCGCTATCAAAGCCGCCGCTAGAAGCACGATCAGCATCGCCGCACCATAAACCTCAGGGGTCGCCGCTTGCTTGACGGAAATGCCGTAGGCAGCCCACCCGACCACGACGATGAACGCAATATCGCGCCACAACAATACGGCAACAGCGCCGATGCATCCAGCTACAGCC
This sequence comes from Halioglobus sp., assembly GCA_039986455.1. Lineage (GTDB taxonomy): Bacteria > Pseudomonadota > Gammaproteobacteria > Pseudomonadales > Halieaceae > Halioglobus. The sequence goes on from JBDWQQ010000102.1 coordinate 17,539, forward strand.
ATTTTCACCAGCGTCCACTCTATCGCAGTGAGCCCGGCATCGTTCAGGTTCATCGCGGTTTGCAGAGCGCTAAAGTTGGCTATAGCGGCGACGCAAATCCAGGCGAGATAAATACTAAAAGGCAGTGCAACGATCGCACTAACCTGCTCGTCCTGACGATGCAGCAAACGGTAAATCAACAGTAGATTGATCAGTATTGTCGCCATGACAGCTAGCGACGCGGTAATCATCTGGAAATGCCAGGTAAACAGCCACAGGCAGTTCAGAAGACAATTGATGATAAAGAGGCGGCCCACTGCTTGCAGTAAAGCGTTATCTGATTGTCCCGGTGTCACTTGATATACCGCATAAATAAGTAAACCGGTGTAGATGACGCCCCAGATAGCGAAGGTAAAGCCTGCTGGGGTAAACAAGGATTCATAAAGCGCCGAAACCTCTCCTGTGGTGAAGCCACCAAGGGGTAACCAATTGGCCAGCCAATTGACAGCGACCACCAGCACCAGCGCAGCGACAACGCCATAGCGGTTCAAAATTGATCTTTGCATAACTCTACGATCTCCAAAAAACCATCCGGTTAAGCCCAGCTAAGAGAAAAGCCTTCGCTGTTACCCGGAAATTGCGCCATCAACTGCGAAGGCGCAGTCCGTCACTGCTTGTCCTTCAACTTTTTGCCACGCCAGGCCTGCTGAATCACATAGGCCCTGATAGCCTCAGACTCGGCTTCAACAAGGAATTCATCGTGGGCCGGCATGCCATTCCCGCTGAGCTTGCCCCCTAACACAACCTCTTTCCAGCCCTCTGCATGGTGCAGATAAGCCGAACCGCGCAAATCTGGAATCAGCAAACCAGACACAGCATTGAGCCCGTGACAACCCAGACAAATATCCTGATACAAAGCAAAGCCAGTGCGAATTTCCGCGTCGCTGGCCGTCTGCTCAGGGGGGTTGAAAGAGACGGTAGGCTCCCAGTCTACCTCGGGCAGAGTGCCATCGGAGCCTAGTTTGAATGTTAAGACACGACTCACATTGGGAATACTCTCGGCCTGAACAAACTCACCAAAGACCAGCGCAAAAGCGCCGCCCCAGCCGACATTAACCGAGACGTATTGCTCGCCATCTATCTCATAGGTCATCGCGGGCGCTACGATGCCAGTTTGTGCCGCGAAGTCCCATAGCCGCTCGCCGTTATCCGCTCGGAAGGCGACAAACTTGCCGTCAGCAGTGCCCTGAAAGACAAGCCCACCCGCTGTACTCAGGGTGCCGCCATTCCAGGTACCCTTGTGTTCCACCCGCCAGGCTTCGCTGTTAGTGCGCGGATCCCAGGCCAGCAAACGGCCTTTCACAGCGGCCGCGTAGGCATCTCGTTCGGCTGCGCTATCAGGCAAACTGCCGACGATGCCATCGGTACCTAAGTTGGGGCCCGACTTCCGATAGATAAAATTCTCCGGCTGAGCGTAAGCGGCGGGAAAGTCCAGCACAGGGATATACACCAGACCCGTGTCCGGATTGTAAGACATGGGGTGCCAGTTATGTCCGCCCAAATAAGACGGCGTTATCAAAAAAGGCGCATCCTCATAGCGTGCGCCCTCAACTTCCACAGGACGACCTGTTTTCATGTCCACGTGGGTTGCCCAGGTAACATCGATATAATTATTGGCGCTGAGCAAAGTGCCATCGGTTCGATCAAGCACATAGAAAAAACCGTTTTTCGGCGCCTGCATCAGCACCTTGCGCGCTTTACCCTCAATTTCCATGTCGGCGAGAACAATATGTTGGGTCGCCGTATAGTCCCAGCTCTCTCCTGGAGTGGTTTGGTAGTGCCAAACGTATTCGCCGCTGTCAGGGCGCAGGGCTACGATGGATGAAAGGAAGAGGTTGTCGCCACCCCCCGGAGACCGAATCTCTCGATTCCACGGCGTACCGTTGCCCACACCGATATACAGAAGATTAAGTTCAGGGTCATAGGCCATTGCATCCCACACCGTGCCTCCGCCGCCTCCCAGTTCCCACCATTTTCCGTTCCAGGTCTTGGCTGCCATTTCCATGGCTTTGTTTTCAAATCCCAGCGCGGGGTTTCCAGGAACAGTATAAAAGCGCCAAACTTCTTTACCCGTTTTTGCGTCATAGGCGCCCAGGAAGCCGCGCACACCGTACTCGGCGCCCCCATTGCCAATCAATACTTTGCCGTCGATCACCCGGGGGGCGCCGGTGATCGTGTAAGGGAGTTCGGGATCGACCGTGGCGACCGTCCAGTTAGGTTTACCCGTTGCAGCGTCCAATGCCACTAGGCGCCCGTCCAAGGCACCCACAAATACCTGGCCTTCCCATACCGCAACACCCCGATTGACGACATCGCAGCAGGCATGGCGAGCTTTGTCCTTAGCCACCTTGGGGTCATACGTCCAGAGTTGCTTGCCCGTTCGAGCATCAAGGGCATGCACGATGCTCCAGGCAGAGGTGGTATACATCACCCCGTCCACAACAATAGATGTCGCTTCTACACCACGTTTGGTTTCCAGTTCGAAAGACCAGGCCAAGCCCAGCTTATCAACCGTCTTGGTGTTGACCTGCTTAAGCTCACTAAATCGCTGCTCGCTATAATTGCGCCCGTAAGACATCCAACTGCCAGGCTCATTGTCTGCATTTAGCAGTCGCTTGGCATCAACCGCTGCAGGCGCTTGCTTTTCAGCTGCCCAGGCGGCACAGCCAGCCATCAATAGCGTTATTAGCGATAGCTTCAGGGCCCCATTAAAATTGGTAGGCATTCGTTAATACTCCGTGCTGAATGTTTTTATTTATATTTTATGACTTTAGATCACTTGGCCAGTGTATGCCAATGCACCGCAGCCAAGCGCACACATGCTTGAGGCGACACGCTTCGACTGAATTTGGGACTAACTTCTCAGTGCGGTCAGTATAGCCTTTTCAGACGATGAAAAGGTCGCGTGTAAAAAACCTGACCAGACTATCAAACAGCATTAGAAGTGCGACCATGCTACGAAAGCCTGGCGTTAAAAAGACCAAAAAGACCGCTCATAGGACAGGTTTGAGTCGTTAGTTTCGGCTCGAAAACCCTCACTCAATTAATCCCCTGTTACTGAAATCTCGGGCATAAAAAAGCGCGGGCGTTATTCACACCCGCGCTAAAAGGACCTTCGCCTTAGAAGTTGTAGCTACCTGTAATACCGATTGTTCGGGGCGGAGTCATCGTTAACTCGTTGTACTCCATGCCGACCGGGCGTCGACTCAAAACACCATCTTCGTCTGTCAGGTTTTTCGCAAACACCTGCACGCTCCAAGCTTCCGAGCGCAAACCCGTGAACAGGTCTAGGGTGCCGTAGCTGTCCACATCAAGGCGCCCAGCTGCATCACCGGGAACTTCCTCTATCTCTCCCCGGTAGGCGTAAAGCGCTCCGATATACGCATCGCTGTTGCCAATTAGCTGTGAGAAGGTGTATTCAGTTTGCAGCACACCCGTTAGCTCTGGCTGCTCGCTCGCGTTCAGACCATCGGCTGCACAGGTGTTATAGCGATTGTCCGGGCCGACCGGAGCCTGCCCCGGGTCAGTGCAAGGAATTTCACCATCGGTAAACTCGACTTGAGCGTAAGAGAAACCGCCATAAAGCATCCAATCTTCTGTTGGATACCAACGCAAGTCTGCCTCAATACCCCATTGTTCCGCCTCGTCTACATTCACCCAGGGAGAGTTGGTGATAATCTCATTTTCTTCAGTAATCGTATTGTAGGCTTCAAAGTTAGCGCGGGCCTGATAGTCGGTGTAAACGCTAAAATAAACCGCAGCTGTGTAGCGCGCGCTGCCATCGAAAATATCACCCTTGGTACCTATCTCTATGCTGTCGACTTCTTCTCCATCGTAAGCGTTGAGATCAGGGGTGAACACACCCGTGGTATCAAAGTTTGCTGCACCGGGTCGGTAGGCGTGATCCAAGGTGCCGTAAACATTAAACGCGTCGCTGAAATAGTGAGACAGCTTGACGGTGCCCGTCCACTCCTCAACTGCATAGGACTCCCCTAGCTCACAGGGAGGCGTCTGGCCATCAAAACAAGGAAACGCATTTTCAATAATAAAGTCTGGGTCCGTAATCTCACCACCCGGCAGAATCTGCGACCCAAACAAGAAGTTACCGCTTTGTGAATTGCCCGCGCGCTGGGAAAATTCGTTGTAACGAACACCGACCGTCAGGGTAGTATCCTCAGTGAGTGCGAAGTCGTTATGAGTAAACAACGCCTTTACACGCGACGGAATTGGAATATCCAAAGTGAATGGAAACACGCCTACGCTTCCCAGTCCCGGGTTAGCATCAACGACATAAATGTGTTGATCCACAACGACATTGGTTTGAGAGTCAGAGTCGGCATAGTATCCGCCCACAGTCCAGTCCCAAAAATCAAACGCCGTTCCATTCACCCTGAGTTCATGCTGGTTGGTTTTACCGCTTTTGCCGAATTCAGTGGTCTGGGTAAGAATTGCGCTCGGTAGATCGGTGTTGTCCTGGTCGCTGATCACGTCCTGAAGTGACTCCAGCATTCCGCTGAACCATTTTACCTCTATGTCTCCGACCATCCAGTTAAGGTGCAAGGTGACCATAGTGTCTTCCTTGCTAGTCTCATCCGCGTTATCGGCGATAGCGATCCGATCCCCGGGCCTCAGATTAGGATAATTCACCAGGTTTGGATTACTGGCGTCTTCAGTTTCAAGAATTCGATAGGTCTCAGACTCGTCGCTCTCCATGTAGAGATAGCCTAATTTAGCCTGGAACGTTTCAGTCGGTTGCCACAATACCTTGACGCGTGTGCCCCACCTGTTTCGCTCTTCATCCAACGTTTTTTCGATGAAGTTAACGCTGGCATCTCGCTTAACCTCGGTACCCGTTTCACGGTCATCCATAAGGCCGGCAATGCGAATTGCTAACGTGTCGGTTACCGGAAGGTTAATGGCGCCCTGCACGTTATAGCCAGCAGGGTCCATATAACTACCCTGAACATAGCCATTAACACCATCGAAATTTGGATCCTGACTCGCCATGATTAGTGCGCCCGTCGGGGATGGCTGCCCATACAAGGTGCCCTGCGGACCTTTGAGCACTTGAACATTGGCCATGTCAAACATAGACCCCAGTGCAACGGCAGCCTGAGACGCCATGTAGAAATCATCCAGGTAAGTACCCACCCGCGCAGGTGCAGACTGCTGGGCAAACGTACCCACACCCCGAAGACCAACGCCAACGTTGGAGTCACCCTCATAGCGGATGTCCATGCCGGATATCAACTTGTTCAGTTCGTCTGCCTGGAAAATCGACAGATCTGCGATCTCCTGCCCACTCACGACGGAAACCGCCACTGGCGATTCGATCAGCGTTTCCTGTTTCTTCTGCGCTGTAACCACTACCTCTTCTAGCTGGGCATTGGCCTGTTGGCTTAGCCCGAGGGCTGCTGCAACTGACAATGCCAATGCCGCCTTGCACTTAGTGTGATCCATAGTGAGAACTCCTGCGCCGGTGCGCTATTAGATATTATTGTCTGGCTCTTCTGCGACCCATCGCAACACGCCACCCATACCTTGGATTATTCACTGTCTAGGAACCCGCAAAAATGACGGTGCCCACCAAAATCATAGACATTTGCAGCCAGTGACCCGATTCACTGTCAACATTAGCCCGTAGCGGGCCTTTTAGGACCCGGGAAAGCCAGCAATAGCGGGGATTATCAGAAGCGGTAGTTTACGGAGGTGATAAAAGCGTCTCGAGAACCGGTGAAGCCGTTGTACTCCATCGCCCAGGCCCAGCGTTTGGAAATATCCCAGTTCGCGCCGACCACTGCATTCCAGCGATCCGCATTCTTTTGCTGGACCTCGTAGTCAATCGTGAGGTCAACACCGGGAACCGCCACGGACCCGGTCACATCGAGTTCTGCTATCAAGTAATTACCGCCGATAAAAGCGGAAACAGTGCCAGCCTGGCCCAGCTGAAAGGACCTGCCCACCCTGGGCGTTACGGTATAGGCGATGCCGTCAGTCTTGGTCGTGTCCATATCGGCATAAGTGAAGTTGAAAGGAATAGTCACAAAGTAGTCTTCCCAACCCCCCGCTAGCATTAAGCCCACGCCGTAAGTCGTGCCACTGAACTTCGCTTCAATGGGCAACAAGAATGTATTGTCGCCGAGCAAGCGACAGAGAGGGTTCAATCCCGGCCCATCGCAATCTTCACCCAACTGGTCCAACATTCCGTTGCCATCGAGAAAGATGTCCATGGGCGCCTCTCCATCCAGTTCACCCACCAAAAAAGACAGGTTCATAAACGGGAAAAGCCAGGCATCAAGTATGAGCTGAACGGAGTCGCTGTTCGCACTCGCGTCCGAGAATGAAACGAAATCAAATGAGTCTTTGGAACCACCATTAAAGCCCACATCGAGCTCGCCCAGAAACATATCCTGATCTATACCTGCATAGTTCAAGCGAACGCCAAACGGCAACGGCAGGTCGTAACCCAGATCCACAACCTGTTGCGCCATCAAAGGCAACGCACGATCCCAGCGTCTGGGCGCATTTTCAGATTGCTCGCCGGCAGTATCGAATCCCGTATTTGGCAAGCCAATACTGCTCAGTCCGGTGTCGGTAAGGTCTTCATTAACCTTTGCCTTGATCAGGCGCGTTGTCAGTACCACCGATGCCCCGCCCTCTGGCAGGTAAAACGTTGAAACACCCTCTTTACTCGCACTGGAGGAACGCCTGCCTCCGCTCTCTCCCAGATTACTGGCCGCGCTCAGCGCCGGAAAAAAATCACCATCGAGGAATTTATCCATTGGTTCCTCGTCATGAAAAACGGCGAGAAAGCTGCCTCTGGAAATGCTTACCGCGGCGCCCACATCCAATTGGCGAATATCAATGTAGGTCACACTGCCATCGCGCCTATCATGTAGCTCACCCGTACCCACTGCGCCCCCAACCATCAGGCTGGCACCGGAAATGCGACTGGCAAAATAGCCAGGGGCAGCCGCTATCTCGGCCTCAAGTTCAGGGTTACGTTCGATGGCACGACGAACTATATCCTGAGTGGCAAGCGCTAATTCCTCTCTTGCAGTGTCACGCTGTTCAGGTGGCAGCGAGGTACAAGCCTGCAAAAAAAACAGCAAGAGCACAAAGCAACTGCGGATTTTCGATGTGGAAAACATAGGGTTGGGCATCCCTCAGCCGATTTACTAAACTAGTTTATCTAAACGGGTTGTTGATGATTGGGGTGACCTGAATACGGAAATTCCACTCGTTGCCATAGTCATCCGGTTTAATAACTGAGTAGTGAAATTCAGCTCGCAGCTTAACCGGTACTTTCCCCCAACGTGTTGTTTTGGTGACTCCCAGGCCAATAGGAAACGTTAACGCGTTATCGGATTCAGCTTCCCAATCATAAGTGATCGTTGGGCCCATTCCAATCGACATGGCATGGGGTAATGCATACCGAATCGTGTATTGAATGTCAGTGCGGCTGGTGTCATTGCGATCATCATCGCCCGCGTAGGATTCCCAATGCTGGGCCAACACACCAAAGACCCAGGGCTTTCCTATATTGAAAATCATCGCTGCTGGCCCTGCCTGATATTTACCCTGACCCAGCACATCGTCCGATGCCGTGGGGAACGCAAAAGTTGCACCGGCGCCCCAAACCAGACCTTCCCCTGAATTTGGACCCGCTAATGTCAGTAGCTGAATATCACCCAAGCCCGTCTCGTGCCCCTTGGATTCCAATGGATCACCTTCGAACACCGGTTGAGTGACAATGGGAAACACCGGCCTGAAGGTCAACATCGCCTGATTTTCTTTGCCCACTTCAAACGGCATAAAGGGCTGAAAAAATAGTGTATTTGAGGTTTCGTCACCGTCGATCGCATCTCCAGAGTTAATCGAGGTATTGTTTTGCAGCGTCATCGACCAGATACTGGTTAGGGGGTTGTTGAGCTTACGATCAAGCTCAGCCAGGTTCGCATTGGCAAGCGAGTCATCGGCTTGGGTCGTCTCAGCGTTTGTCGCAAGGGCAGATGTGAGAAGCACGGCAGTAGTTATCAGAAAAATTACTCTAGTTATCATCATTCGCCACGCTTAACTGGTTCTTTGCCTCTATCCACTGCGACATGTACTGCGTGCTCCTGTGAGAATGGTGACGCAACATCGATCCCGTGAAATTGTGAAGACGATGTAGTTCCAAATGTTCCAGTAATTCTTCTACCTTAGACAGCAGCGCCTGATTGTGGGCCTCTTGCTCGAAGCGCTGCTGAACAATGTTGTAAGCATGATTACTCGCATCGTCCCAAAGGACATCATCGGTGTATAACGCCACCGCCCCGTTAGCGAACGCCTGCGGGTCGTCGGCAACCGCGCCTGCAAATGGCAGCTCTCCGGCCATACCTTCAGCACCAATCGATGTGGTGACACTTGGGGTACCGCAAACCATCGCCTCGGCCAACTTCCCTTTCAGTCCGGCGCCAAAACGCAGCGGCGCCAGGTTAACCCGCGCGGATTTCATGACCTCGCTGGCGTCACTGGCCCAACCCATCACATGGAAGCCCTGCTCCGGTTTATGCAAAGCGGTAGCTTTAGGGGGCGTATAGGCGCCATAAATTCGACACTGAGCTTGTGGCAGTAACTTTCGAATCTTCGGCCAAATTGAATCCTTCAACCAAAGCACAGCATCCCAATTAGGCGCGTGCCTGTAATTTCCTATAGCAATAAAACCCTGGCGTTCATTCTTGGGCGTCTTTGTTTGAACAATATTGTCGTGCGAAAAGCACAGTGGATGGTAGTGCAATAGAGACGGTGAAATCTTAAACATATCGGTTAGCAGCTGAAACTCCACCTCCGAAATGATTAGCGATAAATCACAACGTAAGATGCTGGCAACTTCGCGCTGCGCCAGTTCCGTAAACAACAGCGAAGGCAGCAGCTCAGGGTTGATCAGGCCATTATCTTTAAACGCTTGATGACGGGCATGGCGCAGAAAAGCCAAGTCTTCAGTATCAAGCACCCGCAGCGCTTGCGGGCAGTTTTTCTCCACCCGCCAGCCGAACTGTTCTTCCGTCATAAAGCGGTCAAAGACAACCACGCTTGGTTGCAACTGGGCCACAAAGGCGTCGAAGCTGCTGCTGTTAAGCTCAATATCGACACAGGAGACACCGCGGCTCACCAGATCATCCATTTGCTCACCGCGAGCCGCTGCACTCGCAAAAGTAATCTTCCACTGCTGGCCACTGAACGCATGCAGCAGTGACAGCATGTGTGAGCCAGCGGCAGTGGACAATGATTCAGGCCAAACACAGCCAATGACAAGCAGTTGAGACATTGAGAGACGCTATTGTAGAGGGGCAACGGCCACGGCGCGCACCCGGAATGTGATCTGGAGCGAAATTGTCCTACGTCGGCGGGCTATTAACAATAAGAAGCTGACTCAGCGAATCGAGTAATCCAAGGCATTGGGGCCGAACAGACGCGGATTGAATTCGGTATCAAACTCCGATTCACGCCTTTGATTATCCAGACCATTCACCAGATACCGGCGCTCTTTAAGGTCGTAGTACGCAAGCAGTGAGTACCAGGGCACGGGCACCTGATAATAGTTGATCATGTGCCCCTCAGAGACGCGCCAAAGTTTTCCATCTTTATCGTAATTATCTGCGGCAGCGATTTGCCAGGAGTCTTCATCCACATAAAAAACCCGTTTCGAATAACGGTGCCCTCGCGCCCCACTGCCGGTTTTTACAGTGCCTTCAACAACCCATACCCGATGCAGTTCATACCGCAGGTGATCGGGATTAAGATGGTGTTGCGTGAGAATGTCCTCTGCACTGAGGTCACCGCTATGGAGTCGATATGCATTGTAGGGGATGTACACCTCACGCTTACCGACTAATTTCCAATCAAACACAGCGGGTGAACCGTTAAACATATCACCCTCGTCAGTAAAACGAAGGCCATCAGAATTGGGAGCAGGGTTATCGTGCCCACTAAATGGAGCCCTCAGCACTCGCCGCAGATCAGGGCTATAAAGCCAGTTTTCCCTTGGTGTTGCATTATGGTTGATGGAGTCGACAGTCAATAGACCATTGCCAGCAACAAAACCGGGAGCAATCACTCGCTTACGCAAGGCCAACAGGAGGTTAGGAAAGCTAGACCGGAACTCGCCCTCGTCCTCTCGGGCATAGGGAATCGCCCACTCTTCCTCCTGCACAACGAGTGTATAATTGCCCCGTCGCGTCACTGCAGCTGTCCCGTCCATGCGTGACACGTGAACACCGCGCCATCGAAGGTTATGGTTCCAGATGACTTCCAGACCGGTCTTCGGTAACGGAAATGGCGAGGTGACGGCGCTCTGTTCTACAGCACCAGCGCCTTCATCGACCACCTTTGCAGTATTAACATTGCGTTCCAAGGCCTGATAGACGTTATCTGGATAAGAAGCGGTACGCCTGCTTTCATACACGTTCATATGCCAGCTATCAGGGTGTGCCGATAGCAGGGCTTTGTGACCTTCGGTTAAAGCATTTGCGTATTGCTCCACGTTTGTCGCATCGATTCTAAACAGCACTTCGTCGTCAGCAAACGGATCTGCAAGGCGATTGCCAGCAGTGTAGGAAGCCGGAGGCGTGATCATGCCACCGTCCCAGGCAGGGATAGTGCCAGCGGCATTAGCCCCTCGCTCAGCACCCACCGGTGTTAATTGCTCGCTGTCGAGATTTGAGGGCTCTTGAGCTAATGCATTAGGCCCAAAGGCAAATAGGGCCAGTCCGCTAACGAATCCCAGCGCTCGATAGAATAAATAGACATTGCCGACCGGCCTGTTAAAAGTCATAACGGATACTCAAACTGATGTTGTCCCGGTCATTGATCAGGTTAGCCTGCCCAGCCCCTGAATATTCTGTGTACGCGACATCCACTTTCAATCGCGCCAAATACTCTGCTTCCAAGCCCAGCGTCAGCGCTTTTCTACCTTCCAGGAAAGGACCGGCACCCACTGGGCTAATACCATCCACGTCATGGGCCCAGAGCAGTCGGGGCCTCAAGTTAACCCCGCCAAACACATTGTTATAGACCAAGCCACCCCCAAGCCGGTAACCCCAGGAATTCTCCGTCGCAAACAGGTCGCTTGGACCGAAGTCAGTCACAGCGAGTCCGGGGGCCGACATGTAGATATCGTCAGGATCCGGTGCATCCCATATATGCAGCCAGGCAAGCTCGATATTAAGAGCGGTTTGTGAGGCGCCTAAACGAGGACCAAAGAGCTGAGTAGCGCCAATCAGTGAAAACGTTTTGTCCAGCTCAACAAATGCGTCCACCCGCTTGTTGGCGTAGTCGTCGGAGATTTCTTTCAAGGTTATCGAGCTTAGATCAACAGGGGGCAGCGGATCATCCCTGCTGGAGTTGGGCAGAATTGTGGCAAGTAAATCACCCGAGTGCAGGGCAACGGGGGCGTCAAAGTGATGTGCAACTTCTGCAAAAAATGCGGTCCCGGTTCGCAGCGTCGTGGTATTGAAGCTTAAGCCCAACATGTCTATGTCTTCAGGGTATTGGGTAAAAAACGCCGCCTCCTTCAGTACCGCGCTCAGCTGCGTCAGACTTGCCACCGTACTGCGCTTGACGGGGCCTACCCCTTCACGACGCAGTTCTTGTTCCAGCTTTCCGATCGCCTGCTCCGAGTACTTGGTATAACTGGAAACCGGTGGTGTGACAATCCCGAACGACGGGAAGCTTGAGTGATAGCGGGCAAAATGAAGCGCAAATTTAGAGTCGTTTAATTTAGGCAGTATGGACTGCAGTGTCACTCCAAACTGGCCGCTATCTTTTGCCTTATCATCAGGCAAGCGAGTCGTCAGCTGGTAGAAGTTAGGATCAAATGGCTCGATTCCCACAGCCTCCAAAGTCTCAGCGGGAAGGCCGTATAACTGAGTAAGATCAGTACCAAACTGATTACCAAAGCCCTCGGCCTGAATGTAAGTGCCGTCTGGCGGTATTGCATCGTTAGAAGAAAAATAAGTGCCTACCGCAGGTAGTTCGCTACTCTCCCAGTCGTACTGGTAGTAAGCTTCGACGATAATCAGTGGCGTCAGATGCGCCGCACCCCACAGCATACCGACCGGCGTGCGCAAGTCTCGTAAGGTACTCGTGGGTTGCTGATAGAGCGGTACATTCAAAGGATTAGCAACATCTACGCCCATTCCTGGGAAAAACCGACTCTCTCCCCAGTTGACCACCTGGTCGCCCAGGCGGAAATGAAGCGGCACATCGCCCGCGTTGAAGCGAGCACTAATATAAGCATCGAGCAACTGGGCATCGCTGCCCACCTGATTTAGCGCCTCGCTGCCTAGTTCAGTGCGCTCTCTATCGTTGTTTTCGTTTTCATAATCGTAAAAAGCATAGCCCCGCAGAAAAAGGCCAAAATTACGCCAACCCAGAGTCAGCTCGCCGGTCGCCCGGAACATGTTAGAGACCAGCTCGCCCTTATCGTAGTTGAGTGTGCCATCATCGAGGTTGCCGCTACGGCCCCAAGCCAAGCGAGACCCGCCATGGGCCGGTGACACCAATTCTGGATCGGTATCTTCGGTGCGAAGGCGCAGGCCGTAAGCTGCTTCTATGTCCAAAAGCACTTCAATTCCCGTATTAGGATCCCGGAAGTCAATTGCAAACGTGGCTGCGGGCAACGTAAACAACGCCAATCCTGAGGCGCACGCGGCAAGCCGAATTATTCTTTTTATTCTCATCGAGGTGTTATCAGCCTCTCCATAGTTCTGACAGCAGTATAGTCCAAGCAACGAAATTGCAAGCCGGTAGACTAGCTCGTCTACTTGCGTCTTTTCTTTCGACCCAGGCCAGCCACCATTTCAAGCTCATTTAGCGACTCATCCATGTATTCAATCAGGTTCTGCACGTGCGGCACTGATTTACGGCAGGCTACAATGCCAAAGTCCAGGTTCTTGTAATTACTGACCACGGTAAAGTTGACCGCGCTGCCATCGAACGGAATCGAGACCGGATAAATTCCATCCAGACGTGCACCGTTCCAGTAACGTCGTTCTCGGGGGCCGGGCACATTTGAAACCACTGTGCTAAAACCCGGGAAGCGACTGCCCTGCCCCGTTACTTGAGTGAGCAGCATCGGTGCTTGAGTCAACGCCGTATAGGTTTGAATTTCTTTGCTGCTCATGCTCCTGAGCATGGTTTTCGCTGCATCCATTGATTCCTTGATTCGACGCAGCCGTTTCTCAGGGTCTTTAATGTTGGTTGCAAGGTCGGCGACAACCATACCCACCGCATTGGCCGAATCAGCGTCATCGGCGGCGCGTACCGAGACGGGCGCCATTGCCTTCATAGACAATTTTGGCACGGACCCCTGTTCCTGAAGTTGCCTTCGCAAGGCTCCTGCGCACAGGGCCAGTACGATGTCATTAATTGTGCAATCAAGCGCCTTGCCAACAGCGCTGACGCGATCAAATGACCAAGACTGAGCAACGAATCGTCTCGCGCCCGTAAGCTGGCTACGAAACGCATTATGAGGGATTTGATGAAAAGGCACCGCCATCTTACCTTTCGTACCCGTCCATATTGCCGCGGTATCTCGCAATGCGCGTCCAATATTCACGGTACTGCCAAGCTGCTCCCGAAGCACGTCCGAGACCGCCAAGATACTATTTTCCGTGGGCGCTTCATCCCGCGCCTTCTTAGGCCCAAGACTCTTGCGGAACTCTTCGTGAGCCTCGAGCGACAGCGGTGATAAACGTATTTTTTTGCGCGCATTGGTGGAGTACATGCTGCTCATCAAGCGCAGCGCACCCACCCCGTCAATAGCGCAGTGATGCGCCTTCAAGTAAGTCGCAAACTGACGCCCCTTTAAGCCTTCGATTAAATGCATCTCCCACAGCGGTCGTGAACGGTCTAATAACTGGCCATGTAGACGGGAAACCAGGGAAAAAAGTTCACGATAACGACCTGGCTTTGGCAGCGATGAGTGGCGAATGTGGTAGTCCATGTCCAGCTCGTCATCGGCAGTCCATCGTATTGGTCCCGCCACACCCAAGGGCCCCATTTTTAAGCGTTCTCCGAAGGGGCGCCTTAACTCTCCATCGTGACGCAGCAGCTCGCTCAACTGGGCCAAAAAGCGCGTATCTTCTACATCTTTGGGCAACGTAAATAAATTCACGCCTCCCACATGCATCGGCACCCTACGTGACTCCATGATAAGGAAAAACGCATCCGTGATTGGCATTACCCGCATATAAGTTCTCTCAATAACATATCAAAGCCGTTGGCAGACTATCTGTTCGCTTACGTGGTTTTAATCTATCAGCGTTTAAGCATGCCCTTTTTAAGCTTCTTGTCGGCAGGTTTGTCTCCTAGCCAGATGCTGAAAACTGCTTGCTTGAATGGCATTCCACCCGCGACTGTATCCCTGTACTTGCCGTTTTTATAGACCAACACACCCGAGCCGCTTTTGTAGAAAATCTCGAACACATCGCCTTCGACAATAGGGTCTTTAAACACCGCAATAAACTTTTCAACAGAATCACTAATGGGATCGGTATTCCCGCCGGTCGCGTTCTGGAAGCCCTCTCGGGTAGCCTCCTCCATCGCCTCGCTACTGACCAGGCCCGATACGATATGCAAACGAATTGCCATGTTCTGGTCAGCGGCGACGATGTCTGCGGCACTACCACCTGGCGAGTTCAGATAAAGCCCACCTGCATAAATATCCATGAACATTTTTGTACGGATGCCCGCACCCGACAAATTCAGCGACATACCATCCAGTTCGACACTTTCGGGCATCTCGATCCCGGCAATCTGCTTTGCCTGTAGCGGTATCGCAACCAGAAAACTGGCGAGAAGTAATGGCAGTAGTTTCATCGTTATTCCCCTGAGACAGTGAGTAACCACTAGTATGGTACATAACGCAGTTTGAGCAAGCTTTCCAGCGGACATTTAACCTGCTAGAGCAAACCTTACGACAGCCGCCTGTAAACTTGCCGTCAATACCTTCGTTGACTACCATGGCCACAATTGAACGGGGCTGCTAACGATGAGAAAAACAGTACTTACACTCCACATGTACCTCGCGGCATTCTTTGCACCCGCGGTTGTGCTCGTCGCTTTATCCGGCGGACTCTATCTAGTGGGGATCAAAGGCTCAGTCGAGCAAGAAACAATTTTCGTTAGCGATAAGCCCGCGATCGACCCTCAGTCCGATACGCTAAAAGCTGATGTGACCACACTACTTGCCGATGCGGGCGTAGAGTCGTTCAACTATGAGTATGTCAAAGTGAAAGGCGATAGCCTCTACACGCGCCCGACCTCAAGTGATCACTACGTCATTAAGATAAGACCCACGGGCAGCGAGGTCATTTTCGCAAGACCTGACTTGCAGAGTCGGATGATTGAACTTCACAAGGGGCACGGACCCACGGCGTTCAAAACATTTCAAACCGCTTTTTCCGTCGGACTGACGTTTATTATGATCAGCGGTCTGTGGTTAGGCATTTCAGCATCGCGACTTCGCCGGTCTACCCTGTTGACCGCCTCAGCCGGCGCCCTCGTTTTCGCTGTATTGCTATTGTGAGCATGGAGTTGTTAGCGCATCAGTAAGGGCGTATCGATAGGGATAAACTTGCTTGCCTGCGCGATCAGTATGTCAGAGGTGAGCGCTGGCACCCCATAAACTTCGCTCTTAGTATCAAACCTTCGCTTAATACGCTCGAGCAGCAACCCAAAGTCACCATCACCCGTTAACAACACAATCGTGTCGCACTGGGGGGCTGATTCATAAACATCCAGTGCAATCCCGATATCCCAATCTGCCTTGGTGCTTCCGTCACGGCGTTTGAGCACTGGTTTTAGCTTCACGGTAAAGCCTATGGCATGCAATATTCCCTGAAACTGCATTTGTTTAGCGTCACCACGGTCCGTCGCGTAAGCATACGCACCGACAAGCTCGCGATCGCGCGTTACCTCAGCCCAAAAAGCGTTGTAGTCGAAATTACGCCCATAGGTTTGGCGACAGGTGTAATAGATATTCTGCACGTCCACAAAAATACTGATTTTTTCCATGATGGAATCCCTGGGGGCAGCTGAACGATTGACTAGAGTGTACGCGAGACAGCTTAGCGCACGATAGAGAACCCAAAAAATCGCCCCAAGACCAGCTGAGATACGTGTCAGATCATCCAAGAAAACAGATGCGAAGGCCCGATACGCCTACTGTCTTTGAAAGCCACGGCTCCGAGTTCTGTACTGCTAAAAATTTGAAAAAAATGTTACCTGTTAGATAATAAGACTAGATGGAAAGCAGTAGATGTTAGTGACGTTCAAGCAGAGAATGTTTTAAGGAAGTATCGGGGGAAACCTCGGCTTGATCTGCTCGAACTCCATATTGCGTGCGACTACCATTAAGGCTTTCCACAAAGCCACGTTCTGTTCTTCATTGCCGGTAAGGTACGAGGTCGGGCTCAATAGGCTTAAAATAATGCTGAGTCGCTATTAAGCCAATCCGCGGGTCAACTGCCATGCTGCCGCTTTCGCCTCTCTGCGAGCTTTCGCGCTAGGCCCCTTTCGGATTGCATCCATGACGATCCACTGATTAGCCGCCATGAGTGACTTCAGGTAGACCCTGGACGGCTTTTCCCTGCCCCGCTTGACCGCAGCCTTCATCATCCGACCTGCCACACGCTCGAAGGCATCGTTAACGATGTGGAAAGCGGGAGATGCCGGATCATTAGACTCCATGAACACCAATTGCGCATAGCGCGCTTGTTCAAAAATGCTATCAAATAGCAGGTCTAATGAGGCCTTCAGCCCATCTTCCTCGCTTTCATTGCCTGACATTCCCGCCGCAAGCATTCGCTGCACAGGCTGATTAACAGCCTCCTCATAGAGCGCGTAGATCAAGGCCTCTTTATCAGCGAAACACTTATAAAAAGTCGGTCGAGACACGTTAGCGGCAGCGCACAATTGGGAGATTGAAACAGCTCTGGAGCCTCGCTTACCAAACAAATCTACTGCAGCTTCGAGAATATGACGGCGCTGCACCTCTAGCCCCGGACGCTTTTTTCGACGACCGTCGGAAGAACCCGATACCTCTGCGCTAACCTTCGTGTTCATATTTACTCGCAGACCAAAATGCCATACTCATTTATTTTACACTATTGTAAATTTAATCTATGTTGTTGGCTATTGAAATCACTCACACTGGGAAAACGATTATGTCCAATCAAAGCTATGACGTTGTTATTGTCGGCGGTGGTATGGGCGGGTTGAACCTCGCCGCTCTGTTAACTCATGCCGGTAAGAAGGTGCTGATATTGGAAAAAGCGCCTAAAGATCGCCTTGGCGGGCGCGCTGCTCACGGAAAAGTCGGCAACGACTCCGTAGACAATGGCATCAAGGGCTTGATTCTGGCTGGCTCTCAGGACGAAATACACCAACGCATTGGCAAGGATATGCCCGAGAACGTTTGCGAATGGAACAACTCAGGAAAGATCTATGTACGTGGTCGCTGGATCAATCTTGATGAGACGCTGGCTAACTCTCTGGACGAATTTCTCGACATTTACAAAAAGACAGCCTCACAGTGGAGCTACGAGGACATCGAGGGAATTAATGATATCTCTATCGAAAAGTTTGTCAGGGACCGCACAGACAATCAGGATTTAATCGATTTCTTTGACTACCTGGGTTGGTTGTTCGGCGGCACCCTGCCTAAAGCCACCGATTATTCCGCAGGTTCATTATTCTATAGCGTAAAGAAGCAAATCGAATCGACTGGACGAATGCCCAATCAGTCTTATTGGGTTAAAGGGGGTACCGGTGCAGTGGCAACTGGTCTTCTCGAAGCGATAGATGAAAATGGCGGTGAAATCCGTCATAGCACCAGTGTTTCTCGTATCGTCATCGAAAATGGCGTTGTACGAGGGGTTGAAGTTGAGCAGGGTCAAAGGTCAGTCCCTACCGAATTTCTGGAAACAGAGTTTATCGAAGCTCCGGTTGTGGTGAGTGCGGTGGCGATATGGGACATTTTCAACATTCTGTCAGAAGACGACTTGTCGCCCTGGTACGCCGAACGCCTGGAGTACATTCACCGCCGCACGCTCAACCTGTTAACGATCAATTTCGCGTTGGACAGTGACGAACACTGGGACCACAGCGGCATCCGTTGGGTAGACCAGGGCCCCGCCACAGGCAAACCCTGGTGTGCCAGCTCCCTGCGCTTTTGCGAAGACAAAGGTCATTACGAAGTATCCGCCTGGATGCAGCTGGGCCATTGGGAAAAGCCTAACTTGTTCGAAATGCGTAAAGCATCTCACAAAGCTGCATTGCAGAAGCTATTCGAGGAGTGGCAGGAAGACTTTAGGCAATTGTTTCCAGGCGTTGTAGAGAATGCCCTTTGGACTCTCAAGTCCTTTGGCCCTGCCACTATCATGGAAACCCCAGGACATGTGGGGAGTAACCTTATCGACATCGAGGCTGAAGGCGTTGAAGGTCTCTATCTCATCGGCGAGCGCACCAAGGAAGCGAAGGTCATGGGCGTGTATGGCTCTGCACAGGCCGCTCTAGCCGCAAGCGACTCAATCCTGAGGAAATATCCCGTGGCAACTCAATCGGCAGCCAAAGCTTCTGCTTGAGCTACCGCGCCACAAACCCAACTCACTCGGTCGAGAAATCAGCCGGCACAGTCTCTGAGTGCCACTCGACCGGGTTGCGATCTATTCCGCCATAAACGAAAGCAGTATGGGTTGATCGAGCCGGGTTATCATTCCCCGAGAGCGATTCTGGATCAACTCCCTCCGAACCGGCTACCTGCCCTGTCCATGAGGGACACGATCTATCCAGGCCTCCGTAGATATAAGCGGAGCTCATAGCCTGTTCCCCACTTTTGATCGC
>JBDWQQ010000103.1:0-20909 GCA_039986455.1 Halioglobus sp.
CGCAACTGGAAACCAATAGCCTGCCGTTACTGGGACACGACATTCTGGTTTGGCCCGAAGCTGCGATTCCCAACTACTATCAAAACGCCCGCGGCTTTCTGGACCCTATCGCTGAGCAAGCGGCGATGGCAGACACCACACTAATCACTGGCATCCCCTATCGACCTGAAGGCGCCATGCAGTATCACAACAGTATTCTGGCATTGGGCGCAGGTAGTGGCGCTTACCACAAACAGCGTCTGGTCCCGTTTGGCGAATACGTTCCAATGGAAGGCGCACTGCGTGGCCTGATTGCCTTTTTCGACCTGCCGATGTCGGCATTCAGTGCCGGGCCGAAAAACCAGCAGCCACTGCAGGCTGGCGGGTTCAGGGTGGCGCCCTATATTTGCTATGAAATCGTGTACCCGGACCTGGTTGCCCAAACCGCTCGTAATGCCGATCTGTTAATCACGATCAGCAACGACAGCTGGTTCGGGGATTCCATTGGCCCTCTGCAACACCTGCAGATGGCTCAAATGCGAGCGCTGGAAAATGGCCGCTATCTGATTCGCGGCACTAACAATGGTGTTTCTGCCATCATCAATCACCGTGGGCAAATTGTCTCGGCGACTGATCAGTTCGTTGAAACCAGCCTCTCTGGCGAGGTGGAGACCATGCTTGGCAATACCCCCTTTGGCAGCTTTGGCTCTGCCCCGATTATTATCGGTTGTGCCGCCGGGCTGGGCCTGATGGTGTTGATGTATTTCGGCTTCTGGCGGGAAACTGACTAAGCCCGAAGATCGTCAGCGGCGCATCGCAGCCCCCGTCAATTGCTGGTAGAATTCGCGCTTCTTTTTTCCACCCTCTACAGGACACAATCAGGCCCGTGATGGAGCAACAATACGACCCTAATACCCTGGAGCAGACTGCTCGGGACCACTGGTTGGCAAACAATAGCTTTGCTGTGCAACAGGACGACTCCCGGGAAAAGTTCTACTGCCTGGCGATGTTCCCCTACCCCAGTGGCAAACTCCACATGGGTCACGTGCGCAACTACACCATTGCCGATGTGATTGCCCGCTATCAGCGGATGCAGGGCAAGAACGTATTGCAGCCCATGGGATGGGATGCCTTTGGCCTGCCAGCAGAGAATGCGGCGATCAAAAACAATGTACCCCCCGCTCACTGGACCGCGCAAAATATCGACTATATGCGCGAACAACTGCGTCAGCTGGGTTTCGCCTACGACTGGGATCGTGAAATTGCCACCTGTGATCCGGACTACTACCGCTGGGAGCAATGGTTTTTCACCCGTCTGTTCGAGAAAGGCCTGGCCTATAAGAAAAAGGCCGAAGTGAACTGGTGCGAAACGGACCAAACGGTACTTGCCAATGAACAAGTGGTAGACGGATGCTGCTGGCGCTGCGACAACCCGGTAGAGCGTCGCGAGATTGATCAGTGGTTTATCAAAATCACCGATTACGCAGAGCAACTGCTGAATGATCTGGATAAGCTGGATCAGTGGCCAGAGCAAGTGCGCACTATGCAGCGTAACTGGATTGGCCGTTCTGAAGGCGTCGATCTGGATTTCGACTTCAACGGCGAAGCCTTATCGGTCTACACCACACGTCCTGACACATTAATGGGTGCAACCTACCTGGCGGTAGCACCGCAGCACCCGGTGGCCAAAGCAGCTGCCGAGAAAAACCCCGAACTGGCCGCTTTTGTGGAAGCCCAGTCCAACATCAAAGTGGCCGAGGCAGAAATGGCCACCATGGAGAAGTTGGGTATGGCGACCGGTATGTTCGCCACTCACCCGCTCACCGGCAAGCAGGTGCCTATCTGGGTCGCCAATTTCGTACTGATGAGCTATGGCTCTGGTGCCGTTATGTCAGTACCCGCGCACGACGAACGCGATCATGCCTTCGCCCGCAAGTACGACCTGCCCATTGTGCAAGTAGTCGACAAAGCCGGCGACGAATTTAGTTACGACGCTACCACCTGGCAGGATTGGTATTCCGACAAGACCAACACGGTCACCATTAATTCAGGCGAATTCGACGGGCTGAACTTTGAGAGCGCTTTTGCTGCAATTGCCGACAAGCTCGAAGGCCTGGGTAAAGGCAAGCGCACGGTCAATTACCGCCTACGTGATTGGGGTGTTTCTCGCCAGCGCTATTGGGGCGCACCGATCCCCATCATCAATTGCGATGCCTGCGGCGCGGTAGCGGTACCGGAAAAAGACCTGCCTGTAATATTGCCGACCGAGGTTGAATTTGAGGGACTGGGCTCACCCATCAAGAAAATGCCCGAGTTTTATGAAACCAGCTGTCCCAGCTGTGGTGGCAATGCGACTCGTGAGACCGACACGTTCGACACCTTCATGGAGTCATCCTGGTACTACGCGCGCTATGGCTGCGCCAAGAACGATCAGGCGATGCTGGACAGCGAGGCCGATTACTGGACGCCGGTCGATCAGTACGTGGGCGGTATTGAACACGCGATTCTCCATTTACTGTACTCGCGCTTTTATCACAAGTTGCTGCGCGACGAGGGGCTGGTTACTTCCGATGAGCCTTTCATTCGCCTCCTCACCCAGGGCATGGTGCTAAAGGACGGGGCCAAGATGTCCAAGTCCAAGGGCAACACGGTTGACCCGCAATCACTGATTGATCAATACGGTGCAGACACTGTGCGCCTGTTCTCCATGTTCGCTGCTCCACCTGAGCAGTCACTGGAGTGGTCTGACTCTGGAGTGGAAGGCGCTAACCGCTTTCTTAAGCGTCTCTGGAAGCTGGTACACAAGCATCTGGCTGGCGGCACGGCACCTGCTCTGAACATCGAGTCACTCAATGATCAGCAGAAAAATGCGCGTCGTAAAACGCATCAGACCATTGGCAAGGTCAACGACGATTACGGCCGCAGGCAAACCTTCAATACAGCTATTGCCGCAATCATGGAGCTCTGTAACGAGCTGGGCAAGCTGGATGACTCTGAGCAAAGCCGGGCAGTGCTGGATGAAGCATTGCGCGCTGTGGTCCTCATGCTCGGCCCAATCACGCCACACGTGTGCCATGCCCTGTGGCCGATGCTGGGCGGTGAAGGCGATGTACTCAACGCCGCCTGGCCGATCGCTGATGAATCTGCGCTGACCCGCGACAGTATTGAAATTGTGGTTCAGGTAAACGGCAAGGTGCGCGCCAAGATGGAAGTTGCCGCCAACGCCGACAAAGACGCGGTTGAAGCGCAGGCTCTGGCGCAGGAAAACGTGCAGCGTTTTCTCGACGGAGTGACGGTACGCAAGGTCATTGTAGTGCCGGGTAAATTAGTTAATATTGTTGCCAACTAACGGTTTGGGGAAATACGCAATGCCGCAGCGCCTGATTCAAGTTTCACTATTGCTGGCTAGCACTTGGTTGCTGTCTGCCTGCGGCTTTGCACTGCGCGGCACCGGCGATGTGAGCGTGTCCGATGAATGGCGCTCTATGTATTTGGTGACCGGCAACCCCAACAGCGAATTTAGCCGTGAAGTGAGAACCCGGTTTGCGGCCAATGGTGTGGAATGGCAGGAAGACAGGGAAAACGCTAATTATGCAGTGGTACTTGGCCCCGAGCGTTTCACCCAGCGCAACCTGTCACTGAACTCAGAGGCGCGTGCGGCCGAATTTGAACTCACCATGCGATCGACCTTCTCGGTAAAAGATAACAGCGGCGAATTAGTGCTGGACGACACCACCAGCTCGGTCGTCAAGCAAATGGAAAACGATCCGCGCAATGTGGTGGGCAAGGCCGAAGAAGTTCGTATTCTCAAAGGCGAGATGCGCGGTGAACTGGCTCAACAAATTTTGCGCCGCATCGCCTTTTTCGCCGCCGCGCAGGAACCCTGATGCGCGTCTACCCGGAGAAAATCGCCGGACAACTGCAACAAAACCTACTGCCCGTTTACCTCATCAGTGGTGACGAACCGCTACTGGTACAAGAGTGCTGTGATCAGGTACGCGCGGCGGCGCGCAATGCCGGCTGCACCGACCGGGAAATTATCGACGTCGGTGGTCCGGGCTTCAAGTGGGACGAAATTCTTGGCAGCGCTTCGAGCATGTCATTATTCGCCGATCGCAAACTGGTGGAACTGCGCATGCCCACAGGCAAACCCGGCGCGGAGGGCAGCAAAGCCCTGGTGGAATACCTCAACATCAGTGCCGACAGCGAAGACGTACTGCTGATTGTCTCGGGCAAAATCGATAAGCAATCAACTAACAGCAAGTGGTATAAGGCTTTGGATAAAGCCGGCGCTACCGTACAGATTTGGCCGGTGGACGCCAAAGACCTGCCGCGCTGGCTGCAACAGCGAGTCAGTGCCGCTGGCATGTCTATCGACAACGAGGCATTACTGTTGCTGTGTGACCGGGTGGAAGGCAACCTGTTGGCAGCAGTGCAGGAAGTGGAAAAGCTGAAGCTGCTGGCCAAAGACAGCCAGATCAATGCAGAAACAGTTGCCGCTTCGGTATCTAACAACGCCCGCTACAACCTTTTTGACATGACCGACAACGCGCTCAAGGGCAATGCCTCTGGCAGCTTGAAAATGTTGCATGGCCTGCGCGGTGAAGGAACTGAACCTGCGGTGGCGTTATGGGCACTGCTGCGTGAGATACGCACGCTCTATCAGGCACAGCAGGCGGTAGACTCTGGGCAAAACCCTCAGCAGGCATTGAGTGCGCTCAGAGTCTGGAAAAACCGAATGGGGCTGATGCAAGGAGCATTGGGGCGGCACAGCCGCAGCTCACTGTCGCAACTGATGGAGCAGGCCACCGAGGTGGATGGCAGCATTAAGGGCTTTGCCGGCGGTAAACCCTGGGACAATCTTGAGTCTTTGGTACTGAGCCTGGCTGGCACTCGCTAGTTGATCGCGGGTTTCTCAAACACCTGCACAAAGCGATCTGTTTTGCCCTGTATAGCAGGATCAAATACGTGAAGGCTGTGATCATCCTTATTGTTGCGAAGCACATCAGTACCGCCCACAAATTCCAAACCTACCGACTCGATATCTTTAAGCGCGACTGAAGCTTCAATACGGTGCAAACTTTGCACCGCCGTCATACCTGCCCCTTCTGCCGCCTGATGATCAACAATCAGGAACCGGCCTCCAGCTTTTAGTGCCGTTACTATTTGCCCCATAAAGTTCTGCCTGTCTATCGGCGGCCAGCCCTCTTCTGTGTAATACAGATCGTGATAGGACATGATGATAATGACCGCATCCAGGGTGCTTTCCCCAAGACCCAGATCTGCTGGCTCTCTATCGTGGCGCACCACGCCCGGCACCTCTCGCTCGCCAAAACGCGCCTGCATGTCCTTGGATACATACTTAAGGTAAGCCTGATTGTTATGTAACAGCACTTCGCCATCGGGCCCCACCACCTGCGACACAATTTCGCTGTAATAACCGCTACCACCAAAAATATCAGCCACCCGGTCACCGGCCTTGATATTCAGCAGGGCAATAATCTCCGCGGGTTTGTCTCGCTGGTCACGCTCAAGGTCTTTGGCCAGTCGCCCCGGGTTATTCAGAGCCTCTTCCACCGTGCCCGCTTGTGCAGGCAAGGCCAATACCGTCAGCGCCAGACAGGCCGTTATCAACTTCAACATGGGTGAATCCTCGGTTGATTAAGTACTGAGTTTGGCCCCCACCACGCAACCCCGCAAGCGCTTAACCACCCATCGGCACCTGTCGCTTAAACAGACAGGTAATGCCAATCTGTTAATTTTACCGCTTGCAAAGCCCATCTCGCACAACTACTGTATATACAAACAGTGTATGAATATACAGCAGAGGACGCAGCCATGAATGAGGCACTACAGCAGGTTATTAATCGTAACGACACCTGGCAGGGACACCTGGCCGGTCAGGTTCTTTCCGCCAACGGCGACAGTCACTGGGATGAGGACCGCCTCTCTACCGGTTACAGCACGCTGGATAAAGAACTGCGCAGCGATGGCTGGCCCCTTGGCAGCACGGTAGAAGTACTCAGCGATGGCTGCGGTTTGGGCTCTATGGGCCTGTTCCTGCCCGCCATGGAAAAGCTTAGTGCTGAAGGCCGCTGGCAGGTCTTTATCGCCCCGCCCTTCACACCCTACGCGCCCTTGCTCAAGGCAAGAGGTATCGATACTGAGCAGATTCTGCTGGTACACCCCAAAAGCCGCGAAGATCTGCTCTGGGCTACCGAGCAAGCACTGCGTAGCACTACCAGCAGTGCTGTATTCAGCTGGTTGGGTGCGGATGAGTACAGCTATAGCGAACTGCGCAAGCTACAATTAGCCGCCGCCAGCGGTGATAGCCTCGCGGTACTGTTCCGTCCCCAGGAAGCCGCGCGCAACCACGCCCCCGCCAGCCTGCGCCTGCAAATGCGCGAATACCGCAAGGTACACGTTCTTAAGCAGCGCGGCGGTAACCAGTACATGGATGTCGCCCTGCCCCCGTCGGAAGACGTGCCAGAGCATCCTCAGCTATGGGAAGTGCCTTCGTGGCAGGACAGCCCACAAGCCCAACCGGCGTTTTCATTTGCCTGAACAAAAGCGGGGCATGATAGATATCAAACATCCTCAAGCCCCGCTCTGCTAGACTCCGCTCTGCACTTATAAACGCACAGAGATTGGAGCCAACCATGCAAGAATTCCCCCACCACTATCTCGTATCCGCCAGCGCTGAAGCGGAAGGCACAATCGCTCTTAAAAGCGACAGCATGCCGCAAATTGTTTCGGCACCCCCGGCGGAGTTTGGCGGACCGGGCGACCAATGGTCACCAGAGCACTTGCTGGCAGCCTCTGTTGCCGACTGCTTCATACTCACGTTTCGTGCAATAGCGCGAGCATCGAAGCTGGAATGGGTCTCCCTGGACGCGAACGCTGAAGGTGTGCTCGACAGAGTGGAACGCGTCACCCAGTTCACCGAATTTACCGTAAGGGCCACACTCACAGTGCCCGCCGGTACCGATGAAGCAAAAGCTCAACGCCTACTAGCAAAAGCCGAAGGTGCTTGCTTGGTTACTGCGTCGCTAAAGGCTCCCTGCCATTTGGAAACTGATATAATTTTTGCCTCCTAATTTAGCGCTGCGAGGCAGCCTGCGAGAACACTATGGATGAGTGGCTAACAGAGTACGGCGTCACCCTCGGCGTTGGCGCACTCATCCTATTCATGATTTTCATTGTTTGGGACCTGGCCAAGCGCAGTAACGCCGGCAAGTTCGGCACCCTCATTCTTTACATCGGTTTGGCAATGGGCATTGTTGGCTTTCTGATTAAGTTCGTCATTACCTACCTATTGGAAAACGCTGGCGGCATACAGTGAACAATATTCGATTGACGATTGGCGACATCACTACCGCTGACGTAGACGCTATTGTGAACGCAGCTAACGAAGTGATGCTTGGTGGCGGCGGTGTTGACGGAGCCATTCACCGCGCCGCTGGACCGGCACTATTAGCTGAATGCAGAAAAGTATCTTCTGTTGACGGCATTCGCTGCCCCACTGGCGAGGCGCAAATCACCAGCGCTGGTGACTTACCCTCACGCTACGTTATTCACACAGTGGGGCCCGTGTACCACGAAGTAAACAATCCAGAAGAGCTACTCGCACGCGCCTACCGCAACAGCCTGCTGCTGGCACTGGAAAATCAGTGCAAGTCGATCGCTTTTCCCGCCATATCTTGTGGTGTATTTGGGTATCCACTGGATGAGGCCGCCAGGGTTGCTCTCGCGACATGTAGCGAGGATGCATTCAGCTCGCTGGATATCAGTTTTTACCTTTTTGGGGACAAGATATTTGATATCTGGCAACCCATTCTCGATTCCCTTCAAGATTAAGCTCTCCTAAAAGAAACCAATTTCAAGCAGTCGCTGGCAAGCTGACTTTCTCCCGCATAAGCTGATCATCAGGTAGCAAGGACGCCACCTGAAAATCACTACACGGAGGTAGTGCAATGAAACCTGCAATTACCGGTAGCCTGGTACTGCTTGTTCCCACGCTGGCGCTAGGACAATCGTCTTCTATCGATCACACTGGCTTAGATGTCATAACTACAACCATTGAGCTGGCGCCACCGGATCTGCTTACAAACCTGATAGAACAGCCAACCCCCAGCGCGCGCTCTAGTGCTGTAAGCCAAAATAGCGAGGCCACAAGCAACGCCGACACCCAATCGATCGGCACGCGCAACTACTCTCAGCGTATTAGTTTTTCTGAGTTCCCAGTGGCAACAACCATCACCGACCAGTACCGGGACAGAGGCATCGTTCTAGGCGGTTCCTCTCCTGCAACGACTGCCGACATAGCCACTTCAACACCGCCGGTGCTGGCTGGCATGCCACTGTTTGAGGGAGATATCACCGGTCGCTTTGTGATACCTGGCACTGACCAGCCCGCGACGGTGTATCAATTCACGTGGGACATCGGCCACTTTGACGCTGTGGAATCTGTGCAGATGGACTTTTTCGGGCCTCAAGATCAATTGCTTTACTCCTACAAAAATCATGACGAAGGCAGTTTTCGCTATGTAGCTAGAGGTGGAAATATCGGCATCGCCAGCTGGAGGATGTACGTGATCGCAACAGAGCCGGCGGGGTTCGGCATTGATAATCTGTTTTTTTCAGTACCGGGAAAAGACGATCTGGGCAGAGAAATGGGGCTCACTGAATGCGCACTCGGTAACCCCATCAATCCTGCGGCAGGCAATAAAATCCAGTTCGAAAACGACTATCAGGGAACTAGGCCGTTTCCTCTCACGGTCAACCGGGCTTACAACTCTATCAATCGGAAATGGACTCTCTTTCCAAGTATCAATCACCAAGCGGGCACCATAGAAGCACAACTGACACGTGCTGACGGAAAAATACTGACCTACACCAGTGGACTGGGCTTTGAAAATTGGCGCAGCTCCAGCACAGATATAACCGGCGAACTAAGCAGTCAGATCGATAGCAGCGGCAACGTCTCTGGCTGGCAATTCAAGACGCTAGACGATCAGGTCGAGACCTATGGCGCTGATGGTCGCATGATTGGTATCAGTCAGCGCTCTGGCATAAGTCATCAATACCATTACGAAGTGAATGAAATACTCATCGAACACAGTATGGGCGGGACAATTCGATACAGCTTGGATGACGACGGAATGGTCAGCGGGTTCACCGACCCACTCGAGCAAGATTACATCTACGCGTACAACGATAACGGAATGATCAGTTCGGTCACTTACCCCGGGAATACTGGATACAGAACCTACCAGTACGAAAACCTCAGTTACCCCAATTTACTGACTGGCATAAGCGATGCAAATGGAGACCGTTACGCTACCTGGACCTACGACACCTCAGGCAGAGCAATCAGTTCTGAGCACTACAACGGTGCCGATAAAACCACGTTCGATTACAGCAACCTTGAGGGTTCAGGCACAAGCAGAACGACAGTCACTAACGCGCTGGATAAACGCATAACTTACTACTTCACTAAGGTGAATGGAGTTCAGCGTGTCTTCCAGATTGAAGGACACCCCAGCCAAAACTGCGTGGCCGCAAACAAGCAGTATCAGTTTGACTCCAGAGCTTTTATTCGAGCAGCCACTGATTGGAAGGGCAATGTCACCGAATATGTGAGGGATAGCAGAGGTCGAGAGCTCATTCGCACAGAGGCGGCAGGCAGCGCGTATGAAAGAGAGACGCGCACAATTTGGCACCCCGACTTCAACCTACCCAGTCTTTTCATTGAGCCAGGACGTGAGACTCACTTCGAATACGACAGCAATGGGAATTTGGAGAGCAAAAGCATTTTGGAAAATGGCTCTCCTTGATATCCAAGTAGCTATCCAGACACTCAGGATCACGACGCAAGGAACGCATCATGAACCATTTATCACTTTCACTCGCAAGCACCACCCTCGCCCTAATGGCTTCATTCCAAACAATCGCACTGGAACGAACCTGGAACTATCAATACAACAGTAATGGACAAGTTACAGCTATTCACGGCCCCCGGTCGGACGTCGATGACCGTTCAAACTACACCTACGATGATGCAGGGCGCCGCACATCTGTAGAAAATGCTCTCGGACATGTCATCTACATGAGCAACCATAATCAACGCGGTCAACCGCAATTACTGATCGATATCAACGGTGTTGAAACACGTCTGAGCTATCACCCAAGGGGCTGGCTAGTTAACCGCACGGTAGTCAGTCCATCGGGTAATAGCGCTGAAGACTCTACCGTGCATTACAGCTACGACAACAACGGGCTATTAGTTGCGACAACGCTAGCAGATGGAACAAGGCTAACTAACGAGTATGATCCGGCGCATCGCCTGGTCGCAGTGAGCAACAACCAGGGAGACCGAATTGAATACCTGATGGACGCGGCGGGAAACGTCATTGTCGACCAAACCTACAACAGTTCGGCCAATCTAACTCGAAGTTCGCAAAAGACCTATGACGAACTCAATCGACTCATCAATATTACAGGTGCATCAGGTCAGGTGACTTCATTTAGCTACGACCAAAATGGCAACCGGTCCAGCGAGACTGATGGTAATGGAAATCTTACAATCCAGTTAACGGATTCACTCAATCGGAAATCCGGCAGCAATGGCGCCTATTCACACAATACGCAATACGTGCACGATAGCCGACACAACCTTACCGCAGTCACTGACCCCAAGGGCCTGTCAACCAGATATAGCTACAACGAACATAATGAACTGACTCTACTGGAAAGCCCGGACACCGGAGCGACACGCTACGCCTACGATAACGCAGGTAACAGAACCACCATGACAGATGCTAATGGAGTCACTGTAACTACAGCCTACGATGCACTAAACCGTCCGACTCATATTGGCTATCCCAACCCAGAACTGGATATCCACTACGGCTACGATCAAGGCCATCTTGGAAAAGGAAGACTAACGTCAATTAGAGACAGCTCTGGAACCACGTTTCTGGAATATGACCACAGAGGCAACCTCATTCACCAAACCCTGGAAGCCGATGGGAATATATTTAGTATTGCTTACACCTATGACCTAGCCAATAAAATCACCGCCATGACTTATCCCAGCGGGCGCATTATTCAATACAGCTATAACAGTATTGGCAGGCTAAGCAGTATTCAGAACAGTGATAAAGAAGGTGTTAGAACTATCGCATCAAACCTTGAATATTTGCCTTACGGTCCGCTGACGGACATGAATTACGGCAACGGCATTCAGATGAAAGCAACCTTTGATAAAGACTATCGAGTGCAGTCACTGGAGCATGCAAACACCTTAGACAGAAACTACCTTTACGACAATGCGAACAACATTCTGAGTATTGAGGACAGGCGGAACCCATTGCTGCATCAGGCATTCGCCTACGATGCGCTCAATCGAATCGGTGCTGCCTCCGGAAACTACGGCAATTTGTCTTATGCCTACGATGCAATAGGCAACCGCCTCACATACTCGGATGCTATCAATAGTGACAGCTACGAGTATGACTCTACTAGCAATCGCTTACTCAGCAAGAATAAGTGGAATTACGAGTACGACAACAATGGCAATATGATCGCTAAAATTGACTCCGAAAGCTCAGAGGCGGACGGATTTTACTATCTATACGATCAACACAACCGTCTCAAACAAGCGAGGCATCACATTACAGACGAGGGCATACAACGAGAGACAGTGCTGGCTACTTATACCTATAACGCTAAAGGGCAAAGATCAAAGAAAGAGACCGCTAAGGAGATCGTTCATTACATATACGACAATGAAAACAGGCTACTTACAGAGATTAGCGATACTGGCGTCACCCTCAGAGAGTACATATACCTCAATGACAACCCCATTGCGGTGGCACAAGCCGTTTTTACAGAGTATCCAGCTGAAGCAGGACCGGAAATTGTACTCGACGACACCGACATGTACGCGAGCACCACAGGCAACTGGGACAGGGTTAGAAAGAAAGGTGCCTACGGTGACTACTACCAACGCTCTGAAGATGGAGGCGGCCATTTTCGCTGGAACTTGAAGGACATAAATCCCAGTGACTATGAAGTTTACGCTTGGTGGCCCAAGGTCCGTAAGAACAATAGAAATGCGCTGTTCAGTATCTTTCATTCGGGACAGGTCTCTACCAGCGTTCAGGATCAAGGTAGGCAAGGCAAGAAGTGGGTTTATCTGGGCACTTACAAATTTAGCGGCGATGGGGAAGAGTACCTAACGCTCTCGGATGAAGGCGGCAAAACAGCGGCAGACGGAATTCGTTTGGTTGAGATCCTGCAACCTCCCCCATCAATCAGCACAGAGCTATTCTACATTCACGCCGACCACCTCGGCACACCGCAGTCGCTGACCGATACATCGAGAAATATTGTCTGGAACGCTAACTATCAACCTTTCGGTGAAGCCGAAGTCGATATTGCAACAATCGTTAGCAACCTGAGGTTTCCTGGGCAGTACTATGACCAAGAGACTGGTTTGCATCAGAACTACTTTCGGGACTATGACCCTGCCCTCGGCCGATACATTCAAAGTGATCCGATTGGATTATCAGGCGGCATAAATCCATATACCTATGCATATCTCAACAGCTTAATAAACACAGACCCATTTGGCCTTGAGGTAAAAGTAAATGCTCGAGACGTGATAGGCACTGCGGGATTCGGAGCTCATACAGCGACAACCGTAACCACCGGTGATGGCAAGTCCGTAACTTATGCAAGCTATAAAATTGGCAACAAGAATAGAGTCGTTAAAAACGCAGCGTCTGATCATGGTCCAAATCGACTTCCTATAACCGATTCTGTAGTCATTCCTCCCCCGGTAGGCATGACACAGAATCAGTGGGACAATGCTGTTATTCAAGCGGGTGAGCGACTTCTGCTAATGCCGCCCCAAGACTACGCAATATTCCCGGGTTCGAGTGGCTCAAAGAGCAACTGTCATGTCACAACCAACAGGCTACTTAACAATGCGGGCGGCTCACTTGTGCGTGGATTCAACCCTCCTGGATTGAATCCCGGACTCTAGGTCTTCGCTCGCTATGCCAAGGGTAAGTATCTATGAAAGTTTCAAAGGGTGTAAGGCTTCTAGCAATAACCGTTCAACTGGCTTTTACTGTTGGCATATCAGCGCTGTATTTCACCTATGAAGCCGACCAAATCGCTGACCGCACTAACTATTTCATAGCTGTTGGCTTAGTGCCTTTCGTTAACGGATTAATCGCTGGCCTTGTATGGTATGCAATCAATTATCAATTTTCGCTAGTTGATAGACAACCTATGTTCCATCTACCCTTAGCCCACGCGACAGTTAGCTTAATACCAACAGCCGTCTATATCCTCGTCATGTCTATAAACCCCTAGCAACTCTTCTAAGCCAAACACGCTCGACCACGAAACCCTATCTATGCTTGTATAGAGCTATGAAGCTCTTGGGCACATACACCTCTATTATCGAAGCCAATCACGTGGCAAACACCTTGCGCGAGAAAGGTATTCTCTGTCGGGTTTCAGACATCAACACATACAACTACTGGGCGATTACCGGAGTCACCGATGTGCGTGTGTGGGTGATCCTCGACTCCCAATGGGAAGATGCCCAGGCACTGCTGGCTGATGGAAGCCACGATCCGGTACATCCAATACCCGCTGAAGACATGGCGCTTCTGGAGGCCAGCCAGCCTTTGCACTACCAACACATCATCTACGCCTCGAGTGGATTGCTCGCGGTGATTGTTCTGGTTCTGATTTTTCTATTCATTCAGTCCCGGTGAACGTTTAACGACACCTGCCTGATCTAGCGACGGGTTCTGCGCACCCAACTGGACATTTTCGCCTGTCTCGCCAATACTGTATATATGTACAGTATTGGTAAATTTATACTGGGGTACATGCCCCCTGTGTATTTGCAGCGGTTTGCGAGAGCAGCACTGTGAGCCTGTGGCTGTGCCTGCGTTTTCACCAGCTACCCCTGCAATGCCTTAATCGCACTGAGGAACAGGCGGTGGTGGTACTGGCCAAGCAACGGGTGCTGCGAGCCAACGACTGCGCTGCCGCGCTGGGTATTCGCGAGGAGATGGGGGCAACTACAGTGCGCGCTCTGCTGGCTGATGAGCCTGTGCAACTACTAGAGCGGGACACCAACGCCGAAGCGCGCTGCCTGCAACAGCTATGCTGTTGGGCTTACAGTATTACCCCCAGCATTCACACTCACTCAGAGGATTGCCTGCAGCTTGAGGTAGGTAGCTGCCTGGCGCTATTTCGTGGAATGGATACGCTGCTCGCAGAGGTCAGCAACGGCATTACCAGCCGCGGCTTTCGGGTTGAATACGGCCTGGCACCCACCCCTGGCGCAGCCTGGCTACTGTCCTTTAGCGATGAAGACCAGGCAAGCAATTACCAGCGCACTGTGCAGGAACGGCTTGCTCCCCTACCCCTTAACTTGCTCTCAGGTTTTGGTGCCACGGTAGATTCACTGCGACGCGCAGGCTTGCACACCTTTGGTGACATTCTTTCGCTGCCTCCGTCAGCCTTGGGGCGTCGCTGTGGCGCCGAGTTCACCGGCTACCTGCAGCAAGTACTGGGGCAACGGGAAAACATACACCCTGACTACCAACCCCCGGCAAGTTTCAATGACGAATATTGGTTTGGCTACGAGGTTCGCGGTAACGAAGAGCTAATGCCTGCAATCCAGCTGCTGCTGCAGTCTTTATGTCGGTTTTTACGTAATACGCAGTTACAAACCGCTGAGATTCTTTGGCAGTTAGTCGGCATAGACCATTCACTTGAAGAGATTCGCGTACGCAGTACTTCCAGTCACAGTGACTGGGAAAACTGGTATCAACTCACTCGCATTCGTTTGGAACGTGTTGAACTTAAGATCGGAGTAGAAGGCCTGGCCCTGACGTGTGACACCCTGAACAGTGGGCAATTGGAAAATATCGATCTGTTCAGCCCCCGCAAACAACGCGAACCCCTTGCTAACCTACTGGACCGTCTGCGTAATCGCTTAGGGCTGCAAGCGGTGGAAAAGGTTGGGTGTCGCAATGAACACCTGCCCGAGTTTGCCGTACACCGCTGCATCGACAGGCCAGCTGATGATGGCAGCAACGAACTTTGCGCCCAACGCCCTTTCTGGCTGATGCCTACCCCCAAGGACCTTCCAGAAAGGCGCTGTAAACTTTACTGGCAAGGAGGCCTTGAACTGGTTTACGGACCTGAGCGTATAGAAGATAACTGGTGGCAACAGGCTGTCAGTCGCGACTACTACATCGCCAGAGGAGAGGCCGGGCAACACTACTGGGTCTTTCGCGATCGTTTGGCGCGGCGCTGGTATATCCACGGCATCTTCGCTTAGCAAGCTACCGTTACAAGACACCAAGCCGCACTACTTTTATACCTTTTTTTAGAGTGCCTATTCTAATGGCATGAGTGAGAATGGCATGACAGGTCAGAAACACAATGGAGCATGGCAATGGAGCTGAACAATTTTTTGGTCGTTCACGACCCTACGCGTGAAGAACAGCCCGCCCTTGAGAGAGCGGCAGTGGTC
Organism: Halioglobus sp.; assembly: GCA_039986455.1. Lineage (GTDB taxonomy): Bacteria > Pseudomonadota > Gammaproteobacteria > Pseudomonadales > Halieaceae > Halioglobus. Next base: position 15,554 of record JBDWQQ010000103.1, read on the forward strand.
GCCGAGAAATTGGGTGCGAGCCTACACCTGTTCGGCTGCATTCACGGCGATGTTTCCGGCGCAGACAAGCAATCTAAGGCAGTAAAACAGCGACTCGGCGAACACAAACAGATACTGGAAGCCGCCGCTGCCCCCGTTGTCGCCAACGGCGTTAGCGTAAGCACAGAAGTCGAGTGGGACAAAGACTGGTACCACGCTGTGGTTCGAGCCGCTGCCCGCAATCACGCGGACATCGTGTACAAATCTTCCTACACCCACAGCCCCAGCCAGCGCATCCTCAAATCGACCTCGGACTGGACGCTGATCAGAGAGTGCCTGAGCCCGGTATTGCTCATTAAAGACGCCAAAAGGCCAGAAGTGCCGGTTATTCTGGCAGCCATCGATATTAGCGTGAGAACCGAGGCCTACGAAAAACTGAACAACCACATTATGGAGTTGGGTCGCAGGCTGTTAGAGAGTGATATCGCAGAGATTCACGTGGTTAATGCCTTCCCCGACTTTCGGGTTACACCAGACCCAAAGAAGCTCATTGAAGCGACAGGCCTGGATAAAAGCCGCATTCACATCAAGATGGGGCCACCCGACAGAGTGATCGTAGAAACAGCCAATAAGCTCAATGCCAATATGGTCGTGGTGGGTAATTCACATCGCTCGGGCCTAGCCGCTATGATGCATGGCAATACCGCAGAAAAAATCCTCGACAAATTGGACTGCAATGTACTGGCCATGCCCTAAGGGGCCGATGACACCATGAGCCCCATGCTCTCAGCCGCTTTTTGGGGCTTCTTCTCTGGCGGCGCGCTAATCGTGGGTGCTGCCATCGGTTACTACTATTCAGTGCCCAATCGCCTTGCCGCCGCCGTCATGGCGTTCGGGGCCGGCGTGCTTATATCTGCACTGTCTTTCGAACTGATGGAAGAGGCCTTTCAGATTGCTGGACTGGGGGCCACGGCCACCGGTTTCTTGTTGGGCGCAATCGCCTATGCCGGCGCGAACCGCTGGCTGGCCACGCGAGGCGCCAGGCATCGAAAGCGATCGGGTGATCAGCAACCCAGCGAACAGGAAGACGGCGGTAGCGGCGCAGCCATCGCTATGGGCGCCCTGCTCGATGGGATTCCCGAATCCATCGCCATCGGCCTGAGCATATTGCACGGCGGCGCGGTCAGCATTGCTACAGTGGCCGCTATCTTTCTGTCTAACTTACCCGAGGGTATGTCCAGTTCCATTGGGATGCGCAAATCGGGCCGGTCGGCCACTTATGTGTTTGGAGTATGGGTAGCTATTGCCATGGCCTGCGGACTATCATCGCTGGCAGGCTATGTCGTTTTCGACAGTTTCTCTCCCATGGTCATTGGGGCAACCACCGCCGTCGCGGCCGGGGCCATGCTGACCATGATTGTCGATACGATGATTCCAGAAGCGTTTGCCGAGACACACGATTGGACAGGATTAATCGCAGTACTGGGCTTCCTCGCCTCCTTTTCGTTAACGGAACTGGCTGGATGAAGCCGCCTACAATAACGTCAACCAAGGCACACAGGATTAGACCATGAGCGGAGAAAGCGACCTCAATGCGCTATTGGCATCCATGTCGCCGCGGCTGGATGCAAAAGACTACGTATTTTGGAGCGCGGAGAACGCACAATATGGCGACCACAGCGATCTAGAACCGGTTGCCAGCTGCATGGAGCCCGAAGGGCTCACTCTGGTCATTACCAAGGCCAAGGCAGACGCTCGCGCATTACCTTACGACGCTGTCTTTAAGCGCATCACTCTGGAAGTTCATTCAAGTTTGGAGGCCGTGGGACTCACCGCCGCTTTTGCGACAAAGCTCAGCGAGCACGGCATTAGCGCCAATGTCGTCGCTGGCTATTTTCATGATCACATTTTTGTACAGAGTGAGCTTGCAGACAGGGCTATGGCCGCGCTAGGCGAGCTCTCCTAGCCCCGTGTGTTAGCAGACGAAACGGGTTAAGCAGGCCTTAGCTTAGAAACGATTTAGCTGCGCCCATCAAGCCGCCCATGCCGCCAGCGGCATCAAGTAAGCTACCGCCAGAACTCGACTTATCCATCAGTTGTGGCAACACATCTGCCAACCCCGAGGCCGCTGTTCCGCTGTCTGTCCCAAGCGCAGAGGCAAAGTCTGACACTTTGCTGTCGCCCAGTAGCCCCATGATGCTCTCAGCAGAAATGGCGCTGTTGCCACCATCACCCAGCCAAGAACTGACAATACCGCCCAATTCGCCGCTGGAAGCCATCTTACTCGCCAGCCCCGCCAGATCGATGCCGCCCTGGCCGTCGCCTAACAGACCCGATAAAGCGCCCTCTACGGTGCTGCTATCGACTTGCAGGCCTAATTTTTCAGACAGTAACTGGGCGCCCATTTGCATTACATCCATCGTTCTATTCCTCTATTGGTATGAAGTTTCAGATCTACCCTAAGAATAGACCATCTTCGGGAAAAACCACCTTAAAACAGCAAATCCCATCAGGCCTTTTTGACAAACTGTGACTTGAGTTTCATGGGGCCAATGCCATCAATTTTGCAATCGATATCGTGATCGCCCTCTACCAAACGGATGTTCTTCACCTTGGTCCCTACTTTCACTACCGCAGATGAACCTTTTACTTTCAGATCCTTAATAACGGTGACGGTATCGCCGTCGGTCAGGGGATTACCGTTGGCATCATTAATAATGTTTTCGGCGACCTCTTCAACACTGCCATCCTGAGGCCACTCGTGACCGCACTCGGGGCACACAAATTGATCCCTGTCTTCGTAGGCATAGGGAGAGGAGCATTCAGGGCACTGTGGTATTTCGCTCATAGCATTGTCTCGTCTTTAGTCACCCGTTCAGACGAACGGGTCTTAATGATCTGGAATCAGGCGCTTGCCCATACTGACTACCGAATCCTCTCCGTAGCCAATACTGTTATAAAAATCGATGATGGCAGTATTAGTCCGCCGAATCTGCAGATTCAGTTTTGGGCAGCCCCGCTCGAATAAGGTTTTTTCGATCGCACGCATAAGCACGGTGCCATAGCTTTGCCGCTGATGGTCAGGACTCACCGCCAGGTAGTTAACCCACCCCCGGTGGCCATCATAGCCCCCCATTACAGAGGCCACGATCTCGCCATTCACTTCACCCACTAAGAAGAGGTCTCGGCCCACCTCCAGCTTTCGTGCAATATCTTTACGGGGATCGTTGTGTGGCACGACTAACCCACACTGATTCCAGAGTGCAATGACTGCCTCTTCGTCGGAGTCCTTATAGCTTCGAATATCCATTCAGTAATGCACCGCCAACCAGATCGTGTCTTCATCCGGCAGTGTCCACTCCACCCGATGTCGTTCATGGGCTGCAATGTTAACGTAATCACCGGCTTCAAGGGTAACTGAAGCTTTTTCTGAAAAAGCGATTGTGGCCCTACCGCGCAGCACCAGCACCCACTCGGATTGCTTCTGGTCATACCACTCATCGGCGGCGGTGGTATGCCCTCTGGACACGATTCGCTCAATACGCACACCTTCGCGTTCGGCCAGGCATTCAAATAGCTCTTGGGGAAGATCACCCGGTATCCCCGTAAATACATTGTTCAATATTGGCACTCCATCGTCGGTTAAATGACAGCATTGTGTTAGAGACTAAACACTCGCTTTTGCACTATTTAAGCTGCCATCGATAATAACGACAACCGCCTGTTCGAAACTGTTTTTCCAGCGCCCTTCTATTGCGCTTCCATGCATCCATTTGGGAACCACTACCGCCTTGCTGACGTAGTTCATCATACTTCTGGATTTTAAGCTGAAGCTTTCGGCATTGCTCCAAGCGCATTTGCTGGGCAAGCGTGACAGGGCTAACGAGTAAAACGGTAAGAACGAGGGTAAAGACAAAAACGCTTCTCATAACATACACCTCCTTGTGCATGCGTGAAGTCTAGCGCTTATGGGACTACTTAATGAGCATCATATTCATTCATCAATAATCAAAAGAATGATTCAGCGCCGCGCCTATTTTAATACTCTTTTCGTAGAGGCCGGATACCGATCAAGCGCAGCTGCCGGACGAATCGGTCTGGGCACGAAGTTGCCCCCACAGTTCGGGCACACACCCTTGAGCTGGCCATCGACACAGGTGACACAAAAGGTACATTCGAAGCTGCAGATTCTTGCCTCTGTCGAGGCGGGCGGCAAATCTCGATCACAACATTCGCAATTTGGTCTTAACTCCAACATAGCTAACTCCCTCTTTCCCGCTTTGTCTTTTTGGCAGCCAAAAAAAGGGCCTTGTCTGCCGCCAACTGCCAGCTATCTTCGACCACACGGCGGACCTTATCAAACTGCGCTTTGAGCGTCACCGCGCGTAGCGAGCCGCCATGCGCTACCAAAATTTTTCATTTATCGCCGGGGCCCTAAAGGTCAATCAGTGTCTGTTTCACCCTCATAATAATCCCGGTGATCCGACTCGTGAGCAATAAAGGCCTTCCATTCACCGTCTTCCTTCTGGGTATAAGTCGCGTATTTACCTGAATCCGGGTAGTAGCAAAAAGAAGGGTCATTACTCGTACTTAAGGCAAGGTACCTTAGCGTCTCAGTCGATGTATTAATGATTTGGTGAGCGGTGCCCTCGCCAGGGGGTGTGAAAACCACGTCGCCTTCAACAATTTTGTGCTCGCTGCCGTCATAACGAACGGTGCCACTGCCAGCAACAATAATAAAAAGCTCTTCTTCGCCGTAATGCAGATGATAGGGCCAGGCTTTTTCGCCGGGCTTGAGCTCAACCACACTCATGCCCATTTGCTCCATTCCCAGCTTTTCAGTTAAGCGTCCCACTGATGCAGAAAAATCCTTACCGTTGCCGATTCGCCTCATTTTCACCGAACTCAGGTTTTCCATCGGAAGTTTCTTCATGTCTTATCCCTTCAAGCGCATTCAATTTGAGCTAACTGTTTTATACCGGAGCGATGCCAGGTCATCACCAGATTCAACCTGAACTATATTCCCTAACCACTTTTACAATCTGCACACTGTAATTCTTATACCAACGACTTTTACCCTTACCCTGGGCGGCAGCATGGACAATATTTTTCTTCCACTCAATGATCTGTGACTCAGAGTCCCAGTAAGAGATAGCGATCTCATTGTTAGCTTCTGTATACGAGCAAAACTCCTTACAGCCATATTCGTTGATTGCTAGCTCGCGAAGTTTTGACGCCGTTGAAAAATACTCATCGTCGAATTCTCGCACCTCTGCTCTGAATATCACTGCAAACATCTTAGTGTTTCCTTTTTTTAGGCGTCACAGCATTGTCGCCAACTCATTCGTCCCACGAGCCAGAAGCTGGAAGCTCAAAA
>JBDWQQ010000104.1:0-5312 GCA_039986455.1 Halioglobus sp.
ACAAAAGAGTGTTCATTCGGCCTATTCGAGGATCAAAGCGATACGACTGACGAAGCCCTGGCTAGAGCCTTCAACACCAAACCTGTCCAGATCGATGTAGCGGTAATTGATATTGACGTTCATTTTCTGCGTTAGCCACCAGTTGAGGCCAAGTGACCAGATATCCATATCACCCGCACTAATTCCATCGGGGTCAGGAACTTCACTCATATCCAGGGAACTGAAGCGAGTACTGATTTCCCATGCACCCCAACCATTTTGATCTACCGTTCGCGATACAGATATAGGTCTGAACACACCACTTCGTTTGTTATAGGACCTGACCTCCCCGGTCAATATCCAGGACGCCGTGACATGATACCCATTGATGGAAGGGTCGCCCAATTCAACATCATCAAGGTCGGTACGTACGTATTCGCCATGAAGCCAGAATGGTCCTGAACGCAGCGAGGCCTCTGCTTGGTAGGTCATGGCATCGTCTGGACTGTAGACACCAGTTTCGAGAAAGTCCGGCGCCTTATTAAATTCCGGACCGCTCTGAGTCTTGAATCCTTCTTTACTGTCTGTGTGTCGTAGCCCTACGCCAAGGTGCAACAACGTGCTTTCGTTTCTTGAGAGTCCCGGCACCCAGGTTGCCCGGGTGACGAACTGCGAGGCGTTGTCACTGAAAGAGTTGGGCTGGTCTTTATCCAGCCAATTGTTAAAAGCACCACCCGCAAGGGAAACCCGGTCGTTGAAGATTGATCCCGCCATGACGATACCCACATTCCTCGAGGGCAGAAGCGCGTCAGACACAGCAGCGCGCTCACCAAGTGGCCCGTGACCAAGTGCCATGAGTCGCTCCATTGAAATGGGCTCTTTCTGCTTACCAATACTGAAGCTTGCTTTCTCCCAGATCGGAATATCGAGACGCAAATCAAACAAGGTAAAATCGTCGGTATCGGAATCGGTAGTGTCAAAGCCCTTTTCAAAGGCATGCGTAGCGCCGAAAACAGCCCACACCCAAGGCCTGTCAAAGTTCAGAGTACCAACACCACCGAAGCGTAAACCCCGAATTTCGCCACCATCAAAAATATCAAGATCACCCACCTGAAATTCACTTTGATTATCCTGGTCCAGCCAATTCTGTCGATCCAGCACCACTCCGGCCGCAAAAAGGCCAGAGACATACTTTGAATTGAACTTGTTCCAACGACTGTCATCCTGGTAGTCCAACGGCACTGCCAGAGGCGGCGCTGTGTATGCCAACCAACCCGCATCACTGCGCTCACGTTCCTCTGGTGTTTCGTCTGTCACAGGCTCTAGCGTGTTTTTGAGAACCGAGCCTCGATGAATGGCGAACAGTGCGTGCGCTTTTGTATCTAGTAACAGTTCGACATTTTTTGCCGGATCCCCGTCCAACACCAGAAAACTAGCAGGCTGACCAAGCTTTAAATCGCCAAGGATCACTCCTTCACGGGCATCATAGGAAACATCGGCTTCATCAAGAGAGATGAAATCTTCTGTCAGAATATCCAGCTCTGACTTCTTTATAAGAATATTAACAACCAGCTTCTCTTGATCTCCTGCCTTGCCAGGCAGGGTTACATTCCTAATCAATATCGTTTTGCCTGGCTGTGCCTGAACAAAAGGGGACAGCCCAATGAGCAAGCATAAGCAAAGTAGGTAACGGCCACGACTTCTGGTGTTAAACATAAAAACAGTCCTTAAAAAGTCGAGGAGGACGACCTTGGCTCGAAATGCATCCCGGCAATTCGATTACGATTGGGCGCGTTGTCATGTGCATCTATAGTGCAAAGCGCCCGCGTATCGACCAAACATAAATACTGCTTTGAGCAGGGTTCAGCGCCGGATCTTTGAGGTATTGAAAATCGGCTGTCAGCGCTAACTTCTTGGTGGTCTGCCAGCGATAAAACACCTCTGCGGTGTACTGATCATCAAGATCTGGTCCGAAAGAAAGTTCGTTCACCTCACCCCAGTTAACAGCAGCGCCGATCAAGTTACCGGGCACCGCGGTAGAAGAGTTGGGCTGGTAACCAAAGCCCATACTCAAGCTTTTCTCAAGTAGAGAACCGCTGTCATCGGTGTAACCTGCGCGGATGAAAGGCATAAAGCGATTATTGAAATAACGCGACCAGGAGAAGTTGGCACCCCAACCCTGAGGCGCCCCCGCTTCTTCCCTGGCATCCACGTGCCACAACGACAAGTGCACATTATCCAGAGCGATACGCGAATGAGAGCTGGTGTGGCCTATTTCAATACTGGAGAAATACTCATTGTCACCAAAGAAAGTATCAAAGCCCTGGCTAATGTCTGTTGGATCCGAATTCCGATCTACCACGCTACCAATTACATAAACGTTGTTGTCGAACAAATGACCCGCGCCCACACCCAATGCCGCGTCACCCGGCAGGTCGGTGGCAGCAGAACCTGTTGAAAAAGTCAGGTTCATAAAATGCAGCCAGGGACTCGCCATGCCATAAACATCAAAGAAATCTGTAGCATCGAGAAAACCACTCAACACGACGGTGCGACCACTGTTCATACTCTGGCGCCAAAACAGATTCGTAAAGCGCGTTTCCTGGTCGCTGAACGGCGGTGCAGTAAGCCCGGCGTAGCCAACATCCCCCAGGTAGAAGTCGCTGGGGGCCGTATCGCTATAACTATGACGGTGTTCCAACTTGTACACCAAGCCGCCCGAAGTCGACTCACCGTCGCCAGTCAGGTTCCAGCTGCCATACACACGAAACATTCCGCCGCTCGCCGAGTCGTCGCCCCCTGGCAGGGTTTCGTTGGCATTAACGCTAACTGCGGAGTAGTCCATGCCAAGACTAAAGCCGTGCTCCTCCTTCATCTTTGTCTGCCATTGCTCGACTGGGGTGAAAACCTCGTTCTCAAAAAACCCGCCCTTCTCTGCACGGTCCGTTTCTATGGTTTGTCCCACAGAATCGGGGCCGCCGAAAGACGGGGAGTTCTCCTCAGCGTGAATGAGCGCAGGAAAAGTGGCACTCCCTATCACGAGCAACGGAGTTAAGAGCTTCATAAACAAAAACCTATATTCATCGGTCAAACTTCTACCCCAACTGAAGGGCTATTATGCGGGCAAAACGCGACTAGAACATGCCGGCAAACACATTTTTAACCACAGGTGCAATGTTGATACCAAACATCCACTGCGGGCCAAAGGCATCAGGCTGGTCAACAAAATAGTTAATCTCTGCTCCCAACTTCCAAGGGCGGCCATTCCAGATCACGGTTTTACCCACACTCAGGTTAAGCGGCAGCGTCCATTGGCTATTTTCATGGTCATAACTCATGATCGGCGCGGTTCCAACGTTCCATCCGCCACCGGGTAAAAAAGTGGCAAAGGCATTGAATGTGGTCAAACTGACATCTGCATCGCCAGAGCCACCTATATCGGTCTGATAGGTAGTCAGCGCACCCACCACGTATTTTTGACTGATCTTGCCAATCAGGAATTCTGGTCCCAGATTCCATCGGTCGGGACCCAGTTCATCCTTAGTCGCGGTTGGCAGCGTGGAAATCATACCCACGGCCCACAGCAGACCTGTATCGGTGGTTCGGCCATAGGCCAGATCAAAGCCGATATCCCCAAGGCCGCTAACCGAATCGAAGTCTCTATCCATGCCATCGTATACAGGCTGATCCAGGACGATCGGGAAAGCCGGGCGAAAGAAAACCGTAGCGCCGCTGTCGAGTTTGAACGGGAAGGACGGCTGATACAAAACCGTAGTACCACTCTGGTCATCCGCTCCCGGCAAGTCACCCTCAAATAGTCGATACTGAATTTTGAAAGTCTGACTGGCCAGTGGTGTATTGGGATTGGCCAGGGATTTAGCCACCTCTTCTGCAGAGGGTTCAGCAGCGCTGCCCGTGTTCCCGGCGTTACCGGCGGTCGAATCAACCAACAAGGGCTCATCCGCAGACAGAACTGAAAACTCCAGTATCCCTCCCGTTTTACTATCTATTGCTCGATAGTCAGCTTCTTTACCTACCGCCCTTTCGAAGCGAGCACAATTTTCACCCTCGCCGGCACTGATACAGATCTGGTCGTCACCCACGATCCGCCAGGTACGCGGAAAGGTTTCGCCCCAGACGGTCAACTCACCTGTGCCGTCCTTGTTGTAGCGCCCTATCGAGGTGACACCTTCCTTAGGCTTACCCTCAACCACGGTATCGGACATCAACAGACGAAGGTTTTCAGCGCCGGTATAGGGCTCCCAGCTTTGGGCAAAAGCCGTGGCGGGAAGAATCAGTAACGGTAATAAAAGCAGTGGCCGAACGGCCAGATAGAGAAATCGCATATTTGGAACACCTAGAAGATATAGCTAGGCAGCTGGCGCAGAATCACTGCGGCAACTGCCTGATTAGAAAAATGACCGAGGAGCCGAATTAATCGGCTGGGATATAGTCTCCTATGATCCCCTGATACTGCATCGCAGGGAAACTGATGGCTGCCTCAGACAGCTTACCATCCACATCATTGCGATAGATGTCGCCGCCCTTCATGACAATCCGAATGGTGGGTATCAGCTTGTACTCTGGATCGGCATCGAACCACTTATCGGTGCCGCCGATCGCTGTAATGTCCTTCAGCGGGTTGCCATCAACCAGAATAAGATCTGCATAGGCGCCCTCTTCAACCACACCGAGCTTTCCGGCTTTATACGGGTTGCGCGGACCAGACATAGTCAGCATTTCACCGGCAGTTGAGGTTAGCTGCTTGAGTACTTCGAAGTTGCTGCCAAACGCCTGCGTTCGCCACCAAATTTCATACCGACGGGCTCGCTCGGCGTCGGAAAATTCCCCAACATAATCGGAGGCGAAGACGACCTTCACTTTATTCTTCATTAAGCGCTCACCAAAGTCGCCAAAGTCTTCCTGAAGCTGCGCAACCAGAGGTAGTTTATCTGCAGGCATCAGCGGGTTCTTGGCGAGGTCAGGCGACAAGCCCCACATCTGGGGAACAACATAACCACCTTCTTTGGCAATGCGCTTCATGGTCTTATCGGAAATAAAGAAGCCGTGTTCGAACGTTTTCACACCGCAATCAAGCAGACGATTAACCGACCGGTCGTTGAATGTGTGAGCACCCACATAGGTTCCCCAATCTTTAGCGGCCTCCACAATCGCGCAAATTTCGTCTTCTGAGTACTGTGTCGTATCAATAGGGTCGAAGCGTGAAGAACCACCACCACCGCCCATGACCTTGATCTGGGTAGCACCGTTACGAAGATTCAAACGTGTGGCCTTCAGTGCCTCGGGCACACCATCAGCCACAGTCCCTATGC
>JBDWQQ010000105.1:0-8050 GCA_039986455.1 Halioglobus sp.
AAGCCGGTGGTTTCGCGCACTTCGCCCCCCAAGAGGTTAAACGCGCTGCCAAAGCTCACGCGCGTTCTCGTGCTGGGTTCGAAAAACATATTACCGAGAATGGCGCCGTCCAGAACTTTGGTCACCCTCTGCCGCTTGGCATAAGGCTCCATTTGATCAGCAACCGAGAAGATACGCTCCACATCGGCGCGCTCAAACTGCTGAATTGACAGAATATGGCTTCCGGCGAATTCCACGTTTGATCTCTCCATGCGTCTGATTAAACTTCGGGAATTATACGGTTAGCGCTGGCAAGGAACCATGTGCTTAATACCGATTCCGAAGGTGATGTTGCTGGCGCGTTAAACCAGCAGGCTATCGCTGTATTCCAACAATTGCTCCATCAACTCACATTGGGGCAGCGAAAGTTCACCGGATTCCACCAGCGATTGAATCAGCTCCTGATACTCTTCCATACAGATACTGCCACCTGCATCCGGCTCAGTCAGACGCTGGAACCGATACTCTTCCCACTGAGCTAATTCATCTCCGGACAGGGTCTCGGGGTAGTTTCGCGCCCTGTAGCGAAACAGCATCTCGGTGAGTCGGCTGTCTTCAAAGGGGAAGGTTAGCGCAGTAAGTTCCTCCGCTTCGGTTTCTCGCACCTGATCCATCAGTCGCTTATCAGAAGCCCCAAAAAAGCCGCCGCTATAAAGCATGCGATCGGGGTCGGTAATTTCATCGAACTTACGGCCACTGAATACCGCCTGTATTTTTTGCACGAAGCCGTGAGCGTCATTACTGCGGTAATCACGCAAAGCAGCGAGGTGCTTTCGGCACTGCTCTCCGGAAATACCCAGACGAGCAGCAGTCTCTGGATCTGCCATCTTCGCCGTCACCAGTATCGGGCACTTGTTGATGTGCACCGACTTGAGCCCGGGGCGCTCGGTTCCTGCCGGTAGCTCATCAGTTCGAGTGTAGAGTAATGCCTGAATTTCCGCTGGCGATTGCTGCATCAAGACCTCAGGGTCAGCCATCAGGTCATAGCAGATGACCTCGTTCTTATTGGTTGGGTGCATGGCCAGAGGCACGATAAGCGCAATATTGTGTCGCACCGCGCCGAACATTCCAGACACATGAAGCACGGGCTTCATCGCGTCTAAGTCAAGCAAGGTCGATACGGAGCGCTTGTCACGGTGTTGCACGACGTAATCGTAGAGCCGCGGTTGTTTATCTTTAATCAGGCGTGCCATGGCGATAGTGGCGTGCACGTCCGACAGCGCATCGTGCGCCGCTTCGTGAGCGATCCCATTGGCCGCTGTTAACTCTTCCAGCCGAAAACTCGGCAGCCCGTCCTCCCTCAGTGGCCATTCAATGCCTTCAGGGCGCAACGCGTAACAGGCGCGGACCATATCGATAATGTCCCAGCGGGAATTACCGTTTTGCCACTCCCTACCGTAAGGGTCGTAGAAATTTCGGTACAGCGTATAACGAGTCACTTCGTCATCAAACCGGATCGAGTTATAGCCGACACCGCAGGTCCCAGGTGCTGCCAGTTCTGCATGTATACGGCGAATAAACTCAGCTTCCGGAAGCCCTTCAGCCGCCGCTTTCTGGGGCGTGATTCCGGTGATCAGACAGGCTTGAGGATGCGGTAAAAAATCGTTGGCGGGGCGAGAGTAGATAACCAGTGGCTCGCCAATAGGATTGAGATTAGCGTCCGTTCTAAGCCCGGCGAATTGCACCGGGCGGTCACGGGAGGGGTCTGCGCCAAAAGTCTCGTAGTCGTGCCAATAGAAAGTCGTATCAGACAACTTCTATCGCCTGCTCTTCGATTTTTGCCTGCCAGATTTTGGGGCCTATTTCGTGTACCGAAGTGCCTTCGGCATCCACCGCCACACTCACGGGCATATCCTTCACTTCAAATTCGTAAACGGCTTCCATTCCCAGCTCAGGGAAGGCCACCACTTTGGCCGAAGTAATCGCCTTGGACACCAGGTAAGCAGCACCGCCTACAGCCATAAGGTATACCGCCTTGTGCTTCTTGATCGCTTCAACACCCACCGGGCCGCGCTCAGCTTTTCCGATCATTCCCAGCAGACCGGTCTTTTCCAGAATAAAGTCAGTGAACTTATCCATTCGCGTTGATGTGGTCGGACCGGCTGGGCCAACGACTTCATCACGCACCGGATCCACCGGCCCCACGTAGTAAATGAAACGACCCTTTAGATCCACTTCAGGCGGCAAGCCCTCTCCGGAATCAATCAGCTCTTTCATTTTCTTGTGGGCGGCGTCACGTCCAGTCAGCATCTTTCCAGACAGCAATAACGTATCGCCCGGTTTCCACTCGGCCGCTTCCTGCGGGGTGATGGTATCCAGGTTCACCCTGCGCACGCCTTCACCGACTTCCCACGTAATGTCGGGCCAATCTTCAAGATCGGGTGGTGTTTGTAATGCAGGCCCTGAGCCATTCAGTACAAAATGCGCATGACGGGTAGCCGCGCAGTTAGGAATCATGCATACGGGTAAAGAGGCCGCGTGAGTAGGATAATCATGGATTTTTACATCCATAACGGTGGTCAGTCCGCCCAGGCCTTGGGCGCCAATGCCCAGTTTGTTCACCTTTTCCATGATTTCAAGACGCAACTCTTCTACTCGGTTAGAAGGTCCGCGTTCACGTAACTCATGAATATCAATCGGCTCCATCAGCGACTCCTTCGCCATCACCGCTGCCTTCTCCGCGGTACCACCAATACCGATACCCAGCATGCCGGGCGGGCACCACCCTGCCCCCATCGTAGGAACCGTTTTCACGACCCAGTCGACAATACTGTCGGATGGATTGAGCATCGCCATCTTGGACTTATTCTCAGAGCCGCCACCCTTGGCGGCCACCTGCACATCCACGGTGTCGCCTTTTACGACCTCCATATGTATCACAGCAGGTGTGTTGTCTTTGGTGTTCTTGCGGGCCCCCGCCGGATCTTCAAGAATGGACGCTCGCAATACGTTGTCAGGATGTAAATAGGCGCGGCGAACGCCTTCGTTGACCATGTCAGCGACCGACATTTCCGACTCCCACTGCACATCCATTCCAATTTTCAGGAAAACCGTGACAATGCCAGTATCCTGACAAATAGGCCGATGACCTTCAGCGCACATTCGTGAATTAATCAAGATTTGGGCCATAGCATCTTTGGCCGCGGGGTTTTGCTCTTTTTGCCAGGCCTCGTGCACGGCGTCGACGAAGTCTTTGGGATGGTAGTAAGAAATAAATTGCAGGGCGTCGGCGACGCTATCGATGAAATCGTCCTGGCGAATGACGGTCATGGCGGGTGTCCTTCAATAGAGGGTGTTAAACGCGGCGAGTATTGTACACCGCTGGAAGAAGCGGGGAAGCCCCCGCCGGCGCTTCATGGCACAAGGGCGGGGCTGAGAGAGTTCTGCGCTAAGGCCTTCTGAGCTTAGGGGGCTGCCTGAAGAGCGCGAATGGCGCCTTCGAGCTCATTAATACTGCCATTGACCTGGCGGCGGAAGGCGTCGGTGGCACGGATGCCCTCCTCATTGCTTTTCACCTGGCGGTTGATCTTGGCCAGATCAAGATTAATACGGTTGAGCGTATCTGCTACCCGCTCAACCTCAGCCTGGTTGGATTTGGCACTGGTCATCAGGCGAGACAAATCCCCTGACACACTTTTCAGCTTTTCAAGATCACCCGCTGCACTGCTGGCCTTGGTTTGCAGGGATTTCAGTGACTTTTCATTGGCCGCTATCTTGCCGCTGTAAGTCTTGCTCGAGGCCTCAAGCTTCCCCAGGCGATCCTTACTCTGCTTCCAGACGTTGTCCCACAATTTACGCACTTCAGTATCCAGCTCACGAATTTTAGCCGCCTGAACGGCCGCATTCTGACTCATACCTTCGTCGGTATCAGACAGCCGGGCTTCAAGATCGCTTATACGCAGCTCGTAGTCCGTCATTGTCCCATTTGCCTGCTTGAGCTGATCCTGAAGCTGCCACGCCCAGGCACAGGCAATGGCGGCCACCACCAGTGCAATCGTTATAAACAGCCTGGCCAGCAGCCCAGAACCAGAACTGGCCGAGGGCGGTTTTGCGCCACTTCCACCGCCGCCACTTTTCTTTCTCGGCGCCGCAGCTGTCGGGGTTTGCACCAGTGTGTAATCACGATCACGTGACGGAACAATGGAAGGGATACTATCGATATCGTCTTTGGACATGAAAAATCTATCATCCGGCTAAGTGGGGCAATTATACATTGGACGCCTAGGAGCCCAAGAGATTCCCGGGGGAATAACAAAAAAGTACATTCGCAGGCATAAAAAAACGGGGCCGAAGCCCCGTTTCAGATACCACGCGGTGGTATGTACTTAGCCTTTCAGTTGCGCAGCAACTTCATCAGCAAAATCGACCTTCTCAACTTCAATGCCTTCACCGACTTCGAAACGGGAGAAAGAAGCAACTTCGGCGCCGGCCGCAGAAACCAACTTACCGACGGTTACATCGGGGTCCTTAACAAAAGACTGCTCCAACAGGGAGTTCTCTGACAGGAACTTCTTCACACGACCACCGATCATCTTCTCGATAATTTCGGGGGGCTTGCCAGACTCAGCAGCCTGAGCGGTGTAAATTTCCTTCTCCTTGGCAACCAGTTCTTCGGGCATATCAGCAGGAGACACAACCTGTGGATTAACAGCGGCGACATGCATGGCAACGTCTTTGGCCAGATCCTGATCACCCGCTTTCAGTTCAACCAGTACCGCGATGCGGCTGTTACCGTGAACGTAAGCACCTACAACGCCTGCGTCAGCGGTGATCAGTTCGATACGTCGAACGCCGATGTTCTCGCCGATTTTCTGTACCAGCGCTTCGCGAGAAGACTCTAGATCACCCGCCATCAGAGCGGCAACATCAGTTTGCTTACCGGCAAAGGCTGCATCAGCAACGCTGTTTACAAACGCCAGGAAGCTTTCGTCACGGGCAACGAAGTCTGTCTCGGAGTTAACTTCCAGCAAAATTCCGTAGCTACCGTCTTCTGCAACGCGAGTCGTTACCACGCCATCAGCGGCGGTACGACCCGCCTTCTTGGCAGCTTTCATGCCGCTGGACTTGCGCAGCTCTTCAATTGCGGCGTCGACGTTGCCATCGGCAGCGGCAAGCGCCTTTTTGCATTCCAGCAGGCCCAGGCCAGTGCGATCGCGTAATTCTTTTACCAGTTTTGCTGACATTGATTGTCCTCCTAAACAGTCCCGGCCCTTGGTTTCCGGGAAGGCGAATCTTGGATATAAAAAACCCGGCCGCAGTTGCGCCGGGGGCAAATCAGGGTCCCGTCGTTACCGTTAGAGTAACGACGGGAAGATCACTTACTCAGCTGCCGCCTCGGCAACCACTTCAGCTTCAGCTTCGCCTTCGGCGCCAGCTTCTGCCGCTTCCTCAACGAACTCGTCCTTGGCTGCGGGTACTTCACCGCCGTCAGCCTTGCCCGCCAAACAGGCATCAGCAACAGCAGAGACGTACAGTTTGATAGCGCGGATCGCGTCGTCGTTACCGGGGATGACGTAGTCAACACCGTCAGGGTTGGAGTTTGTATCAACAACACCGATGACAGGGATACCCAGCTTGTTAGCTTCGGTGATTGCAATACGCTCGTGGTCAACGTCGACAACGAACAATGCATCGGGCAATCCGCCCATATCCTTGATACCACCGATGGAGCGCTCCAGCTTCTCCATGTCGCGAGTACGCATCAGCGCCTCTTTCTTGGTCAGACGCTCAAACGTGCCGTCAGCTGCTTGAGCTTCCAGGTCACGGTAGCGCTTGATAGAAGCACGGATGGTTTTGTAGTTAGTGAGCATGCCGCCCAGCCAACGATGGCTGACATAAGGCATACCGGAGCGTTCTGCCTGCTCCTTGATGATTTTACCTGCAGCGCGCTTGGTGCCAACGAACAAAATCTTGTTCTTTTTGCCAGCCAGGCGAGTAACCATTTCCAGCGCTTCGTTAAACGCGGGAACAGTGTGCTCTAGGTTGATGATGTGGATCTTATTGCGAGCACCAAAGATGTACTGGTCCATTTTAGGATTCCAGTAGCGGGTCTGGTGACCAAAGTGAGCGCCTGCCTGTAGCAGGTCGCGCATGCTTACTTGCGACATAATAAATTACCTTGTATTGGGTTAGTCCTCCACATATCCCTGCTCCAAACCCGCGTACCATAAATGGCCGAAGGGCACCCTGGAACAGGTGTCGATATGTGTGTGTCATTTAGTTCTCATCGCCCAAAGTCGCCCAAGAGAGGGTGACGCTGGGAAATTGAGGCGCGCTTTATACCATAAGCCCCCCTGCGGATAAAGGATTAAATGCCCGTGGAATCGATAGCGGTTACCCCCATCGCTGTTAGATAAGGTAGAATGTGCCTCCTCCGGGTGGCCCATCGGGTTCAACCTCGGTGCTTTTCCTTTTTAATTCAATGAGTTGTGCATGGCAGTATCGATTAAAACAGCGGACGAGATAGAAAAAATGCGAGTGGCTGGCGCCCTCGCCGCCGAAGTACTGGAAATGATTGAACCCCACGTCCAGGTGGGCGTCACGACCGGCGAACTCGATCGTATCTGCCACGACTACATTGTCAGCAAACGCGCTATACCGGCACCGCTGGACTACCACGGTTTCCCTCGCTCTATCTGCACCTCTATCAATGATGTGGTTTGCCACGGCATTCCCTCCGACACCAAGAAATTGAAGAACGGCGATATCGTGAATATCGACGTGACTGTGATTAAAGAGGAATATCACGGCGATACCAGCATCATGGTTCAGGTCGGCGACGTGGCCCCACATGCCCAGCGATTGATTCAGGTCACCCAAGAGTGCCTCTATAAAGCACTGGACATTGTTCGCCCTGGCACCACGTTGGGCGACATTGGCGCTGTCATCCAGGCACACGCCGAAAAAAACTATTATTCAGTGGTTCGTGAGTATTGCGGCCATGGGATAGGCAAAGTCTTCCACGAAGATCCTCAGGTGCTTCACTACGGTAAGAAGGGTGCCGGGCTCGTTCTGGAAGAAGGCATGACATTTACTATTGAACCCATGATTAATGCGGGCAAACGTCAAACTCGCCTCAATCAAAAAGACGGCTGGACTGTCACCACCCGTGATGGCCGCCTCTCTGCTCAGTGGGAACATACCCTGGGCATCACTGCCGATGGTTGCGAAGTTTTCACCCGTCGGTCCACCGAAGATTTTCAGGGCAGCTAGTGAACTCACCCCAGACCACCCTGCTCAAAGACCTTTTTGACACCGCAGCCTTTATGGCTGGACTCAATGAAGGAAATGCGCTGGAGGCCTGCAAACAGGCTATCGCTGAAACCACAGCGGAGCTGCATCAACGTTTTAACGACGGCGCCGAGACCGGATTACTCTTACGGCAGCGTGCCGCCTTTATCGATGCGCTGTTAGGCAGCCTCTGGGACCAGCAGGACTGGCAATCCGAAGACCTGGCCCTCGTCGCAGTTGGCGGCTATGGCCGCGGTGAGTTACACCCCCATTCCGATGTGGATATCCTGATTCTCTTAGGCGAAAAATATCGTGCAGAAGAAGGTGTGCTCGAAAAATTCCTGACACTGCTGTGGGACATAGGCCTTGATATTGGACACAGCGTTCGCACCGTAAGCGAGTGCGCAGAAAAAGCGGCCGACGACATCACCGTGCTCACCAATTTAATGGAAGCCAGGGTCCTTCGCGGACCCGAGCAACTCATGGGAGAGGTGCGTCACCTCACCGGCCCAAACGAAATGTGGCCCAGCCCCGATTTCTATCGAGCCAAACTGGAAGAACAACGCGCGCGTCACACCAAGTTTGCCGACAACGAATACAATCTGGAGCCTAACGTAAAAAGCTCCCCGGGCGGTCTGCGCGACCTTCAAATCATTGGCTGGATCGCAGAGCGCCACTTTGGTGTTGAGTCTCTGGACAGACTCACCGAAGAGCAATTCCTTAACCCTGAAGAAATGGACATCCTCAAGCGGGAACGCGAGTTTATGTGGAAGGTACGCTA
>JBDWQQ010000106.1:0-45738 GCA_039986455.1 Halioglobus sp.
CAAACTCCAACAGCAAGTCACCCTTCTGCACTGTCAGGCCGGCAGAAACATGAATGGCTTTGACCACCGCTGAAATTTCCGGGCGAATACGCGCAAGCTGAACCGCTTCGACCACCGCTGGGTACTCGAACGAGGGCCGCACTCCCCTGATTTTTGCCACAACAATAGAACTTGCCGGCAAATTAATCGCAGCGGCTGATGCAGCTTGCGCCGGTGCTGCTTCTTTTTTGTCTTCGCCACTACAGGCAACAAGGCCCGCACCCAAAACCATGGTCAACAGCAATCGAAACATCAGTCTTAAAGTATCCTTTAGTTTTTATTGGAATAAACAAACGCTAGGCACAACCACATTGAGTATAGATGCTACTTCGTTGATTGCCCAAGAATTTATCTGCTTGCCGGTTGATAGCAATGCGTAAAATTCAACAGCCAAAAAACTACATATTCAGGTAAAATCCGCCGTCAAATCAGAAAATTGTCGCTCATGCCCAATTCAACAAAAATCGCTAGACGCTTTAGCATTGCCCCCATGATGGACTGGTCGGACCATCACTGCCGTTACTTCTGGCGGCTACTGAGCAAGCAGGCGCTGCTATACACAGAAATGGTGACCACCGGGGCACTAATCCACGGCGACCGCGAGCGCTTTCTTCACTTCAATGCCGAGGAGCACCCTGTCGCCCTGCAGCTTGGCGGGTCAAACCCCAAGGACCTCGCCCAGTGCGCGCGATGGGCACAGGAGTGGCAATACGATGAGGTCAATTTAAACTGCGGCTGCCCTTCAGACCGAGTACAGTCCGGTATGTTCGGGGCTTGCCTGATGGCACACCCGCAACTGGTCGCCGACTGCGTCAAGGCAATGCGGGATGCCTGCACCCTCCCCGTTACCGTCAAGCACCGTATCGGTATTGACGATATGGACTCTTATCAGCAGATGCTGGACTTTGTCAGTCCCGTTGCGGAGGCAGGCTGCGAGGTATTTATCGTTCATGCCCGCAAGGCCTGGCTCAAGGGCTTGTCACCCAAAGAAAACCGGGAGATTCCACCACTGGTTTATGACTGGGTTTACCAGCTAAAAAGCGACCGACCCGGTTTGGAGATCATTATCAACGGTGGCATCCAATCCATCGATGAGTGTGAAACCCACCTTGAGCATGTTGATGGGGTTATGATCGGCCGGGAGGCTTATCAGAACCCCTGGATGCTGGCTGACGTCGACTCGCGCCTGTTCGGGATAGACAACGCGGCTGAATCTCGCGATGATGTTCTCACTGGCCTGCTGCCCTACATTGAACAGCAATTGGGCCGCGGCACCCACCTGAACCATATTACCCGCCATATTCTCGGGCTCTATCAGGGCGTGCCGGGGGCTCGAAAATTCAGACGCCACCTGAGTGAAAATGCGTACAAAAAAGATGCAGGACTGAATGTTCTGGTGGATGCTTTTGAGAAAGTTCGCCTGACAGCCGCATAGAGAGAAGGCCATAAGCCTGTACTTACCCCTACACGATATCGACAGGACCAGAATACGTGACCAGCAAACTAGACCAACTAAAAGCCATGACCGATGTCGTTGCAGACACCGGCGATGTTGAAGCCATCGCCCGATTCCAGCCGCTAGACGCCACAACGAATCCCTCATTGCTATTGAAGGCCGCAGCACTGCCCCACTACGCCGAATTACTGGATAACGCGAAAAGCTGGGCAAGCACTCAGGGCGGTTCCGACAGCGAACAGCTGAGTAACAGCTGCGATCGCTTTGCCGTTGATGTCGGTAAAGAAATCCTCGGCATTATTCCAGGGCGGATTTCCACAGAAGTAGATGCCCGGCTTTCTTTTGACACCGCAGCTACGATGGAGCGCGCCAGAAAGCTAATCTCAATGTATGAAGACGCTGACATTAGCCGAGACCGCATACTGATCAAAACCGCCTCAACCTGGGAAGGTATTCGAGCGGCTGCGCAACTGGAAAAAGAAGGCATTAACTGCAACCTCACGTTGCTGTTTGGCTTTGGCCAGGCCGCGGCTTGCGCCGACGCGGGCGTATTTCTGATATCGCCCTTTGTGGGCCGTATTCTCGATTGGTACAAAGCTAATACCGAGCTGCAGATAAACAGCCCACAGGATGACCCGGGCGTGCAGTCGGTCAGCCGTATCTACAACTACTACAAGCAGCATGGTTATCAAACAGTTGTTATGGGTGCCAGTTTTCGCAACACCGGAGAAATCGAATCGCTGGCGGGATGCGATCGCCTCACTATCAGCCCTGCCCTGTTGGAGGAGCTCGCAGCCGATGATGGCGAACTGCCCAGGCAACTAAGCACTGCAGGCGCTACCAGTAGTGACCAAAAACACAGCCCACAAGAGAGCGACTTCCGCTACGCCTTAAATGCTGACGCCATGGCCACCGAGAAATTAGCTGAAGGGATTCGCAGTTTTATTGGGGATCAGATCAAGCTGGAAAAGCTGATCAGCGACAGATGATTAGCGCACTGAAAGCCCTGTTTGAAACGCCTGTCCGCGAAAGCGATGATGCCTTGCGACACCGGTTACAGCTGGCATCGGCCGCCCTGCTTATCGAAACGGCACGAGCCGATTTCACTCAGGATGAGGCAGAGCAGGAGACCATGGAATCGCTGCTGTGTTCGACCCTTAAGCTCAGCGAGCAAGAAGTAAAAACCTTGATACAGCAGGCGAGCGCAAAAGTGGATGAATCTATTTCACTCTACGAATTCACGCGACTCATCAATGACCACTTCACCCCCGAGCAAAAGCTGCAATTAGTCCATAACATGTGGATAGTCGCCTGGGCGGACAACAATGTAGATAAGTATGAGGAACACCTGATTCGTCAGGTGGCAGAGCTGACCTACGTAGGTCATCAGGACTATATCCGCAGCAAGCACAGTGCGCGGGATAAAGTACTGGCGCTGTAAAGATTAGCCGTGCTCCAGCACTGCCATCAGATCTTTAAACCTGCTTTTGTTTTCTTCGGACAAGCCCATCAACACGCGATGCGCCTCAATCACTTTTTCTTTCACCTGTGACTCGTTACCCGCTATCTGCGGAATTTCCAGTACTTCTTCCGGATTAGCGCAGGTCTCTTCACGCAATTCAAAAAGGCGTTGAAAGCCCATACTCTTGAGCAAACGATTAATGCCGGGATCACAGGAAAATATCGCAGGTTGAAAGCCAAACCGTTCTTGAACATTGATAGCCAGCTTTGCCAGTAAGCCCAGCGTCGTGGAGTCAACGCCTTCTACCTGACAAAGGTCGACCCAAACGCTCGCAAACTCGGGGTCGTCGAACATTTTTTGGAAGTATTCATCGATTGTCGTGCACAGGGTAAGCCGCACATCGCCTAAGAGGCGAATAACGTAGGCTCCGTTATGGCGTGCCGCCAGTATTTTTCCTTCCTGCATTTCAGTCTCGCTTGCTGATAAACAGCGCGGCGATATCATCAGGCGCAGTGTCAACCTGGTCAAGCCCTAATCGTGTGACCATTTCTTCTGGTGAATTAGCCGTTTCTGCAAATACGTTAAGGAAGTACTTTTCTTTCTCAATCAAATTGCTAGGGGGCAAAATTTCGAGAATTCCATCGGAAAACAACGCGAGCATAAAGCTATCGGGCAAATCGATCATATGCTCTTCGAAATTGGCATCATCCATGATTCCGACGGCCGACCCCTCACCTCTCAAATACCGAGCGCCGTCCTGAGAAACCATTACAGGTTGTGGCAAATGCCCGGCAACGCTATAGCGCAAGGTGTTGCTTTGCATATCCAGCACGCCCACAACCATAGTGGCAAATTTCCCCACCTCCAGATCCATGATTTCTTTGTTTGCCAGTTTGAGCAGTGCTAGCGGGCTCAAGATAGTGTCATCGTTCTGGCGCAAAAAATCGGAGCGCTTGCGCGCAAACAGGTTTTTGAGCAGTACGGTGGCGAAAGCTGAAGAGCTGCCATGGCCAGACACATCGGCCATAAAGAAGGTGACGAATTGATCACCCACGGTAAAGTAATCAGTGAAATCACCACTCAGATAGAGCGAAGGAATAACGGTGTGGCTGAACACGTAGTCGTTCAAGACCAGGGGGGTTGCGGGGAGCATCCGCATTTGCACTTGACGCCCCGCCTGCTGATCCTGCTCTAACACCTGAATGGTGCCGCGCAACTCGGTATTGGCCGCCTGCAGGCTTTGTCGGGATTGCTCAAGTTCACGACGCACGCCTCGTTGCCGCACGCAGCGATCCAGTGAGCGCTTAAGCGCCTCAACATCATCAACAGGACGAACAAAAAAGTCACTGGCTCCAAAACGCAGTGCCCGCATCATGCGCGAGGCCTGAGCCTCGTCGCTAAACAGAATAACGGGAATCTGAACATCCATTTCCTGCAGCGAGCGGCGAGCAGAGTCCCATTCAAGACCCTCCATATCCATCTCGCAGAGAATAACGTCCAGGTCTGGGCGGGTACTGAGGTATTCCCGGGCAGCATGGGGATCGGTGTATTTTTCGGCCGTAAATCCCAGGCCTGACACCAAATCCGCCAAAGCGTCCAGACGGCTTGTATCGTGATCGACGACGAGGGCTGTACCGATCGGGTCCATTGGCATAATCGTTGACTATATTGGCCGAGACAGTACGCCCAAGAAGGGGTGGCGGCAACTCCTGACACTCAGGTTTGGGCAGGATTTCACACTTTTAGACAAAAAAAGCTTGCGAAGCTACAGACCGGCCTAGAAGTCCTCGAAATCCTCGCCGTCCTCGTAGTCGGAGAATGTATCGGAGATCTCCCCATCGTTCACAAACGCTTCGCGATTGGACAAATAGGCGTCTCGAACAAAGATATAGCGGTCGCCGGTAATCAGGTCATCGGCCTGCAACAAGCGGGAGCGACCATCCACCAGGCCCAAACCCCAGAGCGTATTGCGCAAGGCAACGCTGGGCATGTAAGTCGGCACAGAGGTATAGGCATCAAAAATTGTCCCGGTACCACTGCGAATCGTTCTGGGGCCGAAGAACGGCACCATCAGGTAAGGCCCAGACTCAAAACCCCAGATAGACAGCGTATGACCAAAGTCGGTTCTATAGGGGCGGACACCCATTGTGGTAGCGACATCAAACAACCCCACCAGACCCAAAGTGCTGTTGATCACAAAGCGACCCGAGCTCTGCCCTACTCCGGCCCAGCGCCACTGCAAAACGCCGTTTAGTGCGGAATTGAAGTCGTAAAAGTTGGCAAACATGTTGCCAACGCCTCGCTTGGCAAAGCCAGGCATCACCCAGTCATAGCCCACTGCTACGGGGCGCAGGAAATATTGGTCGATATTATCGTTAGCCACGAACATGGCACGGTTGAATGGCTCAAACGGATCCACATTGGGCTCGCGCTCTTGTGCTCCCGCGATAACAGCGGGCATGAGCAGCGTAATGAGGAGAAAGAGTCGAGGAAGAAGCATTCTTGTGCGTATCGGCCTGTAGATTCGAGGATGTTACTCGCGGGTACTATGGGTAGCAAGCCCTGTTAAGGGTCTTTATACGGCCTCTAAGACCCCCTGAATAAGCAATTCCTGTAACTGCCCAAGGCCAAATTCACGAATCGATTCAAACGACATTTCCATCTCTGCCGCCAGGCTCTGCAGAACCTCCTCTGCCGTGAGGTCCTCGTTGCCTCGCAGCATCTCTAACAGCCGTGCGGTTGCCGCGTTCAGGGCAATAAAACCGACTTTGTCGTCGTATCCTCGATAGACCACCAAGAAAGTGGGAGCCTCAGCCGTCTCTGGGCGAAAATTAGCGCCGATTTGGTGAACAGGGAATTGGTAACTCAACACCCAGGCCAGCGATGAGAGACAAAGCTTGGTTTGCTCAAGGTCTTGGATTTCCTGTTGGGGAGACAGTTCTTCTTCTGCCACATCCAGGGCGAGCTCTACCCACTCGTAATGCGCAAGTTCCGCTAAAAACGGTGGATCGCAATCACGGGTCGCATGCTCCGACATCAAGAAGTTGATGAACTCCTGGCTAATCTCCAGAAAATACGGCGACTTGCATCGGTGGCCGTCCATAAACGATCGGACCAGCTCTTCCCATTGATGGTCGTCGTATAGACTGCGCAATACCGGAAAGCCACCACTGATAAAGCCTTCAATATTGTTGTAAATAAGGTCACGGTAAATTTTCAGGCGACGCTCTTCCACCCCCGCAGGAGCGGGTGTATTGCTTGGATCACGCAGATAGGCGGCCATGCCCAGCTGTGCGTCGCGTAAGCCCTGAGCACTCATGAGTGACCCACCGCTTTCGCTGCTAAGCGCGAAGCCTCGACCTGCAGGCGGCGAACCTCCTCAACCTCTGTTAGCAACTCGTTCAAAGGAGGGAAATTAAAGTCTCTTTCTAACAAAGTAGGCAGCGCACCCGTGCGTTGATAGGCATGCGCCAACAGCTCCCAGACGGGGTCGATGACATCAGCGCCGTGGGTATCGACTTTTAAATCTTCAGCCTCATCAAAGTGACCGGCCACATGAATATAACGCGCTCGATCAAGCGGGAGCGAGTCGAGAAACACCACTGGGTCGTAGCCGTGATTAATACTGTTCACATAAATATTGTTCACATCCAGCAGCAAATCGCAGCCGCTTTCTGACACTACAGCACTCACAAATTCAGCTTCTGTCAGCTCGCGGTGGGCCTGGGCATAGTAGGATGCGTTTTCCAGTGCGATAGGCGCGCCGATAATATCCTGAACCTGGCGCACACGATCTGCGACGTAATGCACAGCTTCTTCAGTAAACGGAATAGGAAGCAGATCGTAGAGGTGTCCTTCAGCGGCGCAATAGGTCAAATGCTCGCTATATAGAGGAACATCTATTTGGTTCATCAGTTCACGGACAGAACTCACCAGGTCAAGATCAAGAGGATCCGGACCGCCTATATCGAGTGAGAGACCATGAAGTACCATGGGGTAACGCTCGGCCATGCTTCGGAACTGTTTACTAAAGCGACCGCCTACGCCAATCCAGTTCTCCGGCGCGATTTCCATAAAATCGACCGCTCCCTGGTCCATAGACAAAAGCGGGCCCAATAGGGCCCGTCTTAGACCGAGTCCCGCTCCGCGGAACTCGCTTTTTTGCTCAGACATTAGCCGCCGCACTTACCTTCGCCGCACTTGCCTTCGCCTTCAGACTTCTCGCCGCCACACTTGCCTTCGCCGCATTTGCCTTCGCCTTCAGCTTTTTCGCCTTCGCCGCACTTACCTTCGCCGCATTTGCCTTCGCCGTCAGCTTTTTCGCCTTCGCCGCACTTGCCTTCGCCACACTTCCCTTCTTCGTGCTTACCAAAGCTGGCCAGGTCGTAACCGCCGCTCAACTGCTGAGCAGAGAATGGGTTAACTTCTGCTGAAGCCAGAGGAGCAATAGAAGATGCCAAGAATGCTGCACCAAGGGCGAGAGCGAGAGGTTTCTTTGTTTGTGCCATGATATTTTCCCTGTATCTAATCCGAATAATTTTTAGTGTGTCACCACGCGATCATTCATTAACCTGCATGTTCCGCGCTGTGGTACTTATGACCGGGCCTTTTCCAGTAAGTTTCAGAGACCGAGTAAAACCCTTGGTAATTTTTCACATTTTTGAAAAAAGCGCAATCCCGGACTTTTAGTGGGGGTTTTCATCCAACCAACGCTGCACTTCCAACCATTGCTGCTGCAAACGCTTCTGAGACACCGCCTGGCGTGTTCCCAGCTGCTGCGCAAACAAGGAGACCCTTAGCTCCTCGAGCATCCACCGGTATTGGTTCGCCACGGGACACAAATAGATCAGGTTATCGCGAACCTTTGCAGCCTGATCAAGGGGTTCACCCAGGGCTTGAAGCATTCCCATATGCTGCTGATCCTTGGGGTATTGCCCGGACAGCCTTTCAATCCTGTGCAGCACCGCCTTCATGTAGCGCGGAAATTGATTAAGCCACTCTCCAGGGGTGTTCTTCAAAAAGCCTGGCAGAACCATCTGCCCCACGTGGGCCTTGATATCCGTCACACTGTCCTGCCATTTGCCCGCAGGTAATGCAGCGAGCTTATTACGCGCCAGGGAGAGTACTTTGAGACTGTTAAGGACAATCGTCTCGATATCGTTTGCGCGAGTCACCACCTCTGCTTTACCCCGCGCGAGAACGGCCTCAAACCCGGACTGATCCCGGGGCAGTTCATCGTCGAGCTTCATCGCCTGTAAGAAAGCGGCATCGATAAGGTCTTCCACCAACAGGGCACGGTCCTGGTTGGCACCCGCGAGCACTAAATTGAATTCGTTTCCACGCAACATTTGTTTACGCAGGTACTTCACCGTTTGCGCGCTATGCAGGCGCAGCAACTTGAGGACACCATCACGGTGTGCCAATTGCGCAGGCCCTGCATAATCGACAAGTTCAATAGCGACACTATCCCCATGATCCACCAGCGCAGGATAAGACAGTATTTCGACGCCGGCCTGGCGAAAGCGCCACTCTCGGGGCAATTCGCCGAAGTCCCAGCGAGTAATACCTGCCTTTGCGGGGGAGCTGCCTTTATCGATACCCACGCTCTGGCGGGTGTCACTGCGAAATTGTTCAATCAGCTTACCAAGGTCCCTGCCCTGCTCCAGTAACTTGCCTTGAGCATCGACCACCCGAACATTCATTCGATAATAGTCATCCAGCTTCGCAGGTGCCCAGTCGGCGGCCGCAAGCTTGAGCCCGCCTAAGCGACTCAAGACACGGGAAAGTGCGGCGAGTAAATCACTATCATCGGCTTCAAGTTGCTCCAGCGCCTGATCCACATAGTTAGGTACAGGCACAAGTCGCTTTCGCTTGTCCTTGGGCAGACCTTTGACCAGGGCAATGCATTTCTCACGCAGTAAACCGGGTACAAGCCAGTCGAAGCGGAATCTGGGTACTCGGTTGAGCAAGGCGACGGGCACCGTTACGGTCACGCCATCTGCAGCTTTGCCCGGCTCGAACTGGTAGCTCAGCCGGTACTCCTGATCTTGCCATTGCAGCTTGTCGGGAAATTGATCCTCCAGCTCACTGCCGGGATCCCGGGCAAGCAGCAGCGACTTATCGAGGCGTAAACTTTGATCTGCGTCGGGGTTTTTCTTCAGCCAGGATTGCAAGCGTCCCGCGGTATAGCAATCGGCCGGCAAACGTTCATTATAAAATTCGAACAAGACTTCTTCGTCGACCAAAATGTCCCGGCGGCGCACTTTCGATTCAAGCTCTTCAAGCTCTCTCACCAAACGCTGGTTGTGCTTCAAAAAAGCGGGATGCTGTCGATACTTGCCAGCGACCAGGCCCTCGCGAATCATGAGCTCTCGCGCTTCGGTTGACGCAATTGGGCCATAATGCACCGGGCGCTTATCGGCTACTGTCAGCCCATACAGGGACAAACGCTCCCAGGCCATCACTCGGCCACTGCGGGATTGCCATCGCGGCTGGTAGTGGTGCTTTTTTAGCAGCCCGGCGTTAACGTCGATCACCCAGAGTGGATCGATATTTGCCACTGTCCGCGCATAGACCTTCGATGTCTCAACGATTTCTGCTGCCACCAGCCATTTAGGCCGTTTACGAGACTGCGAAGATCCCGGGAAGATTTGCAGTTTGCGATTACGGGCCCCCAGGTATTCACGGTCTTCCTGGTGTTGAGCGATATTACCTAATAGCCCCGCCAACAGAGCCTGATGAACTGATTGATAGTTTTCCTCTTCGGGTAGGTCACGCTCGGGTTTCAGCTTTTGCTGGCGGCAGGCGATCGTCAACTGTGAGTGAATATCCCGCCACTCACGCATCCGCATGAACGACAAAAATTCTCGCTTGCACAGCTTGCGCAACTGATTCTGACTCAGCTCCTGACGCTGCTCCTCGTAATAACGCCACAATTGAAGCCACGCCAGAAAGTCTGATTTCGGGTGTTTGAAGCGCGCGTGAGCCTGGTCGGATTGCTGCTGCTTGTCGGATGGCCTATCGCGAGGATCCTGCACCGCCAGCGCGCTCGCAATCACCAGAATTTCGGCCAGGCAGTTACGCTCGCTCGCGGCCAACACCATCCGTCCAAGCCGAGGATCTACGGGCAAGCGGGAAAGCCGCCGGCCTACATCGGTGAGTTCGCCACCCGCCGATACTGCCCCCAGCTCCTCCAGCAGTTTATAACCATCGCGCACCATTCGCGGGTCAGGTGGGTTAATAAACGGAAAGTCTTCAATCTCGCCCAAGCCCAGGCTAAGCATTTGCAACACCACCGCAGCAAGGTTGGTGCGCAATATCTCTGGATCCGTGAACTCAGGTCGAAGGTTAAAATCTTCTTCGCTGTACAGGCGCAAACAGACACCCGCCTCAACCCGGCCACAGCGGCCCTGCCGCTGATTCGCACTGGCCTGCGAAATGAGTTCGATAGGCAGACGCTGAACCTTAGTGCGATAACTGTAACGACTAATTCGCGCTTCACCCGGGTCAATCACGTAGCGAATACCGGGAACCGTCAAGGAGGTCTCCGCCACGTTAGTAGCGAGTACCACCCGCAAACCCCGGCGCTTGGAGATATCAAAAACTCGATTCTGTTCCGCCTGACTTAACCGCGCGTAAAGCGGCAAAATATCCAGCTCGGTGTCATCACGCAGCTGCTTCGCCACTTCGCGGATATCACGTTCACCCGGAAGAAAAATAAGGACATCGCCACGCTTACCGAAGGTGCCTGCATCTACATCCTGCACAAGCGAAGAAATTTGCCGGCTACTGTCGCCGTCCTCATCGGCACTGGTGTCCAGGTAATGAGTTTCAACGGGGAAAGTGCGACCTGATACTTCGATCACCGGAGCATCATCGAAGTGCCTGGAAAAGCTATCCACATCGATGGTTGCAGAGGTGATGATCACCTTGAGATCAGGCCTCTTAGGTAACAAGCGCTTCAGATAACCCAATAAGAAATCGATATTAAGGCTGCGCTCATGTGCTTCATCAATAATGATGGTGTCGTAACGCTTCAGCAGTCTGTCCCGCTGAACCTCAGCCAGCAAAATACCGTCAGTCATCAGTTTCACGGCGGTATCTGCAGAAACACGATCATTAAAGCGGACCTGATAGCCCACCACTGCACCCAGCTCGGTGTTAAGTTCTTGCGCTATGCGCTGAGCGACCGTGCGGGCAGCCAATCGCCTTGGTTGTGTGTGTCCTATCAGCCCCTTAGTTCCGCGCCCCAACTCCAAACAAATTTTAGGCAGTTGAGTGGTTTTACCGGAGCCGGTCTCACCGGCAATAATAACCACCTGGTTTGAGGCAATCGCTCGCGCAATTTCCTCCCGTCGCTGGGAGACAGGAAGCTCTTCGGGATAAGTGATTTCCAGCTTGGGAGTAATGATGCTATCTGACATTAGGTGAAGTTTTATATTCCAACGGAAAAGTACGTTATCCTTCCCGCAGGCATCAACCGACGGGGAAAAGCTCATGTCGCAACTCAGCAACTATACCTTCGACGAAATCACTATCGGGCAAACCGCTCAATACTCCAAGACGGTGACGGAGCAGGATATACAGATGTTTGCCGCCGTCTCTGGCGACGTGAATCCACTGCACCTTGACGCTAAATTTGCAGCTGGCACCCGCTTTGGCGAACGCATTGCCCACGGCATGCTGACCGCATCTTTTGTGTCGGCCGCCCTGGCGATGGAACTCCCGGGGCCCGGTTGCATT
Organism: Halioglobus sp.; assembly: GCA_039986455.1. Taxonomy (GTDB): domain Bacteria; phylum Pseudomonadota; class Gammaproteobacteria; order Pseudomonadales; family Halieaceae; genus Halioglobus. The sequence continues at coordinate 11,700 of JBDWQQ010000106.1, forward strand.
TTCATGGAGCAGACGCTGAAGTTTCGGCTCCCTGTAAAAATTGGTGACAAAATAAGCGTGGTTCTTGAGGTAACCGACAAAAACGAGCGGCGACAATCGATAGCTCTCAACTGTAAAGCCTTCAACAGTGATCAAAAGCTCGTGCTGACCGGGACTTCGCTAGTGGTGGCGCCGACAGAGAAAATCTCCATACCCAGCCCTTCCACTCCAGCCTTTGAAGCCCGGGAGTAATGGGTCTGTTAACTCGCTTCGCCCTGATTTTGCTGTGATGCAATAAACTGCTGGTAGTCTAAGTACATTAAACGAAGCATGACAGACGCATCCTGGCCGGCAGTGCTTGTGGAAAGCACCAGCACCGAAGGCACATCTTTTTCAACTGATACCCCAGTCACACCAAAGATTATATTGTCTGGATCACCTTCGGCACCGAAGGTGGGGATTTTCGCCTGTTCCTTCACTGCGCCGGCCAGATTAGACAACAAAGCCATCAGACTGCTGCGAAAAGCACCGAAGTTTAGCGTGCCATCGTATTCAGAATGGTCCATTGAAAGGTCGAACCTAACAGTCGATTTGTCCGCCATCTGCACGTTGGTCAGTGCTACTCGCTTACCCTCTGACACTGCTCTGAACAGGTTCTTGGCGTCGGTTCGCTTAGCATCCATAAACGCCTTGTGCAGCAGGTTGACCGATATGGTCAAAAACTGCTCTCTGGGCATTGACTGTGTTTCAACCCTGGACATAGTTACCTCGAAATTTAGATGAGCGGCAAGTCTACTGGCAGCCGCCCGTACAGGCAATGATTTAGGTCGCTGGAATACAAATAGATTTACTTCCAAGTCACTTTTACAGTAGCCCCTAGCTGCTTGTTTCTGTTATGCTTTTTTCATCTTCTCGTATTGGCATTCAAACCGTGACAAGACGTCGGCAGAGGCAACACACCGCCTCTCACATTAACGCTCTGCGCCTCGCACTTTTAGCTGCGCTACTGACCGCTGTGCCGTTCAGCCTGGCGCAGGCGCCTCAAGGCGTGGAAAGCAAGCCGTTGAGGGAGACGGTGCCTGACTACAGCGAAGCTGCCGAAAACTCCCAGGTACAACGTTTACAGGATTTATTGAGGGCCTACCAAAGCGAGCAGGCCGAGGCTGTGCTGACGCAGCCCACGCAACAAGAAGTGTCCGACAGAGAGCAGGCAAACGAGGACGCCGCCAGGCTGGCGCGAATACCCTATAACGCCAGCAAGGTGAGACTGAGCGGCGAAGAAGGCAGCCTCGCGCTTGCGGAAATTACGCGGCGCCTGTCCGACCCGGGCATACCCGAAAGCCGACGCGACAATGCCCCCATAGGGTCTTTTCGAACCTATCTTTTAGGTAACCTGATTGCAGGCGAGCAACGCAGCCTTCGTCCCGTGGGAAAACATCACTTTGTTTTAAAGCACCAGCTTCAACCCGGTAGCACTACCGTACGCATATCAGGGCACAGCTGGGAAGTGCGCATACCAGACGATAGCCACAGCCAGGAATACCTGATCACTCTGTACAAACCACCCGGTGCGAAGCCGCAGTTCCACGTATTTCCCGTCGCCGAGCTCATAGCCATCAATAATGCACACATTCCCGCCTGGCTGCCGGATGAGTTCCAAATACAACGCCCGGGATGAAACGGGAAAATACCCCCTGGGGCGCGACCCCCTCCCCCAAGGTCTCCTGGCCCGACGGTGGTGCACCTTTCTCCGAACAATTCAGTGATGTCTATTATTCCAGTGAAGATGGCATGGCCGAAAGCCTGCATGTGTTCCTGACCGGCAATCTTTTACCCCAGCGCTGGGCAGACTTTGAAGACGACACGTTCTGTATCGTTGAAACCGGTTTTGGCACAGGGCTCAACTTTTTACTGACCTGGCAGTTGTGGCAGCAACAGTCGCTCGCCCACGCCAGGCTGCATTACGTCTCCGTTGAAAAATTCCCGCTCGATGCCGAGGAACTCAAAAGGACGGTTGCCCACTGGGGGCCGCTCGCCTCACTGGCCGATCAGCTCATCGCTGCATGGCCTGGACGATTACCTGGCCAACACCGGCTGGAATTCGATAAAGGCCGCGTCGTTTTGGACCTGTGGTGGGAAGACTGCGGCGCAGCATTAACAGATATGGCTGCTGGATCCCCAGCGGTGGATGCGTGGTTCCTTGATGGCTTTGCTCCGTCGCGCAACGAGGCCATGTGGCAACCACAACTCTATCGCGCGATGGCCGCTATATCGCGAAAGGCCGCCACCGTATCCACCTTTACCGCGGCTAGTCATGTTCGCAGAGGGCTCACCGAAGCCGGCTTCGAGGTCGAAAAAGTGCCCGGGTTCGGTCATAAGCGTGAATCTCTGCGTGGTGTCGCAACACAAGCAGGTACCGCGCTAGCCACAACCGAGAGCCCATGGGACCTACCGATTCAAAGCCAGAGCAAACCCCGTTCCGCCGTGATCGTCGGCGCTGGCCTGGCAGGCTGCACCCTTGCCTCAGCATTGGCCCAGCGCGGTATCCGGGTCACTCTTATGGACAGAGGGCCTCTTGCTGGCGAGGCCTCGGGCAATGAACAAGGTGTTCTCTATACCCGGCTGTCGCGACGTCATTCCGCCCTCACCGATTTTGCCCTACAAAGCTTCCGTTATTCAGCCAACTTGTATCGCCAAATGTTTGGCTCAGGTGAGTTGGCCCTTGGCCTGGATGGCGAACTCTGCGGCAGTTTTCATCAGGTGACTAACGAGCAGGAAATCGCCCTTTTAAAACAGCAGCTCTTGGGCCTGGACAGCCTGGCACAGGCGTTAACCGCCCAGCAGGCCGGTCAGTATTTGGGCGAGGTACCTAGCGAGGGAGGATTTTGGTATCCAGATTCGGGGTGGTTAAGCCCGCCCGCCGTGTGCTCCGCAATGCTCAACTCGCCCTTAATCACGCTACAAGACGATTGCGGTGAGCTCTCGATCAACTTGCAGGATGGCCTGTGGCGGGTAACCAACGAACACAATGCACTGCTTGCTAGCGCAGATACAGCCATTTTGTGCACCGGAACAAGCACTAAAACTTTTGGTCCAACAGATTGGCTTCCTCTGCAGATCATACGTGGACAGACGACCTATCTTCCAGAAACAGCCGCAACAACGAAGCTCAAGTCAGCGTTCTGTCATACCGGTTATATCGCGCCTGCCAGAGAAGGCAGGCACTGCATGGGTGCCAGTTTCAAACTCAGGGATTCGAGCACGAAGGTACGACCGCAAGAACACAGAGAAAACCTCGATAAACTGGCCACGGCCCTGCCACAGTGGTCCAGTGCGCTGGAAAAAATCGATATCGACTCCCTTCAGGGCAGAGTGGGATTTCGTTGCGCCAGTCCCGACTACCTGCCCATAGCGGGGCCCGTACCCGATAGAGATGAGTTCTTGCAGACCTATGCCGCTCTGCGCAAAAATGCGCGGCAAACCATACAAAAACGAGGCAACTACGTGCCCGGACTTTACGTCAACACAGCCCACGGGTCTCGCGGCCTCAGCTCGGCGCCATTGTGCGCACAGTTGCTGGCCAGCCAGATTTGCGGGGAGTTGCCGCCACTATCACGAGAGTTGGTGCGCGCCCTCTCTCCTGCGCGCTTTTTAGTGCGTGATCTCGCACGCAGTCGGATTTAGTGATGCTTAAATTCTTATTGGTACTGTCATCGTGTCTCCTGCTCATTGCACCCACACTCGCTGTTGAGCAATACACCTATAACGTACTGAATAAAAAGCCTATGGAGCGCCGCAACTTCGCTCAGGGGCTAGAGATTCTCGACGGCAAGCTGTACCTCAGCTCGGGAAACTATGGACAGTCTCGACTGATGCGCTACAACTTTGAAGACATGGCACTGGAAGAGAGCAAGCAACTATCTCCCCGGCTTTTCGCCGAGGGGCTTACCGTTTTTGGTGAACGCATTTATCAGCTCACCTGGCGCGAAAGGATGATGCTGGTGTTCGACAAATCAACCCTGCAACCGGTTGAATGGTTTCCACTTGTCGGCCAGGGCTGGGGACTAACCAACGACGCCGAGCAACTGATTTACAGCGATGGTAGCGATCAACTGCATTTTCTATCAATCGAGACGCGCACTATCGGCCGCTCTGTTAGTGTCACCGAGAATGGCCTGCCGGTTCACAAACTCAATGAGCTGGAATGGATCAACGGTAAAGTCTGGGCAAACATCTGGCAGACAGACCGTATCGTCATTATCAACCCTGAAACCGGTATCGTAGAAAGCAGTATTGACCTCAGCGGGTTACTGCCGACTGAAGATCGCCAGACCAATACCGATGTACTCAACGGCATTGCGCGTAACCCTGCTGACGACAGTATTTGGGTCACCGGAAAACGCTGGCCCTGGCTGTATCAAATCGAACTCGTCCCGACTAAATAGCCCCCGGGATCGCTTTTTCGCGTTAGAATAGCGCCCTCTCCACTTTTTACCTGAGACACTGCATGAGCATGCCACTACCTGAGGCACACAGCGCCTTTGAACCCGTTCGCCAACAGCGGGTGGACTCCCTCAACCTTGACGTTCAAGAGTTCAGACACCGAGAAACGGGAGCGGCTCACTACCACCTGGCATCTGACTCCAGCGAAAACGTATTTCTGGTGGCCCTTCGCACCGTGCCACAAGACTCAACCGGCGTTGCTCATATTCTGGAGCACACGGCGCTCTGTGGCAGCGAGCGCTATCCGGTTCGAGACCCTTTCTTCATGATGCTACGTCGGTCCCTGAACACCTTCATGAATGCGTTCACCAGTTCGGACTGGACTGCCTATCCGTTTGCCAGCCAAAACCGCAAAGATTTCAACAATCTGCTGGAAGTCTATCTGGACGCTGTGTTCTTTTCCCGCCTGGACCCTCTGGATTTCGCCCAAGAAGGTCACCGGGTTGAATTTGAAGAGCCCGGCAACTCCGACAGTGACCTGGTTTTCAAAGGCGTTGTATTCAACGAAATGAAAGGTGCCATGAGCTCCATACCCAGCGTTCTTTGGGGCAAACTCTGTGAGCATTTGTTTCCTTCAACCACCTATCACTACAACAGTGGCGGTGAGCCGGAAAACATTCCAGACCTGAGTTACGAAGAGCTGGTCGCTTTTTATCGCAGTCACTACCACCCCAGTAATGCCATTTTCATGACGTTTGGCGATATCAGTGCGGCTGAACACCAGGCAACTTTTGAAGAAAAAGCATTGGGCCGTTTTCAGCGCCAAGACCTACGTATACAGGTTCCAGCGGAAACGCGCATTACCAACCCCCTGAAGGTGCAAGACAGCTACGCATTTGATGAGGAATCCGACACCAGCGGAAAAACTCACCTCGTCGTTGGCTGGATGCTGGGCGAAAGCAGTGACCTCGAACAAATGCTGGAGGCCCAATTGCTGACCAGTGTTCTGCTTGAGAACAGCGCCTCGCCCTTGCAACAGGCCCTTGAGACAACGCCCTTAGGCCAGGCGCCCTCCCCCTTGTGCGGCCTGGAGGACTCCATGCGTGAACTGGTGTTCGTGTGCGGTGTGGAAGGCAGTGAAGCAGAACACGCTGATGCGTTAGAGCAGCTGGTATTGGAAGTGATTACCGATGTTGCGAGCAATGGCGTCAGCCACGATCGACTTCAGGCGGTCCTGCATCAACTGGAGTTACATCAACGGGAAGTGAGCGGCGACAGTTATCCCTATGGCTTACACCTCATACTGCAAGCATTAGGATGCGCCACTCATTACAGTGACCCCATTGCAGTGCTCAACCTGGACCCGGTTATCGATTCTCTGCGCCAGCGCATCGAAGACCCGGAGTACATCAAAGAACTTGCTCAGCGGTTGCTGCTCGACAACCAACATCGGGTCACCCTGGTGATGACCCCTGACAAGGCACTCTCTGCCGAGAAAGTAGCCAAAGAGGCCGAGCGGCTGGCAGCCATCAAAGCGTCGATGGACGACGTCCAGAAGCAAGCAACCGTGAAACTGGCAAGCGATTTGGTGGAGCGGCAACAACAGGTAGACGACGAGAGCATTCTACCGAAAGTCGAATTGTCTGATGTACCAGCGGGGCTCCCGGAGCTCGATTTCACAGAACACAATAGCGGCCCTGTGCACGTGACCACCTACGGCCAGGGAACCAATGGTATTGTTTACCAACAAATGATTAGTCGCCTGCCCGCACTGGATGCAACTCAACAGTCAACGCTACCCTTGTATACCAGTTTCTTAACCGAACTGGGAATCGGTGAAGGTAGCTATCTGGAAGCACAGCACCGTCAGTCCGCAGAAGTTGGCTCTATCAATGCGTTCACGTCAATGCGTGGGCTGGCCGATGACGAGCAATCAATTACCGCCAATTTTGTTCTGTCTTCTAAAGCGTTACTGCGCAACGCAGAAGATCAGGCGAGACTAATGGCTGACACCATGCAGAACGTGCGCTTCGACGAAGTCGATAGAATGCGTGAACTCGTCAGTCAACAGCGCGCCCGTCGTGAACAGTCTGTTACCGGCAACGGCCATGGACTCGCCATGGCAGCCGCTTGCGCCGGCATGAGCCCATTGGCAAAGATGAACCATCAGGTATCGGGTCTAGAAGGTATACGCAGTCTTCGCCAGTTGGACGACAGTCTGACAGATAATACTAAGGCTTCTGAGTTTGCCACGCAGTTGGGTGTCATACACGAGAGCGTATCGAAAATGCCCCGCCAACTGCTTACTGTCGCTGAGCCCGAAGCCGTCGCGGCCATAGCTGAGCACGCTGCAGGCGTTTGGGCCGAGCACCAGACGCAGGAAAACGACCCATTTTCATTGCCAGGCATCAGGGAGAAGCGTGGGGAGTTCTGGGTAGCCAACAGTCAGGTTAATTTCTGTGCTCGCGCTTACCCCACGGTACCCGTTCGACACCCCGACGCTGCCGCCCTTACCGTTCTAGGTGGCTTCCTGCGCAACGGGATTTTGCACAGGGCAATTCGAGAGCAAGGCGGTGCTTACGGTGGCGGAGCCTCTCAAGACTCAGGGATCGCCGCCTTCCGGTTCTATTCCTACCGTGACCCTCGGCTGGCGGAAACGCTTGAAGATTTTGATGCCGCAATCCAATGGCTACTTCAGGAAAAGCACGAGCCAAGAGCTCTGGAAGAAAGCATACTCGGTGTTATTGGCAGCCTGGATAAACCCAGTTCTCCAGCGGGCGAGGCCAAGCAACACTTTCATAACCGCCTGTTTGGCCGCACTCACGAACAACGTGAGCAGTTCCGTCAGCGTGTGCTCGCCGTGTCACTGGAGGACCTGCGTCGGGTGGGCGATACTTACTTGCGACCGGAGCTTGCCAGTACCGCAGTCGTGAGTAACAGTGCGCACCTTGAGACCACCGCGCAACTGCGTGAAAAACTCGATCTGAAAGTGCAGCAACTCTGAGCGCAGCTTAAGCTTAGGTAGCGTGCACCCATAAAAAAAGGGCGGCGATGCCGCCCTAAACAGGGTTCTCTTAATTAGAGCGGCTAGTCACGACTTCTGGCCCAGCGCTTCTCCATCCTCTGATCTCGCTTTTCCGACAGCGCAGTCAACTCCGCGCGCTGTTGAGGCGAAAGCAGTTGATACACATCTGCCTGAGTGCTTGCCATTCGGTAAGCCATGCGCCCGCTAATTTCTCCTAGTTCGTCCGCGAGCTGCTGCGCTTTACCAGCGTCAAAATCATTGCGCATCGCCTTCATCTGTTCCCGTATTTCACTTAGACGCACAATGTCGGCGGCCCCCGCCTCTTTACTCTCATCAACCAGGACATTGATTTGCTGCTCCTGAGCGCTGCTAAGCGCAAGCTCATCCGATAGATGTGCGAGAATTTTATCGACATTGTGTTCAGGCCTGGGGCCCATAGACCATGCCCCAGCGGACAAAAGCAAAATGCTTATCAATGCTGTACCGGGAATCAATTTGAATAATGTAGGGCTCATTTCTCTCTCCTGTTGATTGGTATTCGTCTGCAGTGCCACAGATTCAAATGTACCCAAGAGCCCCGTTAAGCTCCTCACCAGAGAGGTAAAGAAATGTTAAGGGCAGGTGACAAATCACAGGCGCTTCGACACACTAGGAATATGAAAAGCCGTGTACTGATCATCGACGACGACAAGGAGCTGTGCGCCCTTCTCGCCCAATACCTGGACCTACAAGGCTTCGAGGTGGATAGCGTTCACGATGGCGCCGACGCTATTTCGCACTTGCAGCACAAGCAGTACGACGCGCTGGTGCTGGATGTCATGCTGCCGGGCCTGATGGGGCTGGACGTACTGCGCAAACTCCGAGAGTTCACCGACACCCCCGTGTTAATGCTCACTGCCCGCGGCGAAGATACCGACCGCATCGTAGGGCTGGAAATGGGCGCTGACGATTACCTTCCCAAACCCTGCAATCCCAGAGAACTGGCTGCCAGACTAAGAGCCATTTTGCGGCGATCCAAAACCAGCGATGCCCCCGATGCGGCTATCGAGATCAGCATAGACGACACACACCTGAACAGCGCTAACCGCACAGCCACTCACAATGACGCGCCGCTCAATTTGACCAGTGCCGAGTTCAACCTGCTAAAAATAATGATGCAGCACGCTGGCAAGGCCGTGGATAAAGACACATTAAGCCAGGAGGGCCTAGGTAGACCACTTGCGGCCTATGATCGCAGCATTGACGTGCACATTAGTAAAATTCGCCGCAAGCTTGCCGATGCTGGCGGCGACAACCTGATCATCAGCGTCCGCGGGCTAGGCTACCAATTCGCAGTAGTTGGTGGCTCCTAGCATGCGAGGGTCTATCTTCATCAAGGTGTTTCTTGGCTTTTGGCTGGTCTCTATCGCTATTTTAGGGACCTGGCTCATTAGCAATAACTATATTGAATCACTGCCGGCGTCTGAACAACACACCCGTCCACCTCACGGACCGCCAGAGCGATTTGTACTGGGACTAATCTACGGCCTGCAAAACGCTTCACCGGAGCAACTGCCAGCCATTATTGAAGAAGCGAAAAGCGAGCATAACGTCAATGTCTGGTTACTCAACAGAGAGGGAGCCGATCATCTAGGACAAGTTGTTCCTGCTAAGGTCGCCGCCATCGCTGACGAGTTGCGAGGACGAAAACGTCGCGCATTCTCGCGCGGTCAAGGAGGCCCTCTGGTCGCTCATCGCGTGCATCTGTCAGACGGCAGTGCAAGACGTATGGTGCTGATGTTCCCAAAGCCCAATCACCGCATCATCAGCTTCCTGATTGCTAATAACTGGCTACGACTGCTACTGGCCTTTTTGGTGAGCGGGCTTATCTGTTATGCCCTTTCCAGATTGATGACTAATCGTCTGCGCGACCTGCGTCAGGCTTCCCGGAAACTGGCTGAAGGGGACCTTCAAGCGCGGATCAAAGTAAGAGAGCGCGGTGGCGATGAAACCGACGAACTGGCCCGAGACTTCAATACCATGGCGAGTCAGCTCGAGCATCGGATGCAAGCACAAAAGCAGCTATTGAGTGATGTGTCTCATGAACTTCGGTCTCCTCTTGCACGCATGCGAGTCGCTCTCGCGCTGGCAATGGAGGATAAAAGTCAGCGCCCTGATTTGTTAGAGCGCATGGACAGCGAAATCGTAAGACTGGAAAGCCTGATCGCCGAACTGCTCTCATCCCAAAAGCAATCCTTGCAGATGGATAAGCATATCGATCTGATCAGTTTACTGAAGCAGCTCTGCGACGACGCCAATTTCGAAGGCAAGCAGACGGCAAAATTCGTCCATCTTAGAACGGATCTGGCTGAGGCGATTATTGCTAGTCATGGCGACCTACTTCACCGAAGTTTCGAAAACATCATTCGCAACGCGCTGCGCCATACACCTGAAAATACCGAGGTTGAGGTACTCGCTGAATCTGACCCTAAAGGTTTTGCGGTCTGCATCACCGATAGCGGCCCGGGTGTTGCCAGTGACGAACTGCAACGTATTTTCGACGAATTCTATCGGGTAGACAGCGCTCGCAGCAGGGAGGATGGTGGCCACGGTCTAGGACTATCCATCGCCTACAGAGCCATTACACAGCACGAAGGCACCCTTTCTGCAAAAAATACAGGCAAGGGCCTGGCGGTAACTGCCTGGCTTCCAAAATAGACTTCAAGACCCTTTTCAGAATCTGTTCGAATGGTAGAATGGCCGACCACTCAGGAGCGGTTCACCAATGCTAGATATCAAACCGATGGCCGGTGCACTCGGCGCAGAAATTCATGGATTAGATCTGTCCCGAGAACTGGATAACGATGACTTTTTGCGCATTCGTAAACTACTGAACGAATACCAGGTGATTTTTTTTCGAGATCAGGACATCAGCGCCGCCAATATGAAGTCGCTGGCCCTCTCCTTTGGTCCAGTCCAAACACATCCTGCGTATGAAACCGTGGTGGGGTTCCCTGAAATCACGATACTGGAAAGCACCTCGGAGAAACCGACCAAGATCGAAGCCTGGCACACCGACATGACCTTCAATGAGCACCCGCCCATGGCAACGATGCTCAAAGCGGAAATCACCCCGCCCAAAGGTGGAGACACAATGTGGTCAAGCATGACAGTCGCTTACGATGCATTGTCGTATCACATGCAAAACTTCTTGGAGAGCCTCAACGCCGTACACGACTTTTCATGGGGATTTAAAGAGAGTCTTGCGGAGCCCGGCGGTAAAGAGCGTTTAGCCGATGCAGTGGCTGCCAACCCGCCCGTGCGCCACCCCGTTATTCGTGTTCATCCAGAGACCGGGAAAAAGGCAATCTTCGTCAACGAATTGTTTACCACGCATATCGAAGGTTTACGGCGGGACGAGAGCGATGCGCTGCTCGCGTTTTTGTTTAGCCACGTAAAGACCGATGAATTCACCTGCCGCTTTCAATGGCGGGCCAATAGCCTTGCGATTTGGGACAACCGTTGCACCCAGCACCGCCCAATCAATGACTACTTCCCACAGCACCGTCGAATGGAACGCATCACCATTGACGGCGACAAGCCCTACTAGTGCCAAAGAGTTTTAGCGGCCACTAGCTTAGCGGCCCCTCGACTAGCGCGAGGGGCTGGAGGCGAAGTCAGCGCGTGACGAGAGCCAGAAGCAGTCGCGTCAGACCTCCAGAGAACGGAAACCCAGATTACGGTCAGCGGCTAAAAGCTGCCCCAGCTTCTCCAATTGCTGACCCGCATTACCCAACGAGTAACTAATCTGCTTGGCCAGCAAGTAAAAGCGATGAATAGGGTATTCAACGTCGGCACCCATGCCCCCATGCAAGTGCTGCGCGGTACAGACCACCCGATGAGACGCATCGCATGCCCACCATTTGGCGGCACGCACTTCGGCTCGCGCTTCCTTACCATTACTGAGACACCAGAGTGCCAGCCAATAGGTTGTACGGATCGCTTCCACATCGATATAGCTATCGGCCATACGCATCGCCAATGCCTGAAAGCTACCCAGTGGGATACCAAACTGATTGCGCTCGCTCACGTATTCAGCAGTGCGCTTCATCGCTTCTTCTGTGACCCCAACTTGCTGCGCACAGTGCGCAATATTGGCGCGTTGCTCAAGCCAATCTAAAATTTCGTCACCCTGCCCTTGCGCGCCCAGTAAGGCATCAGCGCTCACATTGACGTCGCCCAATTCCAGGTGTGCCGCCCTCTCCCCTGAGATGCCGATTTCTACCGGAGTAAGGCTCACGCCTGCCAACGCCGTTGACACTACAAATACACTGGTTTCGCCATCACCTGTGACCGCCGGTACCAGAATGAAGTCTGCCACAGCGCCATCGGGCACCATCGCTTTGGTTCCACTGAGTGTCCAGCTATCGTCACTGCTGCGGGTAGCGGTAACCGAGGTAGCGAGCGCACTGCTCATACCCACGTCAGCAATAGCGGCACTGAACTTGGCTTGCCCGCTGGACAATTCAGTCAGCCACTGTTGTTGCTGTTGCTCGGTGCCGAACTCTGCAATTGGCAGTCCACCCAAAACGAGACAGGAAAACAACGGAACAGGAGCCACTCGTCGGCCCTGCTCCTCAAGCATCAGACACAATTCAGTCAGCCCAAGACCACTGCCGCCGGCCGCTTCAGGCACGGCTATTCCCAATAGACCCTGCTCAGCCAGCGTCGTCCAAAGCCCGCTATCATAGGTGTCGCCACTGCGAGAAAAATTCAACAGAAACTCATCGGTCGCGCGATCGGTAAAAATTTGATACGCGAGTTCGCGAATTGCACTCTGGTCTTCAGTGAAGTTGAAATCCATGACGGTATTGCCTCAGTGTACCCTGGCCATCGCGGTCAGGTTGCGTGTGTATTTAAGCTGTTTCTCTTCGGGGTGCTCCAGAAACAGTGCTCGATAAAACATGGTGGATATCAATTCGGCGAACTGATTCACACTCAGATCAGCGGCCACCAAAGGCTCGCTGCGATTAATAAAGTATTCCCGGATTAAGCCTTCACCGATACCCGCCAGTGAGTAAACCACCATCAGGGCCTGACTTTTCTTGAACTTGACCTCAGGGAATAGTCCCGGCATTCGCTCCACCAGCCACATCAACTGCTCGCGGTAGTTATTACGTAGCATGCTGCCAAAATCCGGGTCTTCGTCAGCTAACTGCAGCAGACAGCGCATCACACCCGGTCGCTTTGCGTAACTGCGAACAATCACCAGGTTGTAAGCATGTATTCGGCTATACCAGTCCCCGGGTTCCACGCCCTTCTCTATTTCGGAAGGATCCCCGGCCGCCTCAGCAAACTCGGTCAATACTTCGACAGTCAGCGATTTCAGGTCCTTGAAGTAGTGATAGAACAGGCCCTGGGCCACGCCGGCCTCACGGGTCACGTCTGCAATGCGCATCTTGTGGTAACCCTCGCGCTCGAGCACCGCTAATGCTGCCGCCATCAGGCGTGCGCGGGCTTTCTCCCCTCTTGCACTCAGGGGCTTTTCAGGCGCTTTTACGGACTCGGCTACTTTCGACATTTGAATAAAGTAGTTGAATTTGAATTCAATTTCAATATTATTGTGTCATCTCGAATGAGGAGTCACCCATGCACGTTGAATACACAGCCGAACAGAAAGAGCTGAGAAAAGAGTTTCGCGCCTATTTCTCCAACCTGATCAAGCCTGAGTACAGGGAAGAGTTGCGCAATGCGGAAAGCGGCGACCTCTACAAAGAACTCATTCGCCAGCAAGGCAAAGACCAGATGCTTGCGGTGGGTTGGCCAGAGCAGTACGGCGGACGCGGTCTGTCCGAGTCTGAGCAGCTCATTCGTTACGAAGAAGCCCTGCTCGCAGGTGCCCCTACCCCCTTCGTCACCCTCAATACCGTGGGTCCTGCATTGATGAGTCAGGGAACCGAGGCACAGAAGGAGCGTTTTCTGCCCGGAATCGCATCCGGCGAAATCCATTTTTCAATCGGCTACACCGAACCATCTGCTGGCACCGACCTTGCGGCCCTGACCACATCGGCTGTGAAGCACGATGATCACTACCTAGTAAACGGCAATAAGCTATATACCAGCGGCGCGGAAGGTGCAGACTACATCTTCCTGGCGGTTCGCACCGACCCTGATGTGCCCAAACACAAAGGCATCTCAATTCTGGTTGCCGAGACCAGCGATCCCGGCTTCTCCCGTGGCGATATCCATACGATGGGCGGCGTGCATACCAATGTCACCTACTATGAAAATGTGAAAGTGCCTCTGGATATGATTATTGGCGCTGAAAACGGCGGCTGGCGCCTGATCACCGAACAGCTTAACCATGAACGTATTGGACTTGCCGCCTGGGGCATTCAAGGCTGGAAGCTGTTTAGAGATGTTATGGACTGGGTCCATGACACCAAAGGGGCCGATGGACAACGTGTCATCGACAACCCTGGCGCACAACGCAACCTGGCCGAAGTTTATTCCCACCTTGAAGCCATGCGCGTCATGAACGCCCGCATGTCCTGGCAGCTTGATCAGGAAGAAATGAGCCCGGTGTTCCCCTCGGCCATCAAGGTCTACTCCACCGAAATCATGCTGGAAATATGCCGCTTGCTCATGGATGTTGTGGGGCCACACTCGCTCATTGCCGGCGGCAGTGAGGGCGCAGTTATCTACGGCAATCTGGAGCACGAATACCGTCGTGCAACCATTAACACCTTTGGCGGCGGCGTGGTAGAAGTTTTACGCGGCCTGGTCGCCACTCATGGCCTGGGCATGCCCCAGCACCGCTAGCCTCGACATAAGACAAATAAACTACTGGAGCTTATTCAATGACGCCTGAAGAGCAGAAAGCTTTTGAAGACAAGATATACGCCTATTCTGGCGCGCAGGTCTGCCCTCGCACGCCCGCTGAAGATGCCGTTAACCCTTCAATGATTCGACACTGGACCGAGGTCATGGGCGACAACAACCCAGCCTACTCCGATCAGGCCTGGGCCGCCGGCAGCGCCCGTGGCCAAACCATCGCGCCTCCTGCCATGCTGTACGTATGGAATCAGGAAGGCTATGCGGTGACGACTGGCCGCGCCTCCGACCCGCAAACCGATCTGGTTGAACTGTTCAACGAATACGGTTTCACAGGCGTTTTAGGCACCAACGTTACCCAGGAATACTTTAAGGAAGTAGGCCCGGGCGACACTGTTCATGTCGAAATGGTGATCGATAACCTGTCAGAACGTAAAGCGACAGCGCGCGGTCCCGGCTACTTTTTTGAAACACTCGCGACCTTTACCGACCAAGACGGCGAAAAAATCGGTACGCAACGTTTTCGTGTGCTCAAGTTTATTCCTCAGGAGCAACCTGCTGCGGCTGCCAGTGATGAAAAATTGGCTGTGCCCACACGCATCGGATCACCGCGCGGCCACGACAACGGTTGGTGGTGGGACGCCTGCGACAAGGGCCAGGTGTTAATTCAACGCTGTAAAGACTGTCAGACGCTTCGTCACCCTCCCCGGCCCATGTGTGGTGAGTGTCAGTCCATGGAATGGGACTCTATCGAATCGGCCCTCGACGGCGAAGTCCTCTCTTACACCGAAATGCATCACCCCAAAATTCCCGGATACCAGTATCCACTGGTCTGCGCAGTTATCGGCCTGAGCGAAGGTACTAACATCGTATCTAACGTGGTTGGATGCGACCCTTCTGAAGTGCACATCGGCATGAAACTGAAGGGCAAAGTGGAACAAGTCGACGAAAAAACAATCCTGCCACAGTTCTACCCGGCCTAACGAGGAGCACAACGATGAGTGAATACCAAACATTGAACTGCGCCGACGTTGCCGTCGGTGACAAACTTCCCCCACTGGATATCGATATCAGCAGCGGGTTAATCGTCGGTGGCGCTTTGGCGACCCGTGATTTTGAGCCAGTGCATCACGACAAGTCAGTCGCGCAGGCCGCCGGACTGCCAGACGTGTTTATGAACATCCTGACTAGTCAGGGACTGATGAGCCGCTTCGTCACTGATTGGAGTGGCCCTGAAGCAATGATAAAGGCGTTGGACTTAAAGCTGGGCGCACCAAACGTACCTGGAATGGTGATGACTATCACCGGTGAAGTCACCGCAAAGGACAACGACACTGGCGTCGTTAATATTTCGGTACTGGGCGAAAACAATATCTGGGGCATGCATATGCAGGGCACCGTAAAACTAGCACTGCCAAAGGAGGGCTGAGTCATGGTCGCTAATGTAAAAGACAAGGCCGCGATTGTTGGCGTCGGCAACACCAAATTCAGCAAAGACTCTGGCGTTTCAGAGCTGAGCCTGGCCGTGCAGGCCATCAAAATCGCATTGGATGATGCGGGACTCAAGCCCTCTGACGTTGACGGCATGGCTACTTTCACCATGGACAGCAACGACGAAATAGAAGTTGCTCGTGCTCTGGGCTGCGGCGGTCTCAACTTCTGGGGACGCTCGCACTACGGCGGTGGCGCTGCAACCGGTACGCTACACCAAGCGGTGATGGCTATCGCGACGGGAATGGCCGAGGTTGTCGTCTGTTTTCGCGCACTCAATGGGCGTTCGGGACATCGTTTCTCCGACGGGGTTTCCGGCGCAATCACGACGGCAGATGCCATTCACTGGGGCTGGTACATGCCCTACGGACTGCTTACACCTGCCTCGTGGGTAGCTATGTTCACGCAACGCTGGATGCACAATACCGGTGTGACTAAAGACGCCTTGTTCGAAGTTGCTCACTCTACGCGCGAGTACGCTGTGAATAATCCGAACGCCTTTTTCCACGGGCGTTCTTTTGACCGCGCAGAGTATGATGCAGCGCGCATGATTGCAGATCCACTGGCACTGTTTGACTGCTGCCAGGAAAGCGACGGCGGCTCAGCGGTTATCTTAACGACCCCTGAGCGCGCCCGCGATCTCAAGCAACCCGGTGTTGCAGTGCGTGGTGTCGCGCAAGCATCCGCGCCTGACCAGGAACAGATGACATCGTTCTATCGCGAAGAGTTTGCCGCTATTCCCGAAATGGAAATTGCAGCAAACAACGTTTATGCAATGAGTGGCCTCGGTCCCGACGATATTGACGCCGCAGTTATCTATGACGCCTTTTCTCCTATTGTTCTTTGGCAATTGGAAGCCTGGAAATTCTGTGGTTTTGGAGAATCTGGTGACTTTGCTCTTGATGGTTCGTTGCGCGCCGACGGCCGCTTGCCCACCAATACACACGGTGGCCAGCTCAGCGAAGCCTATATCCATGGGGTTAATGGCATTGTTGAGGCGACCAAGCTGGTGCGAGGCCAGTCACTCAACCAACCCAAAAAGAATGTGGAGCATGCACTGGTTACCTCCGGCGTAGGCATTCCCACAGGTGGCGCCATACTTGGTAAACTCGATTAAGGGAAATAGACAGGCTATCCATGAGGATGGGCCCTGACCCAATCAAGGCGCTAACAAGGCGCTAACAAGGCGCTCTGCCACCAGCACAATTTCTGACAGGGAAACGATATGTTCTACGGATGGAAAGTAGTTGGCGGAGGCTTTACAGCACAGCTGTTTGTCGTGGGATTCTTTACCTACGCGGTCAGTTTGCTGGTTGCACCCGTTCAAGCTGAGTTTAACGCCACACTGGAACAGGTCATGTACAGCCTGGCCGCGGCGACCTTCCTGGGATTATTCATGCAGCCGCTGGGCGGCGTTCTGATTGATCGCTATTCGGTTAGACTCATCATGATTGTCGGCACACTCATGTATGCCGCCGGCCTGTTTGCCCTATCCCTATCGACTAACATTTATCAGTACATCGCAGCGTTCGCCGTCACCATGGCGGGTTGTAACGCCTTTGCCGGCCCCATGTGTAGCTCGGCCGTTATATCGCGGTGGTTTACCGCCAGTCGAGGTCGTGCGCTGGGCATCGCGGCATTAGGGACCTCTGTGGGCGGAGTCGTCATTCCCGCCATGATCAGCTACTGGCTAGGAGAAGACGGATGGCGCACTGCCCTTCAGAACCTCGCCTATTGCTCACTGATTATTATGCTCCCCATTGTTGCACTCACGGTTCGCTCTCAGCCTGCCGACGTGGGCCTGCATGCAGAAGGATCGGATGGTTCTGCGAGCAGTCACGCTCCCGAGCAAAACCACATGAACATGAAGGCCATTCTTGCGACCCCCGGCTTCTGGTATCTGGGTCTTAGTCTTGGCTTATTGTTCAGCGTCTACTCCGCGGTATTGTCGAATATCACCCCTTATGCGGTTAATTTAGGAAGCAGCAAAGAGCAGGCCTCCGCATTAATCATGTCGGTGGCAATCGCAGGCTTTATTGGAAAGATTCTTTTTGGCATGGCCGCAGACCGCTTTAGCCTGAAGGCCGCACTGTGGGTCGCCCAGGGACTTGTCACCATTGCCTTTGTGATCCTTGCCAGTGAGCCAAGTCACTACGGAATGCTGGCTGGCACTTCACTACTGGGCCTGGCAGCAGGCGGTATGTTGCCGGTATGGGGAGCGATGATGGCGCAGCTATTCGGCCTTGCGAGTTTTGGCCGTGCAATGGGCCTTATGGGGCCTATTATCACGCTCTGCGTCATGCCGGGGTTTGCGGTTATTGGGCGCATGTACGACAGCCTTGGCACCTACTCGACCAGCCTGTACCTCTTCTCGGCACTTTGCGCCCTGGCGGCAATACTGCTTATTCCACTGAAACTGGATGCTGGGGAACCCAGCACCTAGAAACAACGTTCAAAGCTCACCTGTTACATGTAGATGAAAATCAGCTCGTAAATCACGGCGGGACGATCGTCCTGCCCCACCACATGAATGTGCTGCTCCATAACCATCTTGGTGCCCTTGGGCGTCGCGCTCACTTCCTTGATTCGGCTGCGACTGCGCACAGAACAGCCCACAGGCACGACACCGGTAAAACGCAGCTTGTCTGAGCCATAGTTAAGCATATTGTTAAAGCCAGTCACCTCGTAGGAAGGCTCACCCTGCATTTTGGGCATCAATACCAGGGTTAAGAAACCATGGGCGACGGTGCAACCAAACGGGCTGTCGGTTTTGGCCTTCTCGGGGTCGGTATGCAACCAGTAGTCATCACCCGTTAACTCGGCAAATTGGTTGACCATTTCCTGACTTATCTCAACTTCACTACTCCAGTCACCAAACTCCTCCGATACCAGTGCCTGCATAGCCTCTACATCATCGTACTTATACTGTTTCACGTGCGTGTCTCTCTCATCAACATTGTGGCTGTAGTTTACGGACAGATTCCGCCACAGCGAACTCGATCTGCCAGTGAACTCTATCCAGACTAAACAGCTAAACCATTGTGTTTTATCGGGTTTACGGCCTGTAGGTCACTCCCTTAAAACGGCACAATACGCATCCTGCAATGACGCAATCTGTTATTGCCAGCAGCCACCCCTGACGTAGACTAGTGGCCCACCGAAACTCCGTCCGGTATTGCCGGGTGCCCCCTATCGAGGATTAAAGATGCGCGAAGCAGTCATTGTAGAAGCAGTCAGAACGCCTATTGGCCGCGGTAAACCCGTTGTCGGCGACCTAAGCGGATTCCATGCCGTGGAATTGCTTGGCCTGTCTCTTGCCGAAATCATGAAACGCAGTGGCCTCGAATATGGCGATGTTGATTATCTGGCCGGCGGCTGCGTGACACAGGCAGGTGAGCAATCCAGCAATATTACGCGTAACGCGTGGCTCAATCTCGGGAAGGACTACACCGCCGGGGGCACGACATTGGACAATCAATGTGGCTCGGCACAAACAGCGAATCACATGATCTCTTCTATGATCAATACGGGCTCTATCGATATCGGCATCGCCTGCGGCGTAGAGTCCATGAGCCGCGTTGGCTTGGGAGCCAATGTCATGAATGGGCCGGGCTATTTCGTGCCACCTGAATGGCCTTGGGACTCTACTCCGGATCAGTTTTCCAGCGCCCAACGAATCGCCGACAATCGCGGCATTACCAAGGCGATGGCGGATGAGCTGGGCTTTCACTCACAGCGTAAAGCCAAGCAAGCTTGGGAAGAAGGCCGCTTTGACCGCGAAACCTTCGCCGTAGAAGCGCCGGTTATGGACGCAGAAGGCCAACTCACCGGCGAAACCAAAACAGTGACGCGTGATCAGGGGCTGCGTGATACGACCCTGGAAGGCCTCGGTCAATTGCGACTGGTCATGGAAGGTAATATCCACACGGCAGGCAACTCTTCCCAAATTTCCGATGGCTCTGCGGCGGTTTTGTGGATGACCGCAGAGGAAGCTAAAGCTCGGGGGCTAAAGCCCAGGGCGCGCATCATTTCTGATTGTGTCGTCGGCACCGACCCTTACTACCTGCTAGATGGCCCCGTTGATGCGACAGCGCGCGTGCTCAAACGCAGCGGTATGACCATGGACGACATCGACCTCATCGAAATCAACGAGGCTTTTGCAGCTGTCGTCCTTTCCTGGGCCAGCGTTTACAACGCAGATCTTGATAAGGTCAACGTTAACGGCGGCGCTATCGCTTTGGGTCACCCAGTGGGTTCTACCGGAGCGCGCCTGATCACCACAGCGTTGCACGAACTGGAACGGGCAGACAAAAACACTGCACTGATTACTATGTGTTGCGGCTCCTCTGTGGGCACCGGCACTATCATTGAACGTATTTAAGGAGATATCCCCATGGGAGACTTAACGGGCAAAGTTGCTGTTCTCACCGGCGCAGGCCGCGGGCTGGGTCGCGAGGAAGCCATTCAACTGGCCAAACAGGGAGCGCGTGTTGTGATCAACGACATTGACCTACCCGATGCCAAAGAAGCCGCTGAGTCAGCAGTCGAAGAGATCAAGGCCTTCGGTGGCGAAGCAATCGCCGTTTACGGTGACTGCGCCAACTCTGCAGATGCCGACAACCTCCTTAAGACCACTCTGGATACCTATGGCGACATGAACATTATGGTTAACAACGCGGGGTTCTGCCGCGACAAAACCATTTTCGGTATGTCCGACGAAGAGTTTGACTCGGTCGTTCGTGTTCACCTGCGTGGCCACTTCGTTAACATGCGCAACGCGACAAAATTTTGGCGCGAAAAAGCCAAAGCGGGCGATGAAGTCTATGGTCGTTTGATCAGCACTTCCTCGGAAGCCGCGTTTTACGGATCCGCCGGACAGCCCAACTACGCCGCCGCCAAGGCAGGCATTATTGCCATGACGATGGGTGCCGCTCAGTTGCTGATTAAATACGGCATTACCGCTAACGTGATCATGCCTCGCGCACTCACTGACATGACCGCAGGCGGTCAAACTGCCGAGATGTTCGCACCGCCAGAAGACGGTGGCTTTCACGCCTTCGATCCGGCCAATGTGGCGCCCCTGGTTGGCTACCTGGCCTCTCCGGAAGCTGGCAAAATTTCCGGCGAAGTGTATGTCGTCTGGGGTAACGAAGTGCAGGTAGCGCAGCGGCCAACACTGCGTGACGCCTTCGTCAACCCGAAGGGCGCTGCCAAGTGGGAAGTGGACGACCTCCACACGTCCATGGCCAGCCACTACGACGACAACTACATGCCTGTGTGGGGCGGTTTCTCCGTTCCGCCAGTCTAATAGCAGACAGCCACTGCAATCTCATCAGGGGCGGCCATTGGCCGCCTTTTTTTTGTGCACAAACCGCCGGTATTCAGTGATCGCAGATGTCTATGCAATAGACTGATTCAGCGCTGTCGCCGCTGACAACAAAGCACTATCTTGAAACGCTTACGTGGGACGTTTTGTGTTTGGGAAATCGCAGTGATCGCTATCGAAAAAACTGAGTTGGACTCGATGACCGGCAATCGCCTGGGTCCTTACAACAGCTACAACCCTGTCAGCAGAGCCCAAATATGGCAGTGGTGCAGCGCGATGGGCGACTGTAATCCACTGTATCTTGATCGCGACTATCAGTCGTCGGTGAATATTCAGGCGGCGGTGGCACCTCCGGCTACGATGCAAATGTGGACGATGCGCGACATCAATATGGAGTATGCTCCCGGGTCTACAGATGCCCCTCCGTACCAAATCTTCGACACCCTGTCAGAGAAGGGGTTTCCCGACAATGTCGCAGTGAGCTATGACATCAGCTTTCATCGTTATCTCACGGAGGGTGATCGCCCCCAGCATTACACAACGGTCGTTAACATCAGCGCACTCAAGGAAACCGCACTTGGCGCCGGCTATTTTGTGACGGAGCGTGTTGAGTACCTAGACCAGGAAAAGACCTGTTTCGCCGAGGCTTTGATCACCTACTTCCAATACAAGGCAAAGACCGCGACTGACAATACTCAGACCAGTGCCACTGACGATAGCCAAGCTGAAAAAGTACTAACCACTGCCCTCCCCGACTTCAAGGCATTGAACCTGGCGGACATAACAGAGGGCCAGACGTTGCCTGAACTTTCCATTCCCATCACCCACAAACTGATCGTGGGTGGCGCTGTAGCGTCTCAGGATTTTATTGATGTACACCATAACGCGCCCGCTGCCCGCGCCGCGGCGATGCCTGACATATTCATGAATATACTCACCACCTGCGGACTGTGTGGACGCTACCTCAGTGACTGGGCGGGCCCCTCTAGCCGCTTAAAAAAGTTGAGTTTTAAACTGCTCGCTCCCAATGTGCCAGGGGATACTATGGTCATGCAGGGCCGGGTCTCTGCACTGGGTGAGGACAATCACGTCAGCGTCGATTTCGCCGGTAAAAACGGCCTCGGGTATCATGTCACGGGGACCGCGACACTAACGCTTTAACTGCATGACACATTCATATCTGGAGCTTAAATAATGGGTGCAAAACGATTTGACGGCAAAGTCGCCATCGTCACTGGCGGCAGCATGGGTATTGGTCGGGCCACCGCACTGCAACTGGCGCGTGAAGGCGCCCAGGTCATTGCCTGCGCCCGTCGTATGCCCCGACTGGAGAGTCTGGGAGAAGAGATTACTGCCTTTGATGGAAAGTTCAAAGCGGTTGAACTGGATATTGGCGACATCGAGGCCTTTGCCACCTTGATCAACGACACTGCGGAAGAATTTGGCCGCCTGGATGTTCTGGTTAACAACGCACCCACAGTCATTGGCGGCATGATTCTAGACCAGAATATTGATGACTGGAGAGCCAACTTTGGCGTGTGCGTCGAGAGCGTCTTTATCGGCGTTCAGGCGGCGCTGAAAATTATGCAGCCTCAAGGCAGTGGCTCCATTATTAACATATCGTCTGTCAGCAGCCTTCGCGCTGGCATGGCGGCTGGCGCATATTCTGCCGCCAAGGCCGCAGTCAATCAATTCAGTATGTGCGCGGCGATGGAAGCGGCACCTTATGGGGTTCGCGTCAACGTCGTGGCTCCGGGGGCGGTTGAAACCCCTGGACTGAATGCATCGGTGGGCAAAAATGAGGCGATGAAAAACCTAATGGCCAGCTCCATCCCTATTCAGCGTCTGGGTACGCCGGAGGATCTTGCTAATACGATTTGTTTCCTCGGGTCCGACGAGTCCGCCTTTATTACGGGCGTCGTGTTACCGGTTGACGGGGGTAAAACCCCTCAGTTGCACGTACCAGATTGGGAATTGACGTTGGACAATCGAGACGTTAAGTAACGCCGCTAACAGCATGCCAATATAATCGGGAGTTTATTATCATGGGTACATACGTCATTACCGGCGGCGCCAGCGGAATCGGAAAAGCGATCTCCGATCAGCTTGAAAAAGAAGGCCACCGCACTGTAGCCGTCGATATTCAGGAAGCGGATATCGTCGCCGACCTGTCATCGCCGGAGGGACGACTCAGTGCCATCGAGGCGATTCGTGATGCCACTAAGGACGAGCTTCAAGGATTGATCACCTGCGCCGGCTTAGGCTCCCATGTGCCCGACAACAGCTTGATCACCAAAGTTAACTACTTCGGCAGCGTGCAATTAGTCGAGGGACTCAGGGAGCACCTGGCTGACAAAGGGGCCACGGTCCTGCTTGTTTCATCCAATTCGGCACCGATGGCCACCAACCCGGCATTTGTCGAAAGCCTACTCGAGATGGACGTAGAAAAAGCCTGTGCCGCTGCCCAAGAGATGCAAGGACAGCCGGTCTATTCAGGCACCAAACAAGCCGTCACCATCTGGATGAGACGCAACACCGCCGCATACGCCGCCCAGGGAATTCGCATGAACGCAATCGGGCCCGGCTACACGCAAACACCTCTCAGTGCTGCTGTCGAAAACGACCCCACCTACGGCGATGCGATCAAACAGTTCATTGCCTCGATCCCCATTGGCAGACCGGGACAACCTCAGGACATTGCAGATGCAGCCAGCTTCCTGCTCAGCGATAAAGCCGGGTTCATTTGCGGGTCGATGCTCTTTGTTGATGGTGGTCATGACGCCATGATGCGGACGGACAGCTTTTAGATTGAGCTGCTCTCACGCGCTTCGCAGACGTATCCGCAGCGGTAACGATACAGTTTCCTAGCGGCCCTTCCACTCGGGCCTACGCTTCTCCATAAAGGCGTTAAGGCCCTCGCGAATATCGTCGCTCTTGAGCATCACATCCAGACGATCGAACTCCCCTGCTTCCTGCGCCTGCTGCGCAGCAGGCACACCGGCAAAGTTCAGCCCTTCCAATACGCACTGTTTTGTCGCCTGAACGGCAAGAGGAGCGCATCGCATAATCCGCTCTGCTAATTTAAGCGCTGTCGCTCTTAGCTCAGGCTGAGGCACCACCTCGGCCACCAGTCCCAAGGCTTTGGCTCGCTCAGCATCAATAGATCCCGCCGTTAGCAGCAGAGCCATAGCCGGCTTTAGCCCAATTTCTCTCGCGAGTCGATGCATTCCAGTCGCAACGGCTGCCGTACCAATTTTGGGTTCCGGTAATCCAAACACTGCATTGTCGCTGGCAACGATAACATCGCAAGCCAGTGCAACTTCAAAACCACCGCCGAAGGCGATGCCGTTGACAGCAGCAATCACAGGTTTAAAGCAGCTCGTGCGATTGGTCATGCCGCCATAGCCGCTGGCGGGCATCTGATAATCATCCACGGTCTCTGCTTTAGCCATCACGCTGATATCACCTCCCGCGCAAAAGGCGGCGTCACCTGCCCCGGTGATAATCGCCACCCACAGCTCCGGGTCAGACTCAAAGCCGTCCATTGCTGTGGCCATTTCATGGCTGGCGGCAGGGCTGATCGCGTTCATTGCGTCGGGGCGATTGATGGTCAGGATGAATACGCGACCCTCTATTTCTGTCGTGATGTACTCATAAGACATAGCTTTTTCCTCTGTAATTTTTGTTCTGCAATTGCTGGTTTCTAATGGTGGCTGGGTATTTTTGATCTACATTTTTCAGCCGCGCAATCACCAGGCCAAACGTGCTTCGTCGAGTCATGTACCGATTTACTGAATTTTCCCAACAAAAATAGCAGCTTGGTAGCACAAGGACTGCCATCTTCGTAAGCCTTAAAGTTCGTCCAATCTGTCGAGCGCATATGTTAACGATATTGAACTGAGCAGTACTTTGCGTGCATGGCTGGCAAGTTAACATGACACTGCTGAATACTCGCAAAAAGGCCTGTTACATGCAGCACTCTTTTAGGCACTTGTTATCGCCTGGCCGTATAGGTGAGATGACACTTAGGAATCGCATCGTCCTGGCGGCGATGGGTTCTAATTTTGCGAACGAGGATGGACATTGCTCGGAGCGCCTGATCGCCTATTACGAAGCAAGGGCCAAAGGTGGAACCGGCCTTATCGTACTGGAGACATCCGCCGCGTGCTTTCCTAATGGCTCGACAATGCCCAATACCGTCGCCTTCTCAGACGACGTATTTCTACCTGGATTGACCGAATTGGCCCAGCGCGTCAAAGCGCACGGTGCAAAAATTGTCGCCCAACTCAACCACGGCGGTAAAATGGCGCAGGAGGATACCGCTGCAGGACGCCCCATTCCCATACCCTCCCCTCTAAAACGCGCGGCCAGTGATATGTTTCGTGTTTTAACCCAACAGGAAATCGGTCACTTTATCAAAGCGGCGGGACCCGATGGCAAAGGGCCTCAGTATTACGAGATGAGCGAGTCAGACATTGCCGACATCATCGCCCAGTTTGTAGATGCGGCGCTGCGAGCAAAAACCGCAGGCTTCGACGGCATAGAAATTCACGCTGGCCATGGCTATCTACTGGCAAGCTTTCTATCACCCTATACCAACAAACGAACAGATCGCTACGGCGGCACGCGTGAAAACCGCGCCCGATTTCTCACCGAAATGATCTGCGCCATTCGTGAAGCCACGGGGAAGGAATTCCCCATACTGGTGCGTCTTGATGCCATGGAATATCGAACAGAGGGCGGAATCACTCCAGACGACTGCACCGCCACGGCGCGTTATTGCGAGCAAGCAGGCGCCGATGCTATCGACGTGAGCGCCTATGGCAATGTTGCGCACGCCATCGCTTTTACCGAGGCACCGCTGGTGCACCAACCGGGCGGATTCGTGGATTTCGCCAGACAGGTGAAGGCAGCCGTCGACATTCCTGTGATTGGTGTAGGAAGAATAGAGGCCGATGTTGCGGAAAAACATTTGGCCGCGAACGACTTCGACTTCCTTGCCATGGGTCGCAAGCTACTGGCTGACCCGGACATTCCGAACAAACTCGAATCAGGTCATCCTGAACAGATTCGTCCCTGCATTTACTGCTATATCTGCGTCAGTCAGATTTTTATCAACCGGCCCATGGTTTGCGCTGTCAATCACAGCATGGGGCGCGAGCACGAAGGCGATATTATCGCCCGTAGCTCAGATGAGAAGAAAATTTTGGTGGTCGGTGGCGGCCCGGGAGGAATGGAGGCTGCTCGATTACTGGCAGAGAAAGGCCATCGTGTGTCGCTCTGGGAGCGCGACAGAGACCTGGGCGGCACTGCCCGCATCGCTGCTTTGGCCTATCAGCCGAACGAAAACCTCATCAAGTATCTCGCCCAGGAAATGCATCGTCTGCCGATAGACCTAACACTTGGCAAAAGCGCCACTGCCGCTAGCATCCGTGACTTTCAGGCCGACCACGTAGTGCTCGCTACCGGTGCTATCCGCAAAGCTCCCGACATTCCCGGTAAGTCCCAGCGTCATGTTTTCGACGGTGACCAACTCCGGGGTGTTCTTTTCGGTGGTGATAAAGAAGCGGCGGCAAAACTGTCTCTGTTCGCCAGGTTTGTTTTATGGGCCGGCAGTTTGACGCAGGCACTGCGGAGTATTCCTCTGATGCGATTCGCCTCAAAGTTGTGGATGCCCATCGCCAATGAAGTAACGATTATCGGTGGTGGCCTGGTGGGACTTGAGTTGGCGGAGTATCTCGTGGAGCGAGGTCGTAAGGTGACGGTTATCGAGCCCGGCCCTGCACTGGGCTCAGAGCTCGCAATAGTGCGCAGGGCGCGCGTGCTGCACCTGCTTCGAGAACACAATGTCAGTATCTACAGCAACGCACCTATCGATGAGATAACAGCAGACGCCGTTCGCTTTCAACACGAAGGAGTGCAGCAAAGTGTTAACGCTCCTCAGGTCATTATTGCCTTGGGCACAGAAGGCGACACCAGAATTTCCGATCAACTGGGTGATTATTCCGGACGTGTACACCGCATTGGTGATTGCCAGGAAATCAGCTACATTGATGGAGCGATACTCTCCGCAAGGAAGTTAGTAGAGACACTCTAGATAGAAAACGCATCGGAAATTCAGATGGGCTTACTTCGACCACTTTTAGCAACGTCCCTATTGGTACTCAGTTTACCCGGCGCCTCGACAGAGAAATTTGAGAGCACAGAGACGCGAGAGCCCTGCGTTGATCACCAGCAGACGCGACAAGCCCTGTTCGGTGACCTTCACGTCCACACCAGCTACTCTTTTGACTCCTACCTCTCAAGTCAACGACGCGACCCCTGGGATGCCTACCGTTACGCCAAAGGAGACTCAATAGTCCTCCCGGATGCGAAGGGTGAGCAAACCATCGAGGCAAAGATTGGACGACCACTGGATTTCACGGCGGTCACGGATCACGCTGAATTTTTTGGCCAAATCAACGTCTGCACTCTGGATGCGTCAAAGCTTGGGTACTGGTGGCCTCACTGCATGATGACCCGAGCTAAAAATATTTGGCTGCAACTGCTCGCGGCCAATTGGTGGACCGACCTCGGCGGTCAATTGGAAGACCCACCCAGCAAGTCCTTTGCCTGCAGCTTATCTGATTGTGATGAAGCTGACAGGGAAACCTGGCAAAAAACACAGCAGGCAGCTGAAGACCACTACGATCGCAGTGACGAGTGCGATTTCACAACTTTCGTGGCTTATGAATACACCGAGGCCTTCGACCAAAACAACATGCACCGCAACGTTATTTTCAGAAATGCCGAAGTGCCTGAGATGCCTGTCTCTGTCTACGACACGGGGTACGACAGTTTCCCCAGTTTATGGCAGCAGCTGAGAGAACGATGTATCGATCAGGACAACGCCTGTGACGTGGTCGCTATCCCACACAATTCTAATCTTGCCGGTGGCAGGATGTTCGCAGACCCCAAAAATCAGCAGGAACTGGAGGATCGGCTATTTTTCGAGCCCGTCGTAGAAATCGTTCAGCACAAAGGCGCCTCTGAATGCCGTTTCGACAGACTGAGGGGAGTCGGTCTCAGTACCGTTGATGAGGCCTGTGACTTCGAACAAATTCCCGCGGACAATTTGAATATGATGGGAACGGTACACGGCAAAGTAAGGACAGATCGGGCACTGGAAGTTCCGCTGGAGGATTTTGCACGCCGTAACATGGTGAGGAACGCGCTCAAGGACGGCCTTAAGCTTGAAGATCAATCAGGTACGAATCCTTTCGTTATGGGCTTCATTGGCAGTACCGATTCACACAGTGCTGCACCGGGTAGTGCAGAAGAAGACAATTACGTTGGGCCCCTTGGCCGGCGTGACGCACAGTACACGAATGTGCAAGATCACTTTTATTCCAACCCCGGGGGATTGGCAGTGGTCTGGGCGGAAGAAAACTCCCGAGATAGTATTTTCGCCGCCATCAAGCGCAAGGAGGCGTATGCCACTAGCGGCACTCGGCCCAGCGTGCGCTTTTTCGCGGGGGATCTCACGAAAGACGTTTGTCAGTCGCCTGACATGCTCAAACAGGCCTACGCGGGAGGCGTCCCGATGGGAGGCGAACTAAGCAAACAGCCCGAAAGCCCTGGCTTCCTTGTCAGCGTGCACAAAGATCCGGGAACACTGCGAAGCCCCGGAACGGATATACAACGAGTGCAAATGATTAAGGGCTGGGTGGATACCGATGGCATCACCCAAGAGCAAGTGTTTGATATCGCCGGCAGCGAAGACAACGGAGCCAGTATTGACCCGAGTTCCTGTGCGCGAACAGGTCGAGGTTTAACGCAAAGCTGCAGTGTTTGGCGCGACCCGCAATTTAACGCCGATGAAGACGCATTTTATTATGTACGGGTACTGGAAAATCCCAGTTGTCGTTGGAGTACGCTGCAGTGTCAAGCAGCGGGGGTTAATCCGTTTGCCGGTAATTGTGCCGAGCAAGCCAAGAGTGCGACAGCGCTGGCACAAAAAGCGGGCGCCACGGGAGACGTTTACAGTAAATGCTGCACCGACCCACAGCAGTCTGCCTTCTACTCCCCCACTATTCAGGAACGCGCCTGGTCATCGCCAATTTGGTATCGGAGCCAGTAAGCGCCAGCTTTCACTCCTGCTGCGTTATCCAATCATCCACGACACGATCAAGCACGGGCAGCGGCAATGCGCCTCCTCCCAGCACCAAATCGTGGAAAGCGCCAAGATCAAAGGCTTCTCCTTGTGCTTTCTCAGCCCTTGCGCGCATTTGCTGTATTCGGATCATGCCAATCTTATAAGACGTGGCCTGCCCCGGATTCGCCAGGTAACGGCGTACTTCCGACCGTATTTTCGTTTCCGGGAAACTGGCGTTGGCCAGCATATATTGCACCGCTTGCTCCTGTGACCAGCCCTTCGCATGCAAACCCGTATCAACCACTAACCGCAAGGCCCTGAAAATCTCTGAATTAAGGCGTCCATAGTCGCTGTAGGGATCAGCGTAGCCACCCAATTCCTTGCCCAGAAGTTCAGCGTATAACGCCCAGCCTTCTTTATAGGCGGAATAACCTTCGCTGCGCCGGAATAAGGGCAAGCCATCGCTTTCAAGTGCGATCGATAGCTGCATGTGATGCCCCGGGTTGCCTTCATGATAGGCCAGCGCTTCCAGTCGAGCGCGGTTCAGCGCTCGCATATCGGCCATGTGCAAATAGTATCGTCCAGGGCGGCTACCATCGGTGGCACCCTTCTGATAAAAGGCAGAGCCACCAATGCGCTCTTTGTACGGCTCCACCCTTCTCACCACCAGACTGGTATGAGGCAATGTTCCAAAGGCCATTGGCAGGCGCTGGTTTATGTCGTTCAGAACGCGCTTGCTATCCGCTAGGTAGGCCTCTCTGCCCTCCTGTGTACTTGGATAGTAAAACTTCTCGTCAGTACGAACAAAGGTCATAAAATCCTGCAGATCACCGTCAAAGGAGAGCTGCGCCATAACGGTCTTCATCTCCGCATGAATTCGCTCTACTTCACGCAGGCCTATTTCGTGGACTTCGTCGGCGGTCAATCGCGACTGGGTATAACGCGCTAACCTGGCTTGATAATAAGCGGCACCATTAGGCAGACTGGAAACACCTTGGGCATCTTCAGAGGTTTTTGAAATATCTTGCTTCACCCACGATATCAGGTCGTTATAAGCGGGAAGAAACTGTTCGACCAGCACTTTGCGTGCTGACTCCCTGAGTTCCTCGCCGCGCTCGGTCGTTATCGTGCCGGCCTCTTCAAGCAGGCGCGTTTTCAGTAACACATCTGACCAAACTGCCGAATTCGAATTTACCGCTTGAAACGGCTGGCCGCTTACAATCTCCTTCGATTCCTTAATGACAATTTCATACGAGAATCGCGGTGGACGCACTCCTTGCTTTGCGGAAGACCTCGCGCGCTCCAGGTACTGTCCCAATTGACTCGAGAACCCTTGAAGCCTGGCAATGTAGTCCACCATATCTTTCTCGGTGTCGACAGCATGATAATTGACCATGAAGTTCACGGGTCGGGTGTGATTGCCGCTCTTATGATCCAGGTAATAGCGTTGCGTCGCAAAATCAAGCTGAGTCCGTTGCTGGTCTGCTCGAAACTTCCAAAAATCATAGGAAGCCCGCCCAGCGCTATCAAGCAGCGCTGGGTCAAATCGCTGCTCCATATCGCCTACCGACTTCGCCATAAGTTCAACAATCTGACGTTCACCCGCTTCACTCACGTCGTTAACCCGCTCGTAAGCCTCCTTGCGACCCAGACTGGTCAATGTCTGCGGCTTTAACATCAGCTCACTCAAGTAGGCATCGTCCAGCCACGCATGAAGTTCTGCCGTGCGTTCAGCTGACGGGCCTGCAAGCGCAATCAGTGAGATGGCGTTTAAAGCGACAAACAACGCTCCAATCAAACCCTTTATGTGCACAGAGTCACCGGGATGTGCTGTTGAAAACTGCATAATCTCTAGTCCTGTTTTCCAATACTTCGTGACAACCGAGCTTCAGTGGGCGCCAATTTTCGCGAACGGTTCTAGCGCTTGAAGATCTTTCCATCTTTCATCACAAAGCTCACGCGAGTCATCGTTGACACGTCTTCGCGCGGATCGTCTGGCACGGCCACTATGTCGGCCAGGTAACCGCTTTTGACTCTACCTAACCTATCGTCAGTACGGGTCAACTTGGCAGCACTCACGGTGGCGCTGCGTATTGCTTCCAGCACAGGCATGCCGGCCTCTACCATCAACTGGAACTCCATAGCGTTATCGCCGTGGGCTGAAACCCCCGAATCAGTGCCAAAGGCAATAGGAACCCCCGCTTTATAGGCAACCGCGAAATTCTCCTTAATCAAGGGCCCGATAGCTGCCGCTTTAGGGCGCACAATCTCAGGAAAAAAGCCGTCGATTTGCGCCTTTTTCTCTACCCAGTTACCCGCCATTATCGTGGGCACATACCAGGTGCCTTTCTTCTTCATTAGCTTCATGGTTCGTTCGTCCATGTAGGTGCCATGTTCGATAGAATCAACACCCGCCTCCACCGCTCTGAATATGCCTTCGGTCCCGTGCGCATGCGCAGCAACCGGCATTCCGTAATCCTTTGCTGTAGCGATAATCGCCTCTAACTCATCCGCCATGAACTGCGGATTCTGTCCCGATTTAGCCACTGACAGTACACCGCCTGTGGATGTAATCTTGATCATGTCGGCACCGTTCTTATAGCGCTTTCGAACTGCCTGCCGGGCCTCATAAGGACCGTTGACCACCCCCCCCTCGGGCCCAAGATCAAACATCAGCGAACGTTTACGCCCATTTGTGTCATCAGCATGACCGCCTGTCGTCGCAATAGATTTACCCACCGCGATGATACGTGGTCCCACTACAAGGCCCTGATCGACCGCGTTACGCAGCGCAATTGACTCTCCAAAGCTCTTGTCACCCAGCTCTCGAACCTGAGTGAAGCCCGCCATGAGTGTCTTGTGCGCATTGACCACCGCTCTGATGGCGTAATCGGGTCCGTTCATCTGGAACTTTTCGATATAGGAATGGGCGCTGTACTCATCGGCGAGGTGCACATGCATGTCCATCAATCCGGGCAAACAGGTTGAGGTTTTCAAATCGACCACTTCATCGGTGGACGCGCCCGCAACGAATCCCGGCTCGATACCAGTAATGATATTTCCTTCGACCCTGATAGTCTTACTTTCCAGTACTTTCAGTGCATCGACATCAACCAGGCTGCCGCAGTGCAACAATGTGGCCGCCTGCAACTCTAGCGGGAGGCAAAAACCGAAGGCAACGACTGCTAGAATTTTTTTCATCTACTTCTCCAATGTAAAAAAGATCACTCATTGTACTGAACTAATTTAGTCGCACTGCAATGAAAACTGAATATCTAATTAATTTCCATCTGCAGCTCAATTGTTGGGACACTGCCTGGCCGCAATACAAGGCGGTAATCCCCTGTGCTTTCATGGCCAGCCACTCTGATACGTTCGGCAAAACTTTCAAGCACCTCTAAAGACAGAGATTCGTCAGACTTTACGACCATCCATGCGCACTTATAGGCATCGGCATTGTAAATACGATAACGCCCCTTAGCCTGGGCAGTACCGCGTATCGGAATGCCCAGCCGCAACTTCTCCCCCGGCACCGCTAAAACATGCAGTGGACCATCGGATGTCCCTGCCGCTTTCACAAGGCTCACATTCAGCCGGGTAGCGAGTGATTTCACCTGAGGCAATAGTTCGACAATCGACTCACTGTGCTCGGTCACGAAAAAACGCTTTTTACTGACGGTCTTTATCGTGACTGGATCTATGTTTTGCTTTGATCCAGGCAACGCCTGCTGATTTTGCGCTGCAGGTGCCTGATTGAGTGATGCCTCTGTTACAGGCAACGCTTCCAATGTGTCCTGTTTA
Organism: Halioglobus sp.; assembly: GCA_039986455.1. Classification (GTDB taxonomy): domain Bacteria; phylum Pseudomonadota; class Gammaproteobacteria; order Pseudomonadales; family Halieaceae; genus Halioglobus. The sequence goes on from JBDWQQ010000106.1 coordinate 44,712, forward strand.
CCCAGCGAGCCGAAACAAGGGCCCCTCACCCGCCGCAGTTCGCTTTCGCTGGCGGGCTCGGCCTCCATAAAACGGAGCCACTCAGCTGCCTGCGCATTTGCTCCGCCCACCAAGGTTGCATTAATCAATGCCCTACGCGCCTCGGCCTCCCTGCCCTGCTTCAACAAACTTATGCCCAGCAGTAGGTTTGCCCGGCTGACAAAGCGATCTTCAAGCTGTTCAGCGCAGGCTTCCAGTAGTGTTTCCTGCACCAACAACCATTGTTCGGCTTCCAATTGCAGCTGTGCCAGATAGAGATAGAGCTCGGTATCTCCGCTCGCTCTGGCCGCATTTTCCAGTGCCAATTTCGCTTTTTCCCGCTCCCTTGCCTGCAGCCATAGCTCAAACAGCTTGCGCTGATTCGTCGCAGTGGGCGCAATTGCGCCCTGTGCCATTGCCTCCTCGAGCACCGTTGCTGCGCCGAAGGGATTACCGTTGATCGCCTGCAAATCGACCAACAGCAATAGTTCGCCCTCGGAAAAAGGCACTTTCTTCTCTAGCGCCAACGTCAAATGATCAAGCGCCTGTTTCTTTTTATTCTGCTGAAGATAGACCGAAGCCAACTGATGCCAATTCTCCGAGTTGCCCGGATCGATCTTAAGCAGTTGAATGAGAATACTCTCGCACTGCTCAAAGGCGCCCGCTCGATAGTAAAGCGCAAGTGCCTGTCGCATTTGTTCTGGCTCAAGGGTAAGCCCGTTCGCCTGTATGCCATCGAGTGCGACTACAACTGCCACATAGTCACTGAGCCTATAATGCGCCTGAGCGAGCAACAAAAAATCGCGCGCGTCTGGCACCAGATCGATATCCAACGCACGCTGCAAAACCACGGCGGCCTGGCCATAATTCTCAGCCAGCAGATAAACCTGAGCCAGTTCACGCAGCATTTCGCGATTGGCAACATCGGCAAGGCCACCGGTCTTAAGTGCCTGCTGGTAGTATTCAATGGCGCTAGGGTAGTCTTTTTGCTGCACGTAGTGACGAGCCA
>JBDWQQ010000107.1:0-19412 GCA_039986455.1 Halioglobus sp.
CGTTGGTGTTCTTCTGCGTGGTACCAAGCGTGAAGAAGTTGAGCGTGGCCAGGTTCTGGCTCACCCCGGTACTGTTAACCCGCACACCAAGTTCGAAGCAGAAGTTTACATTCTGTCCAAGGACGAAGGTGGTCGTCACACACCATTCTTCAAAGGCTACCGCCCTCAGTTCTACTTCCGTACGACTGACGTGACTGGCGCTTGTGAATTGCCTGAAGGTGTTGAGATGGTTATGCCTGGTGACAACGTTCAGATGGTAGCGACATTGATTGCTCCTATCGCCATGGAAGATGGTCTGCGCTTCGCGATTCGTGAAGGTGGCCGTACTGTTGGCGCTGGTGTTGTAGCTAAAATCATCGAGTAATCGACGATAGTCGCCTCCGCGAGAGCGGAGGCCCAATGACTTGAGGTCATTGGTTTCCCCTAAGATCGGGAATGACGAAAACGACAAGCCGAACCGCTGAAACAGCAGTTCGGCTTCGTCGTCTAAACGAGAGATTTAGGCCAGTAGCTCAATTGGCAGAGCAGCGGTCTCCAAAACCGCAGGTTGGGGGTTCGATTCCCTCCTGGCCTGCCATTTTATGGCAGGGGCGGCATTCGAAGAGCGAGTGTCGTCTTCAAAAGATTTGCAGGGCTTCGCTCCCCGGTGACATGTTCGACCGAGGAGCTTTCTTGCGAGGTAAGGGTTTTAGAAATGAGTGTGGACGCAACCGAGAGTCGGTTTGATGGACTGAAGTGGCTAGTCGTTTTCGCCTTAGTGGGCGCTGCGGTAGTCGGCAATAGCATGTACGCAGACCAGTCATTGCTTTATCGCGTGCTGGGTATTCTTGCGCTGGGCGCAATTGCCGGCCTAGTGGCGCTGCAAACGGCCAAAGGTGCTGCTTTCTGGACGCTGGTGAAAGGCTCCAGGACTGAAATTAGAAAGGTTGTCTGGCCTTCACGGCAGGAAACTGTTCAAACCACGATGATTGTTGTCGTTTTTGTAGTGCTGGTGGCGCTGATGCTCTGGGGACTTGATTCGTTCCTGGGCTGGCTCGTTTCGCTGGCAATTGGATAAGACAGAGAATTAAGGTTTAGTCGATGGCAATGCGTTGGTATGTAGTTCACGCCTACTCAGGTTATGAAAAGAAAGTCGCGACTGCACTGAAAGAGCGCATTGAGTTGCACAGTATGCAGGATCGCTTTGGCGAAGTGCTGGTGCCTACCGAGGAAGTGGTGGAGATGCGAGGCGGGCAGAAGCGTCGTAGCGAGCGTAAGTTCTTCCCCGGCTACGTGTTGGTTCAGATGGAATTGGGTGACGATTCCTGGCACCTGGTGAAGGAAACGCCCAGGGTGATGGGCTTTATTGGCGGTACAGCTGATACGCCTGCGCCAATTACTGAAGCAGAAGCGAATGCGATTCTGCAGCGAGTGGAGCAGGGTGTTGAAGCACCTCGTCCCAAGACATTGTTCGAGCCCGGCGAAATGGTGCGGGTTATCGACGGCCCCTTCAACGACTTCAATGGCGTTGTTGAGGAAGTTAACTACGAAAAGAGCCGCCTGAATGTGGCCGTGCTGATTTTCGGTCGTTCTACTCCGGTAGAACTGGAATTTGGTCAAGTCGAAAAGGCTTGATGTGAAAGGGTTGTCATCGCATCGGTGGTGACAACGGCGTTAATGGCGACTTGGTCGCCCTGATAGGGGAGCTGAAGTAAGCGAAAGCCGAAACAGCGTTTGAACCCAGGAGAAAAGTAATGGCTAAGAAAGTCGAAGCTTATATCAAGCTGCAGGTGCCTGCTGGTCAGGCCAACCCGAGTCCCCCAGTGGGCCCGGCCCTCGGTCAGCACGGCGTGAACATCATGGAATTTTGTAAGGCGTTTAACGCCGAGACTCAGGGCACCGAGCCCGGTCTGCCGATTCCTGTTGTAATCACCGTTTACAGCGACCGTTCATTTACCTTCATCAAGAAGACTCCTCCAGCATCTGTGTTGCTGCGCAAAGCGGCCAAGATCAAGAAGGGCTCTGGCACCCCCAACACTAATAAGGTTGGTAAGGTAAACCGCGCTCAGTTGGAAGATGTTGCTACCCAGAAGTGGCCAGACCTGACGGCCGCTGACATGGACGCCGCCGTGCGCACTATTGCTGGTAGCGCCCGTTCTGCAGGTATCGAGACAGAGGGAGTGAACTAAGATGGCCAAGCTGAGCAAACGCCAAAAGGCATTTAAAGAGAAGGTTAACCCTGAGAAGACCTACCCGCTGGACGAAGCGGTAGGCATGCTCAAAGAACTGGCGACTGCCAAGTTCAACGAGACTGTAGAAGTAGCGGTTAACCTCGGCATTGACGCACGTAAATCAGACCAAGCGGTACGCGGAGCGACTACTTTACCTCACGGTACTGGTTCTGACGTTCGTGTAGCGGTATTCACCCAGGGTGACGCGGCTGAGAAGGCCAAGGCTGCTGGTGCAGATCTCGTGGGCATGGAAGATCTCGCCGAGCAGATCAAGGGCGGCATGATGGACTTTGATGTTGTCATCGCTTCTCCAGACGCTATGCGCGTTGTTGGCCAGTTGGGCCAGGTGCTTGGTCCTCGCGGCCTGATGCCTAACCCCAAGACTGGCACAGTGACCCCTGACGTAGAGACAGCGGTCAACAATGCCAAGGCTGGACAGGTACGTTACCGCACAGACAAGAATGGCATTATCCACGGCGGCATCGGCAAGATCGATTTCGACCTGGACTCCATTCGCGGCAACCTTGAAGCAGTTCTGGCTGACCTGAGAAAGGCCAAGCCGGCAGCAGCCAAGGGCATCTTCATGAAAAAAATCAGCCTGAGCACCACTATGGGCCCAGGTATCGTCATCGACCAAGGGTCGTTGGAGTCGTAATTGTTGGCCCTCCCTCAAAAGGGGAGGGCTCTCATTGCTTTCCATGGATGGAAAGCGGTAGATCGGAGCGAGCCAATCGGCTTTAACCGATCCACTTTGAGGTCTTTGGACAAGGCAAGGGTATCAAAGCCCGTATAGCTGAAAACTAAAGGCCATCAAAGACCGTAGGTGCCAATGTCGAGGCAGTATATCGACAGCGGTTTAATTGAGGCAGATGCCGAAACCTACGCAGATGGTGAACGTGTTCACCACGCAAAAGCAGCAGTCGCATAGATTTGTTACTGCTTAACTTAGCAATCCAGGAGTAATTCCAGTGGCAATTGGACTCGAAGACAAAAAAGCGATCGTAGCTGAAGTTAACGAGACTGCCACCAGTGCAATGTCCCTGGTTATCGCCGATGCACGTGGCGTAACCGTGGATGGAATGACAGCTCTGCGCAAAGATGCGCGCGAAAACCAGGTAACACTCCGTGTAGTGCGGAATACCCTGGCCAAGCGTGCCCTGGAAGGTACCGAATACGAGTGCGTTAATGACTCGTTAGCTGGTCCCTCCCTGTTTGGATTTTCTATGGAAGATCCTGGCGCAGCGGCTCGAATCTTCAAGGACTTCTCGAAAGATAATGAAGCCTTTGAAGTTAAAGCACTGGCGGTAAGCGGCCAGATGCTGGGTGCTGAACAATTGGATGTTTTGGCTAAGTTGCCTACGCGTGATCAGGCACTCTCGATGTTGATGAGTGTTATGCAAGCGCCGGCGACCAAGCTGGTTCAGACAATGAACGAAGTACCTGGAAAACTGGTTCGCACACTCGCAGCAGTACGCGATCAGAAGGAAGCTACGGCGTAAGCCAAGGTTTCAAAGTTTTTACAGCTAACGGAGATACAAGTCATGTCAAAAGAAGACATTTTGAATGCAATCGCAGAAATGAGCGTAATGGAAGTTGTTGAGCTCATCGAAGCAATGGAAGAGAAATTCGGCGTAACCGCTGCTGCTGCAGTTGCAGCTGCACCTGCCGCTGCTGGTGGCGACGCTGGCGGTGCTGCTGAAGAGCAGACCGAATTCGACGTAATCCTGACTTCTGCCGGTGACAAGAAAGTAAACGTCATCAAGGTAGTACGTGCAGTCACTGGCCTGGGCTTGAAAGAAGCCAAGGGTCTGGTTGACGGCGCTCCTTCCCCCATCAAGGAAGGCGCTACCAAGGACGAAGCAGAAGACGTTAAGAAGCAGCTGGAAGAAGCCGGCGGCGCTGCTGAACTTAAGTAAGTTCAGCACTTGTCTGGCGGGCGACCGTCAGACACGGACAAGGCTGGTGGAGCATTTGCCCCACCGGCCTTTTCCCGCTTGATACAAGCAAGATTTTGAGGCCGTAATTTACGGTCTGAAGAGCCCTCATTGTAGGGCTGGATTTAAATACGCTGGGGAGTACTGATGGCATACTCGTACACTGAGAAAAAACGCATTCGCAAAGATTTCGGCATGTTGCCGAAGGTAATGGACGTTCCTTACCTGCTTGCGATCCAATTGGATTCATACCGTAAATTCACCCAGCAAGGGGTTGCCCTTGATGAGCGTGGCGCCTATGGCTTGCACGCTGCATTCAAGTCGGTCTTCCCGATCGTCAGCTACAGCGGCAACGCCGCTCTGGAATACGTAGATTACGCTCTGGGTACGCCGGTATTCGACGTTAATGAGTGTCAGTTGCGCGGCGTCACCTATTCCTGCGCACTGCGAGTGAAGGTTCGCCTTATCATTTACGATAAGGAATCTTCCAACAAGACCATCAAGGACATCAAAGAGCAGGAAGTCTACATGGGGGAAATTCCCCTGATGACCGAAAACGGTACCTTCGTCATCAATGGTACCGAGCGGGTTATCGTTTCCCAGTTGCACCGTTCACCCGGTGTGTTCTTCGATCACGACAAAGGTAAGACTCACTCTTCAGGCAAGCTGCTCTACTCTGCCCGTGTGATTCCCTACCGTGGTTCATGGTTGGACTTTGAGTTCGACCCCAAGGACATGGTTTACGTTCGAATAGACCGTCGCCGTAAGTTGCCAGCCACTATTTTGCTGCGCGCACTGGGCTACCAGTCCGAAGAAATTCTGGACATGTTCTTCGATGTGAACACTTTCCACTCAGCGGGCGAAGGTAACTTCACCATGACGCTGATTCCCGAGCGCCTGCGCGGGGACGTTGCTGCCTTTGACATCAAGGTCGGCAAAAAAGTGGTTGTAGAAGAAGGCCGTCGTATTACTGCGCGCCACATTCGTGAGCTGGAAAAAGCCAAGGTTACCGAGCTGGAGATTCCAGCCGACTATCTGCACGGTCGCGCACTCGCCAAGAATGTCGTAGACAAGAAGACCGGTGAAGTTCTGGTCGAATGTAATACCGAGCTGTCGGAAGAAGTTTTGGCCGTTCTGGAAGAAGCGGGTGTTAAGGAAGTACAGACTCTTTACACCAACGAACTGGACTGTGGTCCGTTCATCTCCGATACCTTGCGTCAGGACACCACTCGCAACGAACTGGAAGCATTGGTAGAAATCTACCGCATGATGCGCCCCGGCGAGCCACCAACCAAGGAATCTGCCGAGAACCTGTTCCAGAACTTGTTCTTCTCTGCTGACCGCTACGACCTGTCAGCCGTTGGTCGTATGAAGTTCAACCGCCGCCTGGGTCGCGAAGAAGTGACTGGCAGTGGTGTGCTTGATAAAGAGGACATCGTTGAAGTCCTCAAGACTCTGGTCAATATCCGTAACGGTAAGGGCATTGTCGACGATATTGATCACCTGGGTAACCGCCGCGTCCGCTCTGTGGGCGAAATGGCTGAAAACCAGTTCCGCGTCGGTTTGGTCCGTGTAGAACGCGCCGTTAAGGAGCGTCTGTCCATGGCAGAGTCTGAGGGCTTGATGCCTCAAGATCTGATCAACGCCAAGCCAGTTTCTGCGGCCGTTAAGGAATTCTTTGGTTCCAGTCAGCTGTCCCAGTTCATGGATCAAAACAACCCGCTGTCAGAAGTGACTCACAAGCGTCGCGTTTCGGCTCTTGGGCCTGGCGGTCTGACCCGTGAGCGTGCTGGATTTGAAGTGCGTGATGTACACCCGACCCACTACGGTCGTGTATGTCCTATTGAAACGCCGGAAGGACCGAATATCGGTCTAATCAACTCGCTGGCAACCTACGCTCGCACTAACGACTACGGCTTCCTTGAAAGCCCTTATCGTAAAGTTGTAAACGGCAAGGTGACTGACGAGATTGAGTTCCTGTCTGCGATTAATGAAGCGGAAAATGTGATTGCACAGGCGTCTTCTCCTCTGGACAAGAACAAGAAGTTCACCGAAGAACTGATCGCCGTTCGTTACCTGAACGAATTTACCGTGAAGGCTCCGGAAGATGTGAACTACATGGACGTGTCGCCCAAGCAGGTAGTGTCAGTGGCAGCGGCCCTGATTCCTTTCCTGGAGCACGATGACGCGAACCGCGCATTGATGGGCTCGAACATGCAGCGTCAGGCGGTCCCAACACTGTCCAGCGATAAGCCGCTGGTCGGTACGGGTATGGAGCGCTACGTAGCTTCAGACTCTGGTGTTTGTGTGGTTGCTAACCGTCCGGGTGTGATCGATTCTGTCGACGCCAGCCGTATTGTTGTTCGTGTAAACGACAAGGACGTAGGCGTTGATGAGGCGCCGGTTGATATCTACAACCTGACCAAGTACACCCGTTCGAACCAGAACACCTGTATTAATCAGCGTCCTATCGTTAGACAGGGCGATGCGGTATCCCGCGGCGACATTCTTGCCGATGGCCCGTCTATTGATATGGGTGAATTGGCCCTGGGGCAGAACATGCGTATCGCATTCATGCCTTGGAATGGTTACAACTTTGAGGATTCCATCCTGGTCTCCGAGCGAGTGGTGAAGGAAGATCGTTTCACTACGATTCACATTCAGGAACTGACCTGTATTGCTCGTGACACCAAGCTGGGCTCTGAAGAAATTTCTTCCGATATCCCTAACGTTGGCGAAAGCGCTCTGTCCAAGCTGGATGAGTCAGGCATCGTGTACATCGGTGCTGAAGTCGACGCCGGCGATATCCTGGTCGGCAAGGTAACACCCAAGGGTGAAACCCAGCTGACGCCGGAAGAGAAACTATTGCGTGCAATCTTCGGTGAGAAAGCTTCCGACGTTAAAGATACCTCCCTGCGTGTGCCTTCGAGCACCAAGGGTACGGTCATTGACGTGCAGGTGTTCACCCGCGATGGTCTTGAGAAAGATCAGCGTGCTCAGCAAATTGAGAAGCACCAGCTGGATGAGTACCGCAAGGACCTGAAAGAAGAGTACCGTATCTTCGAAGAGGCGACCTTTGCGCGCTTGTCCAATCTGATCAAGAACAAGAGCGTTGTATCCGGCGGTGGCCTGACCAAAGGCACTAAGCTTACCGATAAGGTACTTGCCGAATTGGAACGCGAGCAGTGGTTCAAGCTGAAGCTGTCTGAGAAAGAGCTGAACGAAGCTCTGGCTTCTGCCCAGCGTCAGCTGGAAGAGCAGAACACGCTGTTGGAAGAGCGTTTTGAAATCAAGAAAGGCAAGCTGCAGTCTGGCGATGATCTGGCTCCGGGCGTACTGAAGATCGTCAAGGTTTACCTCGCGATCAAACGTCGCATCCAGCCTGGTGACAAGATGGCTGGCCGTCACGGTAACAAGGGTGTGATCTCGGTGATCATGCCAGTCGAAGATATGCCCTACGATGAAAACGGCGAGCCCGTTGATATCGTACTTAACCCGCTGGGTGTGCCCTCGCGGATGAACGTGGGTCAGATTCTCGAAACGCACCTGGGCATGGCAGCCAAAGGTCTTGGCGACAAGATCAATGTCATGATTGAGGAGCAGAAAAAAGTTGCCGAGGTACGCAAGTTCCTGGAAGCGATCTACAACAACGGCGCAGGCCGTGTAGAAGACCTCAAGTCCTTGTCAGATAAGGAAGTGATGGAGCTGGCGCAGAACCTGCGTGGCGGCGTTCCCATGGCAACTCCCGTTTTCGACGGTGCTGCAGAATCTCAAATCAAGGATCTGCTGGAGTTGGCTGACTTGCCTAACAGTGGTCAGTTCACTTTGTACGATGGCCGCTCGGGTGAGTCTTTCGATCGCCCGGTAACGGTTGGCTACATGTACATGCTGAAATTGAACCACCTGGTCGACGACAAGATGCACGCTCGTTCAACCGGTTCTTACAGCCTGGTTACTCAGCAGCCGCTGGGTGGTAAGGCGCAGTTCGGTGGCCAGCGCTTCGGTGAGATGGAAGTGTGGGCGCTGGAGGCTTACGGTGCGGCTTATACCCTGCAGGAAATGCTGACGGTTAAGTCGGATGACGTGGCTGGACGGACCAAGATGTACAAGAATATTGTTGATGGTGATCATCGCATGGAGCCGGGCATGCCCGAGTCCTTCAATGTGTTGGTTAAGGAAATACGCTCTCTCGGTATCGATATCGAGCTTGAGAGCGAGTAACTAACCAACGAATTTGCGGAGGAAAAACCTTGAAAGACTTACTTAATCTACTGAAGTCCCAGGGACAGAACGACGAGTTTGACGCCATTCGAATTGGCCTGGCGTCGCCCGAGATGATCCGTTCCTGGTCTTTTGGTGAAGTGAAGAAGCCAGAGACCATTAACTACCGTACCTTTAAGCCGGAGCGGGATGGTCTGTTCTGTGCCAAGATTTTTGGCCCGGTAAAAGACTACGAGTGTCTGTGTGGCAAGTACAAGCGTCTCAAGCATCGCGGTGTCATCTGTGAAAAGTGTGGCGTTGAAGTAGCACTGGCTAAAGTTCGCCGGGAGCGCATGGGACACATCGAACTGGCGAGCCCTGTAGCTCACATCTGGTTCCTGAAGTCTCTGCCGTCTCGTATCGGTCTGCTGCTGGATATGACGTTGCGTGATATCGAGCGCGTGCTGTACTTCGAAAGCTACGTGGTGACCGACCCGGGTATGACTACCCTGGAGCAGGGCCAACTGCTTTCTGATGAGCAGTACTACGAGTCAATGGAAGAGTTCGGCGACGAGTTCACCGCCAAGATGGGCGCTGAAGCTGTTCAGGACCTGATGATGCAACTGGACCTGGAACAGGAAGTGGCCCAGCTGCGTGAAGAAATTCCAGCGACTAATTCTGAAACAAAAATCAAAAAGCTTTCCAAGCGTCTTAAGCTGATGGAAGCATTTGCCAACTCTGGTAATAAGCCGCAGTGGATGGTGCTCAATGCACTGCCCGTGCTGCCGCCAGATTTGCGTCCACTGGTACCTCTGGACGGTGGTCGTTTTGCGACCTCCGACCTGAATGATTTGTACCGTCGTGTGATCAACAGGAACAACCGACTGAAGCGTCTGCTGGACCTGAATGCGCCCGACATCATCGTGCGTAACGAAAAGCGGATGTTGCAAGAATCTGTGGATGCCCTGCTTGATAACGGCCGTCGCGGTCGTGCGATCACAGGCTCCAACAAGCGTCCACTGAAGTCTCTGGCTGACATGATCAAAGGTAAGCAAGGTCGCTTCCGCCAGAACTTGCTAGGTAAGCGTGTCGACTACTCTGGTCGTTCGGTAATCGTGGTAGGTCCTACCTTGCGTCTGCATCAATGTGGACTGCCCAAGAAAATGGCGTTGGAACTGTTCAAGCCGTTTATTTTTGGCAAGTTGGAAGCTCGCGGCCTAGCGACGACCATTAAAGCTGCCAAGAAAATGGTCGAGCGTGAGCCGCCAGAAGTATGGGATATTCTCGCTGAAGTTATTCGCGAGCACCCTGTGCTGCTGAACCGTGCTCCTACTCTCCACCGCCTTGGTATCCAGGCATTTGAGCCTGTGCTGATTGAAGGTAAAGCGATTCAGCTTCACCCGCTGGTCTGTGCGGCTTACAACGCTGACTTTGACGGTGACCAGATGGCGGTACACGTACCGCTGACGATTGAAGCGCAGCTAGAAGCACGCGCGCTGATGATGTCAACCAACAACATCCTGTCGCCTGCCAACGGTGAGCCCATTATCGTTCCTTCGCAGGACGTGGTTCTGGGTCTGTACTACATGACCCGTGAGCGCGTTAACGCGAAGGGCGAGGGCACTCGCTTTGCAAACATCTCTGAAGTGCACCGCGCATTCGTTGCCGGTCATGTTCACCTGCAGGCACGGGTGAAGGTTCGTATCAACGAGGTTGTGGTTCAGGATGAAGGCGATCCCATCGATCGTACTTTCATTGCGGACACTACTGTTGGACGCGCACTGTTGTGGGAAATCGTACCCAAGGGTATCGCTTTTGACATGGTGAACCAGGACATGGCCAAGAAGTCCATCTCCCGCATCATCAACCAGTGCTACCGCGCCGTTGGCCTGAAGGCGACAGTCATTTTTGCTGACCGCCTGATGTACACCGGTTACGAGTACTCGACTCGCTCGGGTTCCTCTATTGGCGTTAACGACTTTGAGATCCCCGCTGAGAAAGCTGGCCTCATTGAGAGTGCCGAAGCCGAGGTACTGGAGATCGAAGAGCAGTACGCTGCAGGTCTTGTAACTCAAGGTGAGAAATACAACAAAGTCATCGATATCTGGTCGCGCGCTAATGACCTGGTTTCCAAGTCGATGATGGAAGGTCTGTCGAAAGAGACTGTGATTAACCGCGATGGGGAAGAAGAGCAACAGGCTTCCTTCAACTCGGTTTACATTTACGCGGACTCGGGTGCTCGTGGTTCCCCCGCCCAGATTCGTCAGTTGGCCGGTATGCGTGGTCTGATGGCGAAGCCGGACGGCTCTATCATTGAGACGCCCATTGTGGCGAACTTCCGTGAAGGTTTGAACGTACTGCAGTACTTCATCTCGACTCACGGTGCTCGTAAAGGTCTGGCCGATACGGCACTGAAAACAGCGAACTCCGGTTACCTGACTCGTCGTCTGGTTGACGTTGCACAGGATCTGGTTGTCACCGAGGTTGATTGTGGCACTGACCAGGGTCTGCTGATGACGCCGGTTATCGATGGCGGAGACATTATCGAATCGCTGGGTGACCGAGTACTGGGTCGTATCGTTGCGCGTGACGTAATGAAGCCCGGTTCGGAAGACGAAATTGCGGTTACCGCCGGCACTATGCTGGACGAGCTTTGGATCAAGCGCCTGGAAGAGATGAGCATCGATGAGTTCGATGTACGCTCACCCATCACTTGTGAGACCCGTCACGGTATCTGTGCGGCCTGTTATGGTCGTGACCTGGCTCGTGGTCATCGCATCAACATGGGCGAGGCGGTCGGTGTTGTGGCAGCCCAGTCTATTGGTGAGCCCGGCACACAGCTGACAATGCGTACTTTCCACATTGGTGGTGCTGCTTCCAGGGCGACAGCTCAGGACAACATTCAGGTGATGAACGACGGTACTGTCCGTATTCACAACCTGAAGACAGTGGAAAACTCCGACGGCAACCTGGTAGCGGTCAGCCGCTCTGGTGAACTGTCCATACTGGATGTTCGCGGTCGAGAGCGTGAGCGCTACAAGCTCCCTTACGGTGCTGTGCTCAAGGTCAAAGACAACGACGAGATCACTGCCGGTGCCATCGTCGCCAACTGGGATCCCCACACTCACCCGATCATCACCGAGGTGGCCGGTACTGCGAAGTTCAGCGGTATGGAAGAGGGAATTACCATTAAGCGCCAAACTGATGAGTTGACGGGCTTGTCCTCTATCTCCGTAACGGACCCCGCTGAGCGTCCTGCGGCTGGTAAGGATATTCGTCCAGCGGTAAGCCTGGTGGATGACAAGGGCGAAGAACTTTGTCTGGCGGGAACCAACGTCCCCGCTCACTACTTCCTGCCGGCCCACGCGATGGTGTCTATGGAAGATGGTGCCAAGATCGGTGCGGGCTCGGTAATCGCCCGTATTCCTCAGGAAGGTTCCAAGACTCGTGACATCACCGGTGGTCTGCCGCGTGTTGCCGACCTGTTTGAAGCGCGTAAGCCGAAAGAGCCTGCTATTTTGGCAGAGATCTCAGGCACCGTTTCCTTCGGTAAGGAAACCAAGGGCAAGCGTCGTCTGGTGATTACTCCGACCGATGGCAAGCCGTTGGCTGATGGCTCTGATCACTACGAAGCTCTGATTCCCAAGTGGCGTAACATGAGCGTGTTTGAAGGTGAATTTGTTGAGAAGGGTGAAGTGGTATCTGAAGGACCACCTAGCCCGCACGACATTCTCCGCCTCAAAGGCATTGAGGAGTTGGCCAAGTACATCGTCAACGAAATCCAGGAGGTTTACCGTCTGCAGGGTGTGAAGATCAACGATAAGCACATCGAGGTAATTGTTCGCCAGATGCTGCGCAAGGTGGTCATTTCCTCCAGCGGCGACTCTACTCTGATCAAGGGTGAGCAGGTGGAATACACCACACTGCTGGAAGAGAACGAGCGACTACTGGCGGAGGGCATGGTGCCTGCTACCGGTGAGCGCGAGCTTCTGGGTATCACCAAGGCTTCTCTGGCAACCGAAAGCTTCATCTCTGCGGCCTCCTTCCAGGAGACTACGCGGGTATTGACCGAAGCTGCGGTGACTGGCAAGCGCGATTACCTCCGCGGACTGAAGGAAAACGTGGTCGTTGGCCGCCTGATTCCTGCCGGTACTGGTTTGGCCTATCACGAAGAGCGCAAGCGCACCCGCGATGCGGACTCTGAGATGGTAGTGTCTGCCCAGGAAATCGAAGCAGCTCTGACCGAGGCATTGCAAGCGGACAGCTAATTCGCTTGCTTGCAGCCTGATTCAAGGGGCGATGAGGATAACTCATCGCCCCTTTTTCGTTTCAGACTTTCCAGTTTGAATAGTTCTCCTTTCGAGCAGGCAGCTCAAACTCGCTATTGGTCAAAACTTGAACAATCAAAAATCTCGGCTAGGGTTACTAGTGAAACAGGGGAGGGACTTCCCTGAGATCTAGATATCAATGGAGAGATTCGAGATGATCAAGACACTTTTCACTGTTGTATCAATCGCTGTATTTTCCCTGGGAGCCCCCGCGTTTGCCAAAGACGGGCAAGTAAAAGCCGCTCCAGTCGACTTTCGTGCCTGTAATTTTAATGACGGCAAATCTAAAAAGGATTTGGACCGCGTAACGGCCAAATTCCGAGAGTATGCCAATAAGAATGACTTCGATTACGCGGCGTGGATGCTTTTTCCCGAGTATCAGAAACAGTCCAGCTTTGACTTTGCTTGGATGGGCGCATGGCCCGATTCCGAGGCATTCGGGGTCAGTATGGAGAGATGGAAAACGACTGGGCGTTCTCTCTATGCGGATTTTGCCGATGTGATGGATTGCACTAGCAACCACCAGTTAGCCATGTCGCTACCGATTAACGCTCCCGAGAGCTCGCCCGAAGACGGAATCCTGCTGTTTTATGCGTGTGACCTAGAAGACGATCGCTCGCTCGACGATGCCTATCAGGCACACCTGAATTTGGGGTCGGCGATGAAAGGTATGGGCTCGTTGGCTGTGTCCTGGATGTTCCAGCCTGCCATTGCTGGCGGTGATGTGGATTACTATCACGTGGTTGGTTTCTATCGCTATTCCGATATGGGCGCGACGATGGAGCTCTACGCTAACGGAGGCGGTATTCAGCAATTTAGGAAGCATCTGGGTGGCGTGTCGTCCTGCGAAACCCCGACAGTTTTCGACGCGGTGAGTGTTCGGGCCAGAGACGAGCGCTGATCCCTTTATCGTATGATGGCGGGTTTGTTGTCTTGCGATAGTGCCAGCGTGTATAACGCACGTCTGGTCTTTGGTAATGCCAAGAAGTAACTGAGGTAGTTAAAAAAAAGGCCGGCAAATTTGCCGGCCTTTTTTGTGAGCTCGATATGCTTAGGCGTTAGCTTTACGCTCTTTCACTTCAGCAATGACTGTCTCGGACACAGCAGCAGGACAAGGCAGGTAGTGAGAGAACTCCATAGAGAACTGTCCGCGACCTGAAGTCATTGTGCGCAGGTGTCCGATGTAACCAAACATTTCTGAAAGTGGAACGTCAGCCTTGATGCGAACACCAGTGGTGCCAGCATCCTGATCCTTGATCATGCCGCGACGACGGTTCAGGTCGCCGATGACATCACCGACGTGATCGTCAGGTGTGAACACATCGACTTTCATGATGGGCTCAATCAGCTGAGCGCCAGCCTTAGGCATGGATTGACGGAAAGCACCTTTCGCGGCCAGTTCGAACGCGATAGCCGAGGAGTCAACGGCGTGGAAGCCACCGTCGTACAGCTCGATTTCAACATCCAGTACGGGGAATCCAGCAACGGTACCTTCGTTCATCATACCCTTGAAGCCCTTCTCAATGGCTGGGAAGAATTCCTTGGGTACGTTACCGCCCACAACGGTGGACGAGAATACATAACCAGAACCTGGCTCGCCGGGCTTGATTTTGTAGTCGATTTTACCAAACTGACCGGAACCACCAGACTGCTTCTTGTGCGTGTAGGAGTCATCGACTTCGGTAGTGATGGTTTCACGGTAGGCAACCTGAGGCTTACCAACGTTCAGCTCAACACCGTAGGTGCGCTTGAGAATATCGACCTTCACGTCCAGGTGCAGTTCGCCCATGCCTTTAAGAATGGTTTCACCTGAATCTTCGTCAGTTTCAACGCGGAAGGAGGGGTCTTCTGCAACCATCTTACCGATGGCGATACCCATTTTCTCAGCACCGGCTTTATCTTTCGGCGCAACGGCGATAGAGATAACCGGATCAGGGAATACCATCGCTTCCAGTGTGCAGGGGTGCTTGGGATCACACAGTGTGTGACCAGTTTGCACGTTCTTCATACCGACAATCGCGATGATGTCACCTGCCTGGGCAGAGCTCAGTTCATTACGGTCGTTGGCGTGCATCTCAACCATACGACCAATACGCTCAGTCTTGCCGGTGAAGGAGTTCAGGATGGTGTCGCCTTTATTAAGGACGCCTGAATAGATGCGAACGAAGGTCAGGGCGCCAAAGCGGTCATCCATGATTTTGAATGCCAGTGCGCGCAGGGGCTCTTCGGTTGCAACCAGAGCAACTTCGCCCGTGGGCTCGCCTTCTTCATCAGTCAGCGGCTGAGCATCTACTTCAGTGGGAGTAGGCAGGTAATCGACAACGGCATCGAGAATCAACTGAACGCCTTTGTCTTTGAATGCAGAACCACAGTAAGTAGGGAAGAAGTCCAGCTTACGAGTACCTTCACGGATGCAGCGCTTGATGTCGTCCATTGCTGGCTCGTTGCCGTCCAGATAGGCCTCCATCAGATCATCGTCTTGCTCTACGGCCATCTCGATCAGCTTTTCACGCCACTCTTCTACGTCGTCGACCATGTCTGCCGGTACGTCGGAAATTTCGAATTTCTCCGGGTTACCTGGATCAGGCCATACGTGAGCTTTACGGGTCAGCAGGTCGACAACACCGATGAAGTCGTCTTCGCGACCAATTGGCAATACCATCACCAACGGGTTGGCGCCCAGTACGTTCTCTACCTGGTCGACAACGCGCAAAAAATCTGCACCGATGCGGTCCAGTTTGTTGACGAAGATGATACGGGCCACTTCTGACTCGTTGGCATAGCGCCAGTTGGTCTCTGACTGGGGCTCAACACCGCCGGAGCCACAGAAGACACCCACGCCACCATCCAGAACTTTGAGAGAACGATATACTTCAACGGTGAAGTCAACGTGTCCTGGGGTATCGATGATGTTCAGACGGTGGTCCTTCCAGAAACAAGTAGTAGCAGCGGACTGAATGGTAATGCCGCGCTCCTGCTCCTGTTCCATGAAGTCGGTGGTTGCTGCACCGTCGTGTACTTCACCTGTCTTGTGAATTTTACCTGTGAGCTTCAAAATTCGCTCAGTGGTGGTGGTTTTGCCGGCGTCCACGTGGGCGAAGATGCCGATGTTTCTGTACATTGTTAAGTCAGACATTGTGCTTCTCAGTCGATTTTAAGATGGGCGGGAAAAAATAGGGCGCTAGGGTACAGGAAAAAGAGCGTCATTGGGAGCACTAAACCAGCAATTTTCTACTGTATTGCCTGCAATTAGACACACGATAAAGCAGCCCCTTCGGGTTGACTCCCCCACCCTGCGTCTATAGAATGCCGCCTCCTCTTTTTGGGGGGACTTCGTGCGTCCTTTATATAGGTAATTCACACGAAATCGCCGCCAATTGAGGGTCATGGTCATAAGGCCATGAAATACAACATATTTTTTGGAGTTCTAACTGAATGGCAACGATCAACCAATTGGTTCGTAAGCCCAGGAAGCGCAAAGTAGAAAAGAGCGACGTGCCTGCCCTGCAAAGCTGTCCGCAGCGCCGCGGTGTTTGTACTCGCGTCTACACCACTACGCCCAAGAAACCGAACTCTGCACTGCGTAAAGTATGTCGTGTACGCCTGACCAACGGTTATGAGGTTTCCTCATACATCGGCGGTGAGGGTCACAACCTGCAAGAGCACAGTGTAGTTCTGATTCGAGGCGGACGTGTGAAGGACTTGCCAGGTGTGCGTTATCACACCGTACGTGGCAGCCTGGACACCTCTGGAGTAGCAGACCGTCGCAACGGTCGCTCCAAGTACGGTGCCAAGCGGCCTAAGTAAGTTCTGCTAGCGAAAACTGGCTGAAAAAGTAAGTAAGGCCGAACCTCTGCCTCCCCCGCGTATGTGGCAGGTTGGTGTTCGGGAAACCTGAAGAGAGAGAAGGGCAATATCATGCCGAGAAGAAGAGTAGTCGCCAAACGCGAAGTACTGCCAGATCCCAAATTTGGCAACGTGACTTTGGCAAAGTTCATGAACCACGTAATGATCAGTGGTAAAAAATCCGTCGCAGAGACCATCGTTTACGGTGCTCTGGACATTGTCCAGGACAAGCTGGGCAAAGATCCTCTGGAAGCATTCGACGAAGCACTGGAAAACATTGCACCCATGGTGGAAGTTAAGTCCCGCCGTGTTGGTGGTGCAACATACCAGGTGCCTGTTGAAGTGCGTCCCGCTCGCCGTATCGCGCTGTCTATGCGCTGGTTGGTGGAATACGCCCGTAACCGTGGTGAGAAGTCTATGCGTCAGCGTCTTGCTGGCGAGATCATCGACGCCTCCCAGGGTAAAGGTAATGCCGTGAAGAAGCGTGAAGATGTTCACCGCATGGCAGAAGCTAACAAGGCGTTCTCTCACTACCGTTTCTAAGCAGCTGCTTAGTCACTCTTATACGGGGAATCTAACGTGGCACGTCAAACGCCCATCAACAGGTACCGAAACATCGGTATCTGTGCTCATGTGGACGCGGGTAAAACCACGACCACAGAGCGTGTTCTTTTCTACACTGGCTTGTCTCACAAGATTGGTGAAGTGCACGATGGTGCGGCCACCATGGACTGGATGGAGCAGGAGCAGGAGCGGGGTATTACGATTACCTCTGCTGCAACCACCTGTTTCTGGAAGGGCATGGATGCTCAGTTTGATGACCACCGTATTAATATTATCGACACCCCGGGGCACGTTGACTTCACTATTGAGGTAGAGCGTTCCCTGCGAGTGCTGGATGGTGCCGTGGTAGTACTTTGCGGCTCATCTGGCGTTCAACCCCAGACAGAGACTGTTTGGCGCCAAGCCAACAAGTACGAAGTACCCCGCATGGTGTTCGTCAACAAGATGGACCGTGCCGGCGCGGATTTCCAAATGGTGGTTAGTCAGCTGGAAGAGCGCCTGGGTGCGGTTGCCGTGCCTCTGCAAATGACCATCGGTGCCGAAGACGAGTTCAAAGGCGTTGTGGACCTTGTGAAGAACAAGGCCATCCTCTGGAGCGAAGATGACCAGGGCATGACGTTTGAGTACGCTGATGTGCCCCAAGACATGGCTGACCAAGTCAATATCATGCGCGAGTTCATGATTGAGAATGCGGCTGAAGCGACCGATGAGATGATGGAAAAATATCTCGACGGTGTTGAGCTCACCGAAGAAGAAATCAAGGCGGGCATCCGTGCTCGCACATTGGCCAATGAAATTGTACCTGTTCTGGGCGGTTCTGCGTTCAAGAATAAGGGCGTTCAGGCCATGCTGGATGCGGTCATTGAATACATGCCGTCTCCGACTGAAGTAAAAGCGATTGAAGGAACGCTCCTGGACAAGGCCGAAACGGTCGAGACCCGTGAAGCAGACGACAACGCGCCGTTTTCATCATTGGCATTCAAAATCGCCACTGACCCGTTTGTGGGAACGCTAACGTTCTTCCGCGTGTATTCCGGTAAGTTGGAATCAGGGACTGCGGTTTACAACTCGGTGAAAGAAAAGAAAGAACGCGTTGGCCGGATGGTGCAAATGCACTCCAACAGCCGTGAAGAAATCAAGGAAGTGCTGGCTGGCGATATTGCCGCTGCCGTTGGTTTGAAGGACGTCACCACCGGTGACACCCTTTGCGATATCGATAAGCCGATCGTACTCGAGCGCATGGAGTTTCCAGAACCGGTGATTTCCGTCGCGGTTGAGCCACGCTCCAAGCCCGATCAGGAAAAAATGGGTATTGCCCTGGGTAAACTCGCCCAGGAAGATCCTTCATTCCGCGTTAAAACGGATGAAGAGACTGGCCAGACCATTATTTCTGGAATGGGTGAATTGCATCTGGATATCCTGGTTGACCGCATGAAGCGCGAGTTCAGTGTGGAAGCAAATATTGGTAAGCCTCAGGTGGCCTACCGCGAAGCGATTCGAAATACCTCTGAGATAGAAGGCAAATTTGTCCGTCAGTCGGGCGGTCGTGGCCAGTATGGTCATGTCTGGATTAAGTTCGAGCCCGCCGAAGATGCTGATGCTGAGGGTTTGGAGTTTGTTAACGAAATCGTTGGTGGCACCGTCCCGCGTGAATACATCCCTGCGGTACAGAAAGGCATTGAAGAGCAAATGAAGAATGGCGTTTTGGCCGGCTACCCTTTGCTTGGCCTTAAAGCGACACTGTACGACGGATCGTTCCACGATGTGGATTCCAACGAAATGGCCTTTAAAATCGCTGGCAGTCTGGCGACCAAGAAGCTATCAAGTGAAGGTGGGGCTGTATTGCTCGAGCCGATTATGGCCGTAGAAGTTGTGACACCTGAAGTGAATATGGGTGATGTGGTAGGCGACCTCAACCGCCGCCGAGGATTGATTGGCGGTATGGATGAGAACCCATCCGGCAAGGTAGTAACTGCAGATGTGCCGCTTGCTGAGATGTTTGGCTATGCAACCGATTTACGTAGCGCGACTCAAGGTCGAGCAACATACACGATGGAATTTTCCAAATATGCGGAAGCACCTGCTGCTATCGCTGATGGCATTATGTCGAAGTTTAATTAGTAATTTAAAACCCGGAGCGGGGCAAAACCCTGTTCCCTTAAATATAGAGGAGCCTGCAAATGGCAAAGGAAACATTCGAACGTACTAAGCCCCACGTAAATGTGGGTACCATCGGTCACGTTGACCACGGTAAAACTACCCTGACAGCAGCCCTGACCCGCGTATGCGCGGAGACCTGGGGTGGCGAGCTGGTTGCCTTTGACGGCATC
>JBDWQQ010000108.1:0-31187 GCA_039986455.1 Halioglobus sp.
TGAGTATGGCTACTCTTAAGAAAGCGAAATGTCCTAAACCCACTTTCTGGAGCAGCCATGAGTAAAAGCTATTCGATATCAACAGTCACAGTGCATGGCTTATTTTCAGATGATCATAGAATTGGAAGCAGGGTTGATAGAAGCCTACCAAGACGTTCTGAATGATGCGAAAAATGCCTCGATGTAGCCTTAAGAATTTTCATCACCTAAACTACGCACCCTCCAACGAATAAAAGGAAAGCAGTGATGTTCAGCCATATGATGGTCGGCGCTAACGATATACAGTCTTCAAAGACATTTTACGATGCGGTGCTAGGGGCACTGGGACACGAGCCTGGCGTTATCGACGATAAAGGCCGCTGTTTCTACTTTACCCCGACCGGCATTTTCTCGATCAGTAAGCCTATTGATGGAGAGCCTGCCAGCCATGGCAATGGCAGTACTGTGGGCTTTGCTGCGAAGAACCCAGAAGAAGCCAACGCCTGGCACGAAGCTGGGCTGGCCAATGGCGGCACCACTTGTGAAGATCCACCGGGGGTTCGTGAAGGCGCGGCCGGTGCTTTGTATCTCGCTTATCTTCGCGATCCGTCAGGCAATAAAATCTGTGCACTACACCGGGTGAAATAAACTTGAAGCCGCGGCCAGCTCTCGATGCGAGGGCTCGGCCAGGCCCCACGGCACCCTGATATTGCCCACACCTAGCCCATGGTGACTCTTTCGATCAAAACGGGTGGCTAACCATAAACCACAGATTGCCGCCCTCTTCTGAGTAGGCAAAGTCTGCACGGACTACAACGCCCGCCGTCAATGCTCGCAGTCCGACACCAACATCCGTTTTCATGTCTTCAAATAGCGTATCAACCTTGTACTCCGGGGCTACCCGCCCAACTTCGGCAAACGCCACCAGTTGCCACCAGTCCAGGTGCAAAAATCGCAACCAATTGACATTGCGAATGGGATTGTAGTCCAGCGTGTAGCGGTACTCAGCAGCGCCATAGATCGAAGCTTTGTCGTGAAAGCGAGAGTCGCGAAAGCCACGCATTCGGTAATAACCGCCCAACGATGCCCCCTCCATGAAGGGCGGCGCTTCAGTCACTCGGCTTCCACCCTGCTCGTTCTTCTCAATATCCCAACTGGGCGAGTATCCGGTCCATGCATTCAGCGCAATGATCCGCTGGCGCGCCCAATCGCTGGCTCCCAGGGAAAAGTATTTGCTGGCCTCTAACTCAAGAAAGGTCCATTCCTCATCGTCGTCTCCCCAACCTGGATCGTGATGCACCGCAAAATACTGGGAGCTGCCGCGCGATGGGTTTATGGAAAAATCAGTGTTGTCATACAGCAGGCCAAATTCAAAGGCGTTAATGTCGCCGTCCAGATCTGCGTTGTCTTCTCTCTCATAACTCTGGTAGCGGTTGTACTGCTTTACGCCAACAACTGTAGAGCCGCTTTCCATCGGGTTCCAGGTATCACCCCCTGAAGGCTCGGACACCAGCAAGCCGTTATTCAGCTTGTAGTGCACTCTGTTACTGTCGGCCGTTGCCCCTATGGGAAGCGAGTACTCGACTTTGATATCCAACCAATTGCTGTAACCACTGGACTCAAGATATGCATCCTCCCCGGAGTCATTGGACCCTGGGCGTTCAAACCCGGGCGGCACAAACAGGCTACGCGGCAACGCATAGGCCCTGTGCTGCGGATAATAGCCGTACATACCCGACGCTGAAACAAAGGTTCGCCGACTAAATGGCAGGCGATAGTCCCAAACCCCACCGAAAAGCCCATGGCTGTCCTCGCCAGCAAAGGCGGCGCCGCCTACCGTCATCTGGTCTTGATAAAAGCCCTTTCGCATTCCTCCGAGTCCAAGCACCAGGCCTGTCGATTCGGCGTCGAACGCATAAGGCAGGACGAGCGTCTGACCACGAGGATTGGCGTTTTCTGCCCGCTCCACTGATGCCTTCACTTGCATAGACGGCTTGGCCTGCAGAGTTAATGGGAAAGTCGCTGTTGCAGCAGCTATTATTAGCAGTCGTAGAGCAGTTGAGTACAATGCCGGCCTCGAATTACATGGGTTTATCTTTGTGTAGCAACTAATAAACCGCATAAACAGGTGACATGCAAGACAGGCATTAATAGAGCTGATACCTTGAGCCCACTTGGGAGGAACCATCATGTATGAAGTCAAACTAACAGAGTCCTATTTTCCTGCGCAGGCTGGGCCGGAGCCGTCTCCCTCTACCATCGGCGATATATTGCGAAAATCTGCTGCACGCGTGCCAGACCAACCTGCACTCAAAGAGCTCAATTACGGAGGCGAGATCTGTCGTTCGTGGAGCTACGCTGAACTTCTAGCTGATTGCGAGCGACTCGCAAGGGCGCTTGCAAGTCGGCACAACGAAGGGGCAAGGGTCGCAGTCTACGCGAACAATGTACCAGAATGGGTTTTGCTGGAACTCGCCTGCGGTCTTGCTGGCGTGATACTGGTGACGGTTAATCCTGCGTATCAACAAAACGAACTCAAGTACGTACTGGAACAATCGCGTTCAGAAGCTATTTACTATGTCGCAGACTTTCGCGGCAACCCGATGCAGGAGATAGCCGACGCCGTATGCGACGAGGTTCCCGCCATCACCCATCGCATCCTGCTCACCGATCACGACTCCCTCTATGCCGGAGAAGACACAGGTGAGCTGCGTAATCCCAAGCCCTCTGATGCAGTGCAAATTCAATATACATCTGGAACCACGGGTTTCCCCAAGGGTGCTCTGCTTCATCACAATGGATTAGTGCGCAACGGGCTGGACACCATGGTTCGGGGAGGACTGCAGTCTGGCGACACTTTCGTCCACAACATGCCGCTGTTTCACACCACGGGCTGCGCCATTTTGGTATTGGGCGGAATTGGAGCGGGTTGCACTATGCTGCTTGCTCCCATGTTTGATCCCTCGATCATCGCCCAGGTTATCGAACGCGAGCGCACTAAATTTATTCTCGGTGTACCCACCATGCTTTTCGCCTTGATTGACGAAGTACGGCAAACCGGCAGAGATGTCTCATCCATTCAGAGAATTATGTCGGGGGGTGCAATGGTGGCTCCGCAACTCTGCCGAGATGCAAAGGAAATTTTTGGAGCGCCGGTTCAGATTGTTTATGGCCAGACCGAAACATCGCCCGTACTGACACAAGCCTGGTATGACGATTCACTCGAAGACCTGACTGAAACGATCGGGCAACCCGCCGCCCATACCGAAATTTCAATTAGAGATGCACAGAACAATAGCGTTCTGCCTGTTGGTGAACAGGGCGAAATTTGCGCCAGGGGATACAGCGTGATGCTTGGCTACAACGACAACCCTGAAGCAACAGCCGCGGCAATCGATAGCGAGGGATGGCTGCACACCGGTGACCTTGGAAGAATAGACTCAAGAGGCTACGTCAAAATAACCGGCCGCGTGAAAGAGATGATTATTCGCGGGGGAGAGAATTTGTTTCCCGTCGAAATCGAAAACACGATGCTGGAGCATGAAGCCGTCGATGAAGTGGCTGTGGTGGGCGTTGCTGATGAAAAATGGGGGGAACAAGTTGTGTGTTTCGTCAGAAGCAATGCTGATCAACCATTATCTGCTGCCGGGCTGAGAGCCTTCATTCGGGAACGTCTTTCACCGCAAAAGTCTCCAGCTCACTGGGTAAAAATCGACGACTGGCCACTCACAGGTTCAGGAAAGATACAAAAGTTCAAACTCAGAGAAGCTTACGAAGCCGGTAGCTACGACACCCTCGACTAGATACAAGCAATCGCTTTTTGCTCTATCGGGTGTTGCGTTAGTTGATGGCGCTGCGGCCCGTTAGGCAAACCCGATAATGCCGTGTCATACTTGCCGAGCACATTTAGAGAGCTAAATAAGGAGAATAAAAATGTCTGTAGAACTATTAATGCTCGTGTACAGCGGCGCCTTGTTCCTCGTGATCATTCTGGCACAGGCGGGTCTAGCGATATCTCAAAATGGACTGATGAACCAGGCGGGCAGCCGCGACAGCCTGCCCGAACCGACCGTGTTACGTCAGCGTATGCAACGGTTGACTACGAACATGCAAGAGAACCTCGTGATGTTCGCCATCGCGGTTCTCGCAGCCAATGCCGCTGGGGTTTCCAACGAGACGACCGTGATGGGAGCCAGCCTGTTCTTCTACGCGCGAGTTGCGCATGCGATTGTCTATGCATTCGGCTGGCCAATGATCCGCCCACTTTTCTATTTTGTCGGGCTGTACGGCACTATTATCATTGGCCTGGAAGTCGTCAGCGCTTAAACCTGATGCAGGGTGCCCGTCTTTGGGGCACCCGCTTTGCAGAAACACACTAGCACTGATTTGCATTGCCTCTTAAGGCGCCTCAATTAGCAATCGCAGCCCTGCCCTCATCGACCGCCGTTGCCACCATTCCAATAATTTCACTGAGTACCAGACCAATCGAGTCGCCGGAGGCTACGCGGGTATAATCGTCAACAGCAACATAGCCGCCGATACCGCGCTCGATATCAATCCACGAAATTGCACCATAGGCTCCCGGGTCATGGAATACCGTGGGCGCACTGCCATCTTCGTTCGCCAGAATCCACCAGCCCATGCCGTAGGGCGTGCCAAATTTATCGGCTCGGTCGATCTGCATAAAGTCAACCGAGGCGCTCGATAGCACCTGGTTATCGCCACACTTTCCTCCCCGCAAATGCAGAAGCAACAGCTTGGCATAGTCCTGCATATTACTAATGGCTCCTCCTTCAATGTTGGGATTATCCAGCCCTTGGAGGCTGTCCGGGTTACCCGTCCACGCAGCCTGATCAGACCACATATTGCCAAACTGAAAAACGTCCAGTTCGCAGGGCGCTGCAATGTAACGTGAAAACGCCTGGCGCCAGGTTTGGTTGCCGACCTGTTCAATCACCGAACCGGCCAACTGCCATTGCGAACCACCGTAATCAAAAGCCTGATCGGGAGCTATGGTGGAAGGCAAAGGCGTGCTGTAGATGGTTTGGCCACACGCTTCCAGGGTGCCGGCACCGCTGTACTGACAGAAATGCGCTCCATACTCACCCAGCGCGTTCAATCCCGGTATGCCGGAGGTGTTGCTGACCAGTTGCACTGTCGTTCGGTCACCGTAAACCCCTTCCCAGGGAAGGTAGTTATCAATGGAGGCTTCAACATCGTAATCCAGCGATTCGTCATCATTCATCGCCATCATCAATGTCACCGCCGGCACCTTGCTGGTAGAGGCCAGCATCACCACGATATCTAAAGTGTGATCACCTAAGGCGGCTTCGTGCACGGCTCCCTGCTGCGCATCCACCAGCGTGTAGGAGATACCGTCAAACACCTCGTTTTCATCCAGAAAGCGCTGAAAGCGATCGTCGACCGTGGTGAAGTCATACTCGGGAACGGGTGCTGGCGGCGGTGTTTCATTTTCATCTCGGTTGTTGTCACTCTCGCCAGCGCAAGCGGCCAGAAATAGGCAAGCAACGAGTAACGTGCTCAAGGGGGAAAATACTTTCACAAAACCTCACTTCTTCAACGGATCACAGGTCCTTCATCGGCACCCAATTTACTTGGGAGCGTGCGATCTAACATCTTAAATGAGGCTTGAATTCGCGGAGGCCCGCTCAAGGTTTCGCCCAGTTTATTTGTTCAAACCACGCGAGGCTGGATTAACGAAACCCGGAGGCGCCCTGAATGCTATTTGCTTAGACGCGCAAATTTTTACTGAGAGGCAAAGTGCGATGGCGTGCGCCCGTGGCAGCGAAAATCGCATTCGTGATACTGGGCGCAACCGGGGGTACGCCGGGCTCACCCACACCAGTGGGAAGCTCATTTGAATCGATAATATGCGTTCGAATCACCCTTGGTGTTTGGCTGATTCTAGCAATGGGATAATCATGAAAATTGGATTGCTGAACCTCTCCTTCATCGAAACTGATCTCACCCATAAGCGCGAGGCTAAGACCGAACACCATTGCACCCTCCATTTGCGAATGCACCCGATCCGGATTGACAATTAATCCAGCATCGATTGCGCTGTGCATTTCCAGCACCGTCAGTCGCCCGTCTCGAACTTCAACCTTGCAGGCAACCGCCACGTAGCTGAGGAAGCTGCGTGCCGCTGCTAGCCCCCAACCCTGATTCTCAGGTAAGTCTTCTCCCCAGGGAATTTCGTCGGTCAACTCGCGGATCACATTTTTGAGGCGAGCCGTATCATAGGGATATTCCTCAAGCGACTTGCCATGGTTGCCAAAATCAAAGCCCTCCGGTGCGAAATTCAAAGCTCGGTCTTCTCCGATAAGCTCCAACCAAAAATCGCGAGAGTCTCGACCGGCAGCGTGGGCCAGTTCATCCACGAAGCTGCCCATCCCAAAGGCAAACGGAATGTTGTAAACCGACCTCAGCCATCCAATTCTGGTGTGTGCTGGCGCAGCGTGGCGCTCCATGCGCAAATTTGGCACAGCGAAGGGCATGCTGCCAAAAGTCATGCTCATGTTACCGTCACCGAGCTGGTCAACAGAGGGATCAAAGATGGAAGAAATAGGGGGCGTGGCCTGTCTCGCCAACCAGCCGCTGACTTTGCCCTCTTTATCCAGGCTCCCTTCATAGTACTGTGCACTGCAGGAGTGGAAATAGTCGTGGTGGATATCGTCCTCTCGGGTCCAAACAACCTGCACCGGACGGCCAACCTCCCGCGCGAGCAAAGCCGCTTCCACTGCATAGTCGGGCTTCGATTTTCGACCAAAACCGCCACCCAGTAAGGTCACATGTACGATCACCTGCTCTGCAGCAAGATTCAGGGCGCCGGCCACCTCTTTTTGCAAGGTTTGTGGGGTTTGCGTGCAAGCCCAAATTTCACAGGAATTCTCCCCCACTCGCGCCGTCGCCATGGGTGGCTCCATCGATGCATGAGCCAGATAGGGCGTGCGGTAAGCTGCTGATACATGGGTAACTGCTTTGGCTAGAGCAGCGTCGACATCACCACGCTCACGCACAGTGTCTCCAGGGCTTTCACTGACCCGCTTGATTAACTCATCCAGATAGCTGTCTGCGTTGTGATCGGAATGAGCACTATCAGACCAGCTGACATTGAGCACTTTGCGGGCATTCATTGCCGCATAGGTGCCGGTGGCAACCACAGCAACGCCTTCTACCGGATTAAAGGCGGTGGGCGTTTTCCCACTGATTTTCACAACCGCTTTCACACCCGCCTGAGCCATTGCTGCCGCTTCATCATATTTTTCTACGGTGGCTCCCAGCACAGGGCGGCGCTCGATTGAGGCATACAACATCCCCTCCAGAAAGACATCAACCCCATAGGTCGCTGCACCGGTCGTCATATCATGAAGGTCTACAATGGGTAGCCCCTGCCCGATATATCGAAAGTCGGCTGAGCTTTTAAAGGTCAGCGATGCCAGATCAGGCACGGCTTGCTTCGATGCTTGCTCTGCCAGGTCACCAAAACCCAATGACCGACCATCGCTATGGTGCACGGCATGCTCACGCGCACGGCATTGTTCTAACGGCACAGCCCAGGTATCGGCGGCAGCCTGCTCCAGCATCGTTCGGGCCGCGGCGCCCATTTGACGCATGATTTGATAAAAGTTACGAATCGAGCGTGAGCCGTCGGTGTTCTGACTACCATAATCGGCATTAGCCAGTCCCTGTATGACCTTTACCTGCCCCCAATCGGCCTCCATTTCATCAGCAACAACCTGCGGTAAGCTGGTACGTATGCCAGTGCCCATCTCTGAGCGATGGGCGATGATTTCTACACTGCCGTCCGGCCCTACGCTAACAAACACATTCAGTCGTGAACCGACAGGCGCATCAAGCACATCAGCGAGCGCGTGATCAGCGCTGAGTGCACCCGTCAGTAGCAGTCCTGTGCCGGTCATGCCCGTCATTTGCAAAAAGCGCCGGCGGGAAAGTTTTTGAATACTCATGCCTCACCCTCCCCTGCAGCCTGCTGCACGGCTGCGCGAATCCGCGGGTAGGTGCCGCAGCGGCACAAATTGCCCGACATGGCACTATCAATTTGATCCTCCGATGGGCTGGCATTTTCTGCCAGAAAAGCGGCCGCCGTCATAATCTGTCCAGACTGACAGTAGCCACACTGGGGAACGTTGTGATCACGCCACGCGACCTGAACGGGGTGTGAACCATCCACCGACAAGCCTTCGATGGTTTTCACTTCAGCATCCTTAACCGCCGCCAAGGTCATCTGGCAAGAGCGCACGGCCCTGCCGTCAAGATGCACAGTACAGGCCCCGCACAACCCTTTGCCGCAACCAAACTTGGTCCCGCGAAGTTGTAAGCCATCGCGCAGCACCCACAGCAAAGGCGTATCCAGCTCAGCTTCCACGTCCCAGACCTTGCCATTCACCTTGAGCTTCATAACTAACTACCTCGGTCCAAAGACCCTACTTTTTCTTGAAAAAAAGAGTGAGCAATAAAAATGTCAGCGCCATCCCTGCAACCAATATAGCGATTGTCATCACATCACGTCCCGCGGTTTCCGCCGTCCAGATACCATCGGAATCCAACCGAAACAGCAGGTACATGACTAATATCCACGGACTAAAAGCAACTATAGACCTTATAATTTTATTATTCATACCCGCTTCACTGAGTCATCGATTATTGCCAGACCGTAGCATGAAAGCCTAACACGTCATTCTTTCCCTATCCGCACGGAAGCCGGCTAGTATACCTAGTGACAGACTGTGTTCGGTGCAGCCCTTCAACAAGTGAAAAATATGCGTATTGATCTGGAAACCGCGCTACGGAAAAAGGCAATCAACGGGTGGCGCCTGTTCTTTCTCATTTCTTTGCCTATTTCCGCTGCGGTCATTATCGAGATGCTGCGCACTGACCTATCGGGCGGAGAGGGAATCTCTTCAATGATCGGTTATTCCGTGAGATTCGCTATACCCTTTATCTTTCTCGCCCTTGGCGCTTCATCGGCCTACGCAATGTTTCCCCACCCAGTCACGGCTTGGTTAGCACGCAACAGGCGGTACATTGGTCTTTGCTTCGCCACCGCCATGTTTTGGCAGGCCGTGTTTATTTTTACGATGACGGTGTTCTTCCGCGGCTTCTATTTTGACGATGTGTACTATTTTAGGGACGAACTGGAAGGCAGCGTGGGCTATGTATTTTTGGTCGGCATGGTGCTTACTTCCTTTGCCTTCACCCGCAAGGGGCTGAGCCCCCAGCAGTGGAAATATATCCACAAGGGCGGCGTCTATTTTTTGTGGGCCTATGCATTCAGTGTGTACTGGTGGAATCTGTACTACTACCCCGAGCCAGAGACCATCGATTATATTTTTTACTGGATGGGCTTTACTGCCTTCGCACTGCGTATCGCCGCCTGGGGTAAAAAGCGCAGCCGCAAAAGCAACGGGGCCAGCACTCCTGCTACGCTAAAGTTTCTGGGTACGATTCTTATCGGACTCGGCCTAACCGCTTCAGCAACAGGCCTGCTGTGGCAAAAAACGCTGACTGATTTTATGACATCGCCCGCGTGGTCTGCCGAGCTTGAACTGTGGCTGCCGTTCTGGCCTCTGGAGCCTTTTCTCTCCCTACTCATCATCGCTCTGGGCACGTTGATCTTTACTTACACGACCGCCCAAAGCGATGGGGCCATCGACCGGCACAGCCTTAGTCACTAGAGACATCGTACTAAAGCACAGCGCGACAACTGACTGACAGGGCCCGTTACGCGTTTCCAAACTATGACAATGCCCCCTCACTCCTGCTAACCTCGGTTAACCAAGTCAAAGTCCCGCGTCTTAACTCGCCTCGTGCACGACAGACGATTGTGACGCTTAGTATTGAAGGAACCGCATTATGAGCAGCCGATTCAATCAGCCACAGAGCGGCAACGAGATGCCACGCTTTGCCGGTCATGCCTCGATGTTTCGGCTACCCACGCAGGTCAACGCCAAGGGCTTGGATGTCGCCCTCGTGGGGGTACCCCTCGATATTGGTACCAGCAACCGTGGCGGCAGCCGATTCGGGCCTAGAGAAATTCGATGCGAATCTGTCATGGTGCGACCTTATGGCATGTACACGCAAGCGGCGCCCTTCGACTCGTTCCAGATCGCGGATATTGGCGATGTTCCCCTCAACACGTTCAATCTGCTCAAATCCATCGATATCATCGAAAGCTACTTTGACGATGTTTTGGCGCACGGCGCAAAAACCGTCAGCATGGGCGGTGATCACACCATTGCACTACCCATTCTTCGCGCCACTGCTAAAAAGCACGGACCCGTCGCCTTGATTCACGTGGACGCACACTCAGACACTAACGACAGCATGTTCGGTGAGCGCATTACTCACGGCACAATATTTCGTCGTGCAGTCGAGGAAAAACTGGTGCAGGCGGACAAAATGTTCCAAATAGGGCTTCGCACCACCGGTTACTCTGCGGAAGATTTTGACTGGGCGCGGGATCAGGGCGCGCGTGTGGTTCCGGCCGAAGAATGTTGGCACAAGTCACTGGAACCGCTAATGGCAGATATTCGCGATACCATCGGCCCAGACACACCCGTTTATCTCTCTTTTGATATCGATGGACTGGACCCATCAGTCGCACCAGGCACCGGAACACCCGAGCCAGGCGGGCTGACGACAATTCAGGGTATAGAGATCATTCGCGGATGCTGGGGGCTGAATCTGATTGGCTCAGACCTTGTCGAAGTCTCCCCTCCCTACGATACGTCGGGCAATACATCATTACTCGCCGCTAACCTGATATTCGAAATGCTTTGCTCATTTCCCGGCTGTCAAAGAGGTGCTTGATAGCGCCGAATTGGCACTGAAACCGGCGATGGCTTATATTGGTTGCGAGTGCACTCCCCCTTTCGCTCTTCATACATTCCACGGAGATTAACGCTCGTGCATAAACTTTATCTTGCGCTGCTGTTTACCGCAGTCGCTTTAACCGCCTGCAGCACAAGCAACATTAACATGCCCGCATTAGATGGAGCAGCAGATGGCAATCGACTGCCGGGTAAGTTTATCTGGCATGAGCTCATTACCGACACGCCTGAAAAAACCAAACGCTTTTACAACGAGCTATTCGGCTGGGAGTTTGAACCACTAGATGACAAGCGCATCAACTACTCGCTGATTCGCCACAATGGTGAAGCCATTGGCGGATTGATAGATCAGAACCAGCTGCCAAATGAGGCCGATATTTCTCAGTGGGTGGCACTTCTTGCAGTTAGCGACATCGAACAAGCCACCCAGCAGCTCGCCGACTCAGGTGGAACCGTTTTTACCCCGCCCACTTCTCTGGGCAGTCGTGGTCAGATAGCGGTGGTCGCAGATCCGCAGGGCGCACTGTTTTCATTCCTGCAAACTAATGATGGTGACCCAGCCGACACTGAAGAGCTGCCTTCCTACGGCAGTTTTTTCTGGCACGAACTGTGGACGTCAGAAATCGACAGTGCGGTTAATTTCTACAGCCAGTTTGCCCCCTACCAGATGGAAGCGATCGCCATGGAAAGTGAGCAGGGCCCCATTGATTACGTGGTCATGAATGCACAGGACCGCAAACGCGGTGCAATCCGCGAGAACCCTTTCGAGGGCTTACCACCCATCTGGGTAAACTATCTGCGCATTGCAGACAATGCAGAACTTGAAAGCATACTGTCGAAGGTAGAGGCACTGGGTGGCGAAATTCTGGTGCCGGCTGTCGTCAGGGCCGGAGGCGGAGCTGTGGCTGTAATCGCTGGACCTTCGGGTGCCGGCATCGCCTTACAGACCTGGCCAGATGAAGCACGTGCATCACAAGTAACTAAGGACACGCTATGAAACTCTTTATAAAGAGCCTGCGGTTGGCCGGCCTGATCATCGCGGTGTCGCTCTTATCCGGATGCGATGACCCCCAGGTCTACGGCAGTGTGGGCGTTAGCAGCGGCTACGGATCTTACGGTGGTTATAACCGTGGTTATCGCGGCGGCTATAACACCCGCGTACATACCAGCGTGTCAGTGGGTGGCAGGATTCGTTAGCTTCGTTGCGCAAAAGAATGAAATTGCGCTTGAATTCGGGATTACCCCAATTACCATTAAAAAGAACAAATCTACTGGAGTTCAGAATGCCATTACCAACTCGGGTTACCGCCCTTGCAATTACCCTCGCCTGCTTTGGGCTTCTCGCTGGCTGCGGTGATTCAGCAGAGCCCAGCTCAGATTCAACAACGGTTGAACCTTCAGCTGCAGTCGCAGCTTCTGGATCCAGCGCTGAAAACATCGAAGCTTCGAGCGAGCCACAAGCCACCGCAGACACCCAAGAGCAACCTGCCGAGGAAGATATCCAAACTATCGACGAAGATGAGCTGGAACCCTCAGGAGAGATTGAGCTGAAGCAATATACGGTCGCTTGGGTGGGCAGTGGCACCATGGGCGGCGGTACGCTGACTATTGACGGCAAAGACTATCCGTTCCGTCTTGCGGGACTGGGCATCGGTGGTTATGGCGCTTCCTCTATTGATGCCTCGGGCACGGTTTATAACCTGCCCAACCTGGATGCTTTTCCGGGGACCTACGGCAACGCTCGACTCGGCATGACCGGCGGAGACTCAGGCAGCGGCAAGCTGTGGCTGCGCAACCCCGATGGCGTTGTGATCGAGCTGAAATCAGAAATGCGCGGACTGGCCCTCGCAGGGGGTGTCGACGGCATCCTGATTCAGTGGGAAGACGAGAAAGACTCGAAAGTAGACGGCGCCATGGATGACTCTCGCGATGCTGCCGGCGAAGCAATAGACGCCGGCGCCGACGCCGTTCAAGATGGGGTCGACAACGTCAAAGGCTGGTTCAAGAAGAAGGGCTAGGTATTCTCATTCGTTTTGCGGTTAGGCGACTAGATCGCCACCCGTTTGCGAACAGCGCATGAGGCGCTTTTAGTTTGTGGCAGGTGCTGTCGGGTGTACACTCGGCGGCCCTGACGAATTTCCCGCGAGGACGTTTACCGTCACATGACTCTGCTGTTTATCTATCTGGCTCTCGCCATTGGCGTATCTTTCCTCTGCTCTATTCTGGAGGCAGTGCTTCTCTCAGTGACTCCGGGATTTGTGGTGACACAGGCAGAAAAATACCCTCGCCGGGGTAAAGTTCTTAACGACGTTAAGGAAAACCTGGACCAATCACTCTCCAGCATCCTGATACTCAATACTTTCGCACACACGATGGGAGCCGCCGGTGTCGGCGCTCAAGCCGTCAAACTGTTTGGTGAAAAATGGGAAGGCCTTATTGCCTTCCTTTTAACGTTGGCCATTCTCTACCTTTCTGAAATTATTCCTAAAACCCTGGGAGCGACTTTCTGGAAGCAACTCGCACTGCCTTCAGCGGTAATCATTCGACTGCTGATTAAAATTCTCTTCCCTTTCGTGTGGTTATCGGCGCTGATTACGCGCCTATTCTCCAAGAGTGACCATGGTGCGATTAGCAGAGAGGAGCTAACGGCAATGGCCAAGCTAGGGGCCCGCCATGGCTCGTTACGCAACCAGGAAAGTGAGTTACTGGAGAACATTCTTAATTTGCGTGGTACTCGTACCGAAGACATTCTCACCCCCCGCACAGTAGTGACAGCCTTACCGGAGAGCATATCGATTCTAGAAGGGCTCGACCGACTGGGCGACCGACCCTTTAATCGCATTCCCGTGTATCGCAGTAATGTTGACGCCATTAGCGGTGTGGTTTACCGACCGAACATGCTCGAGGCGGTCAGGCTAGGTCAGGGCGAGCTTAAACTCGCTGATATCTCCGCACCGGAATACAGGGTCTCTGAGGAACTGCCTGTGCTTCAGCTCCTGGACCTGTTTCTCAAACGCAAAGAGCATCTGTTCATGGTGGAAGATGAATACGGTCAAACCGCAGGCATAGTCACCCTTGAAGATGCCGTGGAAACCCTTCTGGGCCGCGAGATAATGGATGAGAGCGACAAAGTTGAAGACATGCAGCAATTAGCCCGCAGTGTCTATCGGGATCGCCTCCGAGGTCAGAGCCAAGACAAAAAAGATGAACAAAACCCGTCCGAGTGAGCCTTTCTAAGCCGCTGTTTCAACTAAAGTGACGGTCCGCTTCAGGCCAAGTCTCAGCAGCAAATAAAGCATCAACCCTGCAGGCCCAGCCATCAGTGTTAAGAACAGAAAAGGCGTGGTTAGCCAATGATTGATACCCTGCCGCTTTGCGTCCCTCACTATCCACGCGCCAATAAATAAATCGAATACCAGATAGTGAATCCATCCGCCCAACACGGCAGTAGGGCTTTGAAACAAAAGCATCACCCCCTGCAGCGAACCAAAGCCTGCTCCTTCTGGTG
This sequence comes from Halioglobus sp., assembly GCA_039986455.1. Lineage (GTDB taxonomy): Bacteria > Pseudomonadota > Gammaproteobacteria > Pseudomonadales > Halieaceae > Halioglobus. The sequence continues at coordinate 14,362 of JBDWQQ010000108.1, forward strand.
CCGGTTGTCCGAAAAACAATGCCCAGATATAAAAAGGCCCTAGCAGCAGAGGTACCCATACAGCGTGAACCAGGCCCTGGGTTATCCGGTGATGAGGCAACAAGAACAACAGTAGCCAGGCCGGTAGAACCGCATAATTGCAGATCAAAAAAAAGTCGTCGATACTCATAGCATTCTCACAATTTGCAGGTAAAGTCAGCCTTCGTGTTCTTTTAGATTACAACGACTGGCGCAATACAGCTATGCACAATCGACCACAACGGCTCAGCATGCTTGGGTCGTTGAGCTCGTTCCGAAATTGCAGGATTTGAGGCTAACGGCGGTGTTGTCACGAGAGAGCAGCAATCACAGCGAATAAGATATACAACAGGGAGCAACACCTTTGAGCGAAGGTATCTTCAGTCTCGAACAAATTAACGATGCCACATTAGGTGGAAAAGCCTATGGCTTATCGCGTTTGCGCGCCATGGGCCTACCCGTGCCGCCGGCCTTTGTGATCGGCGGGGCACAAGCCGGCGTCTATCCAGAGAACCTTGACCAGCACTATCGCGAACTCGCCCCTGACAAGGTGGCCGTGCGCTCTTCGGCGCAAGGTGAAGATGGAGCCGAGGCGTCATTCGCCGGGCAGTACGAATCGGTATTGAATGTGGCCGATGCCGACCAACTGAGACAGGCTATCGATCACTGCGTGGCTTCAGCTAGCACCGAGCGCGCCAAACAGTACCAGGCAGATAAGCTGGACGGCGAAGAAGCCACAATGAACATCGTTGTGCAGCGCATGGTTGACGCTGCGGCGGCTGGCGTCGTGTTCACCGCCGACCCACTGAGTGCCAGACGCGATCTGTTAATCATCGATGCAGTAGCTGGCCTGGGAGAAGCGCTAGTCAGCGGCGAAGCAACACCCGACCACTATGGTGTTGCCCTTTCAGGTGACATTATTCGTCGTCAACTGGTCGGTGATGCACCGATCCTGAGCGACGAGCAGATCAACAAGATCAGCGAACAGGCAAGGGCAGCATCTGAATATGAAGGCCAGCCCCTGGACCTTGAGTGGGCCATCGATCAAACCGGTGACTTATTCTGGTTACAGGCCAGACCTATCACGACGCTGCCGGCCGATCTGAACGAGTTTGATTCAACCCTGCCTCGACAGGACGATGTGCTGACCATCAGCAACGTGAGTGAAATGATGCCAGGGGCCGTGTGTCCACTGACCATGTCGTTCACCGGTTGGGGCATCGATTACGGCCTGCAGCACATGCAGCTTACTGTTGGGGCACGGGACAAAATCGATGAAAACTGGCAGGTGACTGCATCCGCCTATGGTCATCTGTTTCTTAATATGACGGGCAATCTGGTCATGTCGGCAGGCGTGCTCGGCTCCAGCGCAGAACAGGCGGCGCAAACACTCTGCGGAAGAATCGTCCCGGAGCTAAAAGAACTTCCTCCACTGCCACTGTGGCGGCGGGTTATCAACACGGGGAAGTTGCTGCACTACTGCCTAACCGCGCCCGGCGTGGTAGAGCGCTTTGGTGACGAGCTCGAGCAATTTAAAATAGCGTCTCTAGACGACAGTGCGGCCATGTGGGGAGAAATTTCCAGTAAGTCCTGGTTCTTCGATCATTGCATGGCGGTGCACATTCAGTCCTCGGCCCTATCGGGCTTTCTCTGCGCCATTGTCGAAAACATGGTGTCGGGCCAATCCAACAACAGTACTGTGGAAGAGCAGGCTGAAGCTGTCCGCCTACTGGCCGGTGCCAGCGATGTAGAGAGCGCAGTGATGCTGGAGCAGCTGGATGAGCTGCTTGATCGTGTTGCCGAACACCCCGATGCGCAATCCGCGTTTCAAAGCGCCAGCATAGAGCAAGCTACCGATTGGTTGCGGGCCACGCCAGAGCTCGCCGGGGCTTTCGATGACTTCATCCACCATCATGGCCATCGGGGTTATCGCGAGCTGTGTATGCGAGACGCCTCCTGGGGGGACGACCTCACCCCGCTCATTCAAAGCATGCAAGCGGCAGTACACGCCAGACTGCTTACCGGGGGCCACCGCGAAATGCACACGGAGGCTATCGATTGGTCGTCTTTGAGCCGCGGCCTGCGCTGGATTTTGCCCAAGGCACATAATGCCATTCGCAGGCGTGAGCACACCAAATCCCAGCTGGTGCAATTGGCTCATCATTTCAAATTATCCTTCAGGCACCTGGGGAAGCTTATGGCTGCCGAAGAGCTAATACCCGACGCAGATTTAGTGTTTTTCTTCAGTACAGCAGAGTTGACCGGGTTTATCGCTGAGCCCAGCGATTCTGCCATTGAACACGCGCTTGCTCGACGCGACGCCCTGGAATTCCAACAACAGTTCGAGTTTCCCGAAATTTCTGTGGGCCTGCCATTACCGCTGGAACTGCAGGAAATCGATATCGCTGACGGTATTTTGCAAGGCCGCCCCGCTTCACGCGGTGTGGTCGAAGGTATCGTTCGGGTTGCAACGACGTTAAGTGAAGCCGCTGAGCTACAACCGGGAGAAATTTTGGTTACACCCATCACCGACATTGGCTGGACCCCCTATTTCAGCCTGATCGGTGGCCTGATCACCGATCTGGGAAGCTCTGTCTCACACGGCGCAGTGATTGCCAGGGAATACGGCCTGCCCTGTGTGGTCAATACCCGACAAGGCACGCACTTCCTCCAGACCGGTAATCGCGTGTTGCTCGACGGCAACAATGGCACAGTCACCCTCATAACGGACTAAACGGCTGCAACAGCTGCGGCCCCCATGGTCGATCAGGGCTAAGGGTATCAGTGGCTTTCAATGCCCTTTCGGTTACAATGCCGCCCTATTTCAGGCAGCCGCTTGGCAGCCTGCTCTGGGCCAATACCAAACCGACATCAGGAAGCGCTTTAGACCTCATGAACAAAGATACACAAACCAAGATGACACCACTTTCCAACCTCATTTTCAGCTCACGCTGGATGCAGCTCCCTTTATACCTGGGCCTCATCGTTGCGCAGGGCGTCTATGTCGTCCTTTTCATGAAAGAGCTGGTTCACTTGATTGGTGGCGCGACCTCACTCAGTGAACAATTAATTATGCTGGCGGTGCTGGGCTTGATCGATGTGGTGATGATTTCGAACCTGTTGGTCATGGTAATAGTAGGCGGCTACGAGACCTTTGTTTCACGATTGGGCTTGCAAGAACACCCGGACCAGCCGGAGTGGCTCAGTCACGTGAACGCAACGGTTTTGAAGGTAAAGCTCGCAATGGCCATTATTGGCATTAGCTCTATACACCTGCTTAAAACCTTCATTGCAATCAACATGCTGGGAACGGAAGAATCCGGTTACACAGAGGCCGGCGTGATGTGGCAGACAATTATTCATGTGGTGTTTATTCTGTCGGCGATGGGAATCGCATGGACAGATTATTTGATGTCAAAGACTCTAAAAGGCCACTGATACTCGCACGAAGCGGCCAATCGGTATCAAGCGACAATTGCCTTTTAAAAGGCGCGAAGGTAAGCAAGCTATGGATAGAATCGAGAAACTAAGAAACGATGTATACAGCTTTGAAGAGCTGATTACCCTGGAGAAGAACGCAACACAGTTGCGCGATAGCGAAACGCTGAGACTTATCGAAATCAGCCGCGCATCTAAACTGGCAAAGGGCGAAAGTCCCAAGCCTGTTGTTGACGAAGATGGTGTCCCCCTAACTCGCAGAGGCAGGCGAGAAGAGAGAAACAAGCGTTAACCAAGCACCTCACTGGCGGACGCGCTAAAGCTTATTCAGATCATCGGCGCAGTGACGTACCGCTGCGCTAAGCAGTACCACTACGAGCGTGCGCTGCAGCCGCATGATCCACATCACGAAAACAACCCGCCGTAATATTATTCGCCTTAAAACTTGCTAGGATGTGATTTCGCGTCTTTCTCATCATTGAGATTGCTGAGGCAACAGGACAGGCCAATGCTGAAAAACACCCGTTCGTCGCGCACAGGACTGCGCTTTCTCAAACGAGTCATGTATTCGCAAATGGCTATGCGAGACGCTGTGCTAATTTTATTTGGCAAGCAACGACCAAGCCTTTCCTTCAAAGTACTCGCCGACCCCAGCTCAATTTACATCAACTTCACCGTTAAGCCCGCCATGGCATCAGAATTCAGCCGCTATATCAATTTAGCCGATGGTTTGGCACCGGTGCCCATACGCTGCCTGGCTAACGAGAAACCGGTTCTTACCTTGACCTTAAATATTTATGAGGTCAGCGGCATCGTTAAAGGTACGCGAGCTGAGTGGTCAACTTACGTGGCTGACAGTGAAGGCGTGGCCCGATACATGGTGCTGGAGGCCCGCGCCAGCCAAGGGTCGTTGGATCCGGTCAATTTCTTCACCAGGGCAGACCGGGTTGAACATACGATGAACGCCGATGCTATCCAATCCGCTGTCACCTCGAAGGATGGAGGCCTCTTTCAATCGACCTTGCGCCTGGACGATAAACACCCCCTGGCAACCCCCGCGGCCGAGTGGATTGCGGCCAACGATTACATTTACTGGCGAAACGGTGTCTGCGACCACAGCTGGTATGACGCCACACTATTCGATGCCAACGTCTACAGCATTCCCAGCAAAGATGTGAAGATCGAAGACAATACCCACTGGTCTAGGTTCGTAAAACCCACTCCCAGAAACGTGTTGCAGTACGACGGGGAACTGGACCTGATGCTGTCACCCTGGTTTAACCTATAAGATGCCGTCAGACTCACAGTTACGGCATCGCAACATGGTGGTAGGTTTAGGCCGCCCCAGCGGCGCCAAAACCCATGGTCCGGGAAATCCGATCAAATTGTCCCGAACAAACTAGGAGCACTTTTCACCCGCAACCCTGCTGGGTCAGGATAGAGATGACGTGTTCAGCAATTTTTTGGGCTACAGTACGGATGAAATTTTTGAGCTTAGAGACAAAGGTGTAATCGCTTAATGACCGAACGCATTGTAATCAACGAGGTAGGCCCACGTGACGGACTTCAGAGTCAGGATAAGCACCTAACGGTCGAAGAAAGGGCGTCGCTTATCATGGCCTTGCTGGATTCGGGATTACAGCACGTCGAGGCGGGGAGCTTCGTCTCTCCAAAAGCGGTCCCCCAGATGGCCGGCACTGGAGATCTCTTTAGCTTACTGGGCCCAGATACTGCGGCCTATCTCAGTGCATTGGTGCCCAACATGAAGGGCTACGAGCTAGCCCGTGCCGCAGGCGTCAACACGATCGCCGTGGTGGTCTCAGCCACCGAGACCATGAATCAGAAAAACATCAATATGAGTCTCGAGCAAACGCTGGAGACGGCAGGACGCATTGTGCGCAGAGGGCGCGATGAGGGAGCTCGCATGCAGGCCTACCTTTCCGTTGCCTTTGAGTGCCCCTTTGAAGGCAAGGTCGCTGACGAAACCATTCTGACCCAAGCCCGTGAGTTAGCTACCTGGGAGGCTGACGAAATAGTCATCGCAGACACTATCGGTGCTGCTGACCCTGCATCTGTGCGTCGATTGATGGACGCGCTGGTTGCCGAGCATGGCAGCGAAAAGCTTGCCTGCCACTTCCATGACACGCGAGCGATGGGCTTGGCAAACACGTTCGCTGCTATCGAAAGTGGTGTTCGACGTTTTGACAGTTCACTAGGCGGGCTGGGCGGCTGCCCCTTCGCTCCAGGGGCCAAAGGCAATGTGGCGACCGAAGACGTCGTGATGATGTGTGAGCAAATGGGTTTTGAAACAGGTGTGAACATGCCCTCACTGTTGGCGGCCGTGAAACTGGCCAGCGAGCTGACCGGCCACGATCAAGGCGGTAGAGCCTACTATTGGTTGAATAACAATGCGGCTTGAAAATAGCGACTTTTCCCAGAAGCTAATTTACCTAATCAGTCTCTGGGGTATACCAGATTGGCGAGGTGTAGGCTCGCTCCTGAATGGTGGCTGGCCCCTCGTAAGGGGTTTCTATTCCCAGTGCGATCGCATCCAGCTGTGAATGACGCACTGTCGGTATTTGCAACACGCGCAAATAATAAAGCGCACTTTGGTCAGCATCAAATTCCGGATCGATCCACAAGGCACTGAGCTGCGCTGCGCCTATCGTATTCGCAGTGACGCCCGTTGTTGTGTCTGCGCTGCTACCGACCGTCGGTAGTTTTCCGTCGGCTTGCAGGAGCCGTTCACCCGAGGCACTGCCCGACCAGGCTACATTAAAAATTTTCTCTTGAGCTTGCCCATCAGTATTGAGCCAAAGCTTAACCACCTGAATTCTGTCGAGGTTGTGATCGAGTGCTCCCTTGCTTGCAGCCACTATAAACCGCGGCGCTTCACCGGCAGGTGCCGCTGCTAGCTCTCCACCCATCGGTACACCACCTGCATAACCGACCGTGGCAAGATCCGCAGCCTGGATATCCTTTTCCTCGTACGCCCAGCCACCAAAGAAGCGTACGCCTATGCGCGGCCCGGTGGTTGCGTAAGTCTCTCGGCGCTTCATCGCGGCGATAATCGCTTCACGACTGTTATCCTCACTCCAAACGGCGGCCAGGCCAGACGCTGACATCGTCCAACCATTGGTACTGGTTTTACCATTGGCATAGCCCTCGGGGTCATCGCCACGCTTGTTACGCGGAATGGAATCAGTCGCCAGCTTTCCCCAAAAATTGGGTTCTTCAGCAGAGGCCAGACTAGTGTGAGCATCGGTGGAGCCGATCATGCCAAACTTGAACGGATTAACACCAGTCTCTTTCTCAAGCTCAATGCCGCTTTTCAGCGCCGAACGCACCATATCTCCCTTTTGCACTTTATAGCTTACGTCAGAGCTCGCGCCCTGCAGGTAAAATCGATAACGCTCAAAATCGGCAAACTCATCATCGGGGGCCAGGTCCGGGTGAGTTTCACTGTCGCCTTTAATCTGAGTGACCTCTACCAACGGCTCCCAACGGGACCTCTTCGTCGCATAGCCGGCACTAATCGGTTCACCTGCAACAGTCGTCTTTGCAAACATGTAGCCTTTCGAAATGTTTGAGTTATGTGGGATAGAAATGAAATTAGCATTCACGCTTGTCGACAAACTGGCCAACTGATCCCATAGCTGCTCTGGGTAAGGGGCATCGTTCGCGCCGACTGGAGAAAAGGTGCTTGCGGTTTTACCATCGGTGTCGGAAAGCACCACGCGATGTAAATTGGCGCCGCTTGCGGTCTGCGACCACTCCCAGCCCACTAGCGTGGTAAAGCGTCCAGGCTGATAGTAACGGTCTGCTACTTCCATAGAACGGGACCACTGGGACGCAATAATTCGATCAGCCGCGTCTTCATTGACCAAGCCGATATCCTCAAGGCCAACGCCATTACCCGCTTCATTCGCAGCGGCAATGGGGTCCCGACTGTCACCCGACTGCACATCAGTCGGTGCCATCCTTCCCCTAAATGTCTCAACGCCCTTCCTGGGGTCGGAAATAAGGTAGCGAATCACTTCCACATAGAAAAACGATTTTATCTTTTCAAGCAGGTCAGCCTCGGGCTGCTCAGCACGGCCGCTCATCACTTCCGGGAAAATGCCCAGATACTCGGCATGATCAGAAACCGCAAGGAAGTCCAGTGGCTGCTTGATTTGCACCCTATTCCCCGCATAAGGATGAATCACGGGCTCCCCTTTTGCATAGCGATACGCTACATCGGGGCCAGCAGTGCGATTGCCCGCCATAAAGGCATCGGGCGAATTAGAAGTATGCAGGTGGGTGTCGCCCCAAAGCAACTGAGTTTCAGCAAGAGCAGTCGAGCTAAGTAGCAGCAACGCACCTAGCGAAGGAATCGTATGTTGTTTTTTCATGGCGAACTCTTTCATGTCGATGTGTCGTCCAAACGCCGTTACTTTAACTCGCTGGAGGACTTGCCCAATATACGCCGCGCAACAATGAGTTGCTGTATTTGCTGCGTGCCTTCAAAAATATCAATGATCTTGGAATCGCGGGCAAATTTTTCCAACAAGCGATCTTCGTTGTAACCAAGGCTTTGACAAAGTTCCACACAACGCAGCGTGACCCGGTTTCCCATGCGCCCCGCCTTGGCTTTGCACATTGACGCCTCTTTGGAATTTGGCTGCTTGTTGTCCGCCATCCATGCTGCCTTGAGGGTTAGCAAGCGGGCACCCTCCCATTCAGCCTCCAGCCGGTACAGCTCCGCTTCGATCGCGCTGACGTTACTGGGCTTTCGATCAAAGCCAAGAGACACGCCCTCCTCCGCCAAAACCTCTCGCGCCATATCCACTGCGGCTCTGCCAACACCCAAAGCCATGGCGGCAACCGGTGGACGCGTATTATCAAAGGTTTGCATAACTCCGCCAAACGCTTTCTTGCGACCTTCCGCGTCAGAGGCAATCTCGGCACTGCCAAGAATATTGTCCAATGGAATACGACAGTCACTGAAAGTGATGGCTGCAGTGTCAGAGGCACGAATACCCATTTTGTGCTCGAGACGAGTTACCTCACAGCCGGGCGTTCCTTTCTCTACGATAAAGGATTTGATGGCAGCCTTACCCTTGGATTTATCCAGCGTTGCCCACACCACCAGCGTATCTGCCCACTGCCCTGAGGTGACGTAAATCTTTTCTCCGTTGAGCACCCAGTGGTTTCCATCGCGTACCGCTGTCGTGGAAATATTAGCGGAATCGGAGCCAGTGCCTGGTTCGGTGATACACATAGCAGCATAGGTAGCGCCGTACTTATCTCTCTGCTCCGGCGTACCCACAGCATTAATGGCAGCATTACCGAGACCATTGGCGGGCATTCCAAGAAACAAGCCAAGATCACCCCAAGCAAGCGCCTGCAGTCCAATCACTGCGCCCATGTTGCCGCCATTGACTACTTCGCCATTGTCGGTAGGTTTAGGTCCATCAACCCCCGGAGCGCCCGATCGGTTTCCCGCCAGCAACTTAACGACCTCGTCCATCTCCTTGGGATATGCATGCTCTTCTTTGTCATACTTCCGCGAGTACGGTCGCATCATGTGCTCGGCGAGCAGCATCGCATTGTTGAAGGTTTCCTGGTGCTTATCTGATATTTCTAACTGAATCATATTCTCGTTCCTTTACGCACTGGCAACGCCGTCCAGAATGGCAATAGCTCGCAGGTTGCGATACCACATTTCAACCGGGTGCTCACGGCAAAAGCCATGCCCGCCCAAGAGTTGCACGCCATCGGTGCCGATCTTCATTGCGTATTCACCACACGCGACATGGGCCAGATAGGCCTGTTGATGGAACTCGAGTCCGTGTTCAGCCAAAGACGCAGCTCGCCAAACCATGAGGCGCATGGCTTCCAGCTCAATCGCCATGTCTGCCACCATAAACGCGACTGACTGACGATTACTGATCGGCTCTCCGAAGGCAACTCGCTCATTCACATATTCTTTCACATAGTCCAGAACAGCCTGACAAGTCCCTACGGCAAGTGCATCAATACCCAGCCGAGAGAGATCCACAAAGCGCTGAAGGTCAAAATCCTCATCACCAAGACGAGCCTCTAAGGGTAGCTGTACATTGTCAAATTCCAGGGTCGCGAGTTGCAAGGTGCGCAGCCCCATATTGGATTCTTGCGTACGCGTCATTCCTTCCGGCGTACCTTCAACGATAAAGGCACAGGCACCTTGCCCTTCAAGTTTTGCAATAACCAGCATCAGTTGTGCGTCCAGACCGAGAGGGACCATGCACTTACTACCGTTGAGAACATAGCCCTGTGCGGTTTCCTCAGCCGTGCAGAGAGGCTCCATCGGATCGAACATTGCCCGTGGTTCCATGAGCGCGGTAGTCGCGGGCACAAAGGTACCTTCACAAAATGGTGGCAAGTACCGCTCTTTCTGCGCATCGCTACCCTGATCGATCAAGGTACTCACAAATGCTTGAGGGCTTACCGCGCCCAACGCGAGGCCAAGATCACCGGAGGCCAGTTCTTCGATGTTAAGCACACTGGATAATGGCGACCGCTCCATTCCGGCCCCACCTAAGGACTCTGGGATGGATAACAGGGCAAGGCCCAGCTCTGCCGTCTTGTCATAGAAACCTGCGGGTGCTTCACCGGCTTCATCGCTGGCTCTGGCGATGCTGCGAATTTCAACTTCCGCAAAGCGCTGCATGGTCTCCTGACTCATGCGCTGGTCGTCTGTACGAGTGAGATCAAACAATCTGTTTGGGTGACTTGTGGTCATAGTATTGGGCTCTTTACTCTACTGATGAATCGGGCGCTATCGATTACGACCCAGCTTTTCATGGGCATCTACCCATTCATTGGTGCCCGTGGTCTTGTCGGTACGCGCCGCAGACACCAGCGAGAGCTCGCCCGCCACCACTAGCCCCGCGGCAATCTCAATCAATTTATAAGCTTTGTCCTGACCATAACAGTCCATCAGTTCCAGACACTCCCGCTGTGTGGCAAGACTGGTACCGCCGCCATAGGTCGCCATAATCAAAGCCGGCAGAGTAATGGAATAATACAGATCGCCGCTCTTGGTGACGTAACTGTAAACACTGCACTGGTTAGCCTCTCCGATATTGGCCATGTCCTGACCTGTTGCCATATAAAGGGCCGCCAGGCCGTTAGCCGGATGTGCTGCATTATTTGACGCACCGGTAAGGAAGGCCGCCAATGTGTTAATGCCTGTGCTATTACGAAGGTTCTCGGGAGTGGTGCGCAGCACGTCCGCGAGTACTTGCCGTGGTATCGTGATTTCTGCCGTCACCTTCCGACCGCGCCCCTTTAACGAGTTAACGAAAGATGTCTTCTTTTCAGTATCCATGCCGCCTGATAATCCATAGGTCCGCAGCTTGGGGTAGTTAGCCCGAATCCATTCACAGGCGACAAACGTTGCACCGCCAGTCATATTTTGCCCTGCCGCGTCGCCGGTACTGTAGTCGAAGCGGGTGTAGACCATGTTGTGTACAGGGTACTGCTCAATCTCAAGCAACTTGCCAACCGAAGTCGTAGACTCGGCCTGCCCCTTAATCACATCAAAATTATCGACAAGCCACACACCGAAGTCGCGAGCGTCACGCGCGTCTTTAAAGAAGAAGACAGGCGCGCGCTGCATCGCTTCGCTAACGACTGTTGTAGTGACGCCACCGCTCTCTCGAATAACCCGCATGCCGCGGTTATAGCTTGCAATCAGCGTCCCCTCGATAGTCGCCATTGGCACATAGAATTCACCCTGAGCGTGCTCGCCGTTGACCAACAGTGGACCGGCGACGCCAATAGGCACCTGCGCTACGCCAAACAGTTGCTCACAGTTGCCCTCCATGGTTTCTGGGTCGAAGGTAAACTGCTTGGTGTGCTTCAGACTCGCTCCGGATTTTTCCTCCAGAAATTGCTGTCGCTCGGCGATAATTTCTGTGGTGTAGTCATTTTCCCTGCTGCGTGGAATTTTTGTACTCATAGTCGCCTCTCCATTGTCTTTCTGGTGCCTATCTGCTGACTCTCTCTTGCTTCTCCGCTTTTTTACATAGCGGCCGCGCACATATAGACACAGTCAATATTTTCAGGCGCTTACCATAGCCACGGATATTGACGGTGTCAATATTGGATGCTAGATTTCCGTCCATGCCCAATTCACTACAACAAACCAAATACCACCATGGCGACCTTAAGCGCGCGATACTCGATGAAACCGCCCGAATCCTGCGCGAGGAAGGCGAAAGTGCCCTGTCGCTCAGACGACTGGCAGCAAATTTGAATGTGTCAAGAACAGCGCCCTACAATCATTTCAAAAACAAGGAAGCTTTGCTCTCAGCAATCGCGGAAGAAGGTTTTTTGCGCTACGAAGCAGCGATGAAGGCTGCACAAAAACGCTGCCGCAAGCTGGGTGGTCGCGATCAAACGTACGCTGTAGTCAGGGCGTACATCGACTTTGCTCGCAAAAATCGCGAATATTATGACCTGATGTACGGGAGTAAATCCTGGCATTGTGCAGACCCACAGGAGTCGCTGGCAGTCACCGCACGGGGCATTCTGCGTGCTGACGTGGAACGACTCAAACGCCGGCAGACGCTCGGGAAAATCAATCCAAATCTGGACGTTTCACGCTATGTGCAGGTGTACTGGGGCACACTTCACGGAATCAGCCGATTGCTACTGGACGGCGTTTACACTGATTCCGCGTCGATCAAGAAATTATGCGATACCACCGCAGACATGCTTTGGCAGCAACTAGACCCCGGTTAAGAAATACAGGCCTTGTCCTTAGGCCTGCAGAGACTGAAGCTGCTCATTACCCAACCAACAACCATGAACACCATAGGGGACTTTCTGTGGAAGCGGCAGACGCGCAACTTCCGACATGGTTTTGGCATCCAGTATTAGCAAGGCGGAGTCCTGATCGCCCATCAATAACTCCAGTAAATAGCCGTCGTCTTCCTCTACGGCGTTATCGCGTGGAACAAACAAAGCCTCACCGCCACGATATTCGCCATAGTCGAAGCTTGCTATTGCTTGCTCATCCAGCAAATCGTATTTCAGAACACCGCTACCCATTATTCCGCCAGAGCCTTCTTCATCGAGCAGGTAAGCATAACGCGTCGGTTTTCCCAGCCATGCCGTATTGATACTAGGCCGTTCATAGAAATGCTGAAGCAGGCAACGCTTATCGACAAGCGCGCCGCTGTTTAAATTAAACCGAAACTTATACAGGTGGGCATGAGGTTCCTGCGGCGAATGAATGGGTACATTGCTCGGATAGCTGGTAAACACCGGTGCCACCAGTACCAATTCGGGCGCGCCATCAGCCGCACTTTCTTCCCAGCCGTTCACCGTGTGCCAGATATGACCGTGCATACCAGCATCAAACCAGCGCACGCTGGCCTCTTTGCCCTCATCGCGACGCAACACACCAAAGCGCATCATGTAATCGGAGTCGTAGTAAAACGCACTAGCGTGCTCCTTGAATAGCTGACCAGGATCGAAGCGCAGAGAGAGATCAGGGAACACAGCATAATCTTTCGTAAGGAAACCATCGTGCACAAACGCCAGTGCCGGTTTTGCCTGCTCTATGGTTTGATAAAAAGCCAGCTCTCCCTTCGAAAGCACTGAGTAGGAAATGGTACCGCTCTGTAGTTCGGTGCTGAACGAATGCCAATCACCTGTTTGTGGATCAATCTTGGGATGGGCGGTAAACGGTCCATCCAAAACACCACCCAGCGAATCGAATTCGCCCTCTCCATTCAATACCAGCAAACCATCTTCAAAGCGGGTCTTCAATGCGAACGGGTAGGCGGTTTCCTGAAGTGCGTAGAGCTTGCCGTGATGACACTGAATCGCAGTTGTCGCAGAAGCATTTTCGGTGCTGGCCATTTTAGGTACGAGACCAAAGCGCTGCTCCATCACATTGCTAATAATGCGGGCGAAGCCTTTCTTTCCATTGCCGGCAATATCTCCGAACTCTGGATACAACTCTCTCCCCGCCTCTTTCTCGTGCACAAAGCGAGGTGTGCGCACATAGTTATTGGAGTACCAGGCGCGTCCGTCTTTAAACTGCACCTGGTGCAGCATACCGGCGCCGTTAAACATATGCAGGCGAGATCGCGTTTGAGAGAACTGCCGGTTGGTGCCATTACGTAAGTAGACCCCTTCCAGGTCGCCGGGCAGTGCTCCTTTGACAGGCAGCTCCACCCTATCCAGCTCCACATGTGTCGGGTCGAAGCCAGGCAGACCGTAGGCACTGTCCTTGTTATAGGCATCTATTGAGGGGTCGGCTCGTAGCTTTCGTACCCAGCCTGCCACTAAGCGTGGCAGAAGCGCCTTGCGCGCGAGCAGTAACGCCAGCACTACAATAACGAAAATTAGCAAGTTGGCCATAAGGAGAGTCTCCGGAGCTTATTATTATGTGGCGGGCGCCAACTCGGCCTTATAGCCCAGGTGGCACCAACCTATCGTGCAAGCAGCTTTAGATTTTAGTCTGCATCTTAATCGCACTTTCAGTGCTCTTCCCGTAGGGAGGACGCAATCCAGCCAGGCCTGCTATATCGAATTTTGGCTGACGATAAATTGACTTGGCATGACTGAAGGTCTTGAAGCCATGCTCACCGTGGTAGGCGCCTGTGCCAGCGGGACCCACGCCACCAAAAGGTAAGTCTTCCTGCATGATGTGCATAATCACGTCGTTAATGCAGACACCACCTGACGTCGTGCGATCCAGTACATCTCTCTCTTCACCCTTGTCATAGCCGAAATAGTAAGCGGCCAGAGGTCGGGGTCGCGAGTTAACGTAATCGATGGTTTCGTTGAAGTTCTTGTAGGTCTTGATGGGCAGCAAAGGACCGAAGATCTCTTCGTCGAGAATGCGCATCTCTTCGCTGGGGTTTTTGACAATAGTCGGGGGCATTTTATGCGTGCCCTGCTGTACTGAAAAATCCTCTGACGCAGGGTTACACTCAATAATTTCCGCTCCCTTCGCCTTCGCATCTTCGAGGTTTTCCTGCATGCGCTGGAAATGCCTCTCATTGATAATCGATGTGTACTGTGGGTTGTCGAGCAGTTTGGGATACATTTCTGCCACTGCAGATTGAATCTCACCAATCACTTCGTCAACGCTTTCCTCAGGCACCATCAAGTAATCCGGCGCCAGGCATATTTGTCCGGCGTTCATGGTCTTGCCGATCATTACCCTGCCGATCGCTTGCTTGATATCGGCACTGCGACTGAGAATAACGGGCGACTTACCACCCAGCTCTAACGTAACCGGTACCAGGTTTTTGGCGGCAGCGGCCATAATATGGCGGGCAATGCCGGTTGCACCGGTAAACAGCAGATGGTCGAAGGGTAATGCGCTGAATGCAGCCCCGGTTTCCGGCCCCCCAGTGAATATAGCGACCTCTTTCTCATCCCAGGCATCTTTGACAATGTCCGCCATGACCTCGGAAACGGCCGGTGTAAACTCTGACGGTTTGATCATCGCCCTGTTACCGGCCGCCAGCACGTCAGCGAGTGGGCCAAAGGTCAAGTTGGCCGGGAAGTTCCAGGGACTTATAACGCCCACCACCCCCAGCGGCTGATACTCGATCCAGGAACGTCCACCCAGGACATTAAGAGGAAACATGGTCTTGCGCTTCTCGGGCTTCATCCAATGCTTCACGTGCTTCATTGCACTCTTAAAAGGCATGATGCTCGCTGACACATCGGTCATCAACGAAAGCTCTCTAGGCCGACAACCAAAGTCTGTATTCAGTGCCTCCACCAGCTGGTCCTGATGCTTGTGCACCGAAGTCATACCACGGCGCATCCGATCAATGCGTGTCTCGGCACTCACATGCCCCTCAGCAGTGTAGTCAGCACGCTGGGCTTCAAGTACGGCGGTCATTGCTTCAGCGACAGGGTCCCTGTCTAAAGCAGTTTGCTGGGGTGCATTCATGGCTTTCTCCTCGAGAAACGGTTTTCGCGATATTGGTCTGTAGGTCCAACTAAAATCCAGTCGGATGGCAGGCAATCATCCTAGTGTATTCCGCGTGATTAATAAAACAGGATAAACGGCTTTTTATACGTCTGAGCTGCTGGGCCGGATCATGGAATACGGCCGGATTACCAAACCTCAATCGATTGCTGTACAGCAAAACATTTATTCAACGACTTTGTCCGCTGATGAAAATAGCCTGTATACTCACTGCTCCACGCGCCCGTAGCTCAGCTGGATAGAGTAACTGGCTTCGAACCAGTTGGTCGGGAGTTCGAATCTCTCCGGGCGCGCCATCTATAGAAAGGCTACCCCTTGGGGTGGTCTTTTTTCGTTTTAGCAGGTGTGTTTGACCGGCTCAATACTACCTGGATCCCAGGCGCAATGCGTTCAGTGGGTTGCAGGGCAGTGGCTTGGGAATTGGAGCTTTGGCTCCGTGGACGTTGACGAGTTAGCTTGTCAATAACGTCGCCGCGCGGTTGGCGCCAACTCAATCAAACCCTCCACCGGTAACACCTTTGCTCAGTCGACCAGCGCCGCGCCCACGGTCTGTTGCACCACGTCGATGTACCGGGCCTGCGTCCAGCCGCAGCGGTGACGCAGATGTTCCCAGTTCTCCACTGAGAGTTGACCCCAGAGTAGGTCCGTCGCCTCTGAGGTTGAGAGCGACTGCGTCAGTCTGCCGTCACGCTCCAATGCTGCCACAGCCGCCTCGCACCCATGACGCACGGCGCCCATGCGATCGGACCAGGCGGCGCCCGCTTCATCGTCCTTCGCTTGCATCGCGATAAGCGCACTGGCCACGCCATAGATCTCGGGGATGTAATTACCCCACGCCTCTACAAACGCCTCGAGCCGCTCCAGCCCCGTTGACGCGCTGCGACTTTTGACTAATCGCTCATCGATATCTTTGACCTCATCAATGTATCGCGTAGTGGCAATCAATAACTCCGCGCGAGTTGGAAAGTGCAGGTAAACGGCCTGCCGGCTGATACCTGTCTGCTTTGCGATATCGCTCATGCGCACCGCGCTCGCCTGACTACCTGTCAGGAGCTTCCAGGCACTCTCCAGAATTCTTTCGCGTGTTTCGAGGTTTTCACTTGACATGGTGTCAATCTACCACTAATTTACACCCTGTCAACTTGACACCATGTCAAGTCACCATGCCTTATTGAGGAGAACACCATGAAAGTGATTGTTTTTGGCGCGACAGGTAGTGTTGGTCGCCTTGCCGTTAAGAGCCTGCTGGCAGATGGACACGAGGTCACGGCCTTCGCGCGTCGGCCGCGCGGACTGGAGATATCGCACCCCCGGCTCAAGCGGCTGGCGGGGAACGCAATGAAGCTCCAGGAGGTGTGTAGCGCCATCGCAGGACAGG